>CAINGU010000119.1 GCA_903848645.1 uncultured cyanobacterium | reverse complement strand
TGGACAAAATCTGTGGAATCAGATTACTGGCATTAATTGGGGAGATTTAGCGCAAGCTTGGTTGGGTAACTTCCAGAAGAAGTGGAATGAACCAGATTTGTGGAAGAAATGGCAATTTCGGGGTTGGGTGATTGGCTATGCTATTACTGAGATTGCTTTAGCTGTTTTGACTTTTGGTGGGGTAACTGGGGCAAAATGGGCAGGAAAAATATCTACTAAAGCTATCCAAATCATTAAGGAAATTCCCGGTGTTACTAAGTTGGCAGAGAAATTAACTAAAATCAAAATACCAGCTTTAGTAAAAGATGGTTTAAAGAATTCTAATGCTACTAAATGGCTGAATAAACATCGTAATAATGTAATTAAAAAATATGGTGCTGATGGTATGAAAATGCTATCAGAGGGAGTTATTGCCAAACGAGTTACTAAGGAGGGTCATAGTTTAAAAGTTCTGGCTAATGGTAAGATAGTTAGGTGTTCCACTTGTGGTGAACTTGCTACAGAATTTGCTAAAGAATTAGCTGATCCTAAAAATAGTAAGTTAGCTGAAGAATTAAGTAAGCTACAGAAAATAGCCACTGAAAATCCAGAAGCAGTTGTTGATAAAATTAAACAACTTGAAAACCAGTTACAAAAAACTAGATTACGTCCAAAACCATCCCAGATGGAGAAGCGAGGTTATCGACCTAAACCTGGCGAACGTCTGACGAAACGGGAACAATGGCGAAATCAGGAAAGTTCGCGCCGAAGAGCTAAACGCCAACAATCCGTAGAGCGATTAATTGGCACAATTGAGCAGCGAGGAAGACAAATTGAGCAAGCAAGAGGTGACATATATAAATTCCGAGCAACCTTTAGGCAGATAGCTGGAAATGGCAATATTCCTTGTGCAATTAATAATCTTGCTCCTGAATTGAAAAAATTGCTGACTTCCTACTATCGTATCCGCACTGAAACAGGAGGTCGGCATAATACAAGTGTGTCTACTATTATTGAATCATTGGATGGAAAGTTTTCAATTCGGATCACGCATAATCAAGTTGGAACATCTCCTATAGGAAATCCTCCTGGGTCGCGCATTCATATTTATGAAGGTCCAGCAAGTGGACATGGAAACCATGTTCTTCTACAACCGGGAACTACGCTGAATGATATCTTAAAATCTCTTAGTATTACTCCTTAGATAACTAAAAACAATGAAATTTATAAGATTTTTGATAGTGATAAAAAACTCAATAAATGCGATTCATGATAAAGAGATTAAAACTTATGAAGGGATGAATCGATATCAATTAGGAAACTTTACTGACATTCCTGATGAACTGCTCTATCGTGGCTTAAGCCTGGAAGATATGTTACCAGAAAAAGCTGAAATGTCTTATAGATTACTATTAAGAGATATGTTAGCGATGAATGTAACTCAATATGAATTGCTCATGTTAGGGGATAATCCGTCCGAAGATTGGGAATTTCTTGGTTATGACGTAGGTGAAACTACTAAAGCGGCTTGGTCTGCTATTGCCAACCGAGATGTTTTTCTCAACCATGAAGAAATAGCTAAATGGGAAGAGTCTCTCAACTCTCACGGTATTTTTGAAGAACGTGCAGATGCTGAGGCATTTTTAGCAGTTTATCTTGACAGTGAAGAGCCAGATAAAGGTTGGACTGGCGATGGTTGGACAGAAACTCCAGATTGGTACGCTGTTGTCCCTATTTACCGATTAAATTTATAAATGGCACAACCAAAAATGAATTGACTACTGCCATCCGCTAACTGAAATTAATTGGGGTGATTTAGCCTATGTTAAATAATAGTGATGATTTGGAGAGATATAGCACCATTAGATGCAGCCTTTTGCGCCAAGATAGAACCGGCTATGAGAGCGGATTTTAGTAGAGTGCGGGTACATACTGGCTCGGAGGCGAATCAGATGAGTCAGGCGATACAGGCGAAGGCGTTTACCACGGGGCAGGATGTATTCTTTCGACAGGGTGCTTACAATCCTGGTAGTAGGGATGGGCAGGAGTTATTCGCACATGAATTGACTCATGTTGTCCAGCAGGATAGTGGGGTGCAGAGGAAGATCGTTCAACATCAGGTTGTGGGACAAGAAATAGTACAGATGATGCCCAAGGTTAAACCTGGTAATCTTTCTGTTAAAGACGCACAAATAGCACTTGCTAAAGCTAACAAAGAATTGGCTTTTGAATTAGCACAAACTGCGGCA
>CAINGU010000118.1 GCA_903848645.1 uncultured cyanobacterium | reverse complement strand
TGTTAATGTGTAATGTGTAATGGGTAATTGGTAATGGGTAATGGGTAATGGGTAATGGGTAATGGGTAATGGGTAATGGGTAATGGGTAATGGGTAATGGGTAATGGGTAATGGGTCACTGAGGTGGTACATTACCTAATTTTTTTAATGAGAATTTTAGCTGAATAAGCGCTAATCATCCGGTATAGTTTGTCATAGGTTTTACAGATAAATATCTGTTACCGTAGACTCCGGCGAAAGTACCATAATTAAACGCATAATTCAGTAAAAAAAATGAAAAATCAGGGTTTTTACATTTCTCGTTTATCCTTGCAAACCAGTCTGACAGCTTTCTTAATAATTGCTGGTAGTTCTACTCTCATACCTAGTCAAGTTAACGCTGGTGCTACCCCAATTTTAACAGCCCAAGCTCCCGCAAGTGCTACTGTAATTTATGTTAATTCAGTCACAGGACAAGATACCTCCGGCTCTGGAACTACAGCCGCACCCTATAAAACCATTACCTTTGCTCTTTCTAAAGCTCAACCAGGGACAGTAATTCAAGTTGCTCCTGGTAGCTATAGTAAAGATAGCGGTGAAACATTTCCTCTTGTCCTCAACTCAGGAGTGACACTTCAAGGTAATGAATCCAATAAAGGTGAAGGAATCTTAGTTATCGGTGGTGGTTTTTACACTAGTCGTACCTGGGCAAAACAGGATATTACACTGTTAGCTAACGATAATACTACCATTACAGGTTTAACTTTTACCAATCCTAATTCACGGGGAACTGCTATCTGGTTAGAATCCAGTAGTCCTGTGATCAAAAATAGTACCTTTACTAACAGCAATAGAGACGGGATTTATCTTACAGGTACAGCTAATCCCCAAATTGAAAATAACATCTTTTTGAAAAACCAGGGTCAGGGAATTTCCGTAACTAAATCTGCCCAAGGTTCGATTCGTAGTAATTTATTTCAAGGTAATGGTTTTGGTCTAGCAATTGGTGGTACTTCGACACCTTTAGTAGAGGCCAACAACATCACCCAAAATAAAAGTGGTCTTTATATCAATGATACGGCAAAACCCATACTCCGTAAAAACGCAATTCGCAATAATACTCAGGATGGTATAGTCGCTACTATTAATGCCGCACCTGACCTTGGTATTAGTAGCAATCCTGGTGGTAATCTCATCCGTGATAACGCTCGTTATGATGTGAACAATTCCACTAAAGGCAAGATTACGGCAATTGGTAACGATATTAATCAGAAAAAGATTTCCGGTTCTATTGATTTTGTCGCTACTACGGTGACTACGCCTCCTAATAACAATACTGGGAATACTGGAAATACTGCCTTTAAAGATGTGCAAACAGGTTACTGGGCAAAAGCTTACATTGAGGCTTTAGCTTCTCAAAATATTATCGCTGGTTTTCCAGATGGTAGTTTTAAACCCAATGAACCTGTAACTCGCGCTCAATTTGCTGCCATTATCAACAAGGCTTTCAAACCTTCAGCAACACGGACAGCGATTACTTTCAAAGATGTAAAAAGCAATTATTGGGCTTTTAGTGCCATTCAAACAGCTTCTAGTAGTCCATTCCTATCTGGTTATCCTGATTTAACTTTTAAACCAGAGCAACAAATTCCTAGAGTGCAAGCAATAGTTGCTTTAGCTAATGGTTTGGGTTTAACTGCAAATGCTCAAACTGTGATCAACTTTTATACTGATGCTAGTCAAATTCCCGGTTATGCAGTTGGTCCAGTGGCTGCGGCAACTTCACGGCAATTAGTCATTAATTATCCCACTGTTAAAGAACTTGCTCCTAAGCGTCAAGCAACTAGAGCCGATATTGCGGCTTTTGTGTATCAAGCCTTGGTTAATGCTGGTCGTGTTCAACCCATTAATTCTCCCTATTTGGTAACTGGTAAGTAGGTAGGGGGTAGGAGGTAGGGGAATATTTAAGTACCTAGACAGAATTAATTACATATTATTTATTTACCAATCCTTTGCCAGTTAAGGATTTCAGTCCAGATGTTTATGTAATTAATTTTGTCCTATTACTTACTCTTGCCTTTTGCCTTTTGCCTCTTGCCTATTCTTCCTGTTTTCCCATTTCCAGAGAAAGACCATTAACCCAATTACTCCTAGTTGGATTGCGAAATTAGGCGCTGCTTGTTCAATATCGCGTCCTGCTAGGAGTTGAAAAAAGAAAACGAATGCACCAATAAAGCCGGAAGCGCCGACACCAATATAGATAAATTGCCTTAACCCCCGATAGGGTGCGGCTACTTCGGCTTTGAGACGTTCATATTGTTGGGGTTTGAGATTTTTTGGAGAATTTGGTTTTATCATCAATAAATTATGCTATGATATTTTACTGTATACGCCGATGTGGCTCAGGGGTAGAGCAACTGATTCGTAATCAGTAGGTCGTGAGTTCAAATCTCATCATCGGCTTTAAGTAATATAACAAGATAGGTAAAGCTTTTTTGCGTCTACATGAAAGCTTACTTAACATGACTCAGTATTTCAATTTTCATGAAAGACAAACAGCAGCAAAAATATTAAGCTAATTCTCAGATTAAATTAATTCAATTATTATTAAGTAGGTTTATATTCTTAATAGAGAGGAATATAAAAATTTTTGAGGACAGCTAAAATAAAGCTTTTAAGAATTCCCAGAACTGAGATTATGAGAATTAATATATTTGAATAGAATATTCTCCACACCCAAATCATACTTAAAAAAGTGAAGAAACTCAGAAAGTTTGATATTTTTTCTTTACGGCTACGACTAACAGTGGGAATTGCTGTATTTTCAGCTTTAATATTAGGTAGTCTTGCTATATGGACTAGTTGGAGAATGCAGAAAATTCTGATTGATAGTCATAAGCATAATATTCAACAAATAGTTGACAGGTTGCCCCATGATGTTCAACTTTATAGTCAAATGATGCAACCGGAAACAGGAGTACAAAAAGCTATTAATAACTTGGCAAATACGAATACATTATTATGGCTAAAAAGTGCTAATAATAAAATCTTGATAAAATCTGCCAATTTAGATTTGTTATCTGATTCGACGTTAGCTGAGTTAATGTCTCTTAGTAATATGTCAATTAAACCCCAAGTTTACCAAATCAACAAAAACCACTTTGTTTTAAGTGGTGGTGCTTTGCAAGTTCAAGGTAAATTGCTGGGTACGTTATTTATAGTGCAGGATATTACTAATGAACAGACGATGTTTGTAGTAATGCTAAGGAGTTTGAGTATTGCCAGTATTTTAGCAATTATTATAATTACTGTAGTAATCGCATTTTATATTCACCGTTCTTTACAACCATTACGCCAATTAAGTCAAATGACTGCTTTAATTTCTATAGAAGATTTAGGAAAAGCACAGCTATATCTTGATAATGCACCCAGCGAAGTTAAAGAACTGGCTCAAACCTTAACTATGTTGTTATCGCGTCTTTCCCAATCGTGGGAACAAGAAAGACAATTTGTCAGTAATGTTTCCCATGAATTACGCACACCTCTAACTATTGTACATGGATATTTACAAAGTGTTTTACGACGACAAAATAACTTAACAGAAATTCAAATAGAAGCTTTAGAAACTGCCTCATCAGAAGCTGAACATACCATCCGTTTATTACAAGATTTACTAGATTTAGCCAGAGCAGATAGTGGTTATTTACGCTTTCAGATGAAATTTCATGTCCTGAATGATGTAGTTGAAGAAGTTGTAGCAATGGCGGCAAAATATAGCGATCGCTATATTACCATTGAATCAACAACTTACCCCATTGAAGTAAAAATAGACTACAACCGCTTCAAACAAGTTTTACTAAATTTAATTGATAATGCTGTTAAATATTCTGCCGCTAATACACCAGTAATTTTAAAATTAGATCAGTTTCATGATAAAGTAGTTATTCAAGTTTGTGATCAAGGTTATGGTATTCCTTTACAACATCAAGCCCGGATTTTTGAGAGATTTTACCGTGTAGATGAATCCCGTAGTCCAGCCACAGGTGGCTCTGGTTTAGGCTTATCAATTGTCAAAACTCTTGTAGAAGGGATGAAAGGTAATGTAACTGTGCAATCAAAATTGGATGAAGGAAGTATATTTACAATTAGTTTACTTAATAATTAATAAGAATTTAAAAATATGTCAGCACATATTCTTTTAGTTGAAGATGAAATAAAACTAGCACGATTTGTGGAATTAGAATTGAGCAGTGAAGGTTACAAAGTCAGTGTTGCCAATGATGGCATGACTGGTTTAACATTAGCACGAGAATTATCGCCAGATTTAGCCATTTTAGATTGGATGTTACCAGGTTTATCCGGTGTAGAAATTTGTCGCCGTTTGCGAGCGACTGGGAACTCAATCCCAGTGATTTTATTGACAGCAAAAGATGAAATAAGTGATCGGGTTGCTGGTTTAGATGCAGGAGCAGATGATTATGTAATCAAACCATTTAGCATCGAAGAACTATTAGCGAGAATTCGCGCTCATCTTCGTCGCACTCAAGAAATAGATGAGGACACTTTGCAGTTTGAAGACTTAAGTTTAAATAGAAAAACTCGCCAAGTTTATCGGGGTAAAAAATTAATTGAATTAACAGCAAAAGAGTTTGATTTATTAGAATATCTTCTTTCTCACCCCCGACAAGTTTTTACTAGAGAACAGATTTTAGAAAAAGTTTGGGGTTATGATTTTATGGGAGATTCTAATATTATTGAAGTTTATATTCGTTATCTGCGTTTAAAGTTAGAAGAAAATAACGAAAAGCGGTTAATTCATACAGTCCGGGGAGTAGGTTACGCATTGCGAGATATTTAATATATAAATTTAAATTTTTAAGGCTTTGGAGATAAAGAATGTGCTTGAACTTGACAAGATTGTGTGTCACATTTTTGCTCATAAAGCATTTGTACATAAGGTTCTTGCCAAGTAAGGGGAACTTCTAATAATGATCTTGTTCCTGTAATTCCTTGACCAATAAATAATAAAAGAGCAATACAATTAAGAATAATGTGAACCTTACGCCAGCGATTTGTTTTATCTTTGTAAATATCTGGTAAAATTGCCAGAGAAAAAATCATTAATAAAGCAGCCAATTGTCCATAATAGTAGTGAGAAATATACCATTGATCAGTTTTGCGGTAAACACCATCTTGACAGCCAAGCACCACTAAACCAATTCCACTCAAAGTTGCAAAAATACCGCGCCATTTTGCATCCTTTGCCCGATAAAGTAAATATAAAGAAGCAATAGTTACTACAAATAATAGCCCAATAAAAATTACCTGAAATGGTGATTTAGACCAAACTTGCTTATCTATAAGATTGCCAAAAACATCATTACCCAAAGCGATTAAAACAATACCGACAACTGAACCAGTCAGCCAAAGTCCTAACTGAACGTGTTCTTTACCGACAACAGGTGTAATTTTACTTTTACCAGTTTCTACAGTTTCTAATCGGCGTTGTCTAACTTGTAAAGCCCGATTGACAATAATGCCAATTAGGGGAAAAACTACAATCACAGCTAATATTGGATGTAACAACAAAATAGCATCTTTAACTTCCATATTAAAATTCTCACAATCTATTATTATTTTAGGCATTACAGCCATTTTTATCCATCTAAAAATAGCTGTAAGCAACAAAAAGCAATTCAAACTTACTTAACTTCGCTCGCTTCAAACATAGATATCCTACCTTTTTTAACTGCAACTACGACATCGAAGGTTGAACAATAAGCAAAAGTTATATTATTAGCTTTGTTGTAAAGATTCACCACCATACCAGCGCCACCAGGTTGCACAGAAAGGGGTTCAAGATCACCAAAAAAGAACCGACGTAATTGATCACCACCACCAAATTGACCCTTATTTTTCATCACCAAGTCAATTTTTTGTTGAGCATTTAACCCTGTAGAATCTTTCATTTCTGCGGCTGAGGCTTGGGTTAATAAAGGATTTACAGCTTTAAGAGGCACATCCCAAACAGTCAACATACCAGCTAGAGCAACACCTGTGAGTAAAGAAGAAGCGAGTTTCATCTGTTTTTCCTAATGTTTAACTTTTTCAACTAAACACAGCATCTCATCTACAACTGAAACTCAAATGAAGTGAGTCTAGGAATTATCTGAATTTATCCCTTGGGAAAACTTAGTTGACACTCAACATATTCTCATAAAGGCTGAACACGGATTAAATGGATAACTCGGATTACACTGATTTGGAGAATATGGACAAACGGGAAAATCTATGTAATCGTATAATCTGTGTAATCCTGAAATCAGTAAAATCCGTGTTCTAAATATTTTAGAGTTATGTTACTAGTTGAATAGATTACATAGATTAATCAGAACAACAGAGAAAATCGGTCTAATCTTGTAATCAGTAAAATCTGTGTTCTCAAGATTTCAGGGTTATTTTATGGAACAGTTAAAGTACGCTGATATTACTCAAAAAATCATTGGGGCTTCTTTTGAGGTACATAAGTTTTTGGGTAATGGGTTTCAAGAAGTTATTTATCAGAGAGCATTGGCTTATGAAATGGGGTTAGCAGGTTTGGTATTTGCGCGAGAAATTGAGCAACATATTTTTTACAAGAATCTACCTGAGCCGATAGGTACTCGTCGGGCTGATTTTGTGGTCGAGGAAAAGGTTTTAGTAGAGTTAAAGGCTGTAATTCAACTTGAGGATGTACATTTTGCTCAGGTGTTGAATTATTTGAAAGTGTATAAGTTAGAAGTTGGTTTGTTGATTAATTTTGGTAGTAAAAGTTTGACCTTTAAGCGATTGGTGAGATGATGATCTGAACACGGATTAAATAGATTACAGAATTTCACTGATTTTAAGAGAATATCAAAAAATCTGTGTAATCCGAGTAATCCATATCATCCGTGTTCTATTTTCATGGTGGTGTTATTGTGTTTAAACTGAAAATTCCCGGTCAAATCTATCTCTGGTTAGCAATTCTGATTTTTGGTGCTTCTAGTGCTGTCACCCGCAAACTAACACAAATCGGGGCTCAACACTTCATAGATGGTCGAAATCCCATTTCTCTATGTAATGTTTTATTTGTAGGTAATTTGTGTGCTTTGATAGTTTTGTTGTTAGTCTATGGGAAACAGTGGAATAAAACAACTTTACAGAAACTTTCTAAAAAAGATTGGTTTGCACTCACAATGGTGGCGATTTTATCGGGTGCGGTTGTTCCTGGCTTAATTTTTCAAGCATTAGCAATAACGAGAGTTAATAATATTATTTTGGTGGGACGTTTAGAACCTCCTTTGACTATGGCTTTATCCGTCTGGTTATTGCGGGAACGGGTAAACCGTTGGGATGTTATGGGGGCTTTTACTGCTTTTGTTGGCGTTGTTTTAACTATTCTCCTGCAACCACCAGGAACAACAATGATGAATATGGGAGGAGTAGGAATCGGTTTAGGGGAAATATTAGCAGCTGTAGCGGCTATAATTTCAGTGGCTTCTACAATTATTTTCAAAAGATCACTTTCTTATGTTCCTCTGGGAATCTTTAGTATTTTTCGGACTGCTTTAGGAACTGTAATATTTTTCTTTATTGCTTTAATTCTTTATGGTCAAGACCATTTTATGGATGTATTTTCGCCTTTTTTATGGAAGTGGATGTTTGTTTATGGGGCTGTAATTGTGGTGCTAGGTCAGTCATTTTGGCTTAAGGGTTTGAGAACTTCTACAGTCTCAGCTTCTTTGTTAGCTAGTTCTTTTACCCCGATTGTTGGCATTGTAGCGGCTTATTTGGTACTTGGTGAAGCCCCAACTTTAGCTCAATATATCGGCGGAAGTTTCATTTTTTTTGGCATATTTCTGAGCCAAGTCGGTCTTCGTAATTTCTTAGGAATTACAAAGAAATAATGAAAAAACTAACCACTCCAGGACACAGAGGTCACGGAGAAATAAGAGTAAGTCCTATTTCTAATTTGTAATGACGACATTTCCAATTCCCTGAAATATCAAATTATTGTCTACAATTATTCGTTCTGCTATATCTGGAAATTGCTGATAAAGATAGTTTTTTAATAAATTACTATCACCACCAGTCATCACAAGTTGACTATTAGGAAATAATTGCCACCAAGCCTCAATAAAATCCTTTATCCCACTTAATAAAATGTAAATTACTCCACTTTGAATTGCCTCTGATGTATTCATTGCAAAACGTGGCGGTAAATAAGTCATTAAACCAGTTTCTAATAATGGTAATTGTCCGGTTTTTTGCCCTAAACTCGCAAATTGTAACCCTAAACCTGGCAAAATTGCCCCACCAACCAAGCATTGATGATTGTCTGCACCTGTAAAAGTCAATGCTGTACCGGCATCAATTACTAACGAGGGAAATCCCCAAGTTATTCCCGCACCCCATACCGCTAAAGCCCTATCAATTCCTAATGTCGGATACATTCCCTCTAATGGTACATCTGCTAAAGTAATCAGACGCAAATGAGGGTAACTTTGCCACAGTGCGGTTTGACTGGGAACGACAGAAGCCAGAATCAGGGGAATGGGATAATCTGGGATAATGGAAAGATTGCTAGGTAAAGAAATTGCTGTCAACCAATTATCTAAAGTTGGGTTTTCAGCTAATTGTTGGATAATAGATGCAGGTAGATGAAATGTGTCCCCAGTGGAGTATAAGGTTTTATCTATGAATAATGCCCAATGGAGACGGGAATTACCCACCATTAGGGCTATAGAAAGGTGCTGTTGGTGTTTTGACGGGAGATGATTGTTCACAGTTTTAATTTTCTTAACTGAGTCATAGGTTTTTTAAGAAAAATTAATATTCAACCCGTGCCACAATAAGAGAAAGGCATAAATACTCAATTTATTAAAGAGGGGCGTTATGGTATTACTCACCGAGAAACTAGAAAAGCGTCTGACTATAAATACTGTAGAGATTAGTGAAAATACTACCGCAATTCGGTCTTTAGATTGGGACCGCGATCGCTTTGATATTGAATTTGGCTTACAAAATGGCACAACATACAACTCTTTTCTGATTCGTGATGAGAAAATAGCCCTAGTTGACACCTCCCATGAAAAATTTCGCCAACTTTATTTTGATACTCTCACGGGTTTAATTAATCCCCAAGATATTGATTATTTAATTGTTAGTCACACTGAACCAGATCACAGCGGTTTAGTAAAAGACTTGTTGCAACTTGCGCCTAATATAACTGTAGTTGCGTCAAAAGTGGCAATTCAGTTTTTGGAAGACATGGTACATCAACCATTTAACCGCAAAATTGTCAAAAATGGCGATCGCTTGGATTTAGGAAATGGTCATGAATTTGAATTTGTCATTGCTCCTAATTTACACTGGCCGGATACCATTTTCAGCTTTGACCACAAAACCCAAATTCTCTACACTTGCGATGCTTTTGGGTTACATTACTGCTCAGAAAGTACCTTTGATGACGATTTAGCAGCCATTGAAGCTGATTTTCAATATTACTACGAATGTTTAATGGGACCAAATGCCCGTTCTGTCCTGTCCGCAATGAAGCGCATGGCAGAATTGAAAACAATTCGCATGATTGCCACCGGACACGGACCGCTATTATACCACAATGTTGAAGAATTAACAGGACGTTATCGGAATTGGAGTCAAGGCCAAACCAAAGCGGAAACCCCTGTAGGGATATTTTACGTCTCCGAGTACGGTTTTGGCGATCGCATAGCCCAATCTATCGCCAATGGGATTACTAAAACTGGTGTTGCTGTAGAAATAGTAGATTTAGCCAGCGTCAACGAATTACAAGAACTGCGGGAACTCGTAGGACGTTGTACAGGTTTAGTTGTGGGAATGCCCCCAGCATCCAGCAATGCTAACATTCAAGCTGCACTTAGTACCGTTTTAGGTTCTGCCAAAGAAAAACAAGCAATTGGCATTTTTGAAACCGGTGGAGGAGATGATGAACCTACTTATCCGCTATTAAATAAATTCCGGGCTTTAGGCTTAAATGTTGCTTTCCCCGTCCTGGAAATTCGGGACACACCAACGGCTAACATTTATAAAAAGTGCGAAGAAGCGGGTACAGACTTAGGACAATGGGTAACAAGAGACAAAAGTATCAAAGCCATGAAATCCCTTGGTGCTGACTTAGATAAAGCCTTGGGGAGAATTAGTGGTGGTTTATATATTATCACAGCCAAAAAAGACGACGTATCCAGCGCCATGTTAGCTTCCTGGGTAAGTCAAGCCAGCTTTAAACCCTTGGGCTTTTCCATCGCCGTTGCTAAAGATCGGGCGATAGAATCACTCATGCAAGTAGGCGATCGCTTTGTTCTCAACGTACTCGAAGAAGGCAACTATCAACCATTAATGAAACACTTCTTAAAAAGATTTGCCCCCGGTGCAGATCGTTTTGAAGGAGTCCGAACCCAAGCCGCTGAAAATGGCGCACCTATCCTTACAGATGCCCTAGCATACATAGAATGCGAAGTCGTCAGCCGCATGGATTGTGGTGATCATTGGGCAGTATACAGCACAGCCTATGCCGGTAGAGTATCCAACCCCGATGGCATGACAGCAGTACACCACCGCAAGGTAGGAAACCATTATTAAACAATTCAAAATTCAAATTAGACTTTGATTCTTTGCGCCTTTGCGCCTTTGCGTGAGACTACATACATGAAAACTAAACCCCGTGACGTACAAATATTGCCCATTGGTACAGATACCATAGTATTGCGATCGCGCAGTTGGGCCAGATTAAGATTTGAAATTGAATATGCCTTAGCCAAGGGAACAACGGCTAACTCTTATCTCATCCAAGGCGATAAGAATGCCCTTGTTGACCCCCCTGGCGAAACTTTTACCGAAATTTATCTCCAAGCTTTACAACAGCGGTTTGATGTCAAAAATCTCAATTATGTGATTCTTGGTCATATTAACCCCAACCGCGCCGCAACTTTAAAAGCATTACTGGAAATCGCCCCCCAAATTACCTTTGTTTGTTCTAACCCAGGGGCGATAAATTTACGTGCTGCGTTGGAAAAAGACGATTTACAAATTTTGGTTATGCGGGGGGAAGATACCCTAGATTTAGGAAAAGGACATCATTTGCAATTTATTCCCACACCTAACCCCCGTTACGCTGACGAACTTTGTACATGGGACCCACAAACGGAAATTTTGTTTTCTGATAAGTTATTTGGAGCGCATATTTGCTCAGATCAGGTTTTTGATGAAGGTTGGGAAGTCTTTAACGAAGATAGACGCTATTATTTTGATTGTTTAATGGCACCTCACGCCAAACAAATCGAAACGGCTTTGGAGAAATTAGCAGATTTACCAGTGCGAATGTACGCTACTGGTCATGGGCCAATGGTGCGCTATGGTTTAATTGACATGACCAAAGGCTATCGGGAATGGACTAAACAGCAAACTTCCGCTGATATGACAGTGGCTTTAATTTATGCTTCTGCCTATGGTAATACTGCAACTTTAGCACAGGCGATCGCTCGCGGCATCACAAAAGCCGGTGTCAGTGTTGAGGCCATTAACTGCGAATTTACCGAACCCGAAGAAATCAAAGCCGCTATCGAAAAATCCGCTGGTTTCGTCATAGGTTCTCCCACATTAGGTGGACACGCACCTACACCTGTGCAAACAGCATTAGGAATTGTCCTCTCTACTGCTACTAACAATCAATTAGCTGGTGTATTTGGTTCTTTTGGCTGGAGTGGAGAAGCCGTTGATTTAATTGAAAGCAAACTGAAAGACGCAGGATACAGATTTGGATTTGACACCATTCGCGTTAAATTCAAACCCAATGAAGTCACGCTACAAACCTGCGAAGAAGCCGGTACTGATTTCGCCCAAGCATTGAAAAAAGCGGCAAAAAAATTAGTTATTGCTAAACAACCCGCAAGTAATGTAGAACAAGCAGTGGGGAGGATTGTTGGTTCTTTGTGTGTAGTTACAGCCACTCAAGGAGATGTAAAAACGGGAATGTTAGCCTCTTGGGTGACACAAGCGAGTTTTAATCCTCCTGGTTTAACCATTGCGGTAGCTAAAGACCGGGCTATGGAAAATATGACTCACACAAATAACAAATTTATAGTTAATATCTTAGCAGAAGGCAGGGAAATTCGTAAGCAATTTATGAAAGTTTACGCCCCCGGACAGGATAGATTTGCCGGTTTGGACATTCAAGAGGCAAATAATGGTGGAATTATTCTCAATGGTGCTTTAGCGTATCTAGAATGTTCTGTTCAAAGTCGCATGGAAGCCGGTGATCATTGGTTGGTTTATGCCACTGTTGATGATGGTAAAGTCTTAAATCAAGATGCCGTCACAGCAGTACATTATCGCAAATCCGCGAGTTATTATTAAACAGTAGGGTGGGCAATGCCCACCAAATGTACAACAGATTAATCTGGGAATACCTATGGCGAATAAAGCAATCGCATTTTTGGGTTTACCCGAAGGTAAAGAATGAATATCAAACCACTAACAACGTTGCAAAAGTTACTATCTTATTGCCTCAGTTGGTACATACAATTCCTCTATAGTGCCTTCTAGCCGAATTTTGCTAACTGTACATAAAACACCCTCGCAACCCATCAAAAAAACCTTACTTCCACCTTTGAGAGGAATAGCCGTGCCTTGTAGTACCATTTCTTTAATAGCTTCTTTATCGTCTTGACTGGCATAGTCCCAAAGTCTGTCTAAGTCCGCACGGCTGGCTGTTTCCACCCATAAACCTTTGGAGATTGTCTTTGCACCATTAACCTATGATTCGATTTTAGATGTATCAAGTCTACTATTGACATCCTCACAACCTAACAGGCCACTGCACATTAGAGCAACAAAAAATAAGTTTTTCATACTGATATTAAAAAATTAATTCCAATATACCTAAATAACGGCTTGATATAGCTACTAACTCAAGTTGCTAGTTATTCAGTTGGGACTTATAATGGGCAATTGGTGATACAATCTCAGTTTTCATCCTGTTCATCCTTTAATCCTGGACATCCTGATTCAGACAGTGTACCCTGACTACTGGGAAGCACTAACTCAAGAAGAACGGGAAAAATTTCCCCCACTCACACCAGATTTTATAATTGAACTGAGATCAAAAACCGATAGACTCAAAACCCTGCAAGAAAAATGCACCGCACCGAATATATAGATAATGGTTTGCGCTTGGGTTGGTTAATTAATCCTCAAGACAAACAAGTCGAAATTTACCGACTAGGAAAACCTGTAGAAATTGTCCAACTTCCTGTACTAGTTTCTGGAGAAGAGGTTTTACCAGGGTTTGAATTGCAATTGTAAAAAATTACGATCAAAAAAATTACCCACCCCGCGAACGGAATAGGTAATTTTTTCAGCATTTAATAACTAAATCATGCTTAGTAGCGACGACCACCGCCGCCACCACCACCACCACGGTTTCCACCACCGAAAGAACCTCTGTCTTCCTTGGGTTTAGCCTTGTTCACTTTCAAGTCACGACCCATCCATTCAGCACCATCAAGGGCTTCAATAGCAGCCGTTTCTTCAGCGTCAGTACCCATTTCCACAAAACCGAAGCCGCGCAAGCGACCTGTCTCACGGTCAGTAGGAAGTTGAACACGTTTTACAGTGCCGTACTCTGCAAAAACAGTACTCAGGGCATCTTGTGTAACTTCATAAGAGAGGTTACCTACGTAAATTGACATAGAGTATTTCCAAAATCATAAGAGTGTAGAGATTTAGATTTCGGAGAGAAGTCTGTAAATACCAAAAGGGAAAGCCTGTCAATACTAACCACAAACATTACCGCCGAATTAATTCCCACTTCTTAATCATGACACAAGAAATCATAATTGTGGGAATTAAGTTGCAAAAATGTTGTAAAAAGTCATATTTGTTGTTGATAAGCAGTCGTATCCATGATTTGCAACCGTTAATCAACCCTCTCCCCTGCCCCTCAGTCCCCAATCAAGCTTGTACTCGCTTTTTTGATTATGTGTCAATACCAATCTTAGCTCTTATTCGTCAGTAACCGCTGTAAATGAATCCCCAAGGCAAAAATATCCCCTGGTTTTGATGCCAGGAATTGCAAATCATTTTAAAATAACATCATGCTGAGAAAGCAACTTTTCCACTTTTGCTTCTTCAATGCGGGAAGTTAACCTTTTTGTTTCATACAAATCTCTGGTAGTTTTTGCCAAAGTAAAAGTAGAACCAACCGAAAAAGCTAAACCCATACCCATAAATCCTTTTATCCAGTTATCTGCTGGTAAATTAATAATACCAAACGTAGTTATGGAAATAGACATCAGAAAAGCTGCCCATGTTTGAAAAACCCAAGCAGGACTATCTTTTTGTTGATTAAATGTTTGCATATTCCCCACCTTGTTAATTACTTTCTACCAACACAATTGTATGTATTGGTAAAAAATGGGGTGAGAGTAACTTACCAGTTCCGTAACTGTACTCAATTAAAATCACGAAAGTAGCAGCAAATAAAGCAGTTATGGGGATAAAATTTGTACCAGTTTTGCAAGTGGCATAAACTTGTAGAGACAATCATGGTTTTTACCTAACTCCGCTGCCAAATTTTAATCGTTTTATCCAAACTTCCACTGACTAACATTTCTCCAGAAGCAGTAAAGGATAAAGCTGTAACTGTGTTAGCGTGACCTGTAAATGTCCCTAATAATTCCCCAGATCCTAAATGCCACAATTTGATAGTTTTATCAGCACTACCACTAGCAATAATTTGTTCGTCAGGACTTAAAGCAACTGCATTAACACTATCTCGATGTCCTTTGAGAGTGTGAACTAATTCCCCAGTCGCTAAATTCCAAACTCGAATAGTTTGATCTTGACTACCACTGACTAAAAATTTAGCATCGGCACTAATGGCTAGAGTAGTGACAATATGGGAATGACCCATCAGGTTGTATATTGGCTGTGTATCCGGCAAATTTTTCTGGCTAAGTGTTGAGGATGTTTCCCAAACTTTGATTTTCCGATAACTACCTGTAATCAAAATTTTTCCATCTTGACTCAACACCATTGAATGCGCTGCTGTATCATCTAATGATAGAGTGTTTTCGACTTGGCGATCGCGCAAATTCCAAAACAAAATCTGGCGATCATGACCACCAGTAGCTAACATCTTACCATCGGGTGTAAATGCCACACAACGCACATCTCCATGATGTTTGTGCAGAATATCAATTAAATCTAAAGCCCCAGTATGCCAAATTTTAACTGTGGAATCTGCACCTACACTCACTAATGTTTGGCCATCGGTACTAAAAGCTAAGGAATTAACTTCATTGACTTTGGCAGAAAGCACCCAAGGATATTCGGATAATGTCTCAATTAATTCACCTTTGGCTAAATCCCATAATTTTGTTTCTCCCCTGCTACCACTAGCTAAAATTGGGATAGTTTTGACATTTTTGCATCCTCCATCTGTAACTACTAGCGTTTTGATAGCATAGGCTAAACAGTTAATACCTCTAGTATGTCCAATCAATGTTTGCCAGCATTCCCAATCACCAATAATTTTCTTTTGTGGATGATCTGATGGTAAGGTTTGAATGGTTTCTACCATCATTTTCTCATCAGTTATTGGCACATCAGCTTGTTTACCACCCAGGGATTGTAAATACCAATTTAATCCTCCAGCATACAATAAACTACTAGGAGTTAGATAGATATTTGATTCTGAAACATCTAGTTGATCTGTGGGTAAAAAACCAGTAATTACGGTTTGCTTGTGGTATCCTAATTGGGTATTTCCTGGATAAAACAAACACAAGAAAATTAATACTTGGTGGTTATTGATATCTTGTTGACTAACAGACCACCGAATTTTATCTTTTTTAATACCGTTAAAACTTTCTCCATCTGCTACGTGAACTTGAATACTCACTTTCGGGTTATTGGCTAACAAATAAGTAAATTTACTTTCACTACGTAAATTTCCTTCATCATCCAAAACCATATTTTCTAAAGTGTCTTGTGGCACTTTTTTGACTAATTTTCCTAACCGTTCCGTAATCATCCGATCTACAATTTGTTCACGAACAAGATAATCTTCCGCTTGACGCTGAAAATAGGTAGAAAAGGGAATTATCCAATCAGGATATTCAGGATATTCCGGTGGTATCGGTGGCGGATTTTTGGCGAGAATTTCAGCTTGCTGACGGGAACATTCGAGAATTTTCGTTAATGAATCCCCTGCAAATGCCATCACCTCACTGTGATAACCTTTGACTCGACTTTCTAACAGAGAAAGATCCGCAGTTTTGGGTTTTTTCACCCGGTTCAAGAAGTCAGTCTGTTGCGCTTTTAGTAAACTAATCCAATTCATCTGCATGATAGTGGCACACCATTGCATACCCAAGATAACTTATCCCAATGTAATAATTACTCAATTGATAACCTTTAAGTAGGTTGGCGTTAAAAATTGTCGTGATCACAAGGCAGAAGGGAAGAGATTTTTGGGCAATTTTACTTTTCGTTATGTACTTCAGTTTTTTTCGCTCACCCACTTAGTTAAGTAGAAATTCAGTAATCATTACAGTCTAACAGAATACAAAAACTAGCTGAATTTAATGGTAAATATCCACCCCTACGGTAATTAAGCATTGGTTAATTTGATGTAGTCGGCTATAGAGGTTTCGATGATGTCCATAAATTCTAACTAACCTAACTAACAATTTACTGTTTCTAGAGAAACACTTCTCTTTCTCATAGAGGTGTCCGATTTTTTATGGGACTCTTTTGGTTATTTTTGGTTTTTAGAGAGAATTTTTGGCTGGATAATCAGGTATTATTGACTATATGTAGTAAAACTTGATTTTTCAAAAAAGCAAAATGTTGATACAAATATTATCCACTCTGTTCTTAGTTATTAAAAGGAAATTTGGAAAGTCTTGATGATATTATTTCTGAGTAAGATATTTAGCCCTTGGCTGACTGCTGGTGTCAGGCTCAACATTTTCACCCATCAATTTACACAAAACAATTTACGCATTCAAGGAATTATCCTGTTTGTTCTTATTAACATCATTTGGGGCATAAATTTTCCCCTAACCGAACAAACAGTAATGATTCTTTCACCAAGCGTACTAATTGCCATGCGCTTTGGTGTAGCAGCATTATTTTTTAGCTTTAATTTGCGTCATCTAAATAGGCTTATATTGCGTGATGGGTTACTCCTGGGACTCCTATTTTTTGCCTATCTAGCTACTGAAACAATTGCCCTGGAGAGCATTCATGCAAACCGAGCCGCATTTATGACCAGCCTAAGTGCAATCTTAGTACCTTTACTCGGTTTGTGTTTTGGTCGGCACTTACCGCTAAAGACTTTCCTATCTGCCGGACTTGCCATTATTGGTATCGGTGCGATGTTTTGGGAAGGAGGAGCATTGGGAATTGGGGATGTATTAATGTTATTTGGTGCAATAATTTATGCAGTTTATACGTTAATACTAGAAAAAGTAGCACCACAGCACTCATCTACATCTCTCACTAGTGTTCAACTGTGTGTAGTTTCGGTTCTGGGCGTAATCTGGAGTAACACAAAATTAGTTGCAGAGTTTCAGGCTATAAGTGATAACTGGGGAATTCTTCTCTACCTGGGTTTGCTGGGAACTGCTATTGTTATCTGGCTGCAAACAGTAGCGCAAAAATGGATTAAAGCTGAAGAGGCTGCTTTACTATACACACTTGAGCCAATCTTTTCCGCTATATTCTCATTTTTGTTACTTGGTGAACAGTTTGGTATAAGCGGTTTTATTGGCGCAGCGTTTGTTTTATCTGCAATAGTTATTAGCCAAAATTCTCTAGAGTCGGAATCGGAGACGGAAATGCCCTTAGTTAATACAATTGTTGACGATCATATACCTGCTGATATTGGTGAATCAATACCTGCTGTGCTGGTTGCCTTGGAGGCTAAACTATAGAAAACAAAAAGCACTGATATAACCATGATATAACCAGTGCTTTTTGTTGTTCAGAGGGAACTCCGAAGCAACAGGGAACAGAAAAAACTCATGTTTAAAAACATCTTTTTTTTGACTGAAGCTCTGAACTTTTGCAAATGAGTCTTTCTTATCTGTTCCCTGTTCCCCGTTCCCTCTTCCCTTTTCCCTTTTTTGGTAATTTAAGAACTGGATTTTTTTAACTTTTGTTTCTTCCGACGTTTTTCTGTAGTAGCTACACCATGTTCTACGGGATAGCCAGCTATAGGGATTACCTGATATTTTCTGTCTTCTTCTAAATTTTTCAGTTTAGTATAATCAACCCAGTGAATACAATCCACTGGACAGGTATCTATGGCTTCTTGAACTATCTCTTCTGTGTCTGCATCTTGACGAATCACACGCGATCGCCCATAATCTTCTTCAATAAAGAAAGTATTGCGGGCAACATGGGCGCAATTTTTACAGCCAATACAGGTAATTTCATCTACATAAACGCCCTTCTGCCGCACCACACCGCCTAATTCCGGTTCTAAACCAGAACGTTCGGGGATATCTCGCAAAAAGCTCCCTAGTTCTGGTTCTAACCCGGAACGGTTATACTCTTGTTCTTCTGGTAACGGCAGGAAATCAGACATTACGCACTCCAGCGTTGTACTACTAGGCGAATAGAACCATCTGCATTTTTTTGTTGTTCGGCCACTTGGAAGCCAACTTTAGTAGTTTCTTTAACTACTGTTTGATAAGCATAACATTGAGTCACTTGCCGGACAAACCCATCTACAGATAGATTTTGTTGCCAATATTGTAAATCTGCAACTAATTCGTATTCTTGACCATTCCATCTAAAACCGATATCATAACCATTTTGCTGCTCAATTGTCACCTCAGCAGCATGGGTTTGACCATGATAACCGCGCACCTCACCAGGTCCAGGTTTCCAGTCTATTCCCAAGTCGGACAGGGCATCTTGCAAGGATTCCAGATTACGGATTTGTGTCTTGATTTGGCTAAAGTGTGACATAGTGGTTTGTAATCAATGAAATTAACTAGTTGGAAAACTTACCATTCGCTATGGGCGATTTGCGTATTCGCTACACTAATTTGTTGGGTGTTGGTGGCGAAAAACTCCGAGGTTGGCTCATTACTCAACACTCTTCCTAGCTGGGCTTCTATGGCTGCTGTGACTTCAGCACAAGACGCACCGATAATGCCGGTGACTTTTTCTTGGACTCGACCATCTGGATAAATGATGAATTCTAATGTTTCCATGTTCTGAAAGCCAACCTCGATAGTACAATTGAACTTTGCTGTTTTACCAGACTTGCTCAAAATTTAGCGATAGGAACTCAGAGACAAATTTGCCATTTGTTTCATAATGTTCCACATTTGAACATATATATCTCAGAATTTTTACAAAAGTTATTATTCTTATTAGTATTTACGTCTATCAATATTCAGTTTCTCTTAACCTGATTAATTAGTCAAGGTGAAGACCACAATTTGTCAAAAGCCTTATGAAATCAAGCTTATAGACAAAATAGCAGCCATAACTAAAGATGAAGATATCCTCAATCACATTGGACAATCTTATCATTATCATTGATTTTAACCAGTAACCAGTTTTATACTGAAATTATAAATAGGTTGCAATTATACAAAAAACCAGTATGCATTTATAGGCTATAAGTTATTTGTATGGGATTTTGGCAAAAAAGATTTTTATCAATAATGCTGGTCTATTCTCATTATTATTGAGAATTTTATCAATAATTGAACGAGTTTTGGTGATTGCAGCTAAGGGGCTTGACAGTGTTCCGAGTTTCGGGTATGCTTATGGTATTAGTGGGAAAGTGTGCGCCCATATATATCAAGTTTTTATTCATCAAAATAATAATTCATATATAGTAATAGTTTGCTAAATAAGGTAGATTTTTACAACATAACTAGCTATTATACGGAAAATTTAGGTTTATACGCCCTACTAAAATAACTATGAACACCCAACCAACCAACCAACCTATCCGCGTCGGAGTCCTGGGATTTGGTGGACTCGGACAAGCATCCGCCAAACTCCTTTCCAGCAAACGGGAAATGATCTTAGTCGCAGCCGCAGACCAAAAAGGCTACGCTTACTCCACCGAAGGCTTAAACACCCAAGGTTGTATTACCACCTACCAAAATCAAGGTACAGTCGGTTATTTAGAACCAGTTGGGATATTAAGCAATAACAGTATTCAGGATTTAATTCAAGCCACTGGTGACGCTGTAGATGGTTATTTCCTAGCTTTACCCAACCTTCCCAACGACTTTATCCCCTCGGTAGCCAAAGAATTTATTCAAGCCGGTTGGAAAGGTGTCCTAGTGGATGCCATAAAACGCACCAGTGCAGTAGAACAACTTTTAACCATGAAAGACGAACTGCAAGCAGCGGGAATTACTTACATGACAGGCTGTGGTGCTACTCCTGGACTATTAACTGCCGCTGCCGCTTTAGCAGCCCAAAGTTACGCCGAAATTCACAATGTGGTAATTACCTTTGGTGTGGGAATTGCTAATTGGGAGGCTTACCGCGCCACTGTTCGGGAAGATATCGGCCATATGCCCGGTTATAGTGTGGAAGCCGCTAGAGCCATGACAGACGCAGAGGTAGAAGCATTACTAGATAAAACCAACGGCGTGTTAACCTTGGAAAATATGGAACACGCCGATGATGTCATGTTAGAAATTGCGGGGATTTGTTCACGGGATAGAGTTACAGTTGGTGGTGTCGTTGATACCCGCAACCCCAAAAAGCCCCTGAGTACCAACGTGAAAATTACAGGACGCACCTTTGAGGGTAAGATATCCACCCACACCTTTACATTAGGCGATGAAACCAGCATGGCCGCCAATGTCTGTGGTCCTGCCTTTGGTTATCTTAAAGCTGGTCAGGAATTGCATCAACGGGGCATTTCCGGCTTATTTACGGCGGCGGAAATCATGCCCAAGTTTGTAAAATAGGAGATTGGGGACTAGGGATTGGGGATGAAAAACATGATATTAATCCTGAAAATCCTTAAATCCTGAAAATCCTGATTCAGACTCTAAGCTGGTCAAGGACTCAATAGCCGCTTCTTCTATGATAGTGGTAGGTGCTTGGATGATAAATGGCAAATCCGCACCTACTAAACCTCTTTGAATCCGTTCTGATGTTTGATGAAAAACTACAAATAGAGGATAAATGGTATTAGCACCCTCACTCAAAATATGACTATGACGGGGGTGCATTAACCATTCATATTCTTTATCTAATAACACTTGACTTTTGCGCCATCTTCCCAATAAGTCAGAAAAGTCTTCATGGGGACGATGAATAAAAACTAATATCTCCACACCGGTTTTGATTTTCCATTCCGGGTCACACATGATAATACTGATATCACAGGGTAAAGCCGTCGTTTGTGAGGTTTTAGTTTCGATGTCACGGATACGGACTATGGGTAGTGGGATAGTAATGACACTTTCAGAAGGACGACGGAGACTAGGAATCATCTCCAAATAGGGGCGATGTTGTTTGAGAAGAGCGATCGCTGATATATGATTACTGTAATCAGCTAAACTAGCTTCATAAAGAGATTTTTGTACAGACATAATTTTGTTTATTTAGAAGTGTAAAGGATGAAAAATGAAGGATGAGATTTATTTTTTTAGTCTTCATTCTTCATTTTTCAACTTTTAATTAACCCATCTTTTCAAATACTTTAAACATCGGCAGATACATAGCCAGCAAAATTGTCCCCACCATTCCCCCCAGTACCACAATCATCAATGGTTCTAAAACGCTGGTGAGTGCCTTAACTGCCTGTTCTACTTCATCTTCATAGAAATCGGCAACTTTCATCAACATTCCATCTAACTGACCTGTTTCTTCACCAATAGCCATCATCTGAATTGCCATAGCTGGAAAAACAGCTTCTTTGAGTAAAGCAACACTAATCATTCCCCCCTGTTGAACCTCTTCACGAGCAGCATCTATAGCGTTAGCAATAACTTGGTTTCCTGAGGTATCCCGGACAATTTCTAAACAGGTTAAAATCGGGACTCCAGAACGAGTTAATGAACCGAAAGTCCGACTAAACCGGGCAATGGAAGATTTTTGAATCAAATCACCAAACAAAGGTATCTTTAGAGAAATACCATCAATATTTAACTTACCAATGGGGGTTTTGTAATACTGCTTATAGAGAAAGAACAAGACAGATAAACCAGTAACAATGATGACAGACCAAAAACTGCGTAGTATTATACTACAATCCAACAAAAATTGCGTAAGTGCGGGCAATTCTGTTCCTAACTCTTGAAATATCTTCGCAAAAACAGGAATTAAAAAAACTGTCATGCCGACGAAAATAGAAGTTGCTAAAAAACCCACTACCATTGGATAAGACATAGCTGATTTAATTTGGTTCTGTAACCTGGCCATGTCTTCTAATAATTTAGCGAGACGATTTAAAACCTCATCTAGCACACCCCCAATTTCTCCAGCTTGAACCATACTCACATACAAACCATCAAAACAATCAGGATGTTTACGCATAGCATCTGAGAGGTTAACTCCAGTTTGCACATCGGCACTAATTTCCATTAAAGCCGCTTTCAGTTTAGGATTACTACATTGTTCAGATAGTACACCCAACCCTCTGACTATGGCCACACCTGCATTCACCAAAGCAGCAAATTGACGAGAAAAAACTGCTTTATCTTTCACAGAAACCTTAACAAAGGAATTCTGAATTTTATTTATATCAAACCGAGAAGCCAAGCTTTGAGATTCTTTTAGATCTTGAACAACAAAACCCTGATCTCTGAGATTAGTTCGAGCATCAGCCAAGGAATCAGCAGTAAATTTTTCGGTTCTAGCTTTTCCTTGAGAGTCACGAATTCGAGCAACGTAGGTAGGCATAATAATTTAAATTTTGGTAATTGGTAATTGGTAATTGGTAAACATTTTCCCCCTGCTCCCTGCCCCCTGCTCCCTACCTCTTGCCTGTTCCCTTTAACGTGCTTTAGCTCCGGCTGGGGCTGTTGCGCCAATTAGACGCTGCACTTCATCTGGTTTAGAGGTTTTAGACATTGCTGCTTCAAAAGAAATAGTTCCAGCTTTATATAAATCAGCTAAAACTTTCTCTAGAGTTTGCATTCCCAATTTACCGCCAGTCTGAATAGCTGAGTAAATTTGTGCTGTTTTTCCTTCCCGAATCAAGTTAGAAATAGCGGGAGTGATCACCATAATTTCTTGAGCCATTACCCGACCATATTCACCTGGTTTGGGATTTTTCTTAGATACTAAAGTTTGGCTAAAAACTGCTACTAAGGAATTAGATAACTGTACCCGCACTTGAGTTTGTCTTTCTGAAGGAAAAACGTCAATAATCCGGTCAACAGTTTGTGCGGCTGAACTAGTGTGGAGTGTACCAAATACTAAGTGACCTGTTTCTGCTGCGGAAATCGCCAAAGAAATGGTTTCTAAATCCCGCATTTCCCCTACTAGAACAATATCAGGATCTTCCCGTAAAGCTGCTTTTAAAGCATTAGCAAAACTTTTCGTATCTTCCCCTAATTGGCGTTGGTGAACTAGACTTTTAATTGGTTCATAAACAAATTCAATGGGGTCTTCAACTGTTAAGATATGCTCCGCTCTAGTGCGGTTAATTAAGTCAATCATCGCCGCTAGGGTAGTAGTCTTACCAGAACCTGTAGGACCTGTAACTAGAATTAATCCTCTCGGTTTTTCCGTCATTTCTCGAACTATATCTGGCAAACCTAATTTTTCAAAGTTAGGAATTTTAGAACTTAATGCTCGTAAACAAGCAGCATAAGCACCACGTTCTTTATAGACATTCACCCGGAAACGAGCCAATCCTTTCACACCATAGGAACAATCTAATTCCCATGTTTGTTCTAAAGTTTTGCGTTGAGTGTTATTGAGCATACTAAAAATTAGTCTTTGGCACTCATCGGCTGTAAGGCTTTCGTCTCCAATCGGTGTAAGATGGCCACTGATCCGAAAATAGGGAGGCAACCCAGCGGATAGGTGCAAGTCCGAGCCACCCCGATCAATAAGTTGTTCCATCAAGTCTTCAATCATCATTTCCATAGTATCGTTTTGCTCCAATTAATTAACAATTAAAAACTCAAAACCTGCGGCTTAATCTGTAAATCGAGATGTCATACAGTAAGGACAATCTAACCATTCGGGTTGTAATTCTGCACTACAAGTCCGGCAAGTTAGACCACTTTTCCGTTTAGCTTTTAATTCAGCCTCTAAACCTGTATCTGTAAATGTTACCCGTTCTACTTCTTCTAGAGTAGTTGCACCTTGACGAACTAAGTCCAAACTGTACGCTAGTAAGGTTTTCATTCCCTCTTCAACAGCTACTTCTTTAATCCGTTCTGTAGGTGCTGCCTGGTTAATGAGAGTTTGTAAATTTTCAGTAATTCGCATCACCTCATAAACCCCACAACGTCCTTTGTAGCCAATGCCATTGCATTTTGGACAAATATTTTTATTATTAGCGGCTATTTCTTCTGGAGGTATGATATTGGCTTTGTAGAAAGTTACCTGAGCCTCTTGGGAAGCGGATAGACCATAGCGAGCTAATTCTTGAGTTGTGGGAGTATAGGCTATACGACATTCAGAACAGACACGACGAACTAGACGTTGTGCTAAAACCCCAATCAAAGAACTGGAAACCATGAAAGGTTCGATTTCCATTTCTCCTAACCGAGCGATCGCTCCAGGCGCATCATTAGTGTGTAAAGTAGTTAATACCAAATGACCTGTTAATGCGGCTTCAATCGCTGTTTTCGCTGTTTCCTTATCCCGTGTTTCTCCCACCAGTAACACATCTGGATCTTGACGCAAGAAAGCCCGCAATGCCGTCGAGAAATCTAACCCTTTTTCCCGAATTACCTGTACTTGAGTAATCCCTGGCAAACTGTACTCAATCGGATCTTCTACGGTACTGATATTAATCCCCGGATCGTTCTTTTCTGATAGTGCCGAATACAACGAAGTCGTTTTACCCGAACCTGTTGGGCCTGTGACTAGAATCAAGCCGAAGGGTTTACTAACCATGTCCTTGACTATATTCAATGTCTCTGGATCAGTAATTAACTTATCCAAACCCAATTGGGTAGAAGAGTTATCTAAAATCCGTAGCACTACTTTTTCGCCATAGCGACTAGGCAAAGTATTTACCCGGAAATCTACCTTCCGTCCTTCAAATATCCGACGGATACGTCCATCTTGAGGTAAACGCCGCTCGGCAATGTCGAGGTTAGAAATAATCTTAAATCGGGCTGTTACCGCGGGAATGATTTTTTTCGGCATATTCTCAAATGCTTCTCGCAGCACCCCATCTTTGCGAAAACGAATGCGGAGAAATTCTTCCTGGGGTTCGACGTGAATATCCGAAACCCCCTCAGTTAAAGCCTTCAACAAGATCCGATTGACAAGTTTAATAATTGGTGCATCTTCAGCACCCTTTGGATCACCTAAATCAACATCATTATCACTAACTTCACTTATTTCTAGACTGTCTAAATTGTCTAAATCTGATTTAACATCATAGCTTTTTTGCTGGTCTATAACCTTTTGTCGGGCAGCTTGTTCATCTAAGTATTTATTAATGATGTCCTGGTAATCTTTCTGGGTAATGACAATTCGCTGCAAAGACAAGGTTTGCGGACGCAAAATCCGGTTGAGATCATCAGAAGCTTCCAGATTATCTGGATCAACCATGGCCACCAACACATAAGGTGGATTTTGGTGATCATTTCTTGACAATGGGACTAAGCGATGCCGACGACAGATATCAACGGGAATGAGGGATTGAATTAAAGTTCCCACATTTGTTGTATCAATTTCGTTGAGTTCTGGATCAAGGGACTCAACGCCGTAGAGGATTTTCAGTTCAAATAAATGTTGTTTTTTGTATTCCCTGACAAACTCAGGGGATAATGTGCGCCCAGTGATTGACTCTAATACTTCTGTCAGGGGTCTGCCAGATTTGCGGCTTTCAATTACAGCCTGTCTCATCTGTTCATTATTGACAAAGCCAGATTTTACTAGCTTATTACCGAAAGGCGAAAACTCACTTCTAGTCGTGAGAGCAGTGCTGCGCCGTTGTGGTGATGAGTAAGTCATAAGCAATTGGGTTAGGGTAGGAGAACCTCTTTTCTAAGTATTCCCATACTGTGGTTAATAATTCTCATTGATACTGTATTAAATTTACATCAACAACCTTTCTACGTAAAAAATTTTATGATCGGGGAATTAGGCAATAGGCAATAGGGAGGGGCGGTTTCTGGAATTTTGGCTTGATTTCTCTTCCTATCCTATTCTATTCACCATTTGTCACCAGAGGATGACAGTGATATCACTTCCTGCCAAAATATTGGTAATTCAAATTACTGCTGTTAAAAGCATCTAGGATGAGTAGATAATAGTAAGCGAAAATAAACAGGTAAACTATATAAGCCAGCAATTGGGCGAACGAATAGAGGTATAGCAAGCAATGAGAAGCGACTCCCCATCCGAAATTAATTCCAACGAATCTGGCAGCGAAGTGACTGAGCAAGTAGAAAACCAAATGAATGAACAGGAAGATACTATTCTGACTGAAGCAAGTGGCGACGCTACAGCACAGTCTATAGAAGTTGATATCGCTGCTTTTTCAGGTTTGACTCAACAAATAGAGTCTCTCAAAGTCCAATTAGAAGAACGTAATACTCAGTATATGCGGATTGCCGCAGATTTTGAAAATTACCGTAAGCGTACTGCTAAGGAAAAAGAAGAATTAGACCTACAGGTAAAGCGAAACACAATTACGGAATTGCTGCCTGTAGTTGATAATTTTGAGAGAGCGCGAGCGCATCTCAAACCCCAAGGGGACGGTGAAATGACAATTCATAAGAGTTATCAAGGGGTTTATAAACAGTTAGTGGATTGTCTAAAACGGTTAGGTGTAGCACCCATGCGCCCTGAAGGTCAAGAATTTGACCCGAATTTACATGAAGCAGTCATGCGAGAACCGACAGATGAACATCCAGAAGGAACAGTGTTAGAAGAGTTGGTTCGCGGCTATTATTTTGGCGATCGCGTCCTCCGTCATGCCATGGTGAAAGTAGCTGCTCCCAAGGAAGATGGATCTTCTTCCCCAGAAGATGAGTCTAGCTTAAATAACAGTTAAGCTGTCATCATTGCTAGTAACATAAGTTGCTAGTAAAGAAAAGAGGGAACAGGCAATAGGGAGTAATGCCAATTACCTATTGCCAACCTCAATTTAGATAAATTTTACAAGCTGTTTGGGAATTTTTCATTTCATGGTTGGTTAACTTACCCGGTTATGTACTAGTTCTTTAAAACAGTAAACTCTATATGTATAATCGCTTATAATATAACCTGCATAAATTTGTAGATTGTCGCCAAATCACAACTACCCGTGAATAATTACGGTAGAATGTTTGCAGTAAAAATACTTTAAGTATGGGAAAAGTTATCGGGATCGATTTAGGTACTACTAATAGTTGTGTCGCTGTTCTAGAAGGTGGACAACCAATAGTAATTGCTAACTCCGAAGGAGGACGCACTACTCCTAGTATTGTGGGCTTTGGAAAAAGTAATGATCGCCTAGTTGGACAACTGGCAAAGCGACAAGCTGTAACAAATGCAGAAAACACAGTTTACAGTATAAAAAGATTCATTGGCCGGCGTTGGGAAGAGACAGAATTAGAGCGTGATAGCGTACCGTATAGCTGCATCAAAGGTAGAGATGATACCGTTGATGTGCAAATTCGCGGACGCAGCTACACACCTCAAGAAATCTCTTCTATGGTCTTACAAAAGGTCAAGCAGGATGCAGAAAATTTCTTAGGTGAGGCGGTAACACAAGCAGTAATTACCGTACCAGCATATTTTACAGATGCCCAAAGACAGGCCACAAAAGATGCAGGTACTATTGCTGGCTTAGAAGTCTTAAGAATTATCAACGAACCCACTGCCGCCGCCCTAGCTTTTGGTTTAGACAAACAAGATCAAGAGCAGTTAATTTTAGTATTTGATCTGGGAGGAGGAACATTTGACGTATCTATTCTCCAGCTTGGCGACGGAGTTTTTGAAGTTAAAGCCACCTGTGGTAATAATCACTTAGGAGGAGACGACTTTGATAATGCCATTGTTGGCTGGATGCTAGAAAGATTTAAAGCAGAAGAGAAAATAGATATTGCCCTAGACAAAATGGCACTGCAACGACTACGCGAAGCAGCGGAAAAGGCCAAAGTTGAACTATCCAACATGGTTAGCACCTCCATTAATCTACCATTTATCACTGCTGATGCCACAGGACCAAAGCATCTGGAAATGGAACTCAGTCGTTCTCAATTTGAAGAACTGACAGGGCATTTAATTACGGGTACTATCGAACCCATGAGCCAAGCTCTTAAGGATGCAGACCTCAAACCCCAAGATATAGATCGGATTATTTTAGTAGGTGGTTCTACCCGCATTCCTGCGGTTCAAAACGCTTTAATTAAATTTTTTAATGGCAAAGCCCCAGATCGTTCCGTCAACCCTGATGAAGCTGTAGCTCTAGGTGCAGCCATCCAAGCTGGGGTTTTAGGTGGAGAAATAGATAACTTACTGCTTTTAGATGTCACCCCCCTATCTTTAGGGATTGAAACACTAGGAGAAGTATTCACAAAAATAATTGACCGTAATACCACTATTCCTACTAGCAAATCCCAGGTATTTTCTACAGCCGTTGATGGTCAAACCTCCGTGGAAATTCATGTCCTCCAAGGAGAACGAGCTATGGCCAAAGATAACAAAAGTCTGGGTAAGTTTCTCCTGGGTGGTATTCCTCCCGCTCCTCGCGGTGTACCACAAATTGAAGTAGCTTTTGAAATTGATGTTAATGGCATCCTCAAAGTTGCTGCTCAAGATAAAGGTACAGGTAGGGAACAAAGCATCCGCATTACCAGCACAGGCGGTTTGAGTAACCATGAAATTGAGCAAATGCGGAAACAAGCTGAAGTGTTTGCCGAAGAAGATCAAAGACGGAAAGAACTGGTAGAACTCAAAAATCAAGCTGATAACTTGTTATTCAGTTATGAGACAACATTACGGGATAATCGCAATTTACTAAGTGAGCAACTGATAGCCCAGGCGAATGAGAAAGTTGATGAACTACGAACGGCAATGAGCAACCCTAATACCTCTCCGTCTAACGTTAAGGCACTTTTAGAGGATTTCCAACAAACTCTCTTTGCTATTGGTGCGGATGTTTACAATCAGGCCAATAAAGACGATTCAGAGCCAGCAGATTTAACAGAAATAGCTGAACAACCAGAAAATCAGTCTTCGGCAATGAATACACAAGTACCACAATTCAACTTTGATTTTGATAACGAAAGTACCACCCAAGCAGATTATGAGGCGATAGACTAGTACCGCAGGGCGGAAGTCAAAAGTCAAAAGTCAAAAGTCAAAAGTAATATGGCGTAAGCCTTTTGGTGATTGAGAATGGTTGTTTTATTTACGCAGTGTTGTACTAGTACCGCAGGGCGGAATTAAAAATTAAAAATTAAAAAGCAGATGGTATAAACTTTTCAGGGATTTTTAATGGTTGCTTTATTTACGACATTCGATTTAAAACTGCCGTATCACAGATGGAATTAAAAGTATAGGTCGGGTTTTCCACATCTAATGGTACGGCTAGTCCCTATAATCAATGGGTGGGTTTTTTCACACCTGAATAGCACAATGATAAAAGGTTAATCAACAATGATTTAATCAAAAATAGGAATTTGACCTATCCTATCCTATAGGCAAAAACAGGTCAAAGACGAAAACCAAGTCTAGTAAAAATAGCGATCGCTGCGCTTATAGCAGATAACGATTAAAATCATTGTTGTATATACTCCTACCGAGTATTGAACAAACACTGAATTTATAGACTGATGAGCAAACCCTAGCAACCAAGTATCCGTAAAATTAATTATTAACAAAAATTAAAAAAGAGTATGGCTAATGCCACCCCGTGCTATAGCAGGTGGCAGATGACAGAGTTGAAAGAATGAGTGGTGTATGGCAATTCATGTAAATTGTGGATTTCATTCAAGTGCATACCGCTATATTTGAACTCCTGAATTTCTGTATTCTTGTGAAAGTGTTACCTTAAACCTATTAGCTACTATTTTCCGTACTTCTGCTTCCTTCTAATTCTTAACCTTGCTATATGGCCCGAGACTATTATGAAACCCTGGGTGTCTCTCGTGACGCCGACAAAGAAGAGATTAAACAGGCTTATCGCCGCCTAGCCCGAAAGTATCACCCAGATGTGAATAAAGAATCTGGGGCAGAGGAGCGATTTAAGGAAATTAACCGCGCCTATGAAGTGCTATCCGAGCCGGAAGTTCGCGCTCGTTATGACCGCTTTGGTGAAGCTGGTGTTTCTGGTGCGGCCGCGGCTGGTGCTGGTGCTGGTTTCCAAGATATGGGTGACATGGGTGGTTTTGCCGATATCTTTGAAAGCATTTTCAGCGGCTTTGCTGGTGGTGCGGGTGGAGGTGGACAACCCCAACAAAGACGGCGTAGTGGACCAGTAAGAGGCGATGATCTCCGCCTAGACCTGAAATTAGAGTTTCGGGAAGCGGTATTTGGTGGAGAAAAAGAAATTCGCATTTCCCATTTAGAAAGCTGTGAAGTGTGTACTGGTTCTGGCGCTAAACCAGGAACTCGTCCGCGAACTTGCAGCACTTGTAGTGGTTCAGGTCAAGTTAGACGGGTAACGAGAACGCCATTTGGTAGTTTTACCCAAGTTTCCACTTGTCCCACCTGTGATGGCACAGGCACGGTTGTGGAAGATAAATGTGATGCTTGTGATGGCAAAGGCGCAAATCAGGTTACAAAGAAACTCAAAATCAATGTTCCTGCTGGTGTAGACAATGGCACAAGGTTACGGATTTCCCAAGAAGGAGATGCGGGTCAACGCAGTGGTCCTCCTGGTGATTTATATGTCTACTTGTTTGTCAATGAAGATGAAGAATTTCATCGTGAGGGCATTAATGTTAACTCAGAAATTAAAATTAGCTACTTGCAAGCGATTCTAGGTTGCCGTTTAGAGGTAAATACGGTAGATGGTCCAGTGGAGTTGATTATTCCCCCAGGAACTCAACCGAACACGGTGATGAAATTGGAAAATCGTGGTGTTCCCCGTCTGGGTAATCCGGTGAGTCGCGGTGATCATCTGTTGACGGTGTTAATTGATATTCCCACGAAGATCATCCCAGAGGAGCGAGAACTCCTGGAGAAACTGGCTAAAATTAAGGGAGATAGAACCGGTAAAGGTGGTTTAGAAGGATTCTTAGGAAGCTTATTTAAGTCATGAGTGCATCTTCTCTATTAACCCCTGACGCTCAACTTGATTTGCGTGGTACTCCTTGCCCGATTAATTTTGTGCGGACAAAACTATATTTGGAAAAAATGCCCCTAGGAAGTTTATTGGAAGTCTGGTTAGATCCAGGTGAACCGATAGAACAAGTTCCTGATAGTCTGACAATGGCTGGTTATCAAGTAGAACAAATTACAGATTGTTCTGACTATTTTTCCCTGGTTATTCGCCGTCCGGTTACTGCGGCATGACAGGGGAAAATGTTGCTAATGGACAGTTATTGGGTACAGTGTTAGCTGTACAGGCCAATTTTTATCGCGTGCAGATGGATGAGGTAGAAAGGACTCAGGAGGTAGGGGCGCAGGGCCTGCGCCCAGTCAGGAGTTCAGAAAAAACCAGAAATCAGAAATCAGAAATAAATTTCGCCCCTGCCCCCTCCTCCCTGCCCCCTGCCCCCATCCTCCTCTGTACGCGGAGGACACGCCTGAAAAAGATTGGTCAACAGGTGATGGTGGGCGATCGCGTGATTGTGGAAGAACCCGATTGGGCTGGGGGAAGAGGGGCTGTAGGTGAGGTTTTACCCCGTCATAGTCAATTAAATCGCCCCGCGATCGCTAATGTCAATCAAATTCTTCTGGTTTTTGCGGTTGCTGACCCGCCTTTAGAACCTATTCAATTAAGTAGATTTTTAATTAAGGCTGAGTCTACAGGCGTTGATGTGCTGTTATGTTTGAATAAATGTGATTTAGTTTCTCTAGAAGAAAAACAGCAAATTAGCGATCGCTTACTAGCCTGGGGCTATCAACCTTTATTTATTAGCGTTCAAAACAACATTAATATTGACCAAATAGCAGAATATTTGCAGGATAAAATTACTGTCATTGCTGGTCCTTCTGGTGTGGGAAAATCCAGCTTGATTAATAGTTTGATTCCCGATATCAACCTGCGAGTGGGGGAAGTTTCCGGTAAATTAGCCCGTGGTCGCCATACCACCCGTCATGTAGAATTATTTGAAATGCCTACAGGTGGGTTATTAGCAGATACTCCTGGCTTTAATCAGCCGGATTTAGATTGTAGTCCCGAAGAACTAATTCACTATTTCCCAGAAGCCAGAGAACGCCTAGCTGCGGCTCATTGTCGCTTTAGTGATTGTATCCATAAAGATGAGCCAAACTGTGCTGTCAGCGGCGATTGGGAACGATATCAGCATTATTTAGAATTTTTGGATGATGCGATCGCTCATCAAACTCATCTTAACCAACAAGCTGACCCCGAATCAAGTCTGAAATTAATATCTAAAGGTAAAGGTCAGAGTCAGTACGAACCAAAACTAGAAAGTAAAAAATATCGCCGAATTTCTCGAAAAACCCAATTACAGGACTTACAGAACTTGTATAAAGACAGTGAAGAAGAATAAATCCGTCAGTTATTCTTTCCTCCTTATGAATCCTGAATGGGCGCAGGCCCTGCGCCCCTACCTGCTGACTCCCAATAAGTATTAACTGAGGATTCATGACCAATGATCCATATAGTCTTAAAATATTCTTAATTTCCCCACACAGACTTTTTTGTCTGCAACCTCCAAGTACCACACATAAAAAATATTATGGCTATAGGCTACGTCGCGCTTGTACTTCATGCACATCTGCCCTTCGTTCGTCACCCAGGAAGTGACTATGTGCTAGAAGAAGAATGGCTGTATGAAGCGATTACTGAAACTTACATTCCTTTATTAAAAGTATTTGAAGGCTTAAAGCGAGACGGTATTGATTTCAAACTCACCATGAGTATGACTCCGCCTTTGATTTCTATGCTTCGTGATCCTTTATTGCAAGAACGCTATGATGCTCACTTATCACAATTAGAAGAGCTTATAGAACTAGAAGCCGAGCGCAATATTCATAATGGTCATGTTCGGTATTTAGCAGAACATTATGCAACTGAATTTAATGAAGCGCGGGAGTTATGGGAACGTTATCAAGGTGATTTAGTTACAGCATTTAAACAGTTCCAAGATAGTAATAACTTGGAAATTATCACCTGTGGTGCGACTCACGGCTACTTACCACTAATGAAAATGTACCCCCAAGCTGTGTGGGCGCAAATTCAGGTAGCTTGTGAACATTACGAGGAAACTTTTGGCCAAGCTCCTAGAGGCATTTGGTTGCCAGAATGTGCCTATTATGAAGGTGTGGAGCGAATGCTGGCTGATGCTGGTTTACGTTATTTCCTCACTGATGGACATGGCATTTTATACGCCCGTCCCCGGCCTCGCTTCGGTAGCTATGCGCCGATTTTTACAGAACCCGGTGTAGCGGCTTTTGGTCGAGATCATGAATCTTCCCAGCAAGTATGGTCTTCTGAGGTGGGTTATCCTGGTGCAGCCGAATATCGGGAATTTTATAAAGATTTGGGCTGGGAAGCCGAATATGAATATATTAAGCCCTACATTATGCCCAATGGTCAGCGCAAAAATACGGGTATTAAGTATCATAAAATTACTGGACGAGGTTTAGGTCTTTCCGATAAAGCCCTGTATGATCCTTACTGGGCAAGGGAAAAAGCGGCAGAACACGCTGCTAACTTCATGTATAATCGTGAACAGCAAGCCGGGCATTTACACGATATTATGGGTCGGCCGCCAATTATTGTATCTCCCTATGATGCGGAGTTATTTGGTCATTGGTGGTATGAGGGTCCTTGGTTCATTGATTACCTGTTCCGTAAGTCATGGTATGACCAAAAAACCTATGAAATGACCCATTTAGCCGATTATTTACGGGCTAATCCTAATCAACAAGTATGTCGTCCTGCTCAGTCGAGTTGGGGCTTTAAGGGTTTTCATGAATACTGGTTGAATGATACTAATGCTTGGGTTTATCCACATTTACACAAAGCTGCGGAACGGATGATTGAAATTTCCCAAATCGAAGCTGAAGACGAGTTACAGTTAAAAGCACTCAACCAAGCTGCAAGAGAATTGTTATTAGCACAATCTTCTGACTGGGCGTTTATTATGCGGACAGGAACAATGGTTCCCTATGCGGTGAGAAGAACGCGATCGCACTTAATGCGGTTTAATAAACTGTATGAAGATGTGAAAGTGGGTAAGGTTGATAGTGGTTGGTTGGAAAAAGTCGAGTCAATGGATAATATTTTCCCCAATATTAACTATCGCGTTTATCGTCCAGCATTTTAATTAGGGAACAGGAAAGAAAGCAAAACCCCCAGTTACAATCCTGGGGGTTATTTTTATATACATCTTGTCAAATTGCCAGTAACTACTATCTGGGTAAGTTGCGGCTGTTATAAGCATCAATAGCATAGGCTGGGGTGCGTTGGGTATAGTCCATATCTACGCCAGTAATAGATTTAGCCAAAGCTGCAAATTTATCAGAAGCCCAATTGCGTTCGTGAATGGGCTTACTTTGTTCACCCATGAAGTAAGCGAGAGAACCGATAACGGAAACTGCTACCCAACCAACAACCAATAGAGAAATTAAAATAGCCATTTGAGAACCTCGTTTTTTAGTTTTTGTAACTTCATGTAAATAAATATAACAGATTGTTAACAGAGGTTGCAAATTATTTTCTGGTGTGTATGCCCCTCAAAGAGGTGAGGTATTCCTCACTGTAATAATTTCGTAACAAAACGCACCAATACAGAAAATGGTGAGAAAATTGTGTGGGTATATTTTTCTAATTCTTTGTAATATGCAGATTAGGACAGTTTTAATTACATCTTCTTTATTAATAACTAGCTTAATTATATCTAATAGTGCAATTGCTCAAAATCGGGGGACTCCAGGTAAGTTTGATTTTTACGTCCTTACTCTTTCCTGGTCTCCTGACTATTGTGCGACAAATCAGAAACCTGACCCAAATCAGTGTAATGCTGGCAAAAAACTGGGTTTTGTCTTACATGGTTTATGGCCACAATATCAAAAAGGCTATCCTGCTAGTTGTTCAACAGAGAAATTAACTCCAGCAACTAAACAAAAGTTTCCAGGTTTGTATCCCAGCGCGAACCTTTATAATCATGAATGGCAAAAACATGGAACTTGTTCAGGAAAAACTCCTCAAGGATATTTAGCATTAAGTAAAAAATTAAAAGATTCTGTGGCTATTCCCCCGGCTTATAATCGTCCTGCTAAACCTTTTCGGACTACAGTTCAAGGTTTGAAAAGTACATTTATCAGTGCAAATAGTGAGTTTACTGCTAATGGCATAGCCCCTTATTGTTCTGATTCTGGGAGATTTTTACAAGAGGTATTTTTCTGCTATGCTAGGGATGGAAAAGCAGGTATTTGTAGTGAAGATATTTTAAAACGTTCTCGCAAAAGTTGTGGACAAGCAGATTTTTTGGTGAGAAGTGTCAGGTAATTTTAGCATCTGAATTAGGAGCATTAACAAAAAAGCTCAAGTCCTGTTAAGCTCAATAGGTAACTTTCCTGAACTGAACTATTTTATGCACCTACCGTCCTTTTTATGGTTATGGAAAATAGCCGCTTGGTCAATGGGTTTATCTTTACTAGCTTATGTATTGTTAGCCATAACTGGTATTTGGATGTTACGGGTAAGAACTACCTCAGAAGCACCGTTAGGGATTGTACTACCTGGGAATCGTAGTGAAATGCGATTCCTACATTATATAATTGGCATAACTATGGTGAGCCTAGTATTATTACTCCTAGCCGTTGGGATTGTGGGTACATTGGGACACTTTGGGTCATTAGGACACTCACCGCATTTAGGGGCTGGGTTAGTAGTAGTTATATTAGTTTTAGTATCCGCTTTTAGTGCCACCCAAATTAGTACCAAAAAACCTTGGGCTAGACCTTTACATCTTGGTTGTAATCTCTGTTTATTATTAGGATTTGCTTGGGTATCTCTCAGTGGTTGGACTGTGGTACAAAAGTATTTACCTTAACTATTTTCTGTAATCTTTATTCATTTTTAATTGCTGACTACCTATCCACCAAGCCAACCCAGCCATAAATAATACCCCCATAATTCCCTGCAAAGGATTATTATTCACACCAGTCACCCAGTCAGGAACTTGTCCCGAATACTGCGTTAATTTCCCGACATTAATCATGTAATAACCCCAAACCAAGCCACCATGTAAACCAATAGGTAAACCCAAACGCCCCCGTCTCCAGCGTTTTCCCCATACCTGCGTTAACCCCAACAGCACCAAAGCCGGAAACTGGGGTAAAGTGTGAATAATTGCCTCTAAAGGTTTAATAAAATGGGCTACAGCAAATAAAACTGCATCTATCCTCATAGCGATATTTAATTTATAATCTCGTTGCAACTCATCTAATAACCAACCGCGAAATAATAATTCTTCTGCAAACCCTACACCCAAACTAACTAATAAACCTTCTAAAATTATTTTCCCTAAAAATACTTGCGGTTGTTGCCATACCAACCAACCTAGCAAACCCTCTAAACCAAATAAAACTAAAACACTGGTTAATCCAATAGCCAAGCCCTGTAAAAGATTCACACCATTAAGGCGCGTAAATTCTAACCCATAATAGCTGAATATTCTGGGTTGCTGGTAGACTTGTTTACCCCAAATATTGAGCAGAAAAATAAACTCTACATATAATATAATCAGAGTCAAGATACTTTCTAAATTAGTATCTTCGACTAGCCAATAAATTGGTGCAACTAGGGGTAGCCATAATAATAGTAAGGCCAGTATAAAACAAACCAGCCTCACATAAACAGGATATTGGGTAAGTTGTGTGAGATTAATTTTCATAAATTAGTCAATTATCATCAGTCAAAACTATACTCTATTGACCAATGACCAATGACCAATGACTATTCATCAGGTTCAATGGTACTTCTTAAACCATGACTCTTGAGGGTTTCACAATAAAATTCTGCGTGTTCTTGAGCGCAAGTAATAACTAAAGCTAACCCGTTATGGTGAGCTTCCATCATGATACTAACAGCCTGCGGTTGGGTAATGCTATTAACGGTAGTCATTAGCACTTGTACGACATACTCCATCGGGTTGTGATCATCATTATGGAGCAAGACACGATACTGAGGCGCAAGCTTGCGGGATGTAGAACGCTTCTCAATGGTTTCGACTGACACGATTCTTTGCTCTTTTATCGTTGATTTACTAGAATACGGTTGCTGTTGAGCATTTGCTTAACAGTTATTTACTTTTTCATGCCGTATTTTCATCTGGAAATACTTTTGGCATTGCCTATAAGTTTTTTCCTAAAGTATTATAACACAAACAAAGGGAATTAGTGATTGATCATAGGACAGAAAAATTCTTCTTTGCTTTCTATCCCCTCACTAACAACTAGAGTTATTAAAATTAAGGAAACTGCAACACAGTCACTACCTTAGATAGTTATGGATATCAGCCCAAAATTTCAACCAGGACAAATTGTGTCCTTAGATTATAGCAATCAGAATCTTTATGCAGAAGTTATTGAAATAGTGGTTTCCCGTCAATTGTGCTGGGTGCGGCCTTTACTATTGGTGAACTCTACCCTAGAATTACCACTTGTGATTGATTTACGAGATGTATCTGATTTGTTATGGCCACTGGACTTGTTTAGAGCGGCTCTAGATACAGAAGTTATTGGTTTTTTAGGGCAAATTTTCCCAAAAGAACTCAAATTTGAACCGGATACAGTGACTAAACAACAATTTAATTTATTTATTCATCAACTGTGGCAAGCATATCAGCAACAACATGATGTGAGTAAGCCGCATTGATTGATGAGAAATGATGATGTTTATTAACAAAATCAATTATTTATGTATTGCTCAAAGTTAGTGAATATGGTAATCATCGGCAGGAATAAACTACTCATTCCCAATCTCACCCTGGATTCATTTTTAATTTTCAATTGTTAATTCCTCCTTGCGGTATAAGAATTATCCCCAAGTAGGAACTAACTGCACTCTTCCAGCGTCCATCTCTGCCATTAATAATTCTAAGGCTTCATAGTCAACATCAGAAATATGACCCAGCTTTGTGAGTTCTGAGTTAATCTCATTTTCTATTTCTGGGGTTAATTTACGGATATGTAGGGCTTTTTCTACCAAGTGACGAATCACGTATTGAGTTTTCATAAGCAATAAACCAATTTGTAGTTACTAGTCATTATCTTAGATAATGTTTGGTATAAAAGGTGATCTATAGCTCTCTACCTCTGTGATTTAGATCACTACTAAATAAATAGGATTGGTTAGTCAATAACTCTGTTTTTTGTCAACAGCAGGGGTAAAAACAAGGGATGACAACTACAGATAAATTTTGGCAAAACTATCTCTATTCATAGCATCAGCACAGGTAACTGCTATAGCTACAGATGATTAATCTGCATTCAAGATGTATATGTAGATTGTTTTTTAACTGCCAAAAAAAAAATGTATATATAAATACATTTATCCATGAACTTATGACAATCTTTACACAAAGGTAGTCAAGCTATAAAGATTTAGCAAAGAGAGATCAAAGTTGTAGCCAATTGAGAAAAAAAAGTTTATGTTCAAGCAAAGGGCAAATTTATACGTTTTAAAGCTTTGATCAGGATGTAACTATGTTAACAACATTAACTTCTCCCAAAATTACTGTAATTCGTCCTCAAGGACACTTAAAGGACACAAAAGCATCTGAATTTGAAAGAGATATGATCTCCGCTTTGACACAGGAAACAGATACAACGTTATTAGTAAATTTAGAATTAGTAGAATCCATAGACAGTTATGGATTAATGTCCTTAGTATCTGCGCTGAAACTAGCTAATAAGTTAGAACGCAATTTTCAAATTTGCTCAGTTTCTCCCAGCGTGAAAATTATTCTGGAATTAACTCAACTAGATGGGGTTCTGAAGATATGTGAACCGGAAATTTAATCATTGAAGTTCCAATTTATCACTATCTGGGAATTTTTAGATGGGGAATTTTCAATCCAAAATCTAAAATCTAAAATCCAAAATCTCTAATTAATGCTAATGTTGGAGGTGGTTAGCTGTAATTTAGGGTAGCTAGAAGATAGCAAAGTGGCTGTTTTACTTGAACAATTAATAACATCGGATATTTTAAAACCTGCCCGTTACCTGGGTAACGAGCGTTTAGCAGTCCATAAACCTTGGGATACGGCAACAATCCGCTGGGTTTTGACCTATCCAGAAGTATATGAGGTGGGAGCATCCAATTTAGGGCATATTATATTATACAATATTTTAAATGCCCAGCCTCGCCAATTATGCGATCGCGCGTACTTACCCGGAGCAGATTTAGCCGCAAAACTCCGCACTACGCAGACACCCCTGTTTGCAGTGGAATCTAAGCGATGGTTAACGGACTTTGATATTTTAGGCTTTAGTCTCAGTTACGAATTAGGCGCAACTAACATTTTAGAAATGTTAGATTTAGCAGGAATCCCCGTCACTAGAGCAGAACGGTTACAGGGAAATTACCCGCTGATTTTTGCCGGTGGACAAACAGCAACATCTAACCCCGAACCCTATACAGATTTCTTTGATTTTATTGTTTTGGGAGATGGTGAAGAACTACTTCCTGAAATTGGCTTGGTTTTAGAAGAAGGGAAAACATCAGGATTGAATCGTCAAGAACTATTATTAGACTTGGCACAGATTCCCGGTGTATATGTGCCTCAGTTCTATGAAATGGGTGCAGGTGGGGCTGTATATCCCCTGCGTCCAGATGTACCCAAAAGAATTCTCAGAAGAGTAGCTACACCCATTCCCGCCTATTCTATTGGCTTAGTGCCTTATGTAGAAACAGTTCATGATCGCCTCACCATTGAAATTCGTCGCGGTTGTACCCGTGGTTGTCGCTTCTGTCAACCCGGAATGCTAACTAGACCTGCGAGGGATGTCGAACCGGAAAAAGTGGTAGAAGCTATAGAAAAGGGAATGCGGGAAACTGGTTACAATGAGTTTTCCCTGTTGTCTTTGAGTTGTTCCGATTATTTAGCCCTACCAGCGGTGGGGATGGAAATTAAAAATCGTTTAAAAAATGATAATATTTCCTTAACCCTACCTAGTCAAAGAGTAGATAGGTTTGATGAGAATATTGCCAATATCCTGGGAGGTACGCGTCAAGGTGGATTAACCTTTGCCCCAGAAGCAGGTACGCAACGGATGCGGGATATTGTTAATAAGGGTTTGACAAATGAAGAATTACTACGGGGTGTAAAAACAGCTTGGTCACAAGGTTGGGATAAAATCAAGCTGTATTTTATGATTGGTTTACCTGGTGAAACAGATGCGGATGTAATCGGCATTGTGGAAACGGTCAGATGGTTAAAACAAGAATGTTGGGAAAAGGGCAGAAGATCGCTAAACTTTACTTTGACCATTTCTAACTTTACCCCCAAACCCCATACACCTTTTCAATGGCATTCAGTCTCCACAACGGAATTTGTGAGAAAGCAAAATCTCCTGCGACAAGAGTTTCGCGGAATGAAGAATGTGAAAGTAAATTTCACGGATTTTCGCATCTCCGCTATGGAAGACTTTATTGGTAGAGGCGATCGCACTTTGGGGAAAGTGTTACGGCGGGCTTGGGAACTGGGTGCAGGGATGGATTCTTGGTATGATAATGTAGATAAAGCATTTACAGCTTGGGAAACAGCCATTACCGAAGCCGGTCTAGACTGGAAATACCGTCAAGTTGAAAATGGCGAATGGAATCTGTTTGCTACCGACAACAAAGAACAAGAAACCCAATCACCTTTGGATACTCCCTTACCTTGGGATCATATTGATACTGGCATTGATAAAAAGTGGCTGCAAGAAGACCTGCAACGCGCTCTAGAAGCGGCAATTGTCCCTGACTGCTCTTTTGAAGGTTGTTCTCATTGTGGAGTCTGTGGCACAGATTTCGGTCATAATGTGGTTATGACTGCACCACCTATTCCCAACTTTGCTGGTGATTTTGTTCCCAACACCACCAAAGCCCAACGATTGCGAGTATGCTTTGGCAAACAAGGGGATATGGCTTTGGTCAGTCACTTGGATTTAATGCGCCTATTTGATCGAGTTATGCGCCGTGCCAGTTTACCAATTACATTCACAGGTGGTTTTCATCCTGGTCCGAGGATTTGTCTAGCCAGTGCTTTGACTTTAGGTGCTACCAGTGAAGGAGAGATTGTTGATTTTGAGTTGACTGAACCTATTGATGTTGCAACTTTCCATGCCCAATTGGTTAAGCAGCTACCTACTGACATCCCTATATATAATGTGCTAGAAGTAGATATCAAGTCTCCCTCTGCTACCCAATCTCTAGAAGCAGCCGAGTATTTACTAACAGTGTTTATACCCCAAAGCGAGGTACAACTGGCACAATGGCAAGGTTGGATTGAAACTATTAAAAATCAAGAGGAGATTTTATCGGCACATACAACCAAATCCGGTAAGCAGCAATTAATAAATCTGCGCGATCGCTTGTGGGAAATAGAATTAGTATCAACATCTCACCGAGAATCAGACTCAATAGCAGTATTACGTTATTTGGGTGTCTGTCGTCCTGACGGTGTGATCTTGCGTCCTGAGCAAATACTGTCTATGCTAGAAACAGTGGCTAATCTAGAATTTCACCTCTTGCATATCCACCGCAAGCGTCTAGTTATCGGATAATATTAAACCCGAATCACAAAGCAATAGGCAGGGATTAGGGAGCAGGGAGGAGGAATATTTCTTACCCATTACCAATTACCCATGACCAATTACCTATTACCAATTGATTTTTCGCAAGGTTGCGTTAGAATGATAATCAAGAGAAATTTTCTGGTGCTGCATTGAATGACTTGATTCACTACCTGTGATACTTACAGGGGCGAAGGCAAAGATATAAGAGTGCAACTTTGAAGATTGTATCCCAGACCAACTCTGCTGCTGATTACAAACCACTCTCTCTATAGCTACCTTGTGAATCAATCACTAGCAATGGCTTTCGTCAACTTCTCCATTGACTGATACATTCTATCCCTTAAATAAGACTTGCTTTGATTGCGGGCTTTTATGCAATTGCTACAAATGCAAGTGTGTTTAATTGTAAAAAATACCACGTAAGTATTGACAGAGATGAGAACCCTGCCAAAATTCTTGTAAAGATGACTCAGTGAGTTATCTGCACCTAGCTAGATTTTCTAGTAAAAACACGGATAGTGAATCCAGTGCAAAAGGCAGATTTCCCTCCGTCAGCAGATGGTAAACCCAAAAAGAAACCGTGTCTAGACGCGGAGGTTTTCCAGAGATTATGTGCTATTTAGGCATAGTCAACTTTACTTGATAAAATGTTAACTTTGAAACAAATATCTACGGATACCCAAAGTTTAGATAGCAGCGTATAGTATGGAAAATCGGCCAAAGACGGTTGATTGAAGTCCGTAAAATATATGCAGCTATTCAGGAATAATCCGGCGTGTAAACGCACCCAAAGTATCATTAGTTAGCTCTTCATAACTTTGCAGAGCTACTCAAATTGCGAATTTTTATTACTAGTAGCGTCTTGTAGCAGCGACCGTCAGGACAAGCGGGATAACAGAGAACTTCCTTGTAATTCCCAGCGGTACTGCCAATTTTTGAGGAAATTGAATGCCAAAACAAATTATCATCGCGGAGCAGCATCAAATCGCTGCTGTATTTTCGGAAGATCAAATACAAGAACTCGTTGTAGCTACGGGTCATCACCAAATTGGTGATATCTATTTAGGTGTAGTAGAAAATGTCTTACCTGGGATAGATGCGGCTTTTGTCAATATCGGCGACCCAGAACGCAACGGTTTTATTCACGTCACTGATTTAGGTCCATTAAGGCTAAAACGTAGTGCAGCAGCGATTACAGAACTGTTGACACCACAGCAAAAAACCTTAGTGCAGGTGATGAAAGAACCAACGGGATCAAAAGGTCCAAGGTTAACAGGTAACATCACCTTACCCGGTCGTTATGTCGTGTTGATGCCCTACGGGCGGGGAGTAAATTTATCGAGACGGATTAAGAGCGAAAGTGAGCGTAATCGTCTGAGAGCCTTGGCAATTTTGGTGAAACCAGCCGGCATGGGGTTGCTGGTACGCACAGAAGCAGAAGGCAAGCCAGAAGAAGCCATTATTGAAGATTTAGAAGTGCTGCAAAAGCAGTGGGAAATTGTTCAACAAGAAGCAGTAACCTCCCGTGCGCCGGCTCTACTGAATCGTGATGATGACTTTATTCAGCGCGTTCTTAGAGATATGTATGGTAGTGATGTGAATCGCATTGTTGTTGATTCCAGCACAGGCTTAAAACGGGTGAAGCAGTATTTACAAAACTGGAGTGGTGGACAAACACCCCAAGGATTGTTAATTGATCATCACCGCGATCGCTCTCCCATCTTAGAATATTTCCGCATCAATGCGGCTGTCCGCGAAGCTCTCAGACCGAGAGTAGACTTACCATCAGGTGGTTATGTCATCATCCAACCGACAGAAGCTTTAACCGTCATAGATGTTAACTCTGGTTCTTTCACCCGTTCCGCAACTGCTAGAGAAACAGTATTGTGGACAAATTGTGAAGCTGCGGCGGAAATTGCTCGTCAGTTACGTTTGCGGAACATTGCTGGGGTGATTGTGGTTGATTTCATTGACATGGAATCTCGACGCGATCAAATGCAAGTGTTAGAACACTTTAACAAAGCTCTAAAAGCTGATAAAGCTCGTCCCCAAATTGCCCAACTGACTGAACTAGGTTTAGTTGAACTTACCCGCAAGCGTCAAGGCCAAAACATTTATGAATTGTTTGGCGAACCTTGTCCGACTTGTGGCGGTTTAGGACATACTGTCAGATTACCAGGAGAACCAGAAAACCGCTTACCCATCCCGGCTGCGGACATCCCAGAGCGGTTTGTACCTATGCCACAAAGGGAATCTCGGACACCTGCACCCACTACCCGCATCCCTGATATTGGTAGCGTAGCGCAAGCCACACCACGGGATACCTATGATGGTTTTGGAGATGGTTTTGAAACTGAACCGGAATTTAGTTCTCTGCATCTGATCAATCATCCTAGCTACCAAGAATTAAATGATAAGCGCCGTACCCGTACCCGTCGTAGTCGCATTGGAGTGAATGGCTCTAATGGTAAAGATGAACCCCGCTTGGTTAACAATCCTCTAGGTTTTGTTAATGATTTAGATTTAGACTTGGAAGAACCTGAAATACCAATCCCAGAAATCTCTCCACCTACTATTAATAAATCAGGTTGGACAGAAAGGCCAGAACGGGTAAAAGTCAAACTAGAACCCATTAAGGTAGAACCTCCAGAGGTGATTACTGTGGAAATGTCAGCAAAGGAACAAGATACATTTGCTGAAATGGGAATTTCTCCTTTACTTAAGTTAGATCGGGAAGGAAAAAATACAAGATCAGTAATTATTAATGTTGTTCAACCAGGAGAATTCCCTACGGAGGAAACTGAATTTATCCCTGAACCAATTGTTACTGAAAAAACAACTCCTGAAGTTATCACCATTAAACTACCGACACCAACATTTGAACAAGAACCAGAATCTTCTTCCCCACCATTAGCAATAGTCCCAGAATTGACAATAATTCCCGAAAAAAGAGAACCGGAAACTGAAGGAAAAACTAAAACTGAAATAGAAAGAGAAATAGAAATAGAAGCTGAAATTAATAATAGCTCTATTCCTAATCGTCGTCGTCGTCGTCGTTCATCAGCCTTAGATACAGATGGGTTTGGACTATGATTTTCATGATTTGTGTGATTAATTAATGAATCAATCAAAGTCTGAACTATGATTTGTGTGATTAATTAATGAATGAATCAATCAGGTAAATCAAATCAATTACATAAATCATAGTTACGACTAATCATCTGAATCAAACAAATCAAACAAATCACAGTTAAGACATGAGAGAAATTAAACCTGCACCTTGGGATAATTCGAGTTGGTTAGAGTTTTCTAGCTACTCAAATATGCAGGGTGCAGTTGGGGGTGTAGATGAGGTAGGACGAGGCGCTTTATTTGGTCCTGTGGTTGCAGCGGCAGTTATATTACCAGTAGAGGCTTTATCAATTCTGATGTCCGATAATATTAAGGACAGCAAAAAGTTGTCTAGTTCTCGCAGAACTAAACTGGCTGAAAAAATTACAACTCTGGCTTTAGACTGGAGAATTGGTTATGCGACAACTGCGGAAATAGATGAGTTGAATATTTTACAGGCAACCTTATTAGCGATGAAGCGGGCTGTTTTGAAGTTGAAGGTAAAGCCTGAACTGTGTTTAATTGATGGTAATCAGTTGGTGAAGAATCTACCAATACCTCAAGCAACAATTGTCAAGGGTGATGAAATATCGCTGAATATTGCCGCAGCTAGTATTATGGCTAAAGTTTGGCGTGATGATTTGGTGCAGCGGTTAGCATTAAAATATCCTCTCTATGATCTAGCAAATAATAAAGGTTACGGTAGCCAGCATCATTTACTGGCCCTCCAAAAATACGGACTTTCACCTTTACATCGTCGCTCTTTTCGTCCTTGTCAAACAATTTTAGATTTTAGATTTTAGATTTTAGATTCCCAGTTGTTGAGTACAATCCCAAATTCAGTCAATGCCATCTCAAAATGTTGAATAATTTTCAAATTACTCAAAATTCAAAGTTGGTAATATGGCTTGTGTCACTCTACCACTATCAGGAATGTTATGATCAATCTCGTTATTTTGAGTTTGCGAAATTACCCAATGGCGATAATCTGCTAAGAGGTGATATAACAATCTTTGCTTAATTGTGAGTAATACACTTTTGAGTAATCCATTTCCTGTAGTTTCTAAAATTGACTTAGGTGTAAAGGAAAATGGTTGTGGTATGTCTACTAAAACTTCCAAATCAGCTTTCCCTTGTAGATGAGTTTCACCACTGACTTGAATTGGTGACAAATAGCCTTTTAAATTCAGCGCAAACCTTTCGTTAATATACTCAAAACCCAGTATTTCACAACCGAGCGATCGCAAATAAATTGTACCACCAGCATCTGCCCAAACTCTCATATCTACAGTTGGCTGAATACTCAGTGACATAAAAGACAAAGGACGCATTTTTAACCGAAAAACTTCCTCAGACAACTGTTGAATTCTTGTATTGTCAGCTAAGGCATTCACCAAACGTTGAGGCTGACGCAAGTAGTGTTGAATAGGAATAGATTGCTTAGGAACGGAAATTTCCACCGACTGAGAGGCAATAAACTTAGTAACCATGAGCAAATTAAACCATTTGTTTTTTTATTGTAATATTTTTTAACAATTTAAATTGCCAAAAATCAAACTATTTATTTATTATTAATCAAATTCGTCAAATTCAAAAGCATGAATCTGAAAATCGCCCATTTAGGTCCACCGGGAACTTATGCTGAACAAGCAGCTTTTTCCTATCTCAACTGGTTAAACACCCATCAGAGCATTACTTCCCAAAAAAGGTTTGAACTATGTCCCTATCCTACCATAGCTAAATCACTACAAGCTGTAATAGACAAAGAAGCAAAAATAGCTGTTGTTCCTGTGGAGAATTCTATTGAAGGTAGTGTTAACATGACACTAGATAGCTTATGGAGCTTAGATAATTTAAAAATTCAATTAGCTTTAGTTTTACCAATTCAACATACATTAATTTCCTATGCAAATAGCTTAGATACTATTAAAAATATCTATTCTCATCCCCAGGCTTTAGCTCAATGTCAAGGATGGATATCACAGTTTCTCCCAAATGTCAACTTAATTCCTAGTAATTCAACTACGGAAGCACTACAGGGATTAGAACAGGAAGTAACAACAGCGGCGATATCTTCTAGTCGGGCGGCGCAACTGTATAATTTACCTATTCTTGCCAGGGGAATTAATGATTATCCAGAAAACTGTACTCGGTTTTGGGTAGTTAGCACGGAGGAAAATAATCCCATGGATTGTACTCATACATCTTTGGCTTTCAGCGTACCAGCTAATATACCCGGCGCATTGATGAAAGCATTGCAAGTATTTGCTCATTTGGGTATTAATCTCAGTCGCATCGAGTCGCGTCCCACAAAACGTTCTTTGGGGGAATATTTATTTTATTTGGACATAGAAGCAGATGTGAATGCACAGATGATGAAATCTGCTTTAGGAGAGTTACAAAATTATACAGAAATCCTGAAAATATTTGGTAGCTATGGTGTGTTACCAATTAGTTTGTAATTTTCCACTCAATTTCGGATTTTGAATCTTCAGTCGAAAATCTCAAATCCTCACTCTTCCCAAAAAACTTTTTCAGCAAATTCCCATGAATACAAATGTTCTGTTTTATGGCAATGAACAAGGAGGTTAGACATTCTTAAAATTTCAAAGTCAGTGATGACAAGGTTTTTACTGTTGCCTCTGGCCTCTTGTCTCTTGCCTTATGCTATATTTGTGGGCAAAAATTCATCCCTAAGATTATTTGATTCCCTTTATCAGTTGCTACATAGAGTCCTAAACTGTAGATGAGAGTTGAAAGGCAGTCGGGAGAAATTCTGTGAAAAAAGTTTTAGCAATTATTCTGGGTGGGGGTGCGGGAACTCGGCTTTATCCGTTAACCAAACTCCGAGCCAAACCAGCAGTACCAGTGGCTGGGAAGTATCGCTTAATAGATATCCCTGTTAGCAACTGTATCAATTCCGAAATATTCAAAATCTACGTCCTTACTCAATTTAACTCAGCCTCTCTGAATCGTCACATTGCCCGTGCTTACAACTTCAGTGGGTTCAGTGATGGGTTTGTAGAAGTGTTAGCAGCACAACAAACTCCAGAAAACCCCAACTGGTTTCAAGGTACGGCTGATGCTGTGCGTCAGTACATCTGGATGTTACAGGATTGGGATGTAGAGGAATTTCTGATTCTTTCCGGTGATCATCTGTACCGTATGGATTACCGTCAGTTTATCCAGCGGCACAGAGACACAAATGCGGATATTACACTTTCTGTAATTCCTATGGATGATCGTCGCGCTTCAGATTTTGGCTTGATGAAAATCAATGAATCAGGTAGGGTAATTGACTTTAGCGAAAAACCCAAGGGTGAAGCTTTAGCGCAAATGCGTGTTGATACCACTATTTTGGGATTGACAAAAGAACAAGCCGCATTACAGCCATATATCGCCTCTATGGGGATTTATGTCTTTAAAAAAGATGTTTTAATCAAGTTGTTGAAACAATCTTTAGAACAAACTGATTTTGGCAAAGAGATTATTCCCGAAGCTGCTAAGGATCACAATGTTCAAGCCTTCTTGTTTGATGACTATTGGGAAGATATTGGGACAATTGAATCTTTTTATGAAGCCAATTTAGCCCTGACTAAGCAACCCCTCCCTCCCTTTAGCTTCCACGATGAAGCAGCACCAATTTATACCCGCGCTCGTTACTTACCACCTTCTAAATTGCTGAATTGCCAAATCACAGAATCTATGATTGGTGACGGTTGTATTTTGAAAGATTGCCGCATTCAACATTCGGTTTTGGGAGTGCGATCGCGGATAGAATCAGGATCTGTGATTGAAGAAACCCTAATCATGGGCGCTGACTATTACCAACCATCTGTTGAAAGACAATGCAACTTAGAAGAAAATGATATTCCCGTCGGTATTGGTACAGACACCATTATTCGCCGTGCCATCATTGATAAAAATGCCCGCATTGGTCACAATGTGAAAATTATCAATAAAGACAACATCCAAGAAGCAGAACGGGAAAAGCAAGGCTTTTACATCCGTAGCGGTATTGTCGTTGTTCTCAAAAATGCTACAATTCCCAACGGTACAATCATTTAGTTAGTGGTAATTGGTAATTGGTAATTGGTAATTGGTAATTGGTAATTGGTAATTGGTAATTGGTAATTGGTAATTGGTAATTGGTAATTGGTAACTAATTATTCTCTATTCCCTATTACCTCTTAACTGTCACCTATCACCTGTCACCTGTCACCTATTACCTATTACCTATGACTAAATTAATTTTGCTGATTGGTCTTCCTGGTAGCGGTAAATCAACTTTAGCAAAACAATTACTCATAGAATGCCCTCAGATGCAGCTAATTTCCACAGATGCCATCCGGGGGCAACTTTTTGGTTCTGAAGCAATTCAAGGGTCTTGGTTGCTGATTTGGCAGGAATTGGCACGACAATTGCAACAAGCCATCATCGAAGATAAAGCAGTAATTTTTGATGCTACCAATGCCCAAAGGAAAAATCGCCGAGAAGTGATTACCCTAGCCCGTGATTGTGGCTTTAGTTATATTATGGGAGTTTGGGTGAAAACTCCAGTTTGGCTATGTTTGGCACGAAATCAAAAACGGATTCGTCAAGTTCCCGAAGAAATAATTCTCCGAATGCACCGCCAAATCCGGGATGCTCCCCCCAGCTTAGAAGAAGGAATAGATGAGCTTATATCCTTTTGATAATGGCAGGAGTACGGGAATTGCGCTGGGACATTGAGCAAGAACCACACTTGATTTTGACGATTATTTGTTAATTTAACATTAGGATCTTTTTGCCTGGCATTAGACCAAGTAAATGGTAAATCTTATATAGCAGGGAACAGGGAATAGGGTTGAAAGTTATGAATGGTGTTTAACTCTTATCATCATTGTCTGTCCTCACCTATCTGGTAACTGCTATATCTTAGAAAAAAACATAACGTAAATTTTTACAGGAGGCTGGTAGATGGCTGCAACCGACTTCAAAGACTATTATGCAATTTTAGGAATTAGTAAAACTGCCACTTCAGAAGAAATTAAACAAGCTTTTCGGAAACTAGCCCGTAAATATCATCCTGATGTTAACCCCAATAACAAACAGGCCGAAGCCAAATTTAAAGAAGTTAATGAGGCTTATGAGGTTCTATTTGACCCAGATAAACGCAAAAAATACGATCAATTTGGTCAATATTGGAAACAAGCAGGTCAAGGTTTCCCATCCGGTGGTACTGGTGTGGATATGGGTGGGGTTGATTTCGGTCAATACGGCAGTTTTAATGACTTTTTAAATGAATTATTTGGTGGTGCAGGCCCCCGCAGTGGACGACAAAGTTACTCTTATCGCACTTCTACTGCTAGACCAGGTAGCGGTTTTAACGATTTTGGTTTTCAAGATGCTGGTGCTGGTGGCACACAAGATACAGAAGCTGTGATTACTTTAACTTTCGCAGAAGCATTTTCTGGTGTGCAAAAACGGTTTAGTATAGGCAACGAAACTATTGAGGTTCGTATTCCTGGTGGTGCTAAAGCTGGTACTCGGTTACGGGTGAAGGGAAAAGGCCAAATTAACCCCATGAGTCAACAACGGGGAGATTTATATTTGAAGGTGGAATTACAACCCCATACTTTTTTTCAAATTGAAGGTGATAATCTCGTTTGCGAAGTGTTAATTACCCCTGATGAAGCGACATTAGGCGCAGCCATTGATGTTCCTACACCCGACGGTCATGTTAATGTTAAATTACCTGCGGGAGTCCGTTCTGGTCAATCTCTGCGCTTACGTGGTAAGGGTTGGCCTCTAGCTAAAGGTGGACGTGGTGATCAATTTGTGAAAGTGGCGATCGCCCCTCCAAAAGACCTCACTCCTGAAGAACGGGAATACTATGAAAAAATCCGCTCTATCCGTACCTACAACCCCCGCAGTCATTTGGCACAACTTAAATTGTAATGTTAGGAGTTAGGAGTTAGGAGTCAGGAGTCAGGAGTCAGGAGTGAGAGAAGAAGAAAGAATCAGAAGGTAGAAACAAGTTTCTCCCCTGCTCCCCTACATCGCGGATTTCTCACCTTAGCAATTGCTATATAAACTTTTATCTTTTATCTATACTCCTGTTTCATTAAATTTTTCTAACAAATTATCTACACTGGCATTATGATCCAAGAAAGAAAATAAATGCCTGTAGATCAATTTACCATCTTTATCTAACACAAACTGCGCTGGTAAAGGCGCTCCTAGAGCTTGTCCAGTTTGATAAATGCGAAATGTATGACAACTAGAATCACTCAATAATGGCATTTTCAAAGCCAAATCTTGCACGATTATTTGACTTTGCTTTTTATCGGTACTAGTAATTAATAAAACTTCAATTCCTCTATTTTTAAATTGTTCATAGTTCTCATTTAAAGCTTGAATATGGGGATAACAAAATGGGCAATATTGCTTTTCGGTAAAAATTCTGGTAAAAGCCAGTAATACAGGTTGTTTACCCCGAAAATCAGAGAGCTTGACTACAGTATTATTAGTAATATCCGATAATTTAAAATCCGGTGTGCCTACACCCAATCTAAAATTATCTAACGCGGGTATAGGTAAAAAATTATGAAAAAATCGCTCATTAAATAGGCCAGTAAAATCAGTTGAAGTCAGCATAAATAATTCAAAATTCAAAATAGAGCCTACGAAACGCTACTCCTAAAATTCTCACCAATCACCAATCACCAATCACCAATCACCAATCACCAATCACCAATTACCAATTACCAATTACCAATCCCCAATTCCCTAAATGGCAGAGAAATAAACTTTAGACTTCACAGGATCAGGATTCATAGTCTTGTCACCAGGTTGCCAATCCGCAGGACAAACTTCATCAGGGTGAGATTGAACATACTGAATTGCTTGTAATGTTCGTAGAGTTTCATCAACACTACGACCAAAGCCTAGATTATTAATAGTAGCGTATTGGAGGATGCCATCTTTATCAATGATAAACAACCCACGTAAAGCAATACCGGCTGCGGGGTCGAGAACATTGTAAGCGGCACTAATTTCTTTTTTAATATCAGAAACTAGGGGATAATTTAAGTCACCCACACCACCGGATTTACGATCTGTTTGAATCCAAGCGAGGTGAGAAAATTCACTATCAACGGAAATACCGAAAACTTCTGTATTTAGCTTGCTGAATTCTTCGTAGCGATCGCTAAATGCTGTCACTTCAGTTGGACAAACAAAGGTAAAATCTAAGGGATAGAAAAACAGAACAACATATTTACCGCGATAATCAGACAATTTAATTGACTTAAACTCCTGATCTAATACGGCTGTTGCTGTAAAATCGGGAGCCTGTTGACCAACACGCAGCCATCCTTCTGTTCCATAGGTGAGTGTCATTAACCTAATTCTCCTTTAATTTCATACTTATTCATGAACGAATTATCTACAAACCAGAGCTTCCGGGGATAAGAGATCCCACACAGAGCATGGGAGTGAATCTGAAAAGTTACAGACTAAAAGTAACGCCTTAGAGTCTGTTCCCAGTCCCTATTTTCAAGCTAGTACACAACGGCGTAAATCAACCAACCATTAAAAATCCCTAAAAAGCTGATACAATCTGCTTTTTTAATTTTTAATTTTTAATTCCGCCCTGCGGTACTAGTTCTGAGCATACTTACCAATTATCTTAGCTAAGTCCGGTATTGCCTCTTCTACGTGTTTTTTGGCAGAATTACGGAATTTGTCATAAGTTCCTCGCACAATTTGCCGCTTCGTATTCTTAATCCTGGCATCAGTAACGCCTAGCAGCGCGTCCGCAGTTCGAGAGCTATTTTCTGTCAAGTATTCCACTGGTTCACCCTGTTGCACTCCTTCACTCCAGATGGGATCAAGTGCTTTAAAGCAGGTAGGTAGGAGTGACTCAACGACAACTGGGATATACCCCGGTTGGACTCCTTTAAGGGTACTAAAAGCAGCTTTGAGTGCAATGCCGCTCACACCTGACTTAGATTTCAGTTGTAATTCTATCATGGTGCAGCATTCTTCTACAATTGATGCCCTATTGTCAGGATTTAATAGTTCGTCGCTCAGTCCCATTTTAATGCTCCTAAGTATCAAATTGCTTGATTTATTATCTTATCAGTTTCCATTAGTTTCACTTCTCACAACAATACTTCCGCTAAAATTAAGACGTAACAATCCAAAAAACTGACAAATATTTTTAGCCACAGTTAGGAGAGTGCTTGTCTAGGCTCAGTTTCAGAAATTTTCGATAGTGATGCACCCCATCTTCCAGAGGTGCGATTCCTAGGTCGTGCTATCTCTTCGAGACGCTACGCGAACGCTATCGATCAAGCTTAATTTGTTGCTGAAGTTATTCGTCATATTTAATAAATTCTAAATAAGTCCTGAAAAATATTAAGTAGTGTAGGTAGGAGTATGCCTAACAAAGCTCGTTTATACTGATTGATACCCACCCTATGTATAGTTCAAAAATAAAATAGGAGTGAGTTCTATATCATTAATTTTCCTGTTGAAATCATCCTCTGAGGAAGTTATTATGTATGAGAATAACGTATATCTCAGAAATAGCAAAATAACCTAAAAGATAAAAATAATCAAAAGACACAAATTCAGGAGTTAATCTATTTTGGCTTGATCGTGATTATTCCCGTTCCCAAAGTTGGTGGTACTGTGGAATATTAACTTCATTATTGATAATTCACATTTCATCCTGGAGACGCATCCTGAATTCTTTGTTGATAAAATTTCTATTCAACTTTAACCGATTCTAGTAAACGATAACATTATGTCTTACGTATCTCTCCTGAAAAACATCCCAGAAATATTAAGCCAACCAACAGGAATAGCCGCTATAGCTTCTCTTGGTATCCACGGTGCTATTGCCTTAATTGTGCCATTAATGCCAGTTAATTCTAATGCATCTTCAAAGATTGATGCAGCCAAACCAGTGGGAATCATGGAATTAAGTGCAGCGGATCAAAGCCGATTACCCCAAGCTCCCAATACATCCCAGGTAGCGTTACAGCAACCCCAATTACCGCTACAGCAAACACTCCCAAGTGGTACTTTGGGAAACCCATCAACTATCTATCCTCCTATACAACCAGAATTATCTAGTCAGCCAGTATTACCAGTTATTCCTAGCTCACCAAGTAATTATAATCTCTCTTATTTGCCTAGCAGACAATCTATTCAGAGATTGACTCGCAGCAATTTACAAACAGAAATATCTAGATTACCAGCTAGAAGTACATATACTGCTTCAGCCTCTCCTTTTGTCAATGGTTTAGATAGAAACATCCGAGAAACCGAATCTCTAAATATTAATAGGTTGCCAGAAGTTCGGCAGAATAATGAAATACCTGGAGAACCACTCAATAATCCATCTGCTGAACCTATTGATATTGGCAGTACAACAGCAGCCGGAATTTCACCACCACAAACAGTGGAATCGGAAAATAATGCAGTTAAAATTGCTCAAGGTGGGGAAAAATTAGCTTTTTCAGACAATTCCAGTAGAAAGTCACCAGAAATCCTCACAAATCAGTCTGAATCAACAGGTAAAAAAACTGATCAATTGCTGGCTAAACTGAACTCATACAACACGCTCAGACAAAATATTCGGCAAGAATATCCGAATGTCAAAGAGAAAGGGGTAATTCGTGAAACCATCTCTACAGATACACCAGAGATGGAAGGTACAGTTTTAGGTACATTAGTTCTAGATTCAGATGGAAAGGTTTTAGATATTAAGTTTCAAGAAGGAACTCTATCACCAAAGTTGCAATCTAAAGTCCGAGAATATTTTAAGGCTAATCCACCTCAAGCAGATAAGCAGCTAACTAGTTCTTATCCTTTCCAACTGAAGTTCCGAAATAATCCAACTGCTTCGGGAGTGAGTTCTAAAATCCAACCTGCCGAAACTCCAAATTCTCAAAAACTATCTGTACCCCAAATCCAACCTACCGAAACTCCAAATTCTCAAAAAGTATCTGCACCCCAGAATACTAAGAATCTTTCCGAAACTCCAAATCCTCAAAAGGTATCTGCACCCCAAATCCAACCTTCCGAAACTCCAAATTCTCAAAAAGAATCTGTACCCCAAAATACTAAAAATCTCCCTGAGACTCCAACCGTAAATACTCCTAATTCTGTATCTTCACCAACAAAGAGCAATGATTCCTCTGCGGTATCTACTGAGTCTAATCAACAACTCATCCAAAAGTTACGCCAAATCAAGGAAGAAACAAAAAATCCTCAGTAATCATTTATAGGACTAATACAGCAATTCCTGCTGTTATCAGGTACACATAGCGGGCAAGATGCCCGCACCACAAGAGTTTGATTATTCAAGCTTGTACCTCATTTCTCCGAAATCTGCTGTAAAGTTTCTTATTTGTGCCCTTTTTTGGTAAAATTGAGAATATTTTAGTGAACTAGACTTATCAAAATGACGGGTAATTTTGGAAATATCAATACTCTATGTGGCTTGATTTTTTTAACTTGTCTTGGCAGCTTTCAGGATACAGTTATAGCATCTATTAAAAATCAGCCCCAGTTGATAGTTAAACAACAGGTACAAGGGAAAAATTCCCAACCACACTCGGTTTTCAAGCCAATTATCGCCGAATTAAAGCAGAAAACCCAGATTAAGATATTATTACCTCAGTATATTTCTGAATCAGATGGAGAAAATCCAGTTTATGCTATTATTGAAACTGCTACAAAAAATAAGTACGAAATATTACTAGGATTTACACCAGATTGTACTGGAGGTACTGCCTGCCGTCTCGGTATAATTACAGCAGAAGCCATAACACCTAAAATGCCTCGTCTCTCTGGTAAAGCCGTATTGTTAGCTAAGGGTATTACTGGCTATTTTGTGGATTTTCGTTGTGGTGCTAATTGCTCAGATGCAACATTAACGTGGAAACAACAGGGTGTGCAGTATACAATTGGATTGAAAGCTGGGGATCTCAATTCTTTAACAAAAATGGCGAAATCAGTAATTAAACTCTAGTCAAGAGTACAACTTATGTATAAAATGACTATGTATGTACACAAGATCAATAACTTGAAAAGGTAAGAAAATGATTAATAACCTTAGCAGAGGAAAGTCCCTGAAAGTCTCTACTTTATCAGTAATATTAGGAGCTAATCTAGGACTGACATCTTTAGCTCCTCAAGCTTTTGCCCAAACTACTCCTGTATCATCTGTGGGTAGTGGTGTGACATTTACCTGTAAGGACACTGAAGCTACAATTAAAGGTAAAAATGGACCAAAAGTAACCTTTGGTACAACAAATATCTACATTGGTTATCAGCAAGTATCATCTAGTAACAAAGATCCCCGGATTGTCCGTTTTGATAATGGTGTCCAAACATGGTGTCGTAGTGACTATGAAACTACAAATGACGATGGTACAGGCTATGGATTGCTGTGGGATGGTAAAGGAGTTTTATATGGCGTTTTCTCCTCTACTGGTAGCCAAACTGGCAATGATTTTCGGCGCTTTGCTACTGGACGTTGGCTACCTAGTTACGGTAGCGGGGGTGGTCCAAAAGTAGCAGTTCTAGCCAGCATTGATCCTACAAATGGGAATGTGAATTATGCTACATTTTTATCTGCGATCAGACCTACCGATGGGAAAACAAATTCTTTAGTTGTCACAGGATTATCATGGAATGGCTCAAATCTGACTGTAAAAGCAGATTCCTGGTGGTCTCCCCGTCTTGCTAATAAAAATTCCATGACTTGCACTGGTTCATCACCTTATAAATACACAGCCGTATTTACAGGAGATTTGAGCAAGGTTAATTCTGCTTCAGCAGTGGGCTGTCAGTAAATAAGGCTAGTACCGCAGGGCGGAAGTCAAAAGTCAAAAATCAAAAGTCAAAAGTAATATGAAATCAGCTTTTGAACGATTGAGAATAGTCTATTAACTTACGCCTCAGTGTACTAGATGCTTGTGTCGTCAAAATTACTTCATCGAGAATTTGTATAACCCTTGCCAAAAAATAACCCCCTCATACTTGTAGTAAGAGGGGGTTTATAAAACTTAATATCCTTCTTCTTCGTATTCCACTTGTCTTTCCTTGACCTTTTTGGGGATATTCACAGGCTTTGGTGCATCATCCCAAGCATCAGCTTCTAGATCGTCATCATAGTCATCATACTGATCGGCATAGGTCTTTTTAGCAGGCTTGACTTCGTATCTTGGTGCTTCCTGATAACTATCTCTTACTGTTTCATCACTCCAGTTATCTTCTTCGTCTTCTTCGTACTGAATTGACTCGTAGGAACGGGCTTTCATGACTTGACGCTGGGGTCTTTCTTCTTCTACATAGTCTTCAGTCCATTCCTCTTCCTGGGCTATAGGTTCAGGAATGCGGACTCTTGGCCGGGGTGGTTCAAGAGGAACACCGCTAGGTAATTGATTGCTGGGTGCAACTGTGCGGGGGGCAGTATAGCCAAATTCCTCTTCTGCGTCTCTTTCCCAAGGGGCTTTGCCAATACCTAGCCGTTCTAAAACACCTACGGTTAATTGGTTTACTCTTTCTTCAGCACCTTCAAACACAATTAAGCGACTTGGACCGGTGCTGACAACTTCGTCTATGGATAGTTCGTATGTACTCAAAAACTGGTCGGGAATTTGCGGTAATCCCAAGGAGGCAATGACTATGGAGTATATTTTACCCGTTTCGCCATTAAATTTAAAGCCCCGTACCTTGCCTAATACTTCACCTGTTTCCGTAATAACTTCCCAGTTCATCAGGTTGCTGAGAATCTCTACTTCCACATCTTCGATGACATCCTCGTTATCAACTAAGATAACATCACCGATTTGGTTGATGGTGTTGAGATACATATTGCGAGGCAGACTAGATATAGAGATCAGGCTGTCTCGCAAACTAAGCGCCACAACTTCTCTTTGATCAACATCAACCCAGATTTGACTCACGATACCTAACCGCTTACCGTTGTCGCGGGTGATTACCTGAGTGTTTAATATATCGGAACGTCTAATTACTTGTTCTGAGGTCATTCTATAGGTCTTCCTGTTCGCGTAGCGTGCCGTAGGCAATCTCGAATCTGGTTTATGTATATGTCTATTTTTAACAGAAATTTGTCAGTTGTCAGTTGTCAGTTGTCATTGGTAAACTTCTTTCCTATTCCCTGTTCCCTAATCAGATGATTGTAGCTTAATCCCCAAAACTTGACTGTATGCACTTTTAGCTATGAGTTACACTAACTATGTGCTATGCTGTGCTATGCTGTGCTGTGCTGTGCTGTGCTGATTCTATCATCAGACGGCGCAAACTCACAACTGTAAACTGTGCCTGTTCTGCCTGTTCTGCCTGTTGTTTGATCATTCTAGCTAATTGTTCTACTTTATCTAACCTTTTTGGGGCAGATTTCAAATTCAGAACGCGCACGAAAGAAACAGACATCAAACTCAAAGAAGAAATTAGCCTGTCCCAAAATCAAAGGTACATCGGTTGCTTGTGTCCAGGCAAATGCTAGGCTAACCATTGGAAATAAACTTGCTCTATGTTTCTGAATATTCACTGACTAAATATTTGACATAGTACCTCACGAAGCAAGGGTTCAGCAAATTCAACAACGAATCCTTCGTCATCATTGGACATAACGTACTCACCTATGCGATTGTGAGCAATACAACATCTCACACGATATATAAAATAGGCTGAAAGCTCAATCACTAAATTATCATAAGTGTTGTTTGCTATGCCTTTAATGTTTGGATTGTTTTCTTTAGTGTTAGTTCGCTTAAATCCTCCTTGTGACATTAGATCCGAAAATGGAGTAATATTACTGATTTTGTAAGGATTGCCGCTTTTACTATAATCGAAAAAAATCTTCATTCCCTTATCTAAATAATCTGGAGAGTTAATTTTATTTAGACAATCTGCAATTTTATCAAGTTTTTTATTATCATCACATTTTCTTTTCAGTAAAACTTTTAACCGTTCAAGTTCGTTATTGCCGCTATATTCATTGAGTAACCGTGCTATTCCTTGTAAATCATCATTTAAAGTTTTTATTTCCTGAACTAAGTTCCAGTCAAAAATCAGTTCCAGAAGGTGATAAAGCTTTAAAAATCTTTCAAAAGCATAGGGCTGGACTACCGAACGAATGCAACTTTCTTTATGATAGTCAGTTGGAAGTATAATTCTAGGTCTAGCAATCAATTTAGAAGGCTGAAAACGATATGCTTCTGGTAAGCTAGATTCTGCATTTGAATGAAAAAATCCTCCCCAAATAGGTGCAGAATCCATATATTTATTTTTATAATCGTCATATTCACATACATCAATCACCAAGTAGTTTTTAGTGAATTTGTAGGGAAGCCCTTGCTTAAACGTATTTTTATCAACTTCATGAATATAAGCAATATATCTTGCCTCTGTTAGACTTACAATATTTATATCAGTAATAGATTTACATATACAGAGAACACCCAAAAAATTATCACGCTCATCATAAATTTCAATGTCTTCATCACTTTCGTAAGAAAAGGATACCGCATCTACTGATATCGGTATCATTCCGTTCAGAGTGCAGATACCATCATGCTCAGAGAAGTGAGTTATATCATAGGGAAGATCAGTATCATCAAGTTCTTTTAAATCATCATATTTCATAGTTACTCTGCTGCTGTTATCCAACAATTAACAAAACTTTCTTTTCCTGCTTCACGAAAGTATTCTTTGAATCCATTTGTCAGAAGTTTCCTTTTTGCAAAGCCCAGACTTACCTTACGCGCATTAAATCCACTTTCTAACTCCTGTAATTTTCCTAACGCGAGAGGATCATCATCTTCTTTTGTATCTCTAAGTAATTTTAAAAGAGTATCTAAAGCCTTTTGTACTCGCTCTGAATTATTGCTAGATACAAGGGCAAGGGCAGCAAAAAAAGAGTTTATAACACTTTCTTCTCCAAACCATTTTATACCATTTGGTATTTCTTTATCAGCATTTCCTATATATATTCGAGATACTTCAACATCTAAATCAGCATAAATTCTTAGATAATTTTTGAAAGCATCAAACTGATCTCCAAGTTGTTCTTCTGTAGAATCTAAAATTTCTTCTTCCACTAATTTCTGTGCGACAACATTTTGTCTCTGTGTTTCTGGACTTTTGGTTATAAAACTTTGATATGCGGTGGCAATTCTATCGAGAGGGTACTTCCTAGCCTTTGTTCGGCGTGCAGATTCTTTTTCTTTGAAAATTTCAATATCTGGTATTTCGGCCTTAAGTGTGTCATTTAGAGTAATGAACAAAAGACCGATCTGATGTTTCATCGACATAGGTTTCTGTCCTGCATTTAGGACAATAATCCGGTAAATAAGATTTCGGATGTTACCTTCAAGCCAGAACTCCACAAGAACTTTTTGTCCTGACTTAAAGTCAAAATCCTCCTTAGCTATGTCCTTTAGAATAAACGTACGTTGTAATCCATCTAAAATATTTACTTGTCCTGGTTTACTTAATGCGCTTTCAAGTTCTTGCCAGTCATCTTTTTGTACAATGGGTAAGATATCACTCACTAGTTCTGGTTTTACTGCGAGAGTTATGGAAGGTAACAGAGCACCATCCATGATGTCAATTTTCATGCGTTCATATGCTTTATATTTCTCACGTTTTCTTTGTGGTTCATAATCATCAAAGTTATCACCTACTAAATCTAAATAGTCTTGTATAGATAATTGAGCATAAAGAATATCTGTATTTGTTCGTAAATCTTTTGCTTTTCCAATGATTTTTACTTGCATAGGGTTATTTGTATCTAAACTTGGGCATTTGAATAACTGATAAAAATTAAATGTATTGTATCACCAGGTACGTCCTGTTCGCTGTGCCGTAGGCAATCTCGAATCCGGTTTATGTATATCACTATATTTTAAGAGAAACTTGACAATTGGTAATGGGTAATTGAAAAGATAAATTTTTTTCACTTCTTAGCTCTTACCTATCAATTAGACGATTGCAACTTAATACCTAAAACTTGAGTATAAGCACCTCTAGCTTGAGTTACACCAATTGTCCGCTGTGCTGATTCTATCATCGGACGGCGCAAACTCACTACAATAAACTGCGCTTGTTCTGCCTGTTGTTTAATCATTCTCGCTAATCGTTCCACATTTGACCCGTCTAGAAACATATCTACTTCGTCAAAGGCGTAAAATGGAGATGGACGATAACGTTGCAGGGAAAAGATAAAACTTAATGCAGTTAAGGATTTCTCTCCCCCTGACATAGAAGCAAGCCGTTGAACAGGTTTTCCTTTGGGGTGTGCGACTAGGTTTAAGCCACTGTTAAAAGGATCTTCGGGATTATCTAGTTGTAAATAACCGTCACCATCGGAAAGAATAGCAAAAATAGATTGGAAATTCTCATTTACTGCGTCGAAAGCTTCTTTAAATGCTTTTTGACGGAGGGTGGTAAAGTTTTCAATTCTTAATAATAATTCTGTCCGTTCCCCTTCCAAAGTCTCTAGTTTTTCGGTAAGTTCTTGGAGACGACCTTGGACTTTATCAAATTCTTCCAAAGCTAACATATTCACAGGTTCCATTGCCTGTAAACGTTTACCTAAACTCCGCAATTCTTTTTGTAAGTCTTCTAAATCAACTTTATTGGGAACTTCTGGGAGGGGACTGGGTAATTCTGCACCTAAATCTCGCAATTGCGTTTGTAGTGCTGTTAAGTCTTCCCGGCGTTTTTGTTGAGTTTCTTGGAGTTTCTCAATTTCCCATTGTAATTGTTGTTGACGCAATAAGAGCGATCGCAATTCCGTTTCTGCTGTATCCCGATTTTTCTTTTCTTCTCCTAAATTTTCTTCTAATTTCCGCAAATTAGCTTGCATTGCAGTAATTAAATGATTCAATTCCTCAACTTGACTATTAACTGTTGCTTGTTGCTGTTTTCCAGTTGTTTCTTCTTGTTGATATTGAATAACTCGCGCTTGGGATTCTTCTATTTTTTCTTGTAACCGCTCTTGCTGATTTTCAAGATTTTTTAATTGTTGTTGAACATCTCTTAACGCAGTTTCTCGTTGTTGTAATTCCTGTTCTTGGGTTTTAATGATAGCTTGGATTTGTTGCCATTCGCTGGGGGTTTGGGAAGATTCCAACTCAGCTAAAGTATGTCTCAATTGTTGTAACTGAGTTTCTTGTTCTGGTAATTCCCGATTTAAAATTTCTAAACGGGATTGTGCAGATGTAAATTTTTGGGTATTTTGGGAAAGTTGAGAACGAGTATTTTCTAACTGCGTTGTTAAACTCTTAATCTCTTTCTTTAACTGTTCTAAATATAATTGTTGTTCTCTCCGTCCTTGACGCGCTTCCGTTAATTCTAAAGTTAATGTTTTAGTGCGAGTTCCTAAATTAGAAATTGCTTCTCCACAACGGTCTAAAATGCGATCAATATCTATTAAGCGAGTTTTTAAATTAGCGACTTCCTGAGATTCTCCGGCTTCACCGCTATCAAAGCGTAAAGATGAACGTTGACTACTACTACCTCCAGTCATTGCCCCGCTAGTTTCTAATAATTCCCCTTGTAAAGTGACAATACGATATAATCCCATGTTTTTCCTTGCTTGGGCAAGAGTGGCAAATACTACCGTTGCGCCAAAAACATAGGCAAATACATCATGATAACGGCGATCGCATTCTACCAAATCTACCGCATAACTGACAAAACCATCAGCTAAACGCAGAGTTGCATCTTGAGTAAATCTAGGGACTTTAATCTTATTTAAAGGTAAAAAAGTTGCCCTCCCTGCCCGTTTTTGTTTTAACAGTTCAATGCCCGCAGATGCTACACTATCATCTTCAACAACAATATGCCCTAAACGTCCACCAGCAGCCATTTCCAACGCTAATTGATGTTTAGGTTCAACCTTACCCAACTGCACCACCAAACCGCACAAACCGGGCATTTCTGACTGTAAAATTACTTTACTAGCTTGTGTTCCTTGTATTTCCTGTTGAGCTTGGGTTTGTGCTTCTAATTTATCTAATTGACGTTGTTTGTCCCGTTGTTCTTGTAAAAGTCGTTTTTGGGTATCTTGTTGAATTTGTAACTCTTGTTCTGTAGCAGCCAGATTTTCCGCTAAATTCTGAATGGGTTGGGTAGAAGCATTAAATTCCGTTTCCAAACTCACACATTCAACTTGTTTTTGAGCTAATTCCGGTTCTAAAGTTGCAATTAACTGAGATTGTTCAGAAATAAATTGTTGTAATTGAGTATTGCGTTCTTGTAATTGTGCTTGTTCAGTGCGTTGGGGTTCGAGAATATGTAATAAAGATTCAATTTGCCGATTTAATGCCGTTTGTTGTTGTACCCAAGCTTCCGAAGCGGTGGCAATTTCCGCAGCAGCTTGACGAGAAGATTCTAGATTTTGTTGAGCGTTGTCACGTTCTGATTGTAGAGACGTTGCATTTACCGTTTCTACATTTTGTTTTTTCTTAGCTTCCTCTAAAGCAAGTTGATATTGTTGAATTTCTTGACAAGTTTGATTTAATCGCTTTGTAGATTCTTGAATAGATGCTTCTAATTCCCGTTGTTGTCGCTGGAGTTGTTTCCGTTCTGCTTCTTGGGTAGCGAGATTAGACTGAACAGAAAGAAGTTCCTCCTCACCCAAAGCCTTAACTCGGAGATTGAGTTGATCTAGTTCAGTAGTTTTCTGATTGATTTGAGAATTAGTTGTTAGTAATTCGTTAGTAAAATCACTGAAACTGCGATCTCCCTCTTGAACTTGTGCAACTAGCTTTTCTTGCTGTGTTTGGAGAGAACGCCAAGATAACACCGCTTCCCAAGATTGTTTCTGGATAAATTCAATTCGCAATAATTGATACTTTTCCGCCTTAGCCTTATCTTGAGACAGGCGATCGCATTGTACACTTAACTCAGTTTGAATAATCCGACAACTATCTTCTTTATCTTTAACCTCATCCAAAGTAGACTTAGCTTGGACTATTTTCCGATCATAAGTTGCCACCCCGGCCAATTCATCAATAATTTCCCGACGTTCCCGCGCATTCATCGAGATAATGCTAGTTACATCACCCTGTAACACCACATTATACCCTTCAGGATAAATTCGTAACTCCTCCAACTGCTCATGTAACTCAGTCAGAGTGGAAGCCACACCATTAATGTAATAATTCGATGTATACCCCCCTTGCTGAGATACCCGCAACCGTCTAGTTACACTCCAGTCAGAGGATTTTGGATTTTGGATTTTGGATTTTCCCCGACCTCCCCTACTTCCCCTACTTCCCCTACTTCCCCTACTTCTTCCCTCTGCACCTCTGCGCTTTTGCGAGAGACATCGGAAATATCAAAAGTTACAGTTACACTAGCTTCTAGCGCCGAACGTCCCTTATGTTTTTGAGCATTATTGACCAAATCCGGTAAACGTTCTGCTCGCATACCCTTAGAACTAGCCAGTCCTAAACAAAACAGCAAAGCATCCAGAATATTTGACTTTCCAGAACCATTAGGCCCAGATATGACAGTACACCCCGGTAGCAAAGGGACAGAAGTAGTCCCACCGAAGGATTTAAAATTGGTAAGTTCAACGCGCTTGACGTATACCATGAGGCACTGGTTAACTGGAAACTTGGTTAAGTAAACAATTGTACCAATTATTTATCGTTTCGTGACTGGGAAGGAGGGAAAAACTTTTTGGTTTACTGGCAATAAAATCTTGCATAATATCAGATATTTCTGCTTCATTTGTCCATATTTTTAGCATTTAGACCGGATACCAATTATATCTAAAGCTGCACAGAATTATAAAATCCATTCGTTTATCTGCGTTTATCTGCGTTCAATTATTCTTGAAATTCTATGCAGATTCATCTTATCCTTATGCAATGATCGCAAGGGTGAGAAAATATTTATTGGTGATATTTTTTCGAGCGTTGTGGGTAGTTTAATGACTAGGAGAGGTGCTGCAATTTCGACAACAGCAATTTTTAATCCATGGCTAATTCCAATGATTACTTCATTCAGCGCACTAAGCAGATTGAGCGGAGGAAAAGAATTGTTACATATATTTCCGTCGCGTCCTTCGGTGGTTCAATATTGTTTGGGGGACTAAATTTTGTCAAACAAGCTTGGCAACAATCTCACCAACCCGTGGTAGTTCTATCGGCTGAAAGTGAATTACAGAAACAGTCTCAGGGTTATGAGTTGGTGTTGCAAAAAGAACCAAATAACCAAAGTGCTATGGAGAAGTTATCTATAGTGCGGTTAAAGTTGGGGGATAAGCAGGGAGCGATCGCATTAATGGAAAAGTTAGCACAACAGAATCCTAATCGTCAAGAGTATAAAACTGCTTTAGCAGAAATTAAAAAAAGAGCGAGTCAGAATCACCAGAAATAACGTGTACAAAAAAATGCCCATTATCAAGCTCTAGGTTCGGACACAGCACAACAGATTAGGAGTAAAAACCATATCTTCCGTAGGGGTTTAGCATTGCTCATTGGTGTCAACTTAAGTTAAAAATGGCTTATCTGTTTGCTTCCACACCCGCCTGGAACTTCAGTTCCAGGCTAATAGTTAAAGTTTACTAAAGTAAACTAAACAATTTAAAAAATCTTCTGGTTATTTAGTCATCTTTAGATGACTTTCGCTATGAGACTGGGAATTCATTCCCAGGCGGGCTATGGGTTTTACGTTAAGTTGACACTTATGAGCATTGCTAAACCCCTACAATACTGGTTTATTTACAATCAAAATAATTGTGGATAAAAGCCGGAAACGACCTATTTTGGTGAAAGCATACCATGATTAATTTGGATAGTGCATAAGTCCTAATCTCCTATTTCCAAAGCAGGTAATTTTTCTGCTTGAAATCTGGTGATAGCTTGTTGGTTTTCTACTGCTAATACAATTCTACTATGCAAATGTGGTAATAGTTTTTGCAACTGTTTTTCGCTGATTTCTTCTATTAGAGAAATTTGCATTCTTTCAGTAATATCTATTTCATCTTCCATCATTAAATTCATAGCAATACTAGATAAAATTAAATCAGCAGTTTCCGCATCGGTATTACTAACATCTATGAGTAAGGTAGTTTTATCAGCATGAGAATCAGTAGCTATTGCTTTGATTATTTCTCCTAATTGCCCATACAAGTCATCTTCTGATTGCGTCCAATCAGGAAACATGATTAAATTAATTTCTCGGAGATTGAAAGGTAAGGATTCCAGAGTTTGATTAATTAAAACCTCACTGATAATATCAGCCATTTTAGACCAAGAAAACTTTTGAGCTTGGGTTAATCCTGCTGAAATTAAATTACGTCTTAAGCTGGGTTTTTGTACCTCACATAAAGCATTAGCCATACCTTCAATATCATCATCTTTAACATAGATTACTGCTTCTCCTCCAACTTCGGGTAAAGAGGCATTAGGAGTAGTAATTACAGGACATCCACAAGCCATTGCTTCTGCTACTGGCATTCCAAAACCTTCATATTGAGAGGGATAAACTAATGCCACTGCTCCAGCATAAGCTAATCTTAATTCTGCATCACTTAATTGTAATCCGTGAAAAGTACACCCAGCAGTATATTGTCGCCATTCGGAAGGTAATTGATTACCGGCACCTGTAGCGACTATATCAAAACTGTGCTTGTTGCTTAGTTGAGCGAATGCTTGCAAAAAGAGAATTGCGTTTTTATAGCCTCCTAATCCACCTAAGAGGAAATAGGGTTTATTGATGCCATAGGAATACTGAAATTGTTGAATTTCCGCAATAGTAGCTGTTTGAAAACAGTCTGATACTCCGTTATGGGCAATTGTAATATTTGAATTGAGGATTTGAGGATAGAATTTTTGTAAATCTTTGGCACTATTTTCAGATACACAAATATAGTGGGAAGCATAATTAATAGCTTCTGTTTTTCCTCTCCAATTAGGATGATTCAAGTCAGCTTCAAATATCTCTGGAATCATATCATGAACCATCAAAACTGAAGGAGTATTTATAGGAATTGTATAGTAAGTAGAAATTAATAAATCTGCTCCTTCTTCATTGCATATTTCTTGCAACATTTGCCGATCTTCTTCGAGGTTATGAACATTGTAAAAAGGAATAGTTCGATAGCGAATCCCGTTAATTTTTGGTGCAGTATTTGCCCGATCTAAAACTATAATATGATTAGCAAATTCGGTATTTGCCCATTGCTCTAAAAGGGATTTCCAAACTCTAGCAATTCCGGTTTTATAGAGTTGGAAAAATACAGCATCAATGATGATTTGTGGTTGACAACGAGATGGTAATTGAAGTAGGATTGAGCTTTTTAAATCAGACGCATTAATAACAATTGCTAATTTATCTTTAATTACTTGAGGTGAAAATTTATCAGCAATAGTTTTTCTAGCAGCTATACCTAATCTTTCACATAATTCTCTATCTTGCCATAATTGGATTGTATATTCGGCAAATTCATCAGCATTATTGGCAATAAATCCATTTACTCCATGCTCAATGGGAGAAGTTTCAGCTACATTTCGCAGAGCAATCACAGGCAAGCCATGAGCCATTGCTTCTACTATTTTAACTTGTTGACCTGTGCCACCAATTAAAGGACAAATAGCAAAAGAGCTATGGGTATAAATAGTAGTTAAATCAGGGACAAACCCAGATAACTGTATTCCGTTAACTGCTGCTAACTCCTCACAAATCATCCCGATTACTTCTAATTTAAAATCAGGAATAATAGCCAATATTTTTGGTAAAACTTGCTTAGTAAAATATAAATATCCTTGGATATTAAAACGATTTGGTCCTACAGCAAAAATAGGTTTTTCTTGATAAGTATTGCTCACATTCACAGGAGCATAAGTCATGGGAAGATAAATTATCTGTGTGTTTTGAGTATGATTGGCAATTTGTGACGCTTCTTGAGGTGACATCACCAATGTATAATCATATTGGTCAAATATTTGATATTCTCTCAATGCAGGCTGTAAATTTTGTTTTGAGTAAAAATTCTCTTTAACTAATTCTAAGTCAATGTGATCAGGATGATAGGGAGGAGATGATAAATAATTTTGCAAACTATTTTGCATTTGAGTATTGAGAGTGAATAAATCATGAGCCTCTAATACTGTTACTGCTTTTTTAAATTTTTTATTATTTATCAATTCTCCCCATAAAGCATAATTAATAACTACCAACTGTGGTGAGATTTGATCAAATATCTGTTCAAAAAATTGTTTTAATCCTGGTGGTGTATAAATTGCAAAAGGATCACTATTATTTTGTAATTGTATGGTTTGTATAAATTGATAATCTTCAGCAGTTCCTTGGTAAACCAAAACTTTTACATTTAATGCAGATTCTATGGCTTTTAAGGCTGCTGTATCTTGAGGATAATGATGATCCGTAATTATATTCCAACCACACAAAGTGATATTATAACCCCAAGCTTGTAAAGCTTTAATTAAAGATAAGCAACGCTGATGCGCTCCTGTTTTTGCAGGATAAGGATTATGAGGGAAGAAAATTAAAGCTTTTTTGTTGTGATCATTTGGTAAACCACTAACTTGATAACTATGCAAATATGAGGGCAATTGCCAATTAATATTGGGATCAGGTATGTGAGTGATTGGTTGAACATTACCCCTCCAAGCTACTCCCATAATTTGCATAGTTTGATAAATTAGAGTATTCCATCCTTTTGATCTGAAATAATTTAAACCTTCTGCTACATCAGGAGAACTTAAATCATGAAATAAAATCATTGCATCTTCTTCAGCATAAGGTTCACAGGTGATTGCATCATTTAAAGGATAGGGTGCATCATGATTACCATCAATAAAAATCAATGACCATTTACGTTGATTTTCTTGTACGATTTCGTGGACTTTATCGGGACTATATCCAGGTATTAAATTTACATGATCAATAACTCCTGCATCTTGCAGAGAATTGCTTACACTTGTATAGAAATCAGGATTTTCTAGAACTGGATCGATAACATCTAATTCTACTCCTGCTAAAGCTAAATGACAGGCTGACCATCCTAACCAACAACCTATTTCTAAGGCTCTTTTACCTGCAAATTGTAAGGCATTATTATACAAAATACTTGCTTCATCTCTTGATAGAAATCCTATATAGGGATGCCTTTTATCTACATACCAATTATGGGGAATTTCCCTCCGTAGATATTGCCATCCACAAGTATTAGTATTCCCCACAATCATATTAGGAAATGCTGCATCTGGTTTGATAAATTGTAGCTTATGCGACACATAATCACCGACTGGTAGTAATGCTCTTTCAATCACATCTTTAGTTTGATTGATCATTCTTTCTTCGGTAAATAATGCAGATGCTCTTTGTTGGCAATTTTGTCCTATAGTTTGGCGTAAATCCTCATTACTTGCCCACAATTTAATTGTTTCCACTAATTGATTAATTGCAGTTTCTGGTTCTACTTTAGGATCTGCTATTAATTGACCTGTATTACCTAATTCTTCAGGAATACCACTGACAGCAGAAGCGATTACTGGTAATCCTTTTGCCATAGCTTCCATTATTGCTAATGGCATTCCCTCTAATAAAGATGGCAATATAAAAATATCACTAATATCTAATAAATCTGGAATATCAAAACGTTGACCTAATAATTTAATTTTATCTGTTAGTTTTTGCTGATTAATTTTCTCTTTTAATTCAGTTTCTAATGAACCTGAACCTAACCAAATAAAATAAAGTTTTTCCCAAATTTTAGTTAGTTTTAACTGTTCAATAGCTGCTAATTGAAAATCATATCCTTTGATTTTGTCATAGCGTGCTAATGTTAAACAGACGATAGCATCTTTGGGAATATCTAACTGCTGACGTAAGTTATTCTGTGTAGTTTTATTTTGAAATGTAAAATATTCTTTAGGTCTGCCATAATAAATAACTTCCCCTTTATTTTTAGGTAAGCCATAACCTTGATGTAATAAGTTTAAGTTATTTTCAGAAACTGCTATTACAGCTTTAGCATAATAATAAACTTCGGACATTAATTTTAAAGAAGCATTAGGAAGACCACCAGGATAAACTCCCACTAAACCAACTATGGCAATAAATGGAATATTATATTGTATTGCTACTTGTTTTGCTCCCAAGTTTGCTAAAGCCCAGCTATCACTAAATATAATTAAATCAGGTTTAATTTCTGATAAAATTCTTTGAGATGAAGCTGTATCTGTTATTTTTCGTTCTTCATCATTGAGGGTATCAAAATCTAACCAAATATGTTTGATACCTAGTTTTTCTCTTACTTCAATCAAGGGTGTATTATATTCACTTTGAATACAAGTGATCTGATAACCTAATTGTACTAATCCACAGAGTAAACTATGATTATATTGAGCTACTCCTCCTAATCCGGGATCATCTGTATATAGTAAGATATGTTTTTTCATGGTTGTTTCCTTTAGTAATAAATAATTAAACTTGGTATTGGTCTATTTTTTCTATGGTCTCAAATGCGGTTGCTGAACATTTATGAAACTCTAATAATTTATTAATGCTTCAATTAGCAACTTCATCCTCATAAGTTAATCTAAGTCTGTTGATTTAAATATTGATTAGTAAAATTTAACATTTCTTCAGCTTGGACAATCAATTTATCAGCATCTTCCTTATTTAAGCTCCTTTCTGGCTTAATTAATAAATATTTTTGTTCATTATTCATAAAGTAATTCCCTCTTTTCTAACATTCATAAAAAAAGGGGTATTTTTCAAGTTGAACTCCTTAGCTTCAGCAAAAACTCGAGAAATAACTAAGTCAAATTCCAAAGATACTTCAGAAATAAAAATGCTAGTCTTTTCAACTTCTTGAGAATAGTTAAAAGGTTCTTTTAAAACAATTAAAATATCTATATCAGAATCAGCACGATAATCACCTCTAGCACGAGAACCAAACAAAATAACTTTATCTAAATTATCGTGATATGTTGTTTGTAGAAATGTTTTAACTTTTTCTAAAATTTTATTTATTATTAGCGATTCCATATATCATTACCTCTCTTAATAAACATTATTTGATGATCATAGCACATCTTTTGGCGACCACCAATTTCTACCATTGGTTTTGGTTTGATTTCTGTTTCTTCCGCTAGACGAGTTCCTAAACATCCAGCTAAAATCACAACTTTCATTTTGTTTTCTTTTTAGCTAATAAACTTCATAGTATAGAGGTGAATACCAATTGACATCAGTAGAAAAGATTTAAGAAGTCAGCAACCTTAACTATCAAGATACCTCTGCCACATCTGCTCATAAGCATTCTCCATATCACGGGTAAACTGTTTAGCATTCCAGAGCGGTGCTGTATGTCTTGACTCTCGCAACTTCCAAGCTACTTGCTGTCTTAAATTACTATCCTTACCTAAACGCACACCCCACTCTACATACTCTTCATCAGTCCAAGCTATCCCTTCTGTAATACCTGCATTGATCATCATAGTATAGCTGTTCCGGGCTGCAAATTGCTCTCCTACCCTTGTTACCAAGGGAATACCCATCCACAGAGTTTCTAGGGTTGTAGTTGCTCCGTTGTAGGGATAAGTATCTAAAACAATATCAGCAATGGTTAAATTAGCTCTATGGATACCCTCAGAATAGGTCATAGGTAAAAAACGCAATCGAGAAGATTCTACACCTTCTGCTGCGGCTAACTCTATAAAGAATTGCTGCACAACTTCTGAGTCCGCTATTCCTTTAATTAACAAATAACTATTGGGTACTTCTTTGATAATTTTCATTTGCAAACTTACTGTTTCCGGGTGACGTTTAAACCCTCTTTGAATACAGAAGTAGACTATAGCATCACTAGGAATATCTAAATCATCACGTCTTAAATTTGGTACTCCTACTTCAAAACCATCCACTGCTATATAGGTTTGAGGTAATCTCCAAATTTTTTCTGTATAGTATTCTTGAGCCGATTCAGGCAATACATAAGGATCGGCAATAAAGTAATCAATAGTCGGAACTCCTGAAGCATCTAAACCCAACCAAGTTACCTGCACAGGTGCAGGTTTATGTGCCATAATTTCACAGGTAGTATCCAGAGTAATGCTATCTAAATCAATTAAAATATCAATGCCATCTTCATATATTTTTTCCGTAATTTCCTCACCATAAATACTGCATTTATGGGATTTTGTGAATTGCTGAACATACCATTCTTGTAAAGGATCATTTACTTGTTTATAATTGACAAAATAGCCATAAATATCAAATTTCTCCCGATCATGGTATTGAATCAACCAGCGAGCTAACCAACCAACAGAATGTTTAGATAAGCAATGTGATACATAGCCAATCTTTTTTAGCTTAGTTCGTCTACTTGAGTAACCTTTTCTATAAAGTTGAACTTCCTCACTCGCATAATTTTCTACATTCAATTGGCAAAATTGGGAAACTTGATTCTGAAGCTGTCGATTTTGTTGCGGTTCATCTCGGAAATAAGGTGCAAAATAGTTACTATTAAATAGTCGCATTACATAAGCCACTGGCAAGTCTTCAGGTTTTTCCGCTATCAAAGATCTAATTGTCAATTCATTTTCTAGAAATACCTGATTAGCTTCTTCCCAATGTCCAGGAGTTTCTATTAAACATTGCTGAAGTAAATAGTTAGCACAAACTTTTTCAATTAATGTTTTTGATAGTGAATAACATCTTTTCGCTACCTCTATTCCTTGCTCAGAATCACCACCTCGGCGATAAAAAGCCGCTAGATGACGCAAAACCTCTATATTTTCAGGTTCAAGACGCAAACATAACTCCAACAATGGTATTGCTACCTTTGTTTGTAGCAGCGAGTAAGTAATTTTTACCGTTGCTGGTATGATAATATTAATGAAAGACTTACTATCAGTAACTTGAACTTGAGTTAGGCAAGCCTCAGCAAATTTAAAAACGGATGGATCTAAAGGCGCGTAATTGAGGAGATTTTCTAATACCTGTAATAATAAGGGAATATCCGCTATAGTTTCTGATTGAATTAACTCAGTTACCCCTAGAGAATCTAATTCATCACCAGTAAAATTTTCTTGATGAATAGATAGCTCAATCAAATGCAACAAATTGTTAATATCTGTGGGATTAAGCTCCCGAATATGCTGGCGAATTAACCAAGCAACTGAATAATCTATTAATTCCTCTCTGCGTTCAGCTTCAGTTTGGAGAACCTGAATTAATTCCGCCGTCAACTGTTCAATTTGTTCAGTTTCTTCATCTCCTATACCTAGTAACCAAGTCATCTGTGCTTCTGCTTCTTGTCCTTGCAATAGCAACATTAAGCCTAAGTGCCAATAGTAAGACCTATTCTCTGGGTCAGCCGAAATGGCTTGTTCATAGCAACTAGCAGCTTGGTGATAATTACCTTTGATAAAATATTCCTGGGCTTGCTGTTTTAATTTGGTAATAAAAGTATCAGATTCCATAAATAAATATTATTAGTAAAAGTCTTACTTGGATTATATACAAAATGAAAATGGGTAGTTTAAACCACCCATTTTTCCATATAGTTTTTTGCCAAAAAATTAAGGTTCAAAGGCGGACTAATTACTTTTACTTACTTGACAGAACAGTGAAGTTACTTGGACATGAGCCAAGACCACCATCACCTGGGTTAGTTGCAATTACACCTGAAGCAGTGCTTTCACACAAAATAGCGAGAGTAGACGCACCACTAGCATCGGCTATGGTTTGCAGATAAGTTGTTCCTGCATAAGATTTCAATGCTGGTTTTTTAGATAATCCAAAGTTATTAGCTTGTGAATTAGTATTTGTCAAAGCAATACCGTATGAGTAGTTTTCTGTTGAATCCTTGATACCGATACCCATCTTCGTAATGCTATCTGCAAAAGCTGCATTTTCTAGGTAATATGCTTGTTGAGCGCGGTTCATAGAACCAGTATACTGTTTAGATTCAGCTTGTTTACCTTTGTTAGCTTGGCTGAGGAAAGAAGGTAGCGCGATAGCAGATAAAATACCGATGATGATGATTACAACTAATAATTCAATCAGGGTGAAACCTTCGTTATCTTTCTTTTTACCAAGGAGGTGTTGGATAAATTTAGCTTTCAGTTCAGTTTTCATAGTAGTTTTCCTGGCTGGTTTGTGTTGTTTGTTTCTCTATGCAAATAACTTACCCACTTGCGATCTGATTCATATCACCTCCAAAAAAAATCTTTTTTCTCAAAGAGAAATAATGGCTGAAATAACTGATAAATAAAGGATTTCATCTCAGTTGATTTCTTCCCTAAATCCAAAAAGTAGGTTGCTGGTTATGCTAAACTAAGCGTAGTCATTATGAGTATATATAAAGATATGGCTAACCCCACAGTCGAAAACTTAGTAATTATCGGTTCTGGTCCTGCTGGCTATACAGCCGCTATCTATGCGGGAAGAGCGAATTTAAAACCTGTGGTTTTTGAAGGTTTCCAAGCGGGAGGTTTACCGGGAGGACAACTCATGACAACTACAGAAGTTGAGAACTTTCCCGGTTTTCCCCAAGGGATAACAGGTCCTCAATTGATGGATAATATGAAGGCACAGGCGCGAAAGTGGGGAGCGCAACTATATACTGAAGATGTGATTGCTGTGGATTTAAGTCAGCGTCCTTTGATTATCCGTTCCCAGGAAAGGGAAGTAAAGGCACATAGTTTAATTATCGCTACAGGTGCAACAGCCCAACGCTTGGGTTTACCCAGTGAAAATCAATTTTGGAATCGGGGAATTTCCGCTTGTGCGATTTGTGATGGTGTTCTCCCCATGTTTCGCGGTGTGGAGTTAGTGGTAATTGGTGCGGGTGACTCCGCAGCGGAAGAAGCTATTTTTTTAACTAAATATGCTTCTCAAGTCCATCTATTAGTACGTTCTCAGAAAATGCGGGCTTCTAAAACTATGCAAGATCGAGTTTTGCATCACCCGAAAATTAAAGTGCATTGGCATACAGAAGCGGTAGATGTAGTTGGTGAAGATTATATGACCGGGTTACAAGTCCGCAACAATCAAACTGGGGAAGAAAGCACAATTCCCGCCAAAGGACTATTTTACGCCATTGGTCACAAGCCCAATACAGAGCTATTTCAGGGGCAATTAGAATTGGACAAGATGGGATACGTAAGGACTAAAGAAGGAAGTCAGGAAGGGAGCGTAGACGGTGTATTTGCCGCCGGCGATGTCCAAGACCATGAATTTCGTCAGGCTATTACCGCAGCGGGAACTGGTTGTATGGCGGCCATGTTAGCGGAACGGTGGTTATCTGCAAAGGGTTTAATTCAGGAATTTCATCAAAGTCAGGAACAAGCAGCGCAGGTAGAAACGCAGATTACAGAAATAGCGATAGAGTTTAATTTGCAGACAACACGCCATGAAGGTGGTTATGCTTTAAGAAAATTATTCCATGAGAGCGATCGCTTGCTGTTGGTAAAATACATTTCTCCCGGTTGTGGTCCTTGTCATACTCTCAAACCAATATTAAATAAAGTCGTTGATGAGTTTGATGGTAGAATCCACTTTGTTGAAATTGACATTGACAAAGATCGAGATATTGCAGAAAACGCCGGAGTTATTGGTACACCAACAGTACAGTTATTTAAAGATCAGGAATTGGTGAAAGAAGTTAGGGGTGTCAAGCAAAAAAGCGAATATCGGCAGTTAATAGCGAGTAATCTATAGGGACTGGGGACTGGGGACTGGGGACTGGGAAGAATTTTCACGAAAGCAGGTAAATTTATGGTTCAAGCTTTACCTCAAACTAAATTAGTCAGCTTTGAAGAGTTTATAGAGTGGTATCCCAATACAGGAATACGCTATGAATTACATGATGGAGTAATTATAGAAATGACACCACCCGTAGGAGATCATGAGGAAATTATAGGATTTTTAGTTGAAGAAATAGTTACAGAATATAAAGGGCTAAAACTTCCTTATTTCATTCCCAAAACAGCTTTTATCAAACCACCAAACAGCAAATCAGCATATTCACCCGATATACTGCTGTTAAATCGGTCTAATTTAGTTAATGAACCTTTATGGAAAAAACAGTCTACTATTAGTGAATCTGCGTCTGTTCCTCTAGTGGTGGAGATTGTCAGTACAAATTGGCGTGATGATTATCACAAAAAACTAGCTGACTATGAGGAAATGGGTATTGTTGAATATTGGATTGTTGATTATGCTGCTTTTGGTGGTAGAGCATTTATTGGCAACCCGAAACAACCAACTATCTCTATTTACCAACTTATAGATGAAGAATATCAAGTTAGTCAATTTAGAAATAATGATTTGATCATATCACCAAGTTTACCAGAATTGAGTTTAACTGCTAATCAAATTTTTCAAGCCGGTGTTTAGATGACAATTACAAAAAAGCAATTACCAAATTTCTTTAAATTTAGCAAAAATCCTACCCTATCCCAGCGATTAATGGCAATTGGGATCGGTATGACTCTATTTTTCATCTTCTTAGCCTTTTTTGCACCTGTATTCCAAAGTTGGGGGTGGTTACAAAATCCTAGAGAATTTCTCTCGAACCCCATTCATGAACCACCTTCAGCTAAACATTGGTTTGGAACAAGTCGTTTAGGTTATGATGTCTTTTCTCGCAGTGTGTTTGGTGTGCAAGCGGCGTTACAAGTTGTAACTTTAGCTACTTCTCTGAGTATGATCATCGGTGTGCCTTTGGGAATGGTAAGCGGTTATTTAGGGGGAAAATTAGATAAAGCTCTGTTATTTCTGATGGATAGCATTTATACTTTACCAGGATTGCTACTGTCAGTAACCTTGGCTTTTGTGGTGGGAAGAGGAATCTTAAATGCAGCGATCGCTATTAGTATAGCCTATATTCCCCAATATTATCGCGTAGTCCGTAACCACACCGTCAGCGTCAAAACTGAAGTATATATCGAAGCTGCACAAGCAATGGGTGCTTCTACCTGGGTTGTCTTATCAAGGTATCTATTTTTCAATGTGATTCAAAGTGTACCCGTCCTCTTTACCCTCAACGCCGCAGATGCCATATTAGTTTTAGGTGGTTTAGGATTTTTAGGGTTAGGATTACCTGAAGAAGTCCCTGAATGGGGATATGATTTAAAACAAGCTCTAGAAGCACTACCTACAGGCATTTGGTGGACTACCTTATTTCCCGGTTTAGCAATGACAACCTTAGTGGTAGGGTTATCACTACTTGGTGAGGGGTTGAATGAATTTGTCAATCCTCGTCTCAGAAGAGAGAATAGGCAATAGTCATTGGTCAGTGGTCCGTTGTCCGTTGTCAACCAACAAAAATTTAATTATTACTGAGAGAGTTTTGTGAACGATAATATTACTTTAATTGCGGCTGCTACAGGTGGATTTATGATTTCTGTAGCTTTATCTGGTATTTTAAAAGGTGCGCCAATCACAAATTGGCAACAAGCACATCATAATTCACACCCAGTTGCGAATGTGCAAGTTGTTAGAAAGGGTAATGGGTAATGGGTAATAGGTAATTGGTAATTGGGGAAAACAACTGACTAATGACAACTGACAACTGACAACTGACTAATGACTAAACAAGTAATTGGGATTGATTTAGGGGGAACTGCGATTAAGTTGGGACGGTTTACAGCAGATGGTAATTGTTTGCAATCTTTGTCTGTGGATACTCCCCAACCTGCAACACCAGAGGCTGTATTATCTCAAATAGTAGATGCGATCGCCCAAATTGACCCCAATAATGAAAGTATAGCTATTGGTTTAGGTACTCCTGGCCCTGCTGACGCTGCGGGACGCATTGCCAAAGTTGCTATTAATTTAGTAGGATGGCATGATGTCCCCTTAGCCGATTGGTTAGAAGCGAAAACGGGTAAACCGACAATTTTGGCTAATGATGCTAATTGTGCTGGTTTAGGAGAAGCTTGGTTAGGTGCAGGCCGCAATTTCCCCAATTTGATTTTACTAACTTTGGGAACTGGGGTTGGTGGGGCAATTATTCTGGATGGTAAATTATTTGTGGGACATCAAGGTGCAGCAGCAGAATTAGGTTTAATTACCTTAAATCCTGATGGACCAATGTGTAATAGTGGGAATCAAGGTTCTTTAGAACAGCATACTTCAATTTCTGCTATCCGTCGTCGTACAGGCAAAGAACCAGCAGAATTAGGCGCACTTGCTCAAGCTGGAGATCCAGAAGCCTTGACTTTTTGGCAAGAATATGGTAAAGACTTAGGAATTGGTTTAACGAGTTTACTTTATGTGCTGACACCCCAGGCAATTATTATTGGTGGTGGTGTAAGTGCCAGTTTTGAATTTTTCTTACCTTCACTAAAAGCAGAAATCGAAAAAAGAGTATTACCAACATCTCGCGCAGGTTTGCAAATTCTCGCAGCAGAATTAGGAAATACAGCGGGAATGGTAGGTGCTGCTAAATTAGCATTAGAACTAGGTAATGGGTAATTCTTAGTTTCCATTAAACACCTCTAAAATTTGCCGACAAACCTGTTTTAATTTTTCCCCAACAACAGCCGAGGGTACAGAATCACCGACAAAACTCCAGGTTTCCACCGTAGAAAGTCGCCAAACTTCCCCAGTATGATCAAATCCAGCGGCTTCCACACCAATGGCGCGACGGTGATTATTGATAGGATCTTGATAAAATCGGATTTGAATTAAAATACTCCGACAGCGCCAAGATTTGCTAATGCCAGGAAAGTGAAAACCAATGTCTATGGAATCTGGATCTACTAATTCTCTGGTTTCTGGGTCATTGTGCCAAGGTTTAAGATCGGATTTAACATCAGGAAATTCATATTTAAATAAATTTACTACCGTAGCAATTTTGCTGGCAAATTCTAGGTTTGTGGCTTGTTCGGCTGCGTTCACTCAATAATACTCCTATATTCGGTTGGTCTGTGGGGAAGATCAAGACAGAAAAACCTGAGTTAATTGTAACGGTTCATTACATAGCGATCTAAAATAACACTGTTAATCTGTAAACAAACAAAAAATTAATTTCCATTTATGGTGCGTCAACGTTCTATTTTGTCACTGATTTTTGGATTATTAGCAACATTTTTGATTAGTTGTGGTAGTCCCAGTGTTGCTACTGTACCACCATCTTATACAGCAGCGGAAGTTGCCAAAATTCAGGAATATGTTCCGGGAATTCAGATGGTGCGCGATCGCTCTTCAGAACTGAAAAACCTGATTTCTCAGGGTGAATGGATTAAAGTTGGTAATTTTATCCACGGACCGATCACAGAAGCTAGATTGAATATGACTTATATCATTCCTAATCTAGCCAAGCAAAACCAAACTCAAGCCCGACAAATTAGCAAAGATTTGTTGAATGACTTAGTAAGAATTGATCAAGCTGCTGCTGCGGGCAATACTAGCCTAGCTTTAGGTAAATACAAAGAAGCTTTTGCAGATATTGACAAATTCTTAGAACTCGTTCCCGAAAAGAGTAGCTAAAAGAGGAGCGTAGGGGCGCAGGGCCTGCGCCCATGAACCCATGAACCCATGAACCCATGAACCCATGAACCCATGAACCCATGAACCCATGAACCCATGAACCCATGAACCCATGAACCCATGAACCCATGAACCCATGAGTCAGGAGAAAGAAGAAGAAAGAAATTTCTCCCCCTGCGAGAAAGCCCCCTGCCTCCTTTCGAGTCTTGAATCACAAAATGCTAGGGTGATGGAGTGATAGGGTGGAGAGGAAGACTTTTGATTCTTCACCCCTGACTCAAGCGCAAAAACCATGAATGTAGTAATTATCGGCTGTGGCGTGGTTGGGGCGGCGATCGCCTATGAACTCAGCCAAGTTAAAGGTTTAAACATCACCGTTTTCGAGCAAAAACAACCCGCACAAGGTTCTACCAGCGCTGCTCTCGGTGTGTTAATGGGCGTAATTAGCAGTAAAACCAAGGGTATTGCTTGGCGAATGCGACAAAGTAGCATCCAACGTTATGGAACTTTGATTCCTGAATTAGAAGGCATTACAGGGCGGAAAATCCCTTGTAACCGCCAAGGAATCGTGATGCTATTATCAGAGAATTTAGAACGCCCTTTAGAAAGTGGGGTTGATGTCCTCTCAGAATGGGAACAACTGCGAGAAATTCGTCAATCTCAAGGTTGGCAATTACAAGTTTGGGATCAAGAACAACTGCAAAAATATTGTCCCCAAGTTAGTCACCCGCAAATTATCGGTGCTGTCTATTCTCCCCAAGACTTACAATTAAATGCCACAGCTTTAACTTTAGCCTTAGTAGATGCAGCCCAACGCAATGGGGTAAATTTCAAATTTGGTGTATCTGTCACAGGAACAGAAACCCCACCTCCTCCTCCCCCCACACCTTTACACATTAAAAAGGGATTGGGAGAACCTCACAAATGTAATTTTATTGAAACTACCGAGGGCAAAGTTACCGCTGATTGGTTTATTATGTCTGCGGGTTTAGGTTCAACGGCCTTAACTGCACAATTAGATCAAATGGTGAATATCCGTCCCGTACTGGGACAAGCTTTATATCTAAGTTTAGGACGGAGTTTAGGAAATCCAGATTTTCAACCGGTGATTACTGGTAATGATGTGCATATTGTGCCAATGGGAAATGGTGATTATTGGGTAGGGGCAACGGTAGAATTTCCCGATGATGAAGATCAAATATCTCCCAGTCAAGAATTATTGGATGCTGTCAGACAACAGGCGATCGCCTTTACTCCAGATTTAGCCGCCGCGAAAGTTCTCCGCACTTGGTCAGGATTGCGTCCCCGTCCCGAAGGACGACCAGCACCAGTAATTGATAAACTCCCAGGTTTTAATAATGTTCTTCTGGCTACAGGACACTATCGCAATGGTGTTTTACTTGCCCCTGCAACAGCCACAGCCATCCGGGAAATGATTTTACCCCAAGATTCTCGTCCTTAAATTTTCCTATATTCTTAGACAACAAGATACCTGACTTCTTAAAGAAGTCTAGTATCTGCCAAATGCGAAAATTATTTAGGGCTTGGTGATAGCGTGGCGTAAGCCATATAAACCGAAAAGCCAAAATCGCGTGACATCATTTTATGGCTTTGGAGATGAATAGGCAGGAGATTTATCAATTGAACCCATTCTATCGAGTGGCCAGAAACGAACTACAGCCCGACCAATAATATTATCACGAGGAACAACACCCCAACAACGTCCATCATAACTGTTAGGACGATTATCACCGAGCATTAAGTAAGAATTGGGCGGGATGATTTCCGGTTGAGCTAAGAAAGGGGGTTGAAGTCCGCTGCTATTGCAAGCTTCAACTAATGTCCGCACAGAAGAGGATAGATAAACATCTTCCTGTAGGGGCTTGCTATTAATATATACTTTGCCTTCTCTTAGTTCGACTTTTTCCCCAGGTAAACCAATTACTCTTTTAATAAATGCTTCCCGTTCAGGATTATTCTGTATTTCTTGTGGCGGTAAAAATACTACTATATCTCCTCGTTCAGGATTAGCAAATTTATACTTTACTTTATCAACAATAATCTTGTCCGCCTTCCACTGGTCTTTGACACCATGTAGGGTTGGTTCCATAGAACCAGTGGGAATCCAACGGGCTTCGGCGACAAAGGTACGAATTCCCAGAGCCAGAAAGATACTCAAGATCATCGTTTTACCTAGCTCTACCATCCAGGAATTATCGGGTTCTTGGCTAGAGTTTTTATCAGACGCTTGATTTTGCATGAAATTGTTGAAGTATATTAAGAGACTAGAATTGAACTCAGACAGATAGACTTGATATTATTAATCTTAACCAGATGGAGCAGATGACAGGTAAATAAAGTAAAAAATCTAGTTTTTTCCTTTTATCAACTACAAATACTAAGGTTTTTAGCTTACTTGATGATAAACATTTTTTAACACAAAACCAAAATCGCCGATTCTTCGTGCCAATTAAGTTTACCTTACAGAAAAAGTTATCTATCATCCATAAATAGTTCCTTTATTCTGAAAGATATTAAATCCATGTCAACTCCACAAAGTTTACTGATTCGCCACGCTGAAATTATTTTACCCAATGGTGAGTCAATGATTGGGGATGTGCTGATAGAAGGAAGGCACATAACCCAAGTAGGACAAGAAATTACTCATGGCACACCCACCCGTGAGATTGACGCAGAAGGGTTAACTTTGTTGCCTGGCGTAATTGACCCCCAGGTGCATTTCCGTGAACCAGGACTAGAATACAAGGAAGATTTGTTTACTGCTAGTTGTGCTTGCGCTAAGGGGGGAGTTACTTCCTTTCTAGAAATGCCCAATACAAGACCTTTAACCATTAGCCAATCTGCTTTAGATGACAAGTTACAACGGGCTGCCCAAAAGTGCTTAGTTAATTATGGCTTTTTTATGGGAGCTACGGCCGATAATCTACCAGATTTACTTTCTGCCCAGCCGACACCAGGAATTAAGGTTTTTATGGGGTCAATGCACGGACAGTTGTTGGTGAGCCAGGAAGAGGCACTAGAGGCGATTTTTGCCCAAGGAAGCCGTTTAATTGCTGTTCATGCGGAAGACCAAGCCAGAATTAATCAACGAAAACAGGAGTTTGCGGGTATTACAAATCTGGCTGTTCATTCCCAAATTCAAGATAATCAAGCGGCTTTATTAGCTACCCAATTGGCATTAAAACTTTCTAAAAAATACCAACGCCGGTTACATATTCTCCATATGTCCACAGCCCAGGAAGCGGATTTACTGCGTGAGGATAAACCGAGTTGGGTGACAGCGGAGGTAACACCCCAGCATTTACTTTTAAATACTAGTGCTTATGAAACTATTGGTACTTTAGCGCAAATGAATCCACCTTTGCGATTGCCCCATGATAATGAGGTTCTCTGGCAAGCTTTACGGGATGGGATCATTGACTTTATTGCCACTGACCACGCCCCCCACACCCTAGAGGAAAAAGCCCAAACCTACCCCAACACCCCTTCAGGAATGCCCGGTGTAGAAACTTCTTTACCTTTAATGTTAACCGCTGCAATGGATGGAAAATGTACTGTTGCCCAAGTTGTCCAATGGATGTCTAAAGCCGTCGCTGTAGCTTATGGTATTGCCAATAAGGGAGAAATTACCCCCGGTTACGATGCTGATTTAGTCTTGGTAGATTTAAAAAATTACCGTGAAGTTAAACGGGAAGAAGTTATCAGCAAGTGTGGTTGGAGTTCTTTTGAAGGTTGGAATTTAACGGGTTGGCCGGTAACAACAATTGTCGGCGGTGAAATTGCTTATAATCAAGGTCAGCTAAATACGCAAGTTCGCGGACAAGCTTTAACTTTTTCGTAGTTAGTTGTCAGTTGTCAGTTGTCAGTTGTTGATAGTTCACAATTTACAGTAATAATTTCGGCTTGGCGATTGCCATTTTCACCATAGTTTAAACGTATCTTTAAATAACTATCTGGTAGATATGGCATTCTTTCTGCCCACTCAATGGCCACAATGCCTGGTATTACTTCTATGCCTTCCCAGTAACTTTCGAGATTCAAACCTGTAACTTCTTGAGGTTCTAGACGGTATAAATCTAAGTGGTAAAGGGGGATACGTCCTTCTCTGTACTCATTAATGAGAGTAAAAGTAGGACTGACAATAGAGTCAATTATCCCCAAACCTTTACCAATACCTTGGACTAAAGTAGTTTTACCAGCACCTAAATCACCTTCTAATAAAATGACACTGCCAGCAGTCAAAGTTTGGCCCAAAGTAATACCTAATTGCTGTGTTGCTTCCATATCAGGAAGGAAAATTTTAGTCATTGGTCAGTTGTCATTGGTAAAATTCAACCCAGTCCCCAGTCCCCAGTCCTTACTTCCCGTTATGCGCTCCACTGTACCACTTTAATAAAACTTTGGCTAGTTTCTGCGGGTCATGGCGAACAGCACCATTTTCATCTTCAAAGAGAATATTAGCAGGAACTAATCGCCGTCCTAATTGAGTGACAGCTTCTCTGTCCAAAAAAACTGGATGGGCATTTTGTTGGGCATAACGGATCAGGGCTTGGGCTGAGGGTGTTTTTTTATGAACTAATACGGCATCAAATAACCTTCTGTTACCGCAAGCGTGATCTATGGCTTGAATATGTTCAGCAACGCTATATCCATCAGTTTCTCCTGGCTGGGTCATGATATTGCAGATATAAATGCGGGGTACATTGGTTGCGGCGATCGCATCGGCAATTTCTCCAACTAACAAATTAGGAATTAAGCTTGTATAAAGACTACCCGGACCAATAATAATGTAATCAGCTTCCTTAATGGCCTTAATAGCTGCCGGCAATGCTGGAGGATTTTCAGGAATGCAGCCAATTTTGACAATTTTCCCGCCGGCTTTGGGAATATTTGACTCACCCTCAATGCGGCGGCCATCGGTCAATTCTGCCCAGAGACGGACATCGCTGAGGGTAGCAGGTAAAACTTGTCCTCTCACGGCTAATACCTTAGAACTAGCAGCGATCGCTTGTTCCAAATCTCCAGTAATATCAGTCATGGCAGTTAAAAACAAATTACCAAAACTGTGGCCTGTTAATCCATCTCCTGCCCGAAAGCGATATTGAAATAATTCTGTCAGTAATTTTTCTTCATCTGCTAGTGCTGCTAAACAATTGCGGATATCTCCAGGTGGTAAAACGCCAAATTCTTCGCGCAACCTGCCAGAAGAACCGCCATCATCTGCTACGGTGACAATAGCGGTAATATTAGCACTGTAGGTTTTTAAGCCTCTCAGCAAAGTTGAAAGTCCAGTCCCACCACCAACGACTACGATTTTGGGACCCCGGTATAAGCGACGGTGGGTTAAGAGGACATCTATTAATTCCTCTTCATTAACTCCAGGTCTTAGGACTTCTGTAATTGAACCGACAGTGCGGGATTGTCCCCACAGCACCAACAGAACACCACATATAAGGAGTAATGGACCGCTGATATAGTTGGGTAAAATATCCGCAAGGAATCCCAAAAGACCTTTTAGCAACTCTAGTATCCAAAAAATTGGGGTTAACTTTACCCAAATAGCTAACCCCAAACTGGCCAATACAACACCCCCAACACTGATAAGTAACCAGCGTTTGACAGCTAATCCAGGGGATAGCCATTTGAACCATTGGTTAACCCGATGAGAGGTGCGACTGTGGGATTGTAGTTGTAGCGAATTAATGGCTTGTTTCAGAAAACCGATGAACATACCTAATAGGGAACGTTGGTACAAACAATATTTAACAGAAACTTTACATCACTTGCTTTCAAGACTAGAGATAAACCAGAAGATTTATTCATTCCTTCATATTTCGGGGAGTCAGTAGGGGCGGGGTTTCCCCGCCCAGAAGTCACGCCCGTCAGAAGCAAATATTACCAATTACCCCAGTTACAAATAATTTCATGGAAAAGCGAATTTTAGGAATAGATCCAGGACTGGCAACAGTTGGATTTGGGGCAATTACCTGGCAACAAAGTGAAACTAAAGGACAAGAGACCACGGTACAGATGGTAGATTTTGGGGTGATTCGCACGAATGCTGATATGGAAATGAGTCAACGACTATGTACTTTATTTGACGATTTACACACTGTGATAGAGGAGTTGCAACCGGATTTGGTGGCAATTGAAAAGTTATTTTTTTATCGGATGGCAAATACTATTATTGTCGCACAGGCTAGAGGTGTACTAATGTTAGTTTTAGGACAGCATAAGCTGCCTTATGTGGAATTTGCACCTCCCCAAATTAAGCAAGCTTTAACGAATTATGGTAAGGCAGATAAGGCAGAAGTGCAAGAGGCTGTGATGCGGGAGTTGGATTTAGATGAAATTCCTCGGCCAGATGATGCGGCAGATGCTTTAGCGGTGGCGTTAACGGCTTCATTTCAGTTGTGACAATGACCAATGACCAATTACCAATTACCATCTTGCTGATTTACAACTAATCGCAAAATTGATAAACCTAAGATCATTAAAAATAGCACCAAACCAATTGTACAAGCATAGCTAATTTCTAAATTACCAAATGCTTGCTCATACAAATAATAAACAATTGTCTTAGAACTGTTGAGTGGTCCACCTTGAGTCATAATATAAACTTCTTCAAAAACTTTAGTAGCTGCAATGGCAGAAATTACGGCTACTAAAGCTAAATAAGGTTTCATTAATGGAAGGGTAATATCCCAATGTTTACGAATATTATCTGAACCATCAATAGCAGCAGCTTCGTAGATATCCGCGGGAATAGATTGTAATCCAGCTAAATAAATTATCATGTAATAGCCTAAGCCTTTCCAAATAGTTACAGCCATAATACTGGCTAGGGAAATGGGAACAATTCCGAATATTTTATCTGGACTTGTTAGCCAAGGTATTCCGTTGGGAAAAATGCCTAAAACTTTGAGAATTTGGTTGAGTAATCCGTTTTCTGCATATAACCATTTCCAGGCTATCCCCGCTACTACCATGGAAATTACAACTGGTGTATAATATGCTGTTCTGAACCAATTCATTCCCCGCAGTTTTTGATTGACTAAAATTGCTAAAACTAAGGGAAAAAATACTAAAATTGGGACAACACCAATCAAATAAAGAAATGTGTTTTGTAGAGTTTGCCAAAAAACTGGGTCTTTCGATAAACGCAGAAAGTTTTTTAAGCCGATCCACTGGGGAGGATCTCCTATATTTTCGTAGCTAGTAAAGCTGAGATAAAAGGCTTGAATTGCTGGCCAAAAAACAGTGAATGTTAACAGAATTAAGGCAGGTAATAAAAATAGATAGGGTGTAATTTTCTGTTGAATTAAAATCCACTGTTTTGATGTTAGTTGAGACATATATGTAAGAATAAGGTTTTGGCAATTATCGTATCTTATTTACAAGTCTATATTTTGAATCAACTATACAGCACTTTCCGGTGTTATGAGGTACATATGTAGCGGACAAGATGCCCGCAATACAAGAGTTTCATAATTCAAGTTTGTACCTCATTAGAGCGAAATTTGCTGTAAGTAAGTTTGCACGAGTTGTAAATTTAACCAGCAAATTGTCCTGATGTGACACATTTGAGACTGAAATAGCAAGTAACTATAGCATTTCTCCATTTACAGCAGTCCGCTTTGACTTCCTTTTCGCTGCTATAGCAACTATGAGGCTAGAAACTGATGAAAAAAGTTAATATCTACCGCTTTTGTAATTACGCTTTAATGAGTTTAATGTCTTGCAATCTGGTATTGAGTCAGATGCCTCCAGCTTTAACTCAAACAGTTTCTCTAATTAACCCCACAGCCGCACCTACTACTAACTTAATTTGGCCTACTCAGGGTGTGCTTTCCCAAGGTTTCCGTAAATATCAACATGAGGGAATTGATATTGCTGGTGCAAAAGGGACTCCGATTTTGGCTGCTGCTGCTGGTACAGTCGTGAAAGCTGGTTGGGATAATTGGGGATTAGGTAATTTTATTGAAATTAAACATCTTAATGGCAATGTAACGGTTTATGGACATAATAGCCGTTTATTGGTCAGTAAAGGTCAACAGGTCAAACAAGGTCAAATTATTGCCGAAATGGGTTCAACAGGCAATAGCACCGCTCCTCATTTGCATTTTGAATTTTATGCAGATGGTCGTTTAGCTAGTAATCCTCTCAGTGTATTACCGTCTGCCACCATTGCGAAAACACCAGTAAATCAACCAGTTTCCCCTACCCTACAGCCAGTTTTAACTGTGAGTAATAATACTGAATGTAATGGGACTACAGTTCTGACAGGGGAGACAGCAACAGTCAGTATAAAAGTTTGCGAGGAAAATAGTCAGTTATTTTATATCGGGAAATTAAAACAAGAACCCAGTCAAGTTTTAAAAATTCGGGCTTGGAAACTTAATAACAACAGATATAAGGCAGATAATGGCAGTTTTTCCTACTTAATTAGCCCCGAAAAAATAGAAATTTGGCGCAATGGTAGTCCGATTCGTGCCGATAGTTTTCTCACTTCCCATGGTTTGGGGAACTAAAACTACTAACGACCATGAGTAATTGATGATTTCATTACAAATACCTGATGTGACAGTTCAAATGGCGGAATATAGCAGCCAACTTATCTTAGTGAAGAAGTATAAAATCAATGAAGATTAAAACTAGACAAAAGTATCGCAAAAGTTCAGATAAAGGAGCAGGTGATTATGGAATATTTGGCTTATTCCTATATGTATATAGAAGATGAAAAAACAAATGAAAATTTTGCATTAAATTTTCCCAAATCGTCATTTAATTGGCGGAATTTTTTTAAATCTTCTGCGTGGTTAACCTTAGCTGGTGTGAGTATATTACTAGCTACAGTTACTCAAATGCAGTTTGCTTCCGCAGAATATGTTAGCACTAATGGTAATTGTCTTTATATTCGCACAGGACCTAGCACGGAAAATTCATCTGTAGCTTGTGTCCAAAATGGTGCATACGTTGGTGAAACTGGTAGTGTCAGAAATGGATTTGCGAGAATTTCTTCGGGACGTTACCGAGGATACTATGCTGCTGAAAGATGGATTGGTAACACCCCTGGCCATTCTTCCCGCAGATATCGTTCTGGATACGGTGTTGGTGGTAGAATCACGGTAGGATATGGCTCAAGAGGTGAACGAGTCAGAGAAATCCAAAGAGCTTTAGGTATTAGAGTTGATGGCGTTTACGGTTCACGAACCATTAACGCAATTCGTCACTTCCAAAGACGTAACGGACTGCGTGTAGATGGCGTTGTTGGTTATCAAACTCGGAGAGCTTTAGGTATTTAGCTTAATTGAAAGGGAACAGGCAAGATGGCAATAGTTACCCATGTTTAAAAACATAACTAAAGTTGTTTTTCTGTTCCCTGTTCCCCGTTCCCTGTTCCCTGTTGCAGGTAATTTTTGACAATTTGCAGAATGCGTTCTGCTGCATGGCCATCGCCAAAGGGATTTATGGCGGTGGCCATTTTGGTGTAAGCGGCTGGGTTGCTGAGTAGTTCACTAGCGGCTGTAACAATATTTGCGGTTTGTGTACCTACAAGTTTTGCTGTCCCTGCGGTAACAGCTTCTGGTCTTTCGGTGGTATCTCTGAGAACTAACACTGGTTTACCCAAACTGGGGGCTTCTTCTTGTAAGCCACCAGAATCGGTTAAGATTAAATGTGATCGCTCGATAGCACCTACTAATTCAGCATAGTCTAAGGGTTCTGTTAAGAAAATTCGGGAATGTTTTCCTAACAACTCTTGTAATGGTTCTCTCACTGTGGGATTTTTGTGTAATGGCAGCAATAAGGCTGTATCAGGAAATTGATCTAAAATTTGTAAAAAACTTTGAGCGATATCTTGCAGAGGTTCTCCCCAATTTTCCCGTCTATGAACTGTTGCTAATATTGTCCTATATTTATGCCAATCTAAACCTGGTATATCACAAGCTGGTTTTTTTGCCGCCACATTTAATAACGCATCAATTACGGTATTTCCTGTGAGGTGAATTTCTCCTAATACCCCGGAATGTTGTAAGTTTTCCACCGCTAAAGTAGTCGGAGCAAAATGCAATTGTGTAAGTTGGGAAATTAATCTTCTATTAGCTTCTTCGGGAAAAGGATTAAATAAATCATCTGTCCTTAAACCTGCTTCTACATGACCTATAGGGATTTTTTGATAAAAAGCTGCCAAAGTTGCTGCAAAAGCTGTTGTCGTATCTCCCTGAACAATCACAAAATCTAACTTTTGTGTTTGAAATAATGCTTCTAAACCTTGTAAACTGCGACAGGTAATATCATTAAGAGATTGTTGACGCTGCATAATCTCTAAATTCCAATCGGCTTTAAGTTTGAACAATTTCATCACTTGTTCAACCATTTCTCGATGTTGTCCTGTGAGAATTACCTGCAATTCAAAATCTGGAGAACTTTGAAAAACCTGAATTACTGGCGCTAGTTTAATCGCTTCGGGACGAGTCCCTAAAATGATGCCAATGCGGTGTTGATTAGTCATTAGTCAAATAATTACAATTTACTTTTAATTTACAATTCCCGAAAACATTAAAGGTAAAGGGTGGGGAAAACCCCACCCCTACATTAATTAATTATGGGATTGTTTAAGCAGGTTTCCATGTACCGTGGAAACTGTGAGGTATGACGCTGGGTAATCCCAATTTACAAACAGGTTCTTCATTTAACCTATCGCTCGCAAATACCCAAACTTCACTACTATGAGTATGACCATCATAAACCACAGTTAACACCCAACCTTGTTCAGAGTTTTGCGGATTTTGCACATAAATAGGTTCGGAAGGATAGCGATTTTCTCCTATGTTTGCTTGGGTTAAAGTTCCAGTTTTGTGATCAAAACGAGCAATACTATTTAAAAGTTCCTTACTAGCATCTGTTCCTGGTTGAAATCCTGACATATAGGTATAGCGAGAAAATTGACCTACATTTTGGGGAGGAACACTAGGAAATTCACAATGTTGATTTGAAAGTTGTTCAATTTTAATTACCTTTCCAGTTTGAGGATTCAGTTGAACTTGTGAAAATGTCCCCTGGGAATTTGTCTGAATTTCCCCGGTAACTACTTCTCGAAGATATTCATTAGTTTGAAAATCTTCATAACGGGCAATATCCACAATTACCGCACCACTAGCATCTACATAACCATTAGCAAAATGCCACTGAAACCAAGATTCAGTCTCTCCCTGACTAACTAAAGATAAACTTTCTCTATCTAGGATTATAATTTTAGTTCCCAATTCAGGATGCCATTCTAGGGAATCACTATAACTCCTTATCCCTACCAACACAGGCCAAAGATTTAACCGCACTGGGGAAATAAAAAAGACAAGATACTGTCCCGCTAAAACAAAATCATGGATTAGTGGTACTCCTTCTAATTGATGTGTTGCTGTTTGGATAATTTTACCAGTCGAGTCACTTTTATAAATATTAAGTGTGGCATTTAATCCAGGAGTGACACCAAAATTAAAAATCTCCCCTGTATTTTTGTCCTGCTTATAATGGGCAGAATAACTTAATTCCTTAGTTAAACTGCCTAAATCATCTTCACCACAAGTTTCTAAAGTTTGCAAATCTAAAGCATAAGGTTTACCACCTTCCCACAATGCCAAAAGTTTATTAGGTAATGCCAAAACGGAAGTATTAGCCGCATTTTTCACGGGTTTTATCCATTGATTCCAGATAATTCCTGGTGCAGTCATGCCATAATTACCATAAAGCAATTTACCCGCAGCAGTTTCTTCTTGATAACCAGTAGTTTGCACATAACGATAAACCCCAACTGCTTCGACATTGGTAAAATTAACAGCCAGAATTGCCCCATCTCCATCAAACCAATGTCCCACCCCAACACCATTCAGTTCTAGTCTTGCTGGTCCATTTCGGTACAGTGTACCCCGCAAACCATTGGGGATTTTACCTGCGAGAATCGGTAATTTAGTGGCAGAAAATTCCGTTGCAGGTTGAGATATTGCCCGAAACCATGCTTTTTTAGTTGACTTTTTATCAATTGTTTGCATATATAATTTATCATTTGAATAATATTAATATAACAATATTACAGCACTTTCCGGTGTTATGAGGTATATATCCAGCGAGCAAGATGCCCGCACTACAAGAGTTTGTACCTCATTAGAGCGAAATCTGCTGTATCTGATTTGTAAAAATATAAAAACTCAGATTCCCGACTTTTTGAAGAAATTCAGGATTTTGTTATTTATCTTTAAGTTGTTTAATTAATCATTTTTAGATCATTGATTATTTGGAAATCTCTAAGTTTTGAATCTGATTTTTTCTCTTTGATTTACTCAGATTTTTTCTCAATTCTTCCATATAAGTATAAAACACAGGCGTTAAATACAAAGTCAAAATTTGCGAAAACAACAAACCCCCAACAATGGCAATTCCTAACGGACGACGGGCTTCTGAACCTGTTCCTGTTCCTAAAGCAATTGGTAAAGTTCCAATTAATGCTGCCATTGTTGTCATCATAATCGGACGAAAACGCACTAAACAAGCTTGATAAATTGCCATTGTGGGACTTTTTCCGTCTTGACGTTGGGACTCAATGGCAAAATCTACCAACATAATCCCATTTTTCTTGACAATACCGACTAATAAAATCATGCCAATAAACGAGTAAAGATTTAATTCCACTTGAAAAATATACAGCGTTAATAATGCACCAAAACCCGCAGAAGGTAAACCAGAAAGAATGGTAATCGGGTGAATAAAATCTTCATAAAGAATACCAAGAATTAGATAAATTACCACAATAGATATTAGTAATAACCAACCTAAATTTCCAAAGGACTGATTAAAAACCTGAGCTGAACCTTGAAAATTAGTTGTAATTGTAGCTGGTAGAATTTCCTCGGCAAGTTTCTGAATAGCTTCTGTGGCTTGACTTAAAGAAACTTCTGGTAAAGTATCAAAGGATATCGTAGCTGAAGGTAATTGAGCGAGGTGGTTAACTGTCAAAGGTGCAACAGTTTGGGTAATATTAGCTATGGCACTCAAAGGAACTAATTTACCATTACTTGAACGCACATAAAGCATCGCTAAAGCATTTGGATCACGTTGGTATTCTGGCTGCAATTCCAAAATCACATAAAATTGATTATTGGGACTATAAATAGTGGAAACTTGACTAGAACCATAGGCATAACTTAGCGTTTTCTGCACTTGTGCGGCTGTAATACCTAAAGTAGCAGCTTTCCCATGATCAACTTGAACTTGTATTTGCGGAGTGCTAAGTTGTAAATCACTATCAACACCTCGCAAACCAGGTATTGCCTTAATTCTATTTAGTAACTTCGGTAAATATTCACGTAATTCTTCTAGATTTAAACTTTGTAATGTAAATTGATATTGAGAATTAGTTTGTTGTCCACCAATGGGAATAGCCGCAGGGGCGCGAATAAAGGCTTGTATTCCTGGTATTCCTCTTAATTTGGGTGTGAGTTCCGTAATGATTTGTTCGGCTGTCAGTTGGCGTTCTTCACGGGGTTTTAAACGAATTGTAATCCTGCCGCTATTGGTTGAGGGATTTGGTCCAGCCGCACCAACTGTGGAATTAACTGCGGCTACATTCGGATCTTTGCGAATAATATTAACTATCTTTTGTTGGTGACGCAACATTTCATCAAAGGAAATATCCTGGGCTGCTTTGGTATTAGCCATTAATTGTCCCGTGTCTTCTGTGGGAATAAAACCTTTAGGAACAATGGTGAATAAATAAAATGTAGATATGAGTAATAAACCAGAAAAAACGAGAGTAATTAACCGATATTTTAAAACAGGTTTAAGTGTCCATTTATAACCCTGCAATAAGAAATTAAATCCCCCTTCTGAAATTCGATAAAATAAATTTTGCCGTTGTTGATGTCCTGAACGTAAAAAACGACTGCATAACATCGGAGTCAGACTGAGAGAAACAAATCCAGAAATTAAAATTGCCACACTAATAGTCATGGCAAATTCATGAAATAGCTTACCAATTAATCCACCCATAAATAGGATGGGAATAAATACAGCTACCAAAGAAAGTGTCATTGATAAAATTGTGAAACTGACTTCTTGAGAGCCTTTGAAAGCTGCATCTTCAGGACTTTCTCCCATTTCTCGATGACGAACAATATTTTCTAAAACGACAATCGCATCATCTACAACAAAGCCGACAGATAATGTTAGTGCCATTAAAGAAAGATTGTTTAAAGAATAGCCAAAAATGTACATGGCGGCAAAAGTGCCAATAATTGCCACAGGTAAAGCTAAACTAGGAATTATTGTCGCCCACAGGTCACGTAAAAATAAGAAAATGACTAAAACTACCAAACAAACTGATAGCACCAGAGTAAATTTTACATCAGCAATAGAAGCACGAATAGATTGAGAACGATCATAAAATATCCCCATTTCAATAGAGTTGGGAACTTGTTTTCGCAGTGCAGGTAAAAGCTTTTTAACAGCATCAACAATTTCTACCGTATTCGCACCGGGTTGAGGTTGGACAGCCAGAACTATTGCGGGACGGTTAGAAACTTTTTTATCACTATAACGGTTAGAAACTTTATTATTTTGGACATCATCAATTACCTGTCCTAAATCTTCTAGTCGGACGACTGCGCCATTATCATTAGTAACAATTAGTTTTTGATAAGCAGCCGCATCATTAAGTTGACCATCTGTGGAAATTAAATAACTTTTATATTTACCAGAAAGACTGCCTGTAGGTAGATTAACATTTCCCGAAGCGATCGCACTCCTAACTTGATCAAGTCCAATTCCTCGTGCTTTTACCTCTTTTGGGTCTAGTTGCACACGCACCGCATATTGTTTTTGTCCAAATACCTGTACTTGCGCTACACCATCAAGAGAAGAAATCGGCTGGCTAATTGTCACCTCTGCGTATTCGTCTACAGTAGAAATAGGGAGAGTTTCTGAATAAAGGTATAAATAAAGAATTGAGGAAACAGAGGGGTTAAGTTTGCGGTAGGTAGGCGGTTTCGGCATCCCTGTGGGTAATTGTCCGGCCGCAGCGGAAATAGCAGCTTGTACGTCCTTAGCGGCGCTCGCTACACTACGGCTAAAATCGAATTGTAAGGAAATATTCGATGATCCTGTGGAACTGGTGGAATTAAAGGAATTAAGTCCAGCAATTTCCGTAAATTGTCGTTCTAGGGGTGCAGCTACAGATGAAGCCATTGTTTCCGGTGTTGCACCGGGGAGACTTGCGGAAACACTAATAAAGGGATATTCAACGTTAGGTAGAGGGCTGATAGGTAATAAAACATAACTCATGACACCAAAAATCATAATACCTATCATTATTAAGGTAGTCATGACTGGACGACGGATAAAAATTTCTGAAAGGTTCATAGAGAAATGGATGATTAACTAGAAATAGATCCCCGACTTTTTAAAGAAGTTGGGGATCTGGTTATTTTAGCTATTATAAAAGTGGAAATTTAAAACTTAGTGATCATGCTCGTTTTGCTCATGATTACGTTGGTCATGATTGCGTTGGTCATGATTACGTTGGTTATGATTTTGACGTTCACGGGCTTGACGTTCGCGTTGTTCACGGGCTTGACGTTCGCGTTGTTCACGGGCTTGACGTTCGCGTTGTTCACGGGCTTGACGTTCGCGTTGTTCACGGGCTTGACGTTCGCGTTGTTCACGGGCTTGACGTTCACGTCGTTCACGGGCTTGACG
>CAINGU010000117.1 GCA_903848645.1 uncultured cyanobacterium | reverse complement strand
CACTTTGTAATTCCTCGTTGTGCATATTTATGCCAATTTTGAGACAGAAAACTGCTGAATGAATTAACAGTACCATTTGGTAGAATTTTACTAATCAGTTGTAATAATTCTTTTAAATGTGGAAGTACCTTTCCAGTTCCTTTAAAGAGTAATTTACTTGCTGACTTGATTACTGTACCTAATTCTGGTATGCAGCCAATTAAGGAAAAAGCTAGACCTATCCAGCGCTCAATCTTATTGTATTCTCCTTTGGTAGTCATAAAGTAAATATGGGCAGCTATATCACGTCCATCTGCAATTTGGTCGAGAATAGGAATAAGACTGATAATCCCATCAATAATTATTTGAGTGACACTAGGATCATTATTAAATTCACCAGCCAAAGCACCTAAAACTGTCTCGCCAACATTTTGTATCACCTTTTTGGTACCATCCAACAAGTTGGCTTGTACAACATTATCAACATTTGCTCTATTGATTGCACTACCATTCTACTGGACAAAATGAGTCAATTCATGAGCTAATAATTCTTGTCCATTTCTACTTCCAGGATTATAAGCTCCCTGACTAAAGAAAATATCTTGCCCTGTAGCAAAAGCGCGAGAATTTAAAGATTTATTCAGTTGATCAGTTACAAAATCTGTAATCCCATCCATCACCATTGTTTTGATATCACCAACTTTATCTTGTAATAAATGCCAAATTCCTGGTAGTCCCTCTGTGGCTAATATTTTAAATGTCTCTTCACCTTTTTCTAACAGGACTAACTTTTTCTTCTCCTAATCTATTCACTGCTTGACCACGAATAAATTCATAAGTTAGCCCTAATATTTGTGTTACTAAACTGAATACTCCTTTGAGATCAAAATTTTCTGGTATGGTAATTCCTGCTTCACCCATTGTACCTGTCAACCAAGCAATTAATCCTGTTTGTAGGTGTTTACCAATATTTTTGAGAAAGTCAGGACTTTCGCAACTAGCACATTGGTAGGGTGTGGTTCGGCAATCTCACCAACCACGTCAGATATCAACAATCTGTTTATTTGCAGAATTTATGCAGTCTGACGCACCCTACAACTGACAGGGAAACGTTGTACTAATTTCATCATTAACATTAATCAATTTGTATTTCAGGAGGATTAATAGGACAAGCATAAATATTATGTCTTTTTAATTTATCTAAAATATTTTCCCAGTAACTTTTGCGTTCAATATTGCTATAATCAGAGTCCTTATATAAGTTTACTAAAAATTCTACTCCTTCTATAAAAGGCTTTTTTGACAAACTTTCTTCAAGAATCTTGATAGCTTCTGCTTCATTAATGTATGATTTTCCGGGAGCAATTATACATTTAGCAAGTAAAAAACCTAATTCTGCTGGAGAGTCTTGTGCTGCATTATAAGCCAGATTGTAAAATTTAAAGCGTTCATTGTAGTCTAAAATTATATCACAAGCAGTTCCAAGGAAGGCATCATAACGCCAATCAGAAGCCCACTTATCTTGATTAAGTTGACGTATAGAATATAGCAATTGAGTAGCAAAAACTTGGTAGCCTTCTTCCCATTCCTCATTGTATAACAATTTATAAGCAATATTAAGAGACTCTTCAAAAGTTAGAATTTTCGCTATTAAACTAGGTTGTATATTAGCCACTAAATCTTTCCAGTTTTGCTGAGATATTGCATTGATAATCCATTGTTCATCATGCTGTGTCGCGATCATTTGTATAATCCTCTTTTTTGATTAATACACCATGGTCAGAAAAGCTCCAACTTTAATAAGTTATATTCTAACTGTGAAGAAGTGGGCTAAGTCTGGATATATCTCTAACACCCCACCCGTCTGCTCGGCTAATTTAGAAAGATAACTCATAAGCCGCTCAAAAGTCAGAACTGCGTGCAAATCATTTGGTGTCGCACCGAAACGAAGGGGTCTGAATATATCATGGTGAGAGTTAAGCCAAAGAGATATTTCTTGTGCATTTTCACTTAGCTCGAAATAAAACTCCATATACACAATAGATTTATCTTCAGATTGATCATTATTAACCACAGTCCACCATTTTCTCAAGCCATCAGGAACATCAATTTCATTACCTGCTTGTAGTTCTAATTTTCCCCATTCTAAATCTCCTAAATCAATAGCAATTATTTGAACTTTCTGCACTTCGCTAGGAAGTAGCAACATTGCTTCCATACGTAAGGACATTGAAAATGGAATTAGATAATTCATCAATATGGATTGATGATGATATAACTCCTGTAGTTGTTTAATTCCATCAGCATTAATAGTCACTGACCACACTTCTGTTTCTATTGTGTCGTCAGTTTCTCCAACAGGTGACATATTAACTTCTATAGAACCTGATATAGCTCGAAAGCATTCTTGATACTCAGTTAGGTAAGTGAGAATTGTAAATAACTTTTCCCACATCTGATTTTGGTTTTTTATACATCGCCAATTTACATTAGCTAGTTCCGAATCAACATCTGTTGAATAAAAAATTTCTAGTGACTTTTTTGAAACCATATAAGTAACCCAATAAATAATGTTAATAGTAATTCATAATTATGTAATTGTAAATTACTATTTTTGAACTAAATTTAACTTTATTAAGGAGGAGGTACAATAATTGAATGATCTATATTATTAATTCGTATAATATACTCATCTACAAATTGTCTGTGAATTTTGGCGTTATTACTGGACAAAAAATTTGTTATTTCCTGTAATGCCCAGTTTTGATTTTGGCCTCCAAGGGTAAGATTATTACCAAAATCTACTATAGCAATATTTCTCTGTACACCTGTACCGCGTGGTAATTGTGCATCTTTAAACTTCTTAAAGGCTGTTTTAAAATTTCGATGTATAGGGGATAAATCCCCCACTGACATTTTGTGTTATGAATCTTCTCCCATCAGTACTTCATAAAATTGTCTATTTAGTTCTTCATCATATTCATATACATCTTGCCATGTTTGACTAAGATGAACTAAATTTTGTGCTTCATCTAAAGGTATAAATTGAAGGTTCTTAAGTATTTTAATTGATTGAGTTTTTGAGCATCCATTATCTCTCAAAAAAAGGAGAATACTTTCAGTATTGTTGCCTTCAATTAATATCTGATTACAGTATTGGATTAAGTATTCTTCATCCATTACTAGCACCATCCTATTTTATTTGGGTAAAAAGTTTATCACATTTTAACATACAATTTTCATGTTAGCGAGTTACTTTTCCTAAAGTAAGCATTTTTAAGGGTAGATTTGGCTACTAAATTTTTCCTCCGAGAATAGCTTTGAAAATCACTACTAAAATTAGAATAAAATAATCTAATTAAGAATGCTTAAATAATTCAAACTGACCTTACAATATAAAGACTAATTTGGATACTATAATGATATTACTTTGTCAAATCGAAAGTTCTATCTATTGTTTTGCCAGAACTTATACTTCCATCGAAAGTAGCACCACTAACTCTGCGCCCAGTTATGCGTAGCTTTTCAAATCCCTCAGATGTAGCTTCTTTTTTTAATATATTTAACGATTCCATAATTTCTTTTTGTGATAAGTTTACCCCTCGGATACCTTTTGGGAAAATACCTAAACTTTTTAGGTGAAGTATCTTTCCTTCAATCACTACCTCAGCAGACACTTCAACAAATCCCTGCGATGTTGGGAACTCTTTAATAAGGATCTCTTCATTTCCAAAGCCATTAAAACTACTAGGATTTTTAGCTTTAACTATTTGAGCTAATTCTTGCTCCAATTGCTTTGCTTGTTTAGCTTTTTCCAGTGGATCAGGAATCTTCTCAATTTCATCAAGACGCTTTTTAAGTTCTGGTTTTTGTTCCAGTTGCTTACCATATTGCTTCCTGATGTCTCCACAATTTGAGCAGCGAACAACGCGACCATCTTTAAGAATTTTAATATCGTGTCTACCATCAACTGTCTTTTCCTTAGCAACCACACCAGGTTCAATTTCTGGCTTATCTGTATGACGGGATCTAACATTTTTCTTCTGATGGCTTGAATCTTTTGAGCAATACCTCCCAACCCTACTAAACTAGCTAAGAAACCTAATGCTACTGGTAATGACTTAACTAGGGCATTTCCTATGGCTTTACTTGCTTTTTCTGTTGCTCCACTAGCAATGGCTGTTACTGAATCTATAATGGCATTTATCAAGTCAGCTATTTGTTGAGCGCGTTCAATAAAGAACTTGACAACATCAATAATCATTTTACAGGCTTTCACAAATGCGGATGCTGGAGTTAACATACTCAGCACAAATTCTATTCCTGCTTGGACAATGGGATTAGTGACAAAATCTGTAATTCCATCCATCACTATTGTTTTGATATCACCAAATTTATCTTGTAGTAAATGCCATATTCCTGGTAATCCCTCAGTGGCTAATATTTTAAATGTTTCTTCATCTTTTTCTAACAGGACTAACTTTTTCTTCTCCTAATCTATTCACTGCTTGTCCACGAATAGATTCATAAGTTAGCCCTAATATTTGTGTTACTAAACTGAATACTCCTTTGAGATCAAAATTTTCACAGGATGGTAATTCCTGCTTCACCCATTGTACCTGTTAACCAAGCAATTAATCCTGTTTGTAGGTGTTTACCAATATTTGCAATAATTATTGAGCAAAATTTTTGTCACTTTGTATTTCTCATTCAAGAAATAGAGCAATAAGTTGATATAATTTTTTGATTTCTGTATGGGGATAACTTTGATCATCTCTAAATTGTTTGATTTTCATATTCTTAATATTTACTAATTACTAAAGAAGCTCAAACTCAAATCGCTGTTCCCAACCCATTTCTTTATCCCACATTTGTACATCCTGCAAAACCTTAACAATCCTTTTAAAAGTTTCTCTACTAAGATTTTTACGAGAAATTGTTGAATTATACCAAACTAAATTTATTGGACGTTCTACATCTATTGTTAAAACATCCCAAAGAGCATCAAGATTATTGCCATAATATTCTTCAAGTTTAAGTAATTTAGCAATCTGATTATGAAAGTAATATTCAGTTAAAATTATTTTCCCATTAAGTTTAATTTCCATAATTCTTTTCCTTTTACTTGCTAATTTGAAATCTTTTCTAAAAAAGACATCCACTCTAAAATAGCCTGTTGTAAATCATCAAGAGTAACTTCATTAACCTGGTTAGTTATTTCATTGTTTATTAATGCTTTATCTAGATTTAATGTTAAAGTATTGACATTTCCTGTTTCTTCCCAAGATTCGATTTCATGGTTTTTAATTTTATCAATTATTTGCAATAATTCTTGAGCAAAATTTTTATCACTTTGTATTTCTGATTCAAGAAATAGAGCAACTAGTTGATATGATTTTTTGACTTCTGCACGGGGATAGCCTTGATCATCTTGAAATAGTTTGATTTTCATATTCTTAATATTTATTAATTATTAAAGAAGTTCAAACTCAAATCGCTGTTCCCAACCCATTTCTTTATCCGACATTTGTACATCCTGCAAAATCTTAACAATTTTTTGAAAAGTTTCTCTACCAAGATTTTTGCGAGAAATTGCTGAATCATACCAAACTAAATTTATTGGACGTTCTACATCTGTTGTTAAAACATCCCAAAGAGCATCAAGATTATTGCCATAATATTCTTCAAGTTTAAGTAATTTAGCAATCTGGTTATGAAAGTCATATTCAGTTAAAATTATTTTACCATTAAGTTTAATTTCCATAATTCTTCTCCTTAAAGTATTATCTCCATCTTCCAATTGGATGGGCAGTTTGATAATGATCTGGTGTTATATATAAAAGACCATCACTTGAATACAGTAGACGATTTCCAGGTTGTTTACTACGAGACATTGTATTCACAAGTCCAATATCTGCCTCGTACCATACTCTCCCCTGTGCAGAGGGAACAACAGAATTGCTATTACGGAAAATATCACCTCCAATTTGTCCACCAGGAATATAATTATTCAAAGCTTTACCAGGTTTCCAACCGGCTGAGATTGCCTGATTTTTTGTAACATAATTTGAAGGCAATTTTCCTGTATTTTTTAAACTTTCTAGTACAGGTTTTGCAATTTCAGCAGATGCGTAAGACTGTTTTAATTTGGCAGCATTGGCGGCGTTATGAGCTAGATTTCTTTGTTGAGCTAGTCGTTTCCCCCGTTCCTGATCTCGCCATTGTTTCTGTGTCGTCGAACGCTCACCAGGTTTAGGCCGATAACCTCGATTCGCTAAACCAGATTTGGCAGAAGAATTACTAGATTTCGGTTGTCCCTGTCTAGCCTTTAATTGCTGATTAAGCCACGATTGTAACTTAGGTATCCCTAGTTGCTTACCAAACCAACTGTTTTTTAGCATTTCCAGAGCTTTTGCCTGCCCCTTAGCGATCGCATAAGCTATAATTCCCTCTAAAATCAGCATCAGAAACTGAGCAACTGCATCAGCATACTTCCGTGCCGCCAAATCAATCATCTTATTGTTGCCATTAGCATTCCACACTATAGTCAGAAACTCTCCAAAAGCCGAACCTATTCCTCTCATTCGCTCTGCTAAATAGGCTGCTAGAAATGCTAAACCCATCCATTGCAGTAACAACATCCCCACTTCTAAACCTATTGCTGCTCCTGGTACAGCACCAACACCGCCAGCTAAAGAACCTATACCCGCTCCAATTGCTGTGGTGACAGCAACTAGTCCAGCCCCTAATACTAAACTAATTGCTAGTCCTATGAGTGCATCTTTTAAGGCTGCTTCTACTTTTTGCCCAAGAATTTCAGGGATGTATTTGATGGAAAGATTGACGGCAGATGTATAGTCAGCAACTTTTTGTGCGCCGTCTTTAATGTTTTCTAATACTCCTTTTCCAACATTTTGTATACCCTTTTTGCTATCATCAACTAAGTTGGTCTGTACAACGTTATCAACATTTAATTTATTGATTTTATTCCCATTCTGTGAATTTACATGAGTCAATTTATGAGCTAACAAATGTTGCCCATCTCTAATTGTGGGATTAGTGGTTGTATTTTCAGAATTGTCTTTATTTGACTTTGCTGTT
>CAINGU010000116.1 GCA_903848645.1 uncultured cyanobacterium | reverse complement strand
CTTGGGTGTAAGTTTGTCCATTGTAAGTAGCAGAAATCTTTAACCCTTCAGCAATTGTGACTTGTTGATCATCCGCAGCAGCTTGATTGAAGGAAATTGTTCCTGTGACAGTCTTATCAGCACTAGAAAGATTGTAATAAATTGGAGTTGTTAATGATAAATCTGTTGGTGCTTGGTTAGCACTAGAAACACTTGTGTAAGTGACTGTTTGCAGACTACTTGCAGGATTTGTAGGAATAAAATTTTCATTGCTGATTTGAAACAGATTGGGAATAACAAATTGTAAACCTAATCCTTGATCTGTAATTCCTCCGAATTGATCTGTGTAAAGTGCGGCAGAATTATCATTACTTTGAGTGTAAATCTGTCCATTGTAATTTGCAAAAATATTTAAGCCTTCAACAGTGGTTACTTGTTGATCAGCCGCAGCACTCTGGTTAAACGAAATGCTGCCTCTGAGAGTCTTGTCAGCGTTAGAAAAATTATAATAAAGAATTGGGTCTACCATTTTTTTTCCCTCGATAACTAATAGGTGTAATTACAAAACGAAATAGTTTTATTAAGTTGAGCAGAGATGCGTATTAAACATCCCTGCTACGATAAATGTCCTAGTTAATATTCAGTGAAGTCGTAGATTAAGGAGTTGTGATTGCAGTTTTCATAGTCTGAAATATCTGAGTCTGATCAACTAATCCTCGAACACCAGGTATGGAGTAAGTCATACCCTTGGTATCTGTAAATACTACGTTTTGCCCCAAATATCGAGTCAAAGTGTCCGAGTATGCACCTTGATAGTAAACAGGTACTGGTCTGCGGCTATGGCTACCCCAGAGGTATTTTTGTGTAGGATCAGATCCCCAGAAATGACCAGCTTCGGTTGGGTTATGTTTATTGAAAGTGATGTTCTTCGCGTTATAACTCAACCCTCTAGACGTATTTGGATCTTGAGGAGTTAACTTAGAGACGAAATCATTATTTAAAGTTAGGTAATGGTCATGGTCAGCAGTGACAATTAGCAAGTTCTTGCTCCAACCACCATTGTTGTTAATCCAGGCGATAACTGTTTGCACTGATTTGTCGAAGTCATTCATAGTACCAATCAGGTTATCCATGCTGTCGTCATGGGCAGCCCAGTCAACATCACCACCTTCAATCATCAGCCAAAAACCATCCGGGTCTTTACCAAGAACAGTTAAAGCAGCTTGAGACAGATCAGCCAAAGTAGGATTTTCGTTCCTCTCTCTAGCAATGAAACTGGCATCAGTTTCACCGGCAGCAAGGGGACGGTCAGTATCAGGATTGGGAGGATTAGCAGCAGTGGGATTACCTGAGCCATCAATTACTGGTACACACTCATTAGCAGAGCCAGTGATAATCTTACCTGAAGCGCAATTCGCAGCAGAACTAGCTGTCTTCACAACTGAACTGTAAAGTGTAAATTGTCCTAAACCAGTTAAGCTGTAGTCACCTTTAGAACTACTAACAGGAAGGTTGCCATCTTGACCACGAGCGCCATACAAACCAAACAACCTACCGTTGTTATTGGGGTCAATTGTGGCCGCAGTATTTAGTAATGTCTGAGTTGCATTAGGTCCACGTTCTAAAAAGGTGTAACCGTAACGATTAGCACTTGGGGTGGGATTCAACCGCAAATGATCATACGTCGATTGCTTGATGTAATTGTAGAAATAAGTACCAGGAGGACAGTATACAGATCCTGGTGTTTGACCAGATTTTGTCGGATCACATGGCTTATTAGGATCAGCAAGGGCTGAATTATTGATAAAGTTTGAATGATCTAGGGGATGACCACCACCTAACAAAACATTAGGCTTAAAGTTCAGTAATGCCTGTTGCAAAATACTGTCTTGGTTCGTCTTATTAGGATCATAATCACTATCGTACTTACTTCGTTTGTTGACGAAAGAAGCAGCAGCACCAGGAGTAGCATGACTTATAGGTACAGATGTCACCAAACCAGTAGACTTACCTTGCTGTTTGGCAATTTCCAGGATGGTTGTCAGCTTCCCTTCGTAAACATCTACACCCATTGCATTATTATAGCTCTTAACGCCTGTATACAGGGTTGTAGCAGTATTAGCAGAATCAGGGTAACTATATTTGATGTAATCTTTATCGTAACTACCGATAGCAGCTGGTGTGAGAGGAATCCAAGGAGTAGGACCGCCTAGAGAGGTGTCATAACCTGAGATGTTTCCTGCTGTTGTACTATTACCATCCGAGCGAGTACCAGGATTCAGAGGACTAGACTGGAATGTGAAGCCTGGACGAATCGCACTTAAACCAGTAGTTGCGTTAGTTCCATCAAGAGCCGAATTTGAGGTGATGTGGGTTTGATTAGTTGGATTGCTGGGTGTACTTCCCTGAATAGTTGTCCCGTAGGTTGTTACCAGCCCATATCCAGTCAGAGTTTGCATACTCAAACCAGAACCTTTACCAGCAGTGTAAAAAGCCCCACCTTTAGCGACAGCACCAGCCCGCGCCATATTCCAGCCCATACCATCACCAATCATGATAATGACGTTAATCCCATTTCCTGCGGCTAGGGCAGGCTCAATGATGGGATTACTAAATACCAACAGCATGATAGAGAGAAAACTAGCCATAAAAAAGGCCAATGGTCTCTTGAACTTTCCTAAAAATGAAATCATGTTATACCCTCTTCAAATTAATTGAGTAAGTGTGATAGTGATATGCACTTGAATAAGATGCAAAATTTATCTAAAAAGCCTTAGAGGATGTTTGAAAAGTTTTGGGCGAATATAATATGGCTTCGCCAGGGCTAGTATGAATTTAGACTTTTCAAACACCCTCTTACCCTAAAAGGCTTTCAACCCTATTTCCTATTCCCTATTCCCTGCTATAGGAACTATCTATTGATAGAAATTTGGCTCTAAATGAGAAGCCGCAAATTCTGAGATTGTGGGTACATTGTTAACTTTGGACTGATAGGCTGTGGCTGGTTGTTCGTGTGATATTGCCAAGGACATGACAACAGCTAAAACTAAACCAGAGATGAACCAAATTAATGAGCGTTTGTATTGTTGTAATAATGAAATCATTTTCGGATCTCCTGTGGATAAATAAGAATGTGAGTTAACATTAGTAACACTAATTCAATCAGATTCAAACCTGCCAACTATTGGTAGAAGTTCGGTTCATTTTCCTCCAAGTAAGGACTCGGTTTGGGAGTTACTGAAGGAGTAGTAGAACGAGCTACAGGCTGGGAACTTCTGGCAAAACCTAAGAGAATTTCGGCAGCACTAAAATACTTAATCCCAGAGGTAATCTTGGGGTTTTTTTGCCATTCAGCCTGAGAGACTGAGATGAACATAATTGGAACTTGTTGTCCATAATGTTCGCCTATCACCGTAACAGTAATATCCGTTATGTTGGAACTTGACTGAAAGCTTTGCTGAATGGAATTAATCACTAGATTTTCTGCCTCTTGGAGCAGACTTTGGAAGCTTTGATTATCTTTGGTATTAACAGTTAGGTTTAATTGCTTAGTATCTGCAAACGCGGGCAAGGTAAAATTCAAAGACAAGGCGATCGCACAAGGTAGAAATACTGGCAACCTTACCCAGTTATGTACCAGAAGATCACTTAATTTCATCGAATAATCTCCTGTAAAGATGGAAACAATAGTTTCTCCGCTTGTTGACGATGATCATCACATTCTTTAGCTGATACATCACATACACAGGAAATATTGGTAATATCAGCGACTTGACCCCTTAAACAATTAATGCTTTGCACTACTAAATAAGCGGCAAAAAGAGCAATTAGCCCGGCTACTACCAAGCTGATGACCCCATCTACCCAAGTCCAATTCAACCAAATCACGGCTATTGCTGCTAGTACCGCCCCCACGGAACTAACTAAATCTGCTAAAATATGCAGAAATACACCTTTGATATTTAGGTCATGATGACTACATCCGTGCAAGCAAAAAGCATTAAAGCTATTGACTCCCAAGCCAATGAGTGCCGTTGTTAACATCGGGAAGCCAAGAATCTCTGTAGTGGGATATTGCAGCCGCACCAATGCCTCCTTGACTATCCAGCCAGCAATACAAGCTAAACCTATACCGTTAACTAGTGCTGCGAGGACTTCTAATTTATAGCGTCCAAATACAGTCTGATTGGACATAGATCGAGATAACCAAATAGCTACCAGTGCCAGCCCCAAAGCTGCAACGTCTGAAAGAATGTGTTCTGCATCTGCTAACAGGGAGAGGCTATGACTCCAAATTCCTGCACTTAACTCCACACAGAAGAAAATACTGAGTATAATCAAAGCAGTCCATAGAGTCTGGATTTTATGCTGACTTTGGTTTGATTGCATTAAACCTAAACATAGAGATTAACTGAATGATAATCTAGCTACTGAGCCACAGCATACTTTGGTACTGAAAAAACTACTTTTAAATACCTGAACATTCTAGATATTACTACATAGGAACTTTAACAAAATTTAAAGGTCTTAAAGTTAAGAATTAAATAATTTCAGTTTAATTTTCGATAAAAATATAATCTTTCTTTTTAGTAACTTTGTATAATATAAAACCAAGAAAAAAATAGGGTTTGCTGATAGGGTGGCGTATGAATCCTACGTCGTCACTCTATCAGTAACCTCTAAATGTAAGGATTCAGAATACAGAATTCACTATTTGGGAAACTGTCGTTCTCGCACTTCCACAGCATAATCTTGTACAGCTTTGGTAATTGTTTCTCGTAAGTTTGTATAAACCTTGGCGAAAGGTGGTTGTTTTTCCGAAAGTCCGAGAATATCAGAAGTGACTAATACTTGACCATCACAGCTAGAACCTGCACCGATGCCGATGGTGGGAATACGGAGTTTTTGAGTAATTTGCAATGCTAATTTTTCAGGAATATGTTCTAATACTATCGCAAAAACCCCAGCTTGTTCGAGAGCGATCGCTTCATTAAAAATTCTCTCTCCTGCTTCCTGGGTTTTTCCCTGTTGTCGCAACCCTAATTGATGAATTGACTGGGGTGTTAATCCGACATGACCCATAACGGGAATTCCAGATTGCACTAACCGGGTAATGGTTTCTACCATTGCGGGATAGCCACCTTCTAATTTTACCGCTTGCGCTCCCGTTTCTTTCAACACTCTGCCAGCGGAGTGCATGGCTTGGGAGATACTTTCTTGATAGGTCAAAAATGGTAAATCCACCACCATTAAAGCATTTTTGACCCCACGCCGCACAGCTTTAGCATGATGGATCATTTCATCTAAAGTTATGGGTAAGGTAGTTTCATAACCAAGGATGACGGCAAGAGAATCACCAACTAAGATCAAGTCTACACCAGCTAGATCCAAAAGTTGAGCGATCGCATAATCCCAGGCAGTTAACGCAACAATCGCCCGTTCCTGTTGTTTCCATTGAGTTAATTGTTGGGTAGTAACTGCCATAAATAATTGATAATTGATAATTGTCAATTGTTAATTGTCAACTGATAATTGTCAATTCTTCCCTATTTCACATAGCGACCAAAACCAAAATGAGGTTGGGCTTTACCCACTGAAGGCATTAACCAAGCTAAACCCTCCGTTGTTCCTACCCATAATTTATTGCCAATATCCGGTGCAAGGGTCAAAACTCGACTAGAAGGAAGTCCCGTAACTTGGTCTAATACTGCTCCTGTATATGGGTTTAATCGGAGTAAACCATTGGTAGTACCTACCCACACACTGCCATCTCTGGCAAACTTGACGGATGTCACGTTGCGTCCACGCAGGGGAGTCACTGACCGTAACACAATACCATTTTTTGGGTTAATCACTAACAATTGATTTGGCATTCCCGCCCAAATTAATCCTTGGGGACTAATAGCTAAAGTTTGTACAGTCCCTCCAGGGAGATTTTCGATTCTCTTCATCAGTAAAGCACTCGAAGTATTAACTTTGACTATTCCCTCCAGCGTCCCAGCCCACAGTTGACCGTCAGCATCTAAAGTCATAGCGTTAACACTAACACCAGGCATATTTTTAACTGTGGTCATGATTAAGCCTTGGTCGGGACTAACCAGGGTTAAACCGGCATCAGTTCCTACCCACAAGTAACCCCGTTTGTCAAGTAACAGTGATAATACTCGTTTGGAGGGTAATAATAAATTTTGGGCTGTAATTTGACTTGTCTGAGGATCTATTCTGCTTAAACCTTCATTGTTTCCTACCCATAAACGGCCTACTTTGTCTTGCGCTAAAGCATTAATAATAATATTTGGTAAACTGACACGGGAAATAACCTTGCCTGTATTGGGATCAATGCGTGATAATCCGCGCCACGAACCTACCCAAAGATTACCAGTGAAATCTCCGAGCAAGTTACTAATGCGATAATCTACTTGTGTTTCCCCTTCTTGCAATTCTCTTTCGTTGGGTAAGGGTTTGACTCGTTCTGGTGGTGCTGCGGCTGGATAGGTGGGGGTAGAATTGGGTTGATTGAGACTAGGATTTTTGTCTGTATTATCAACCTTTTGGGCTGTAGCTGGTGTTACCATGTTTGGTAAAGCTATTAATCCCAGCAAGGCGGACATTATCAATAAATTACTATGCTTGTGAAATAAAGTCACGGTAATATTCCTTTTGATAGAAGTATCCAATTAATGACTTAAAGTAGCATAAAAAGTTTTTGGTATAGATAGGAAAAATAATAGCTTAAGGATCTACACAGCAATATATACCAGATATTGTAAGTTTGCACGTAGCTAGTTAAGTATATCCAGCTTGATCCTATTTTTGCGTATTCATTTAATTGGTTAGGCTATTTTAATCTCTAAATGCAAAGCTTCAACCTGTTGCATCAATTTAGATATATGCTATATCCGCAAACAAATAGAATCTATACGGAGACTACCTTCAGAGAAAAGTTGTGTAGGATTACAAATATCAATAAGTGTAGCTTCTTGAGTTCCAGCATCATAAACCCGATATATATGGAAGTTTTCTCCCAAATCATCAGCTAATTTCCATTGACTCCCTGATAACTTGATCAATTTTTTTGCTCCTGCTTGACTAGACTTAACTTCTATATAATCTTCTCGACCATTTTCAATTAATTTAATATCGTATCCTGCTATTTCTTGAATTTCGTTTAACCACTGAACTTCAACTACTATTTGACCATTGATTTTGATATAAAATCCGTAGTTATTTTCCTCAAAATTTCCTTGGAAATACTTAGCAATGAACTTGCGCTTTAAATATTCAACAGCAAATTTCTCACCCCAAATACCGCTTAGTTGAGGCTTTTCATGTTCCTCATTTCTATCTATTGTCTGTAGTTCTTTGATTAATTGAATAGTTGGTGGACTAGACGGTAATTTAGATTCATTCTTACTCAAAGAAATAGTATCTGAATTAGGTACATTTGTCCATTGAACAGCCTCAATTTCTGCAATTTCTCTAGGTTCACACTCAGGTTGCCATTGAGTATCATCAAATACTTCATCTTTGAGAGATATAGTTGTTAATTCTGATTGAACTAAACAGTTATCTTGCTCTATTTTCTGATTTTTGTTAGCTGTAAACTCAATGCTTTGATTATTTTCTGCTGTTATTTCTATAAAGTTAGTTTCTCCTAGATAAATATTTGAGTTCTCAAACCAATCCTTCTCTTCATTAGGTAGTGGTTGAATCTTTTTTGCTTTCATGAAGCTATCAATTTTTTCTCGTGTTCCTTTCTCAAATAGCAAACTCAATAAATTATCTAATCCCTTGGGATTACCAAATAATTGAGAAATTTCTAAAGCTAAATCATCTGTATTTGATAAACTATCTGATTGGATATAGAGATTTCCATTATCCAAGAAAGCACTTCTTTGAGTATAAGCTGATTGCTGATCAAGAAGATATTTAATTTGCAGCTTTTCCAACCGATAACACACTAAATCTTTGAGTTGTATTAGAGTGTGATTGGTTTTAAGCTGTTGGTAAATTTCCTGTTCTTCGTGGTAAAGATAACGTAAGACGTAGGGGATTAAAGCTTTAATTTGCTCAGTTAGACTTTTTTCTGCAACTTTTTGTATTTGTTCAATCGCTAATTCAGTCTTAATAATCTGGGAAAGATAGCGAATACCAGTCGCTTTGATGAAGTGTTGAAGTTGAGGGTAGTGGTTTGGGGGCAATTTGAGAAAAGCTATGTGAGGATTATCTTTAAACAATTCATAAACCTCATCATGATCATTTATCAAAACTTGATTAGCTGTGGAAAATGTTCTTTTACTTGTTAAAAATATTTCTTCACTAACAAATTTAGTCCACCAATCTTTTGATGTAATATCCGGTTTATTTAATTCCTGATAAATTTTAAGAACTAATTCCTCATCTTTTTCATCAAGTTCATTTTTCCGAGATAATGTCAGTAACAAATCAGCATAATCCTGGGAATCAGTTATCTTGCTTTTTATTCCCAAATCCTTAATAAAATCTGGATTATTGAGAGTAATAGCCAAGTATGGAACACTATCTCCTAGTATTAATACAGTTTCTGGTTCAGCTAAGAAAACTTCGGAAGGATTAGTTAATGTACCTTTTGTAGTAGGTAGCCAAGCTACTGTTTTAATACAAGCAAACCAGTCTGCATCATTAGGACGGTAGGGATAAAAACTGCCGTTAGAGTAGTAATAACTTTGCCAAGATTTATATTGTTTGTAATAGTCCCAATTGCTATCTAAAAGTTTAGCTAATTTCTGACTTCTTTCTACATTTTTGGCTTCTAAGATTCTTAATATGTGCGGTGAACTATAAATAGTGTATTCCTGGGAATAACGATTGCCCTTATTAGACTTGCCATATTCAGTTTCTATTTTAACATCTATTTTTGGTACAGTATGTACTCCTATCTTAATGAAAAATTCTCTCCATTCTTTGATTTTTTCTAATTTGTCACTAGCAGTATTAATTTTCATTAAATCTTGAATAATATACTCAGATGATACAAAGTAGACATCTTGTATTCCTAATAATAATGTTTCCAATTCATTGGAATTACCATAAATAGCAGGGATATAAATATCAGTTGGTCGTAAATATTCATTTCTGTCTGTTTTTATCAAGACTAACATTTTTAATCTCTTTAATGGATTTTCATTTAAATAAGAATCATTCCTTTTACTAGACTCTATTTCGTATTCTGATAAATTATTTTTAATATAACAAACATATCCTAAAAGCTGATTAACATTGTTTCTCCAATTGTCTCCTTTATAAATGGGTAGAATATGATTCTCGATAATTTCGTAACAAGAAGCATTTTGAATACCCAATTTTTTTAGAAAATCTAGATATCTAGAAGTTGCTGCTACCAGTGTTTTTTTAATAAATTGAAGTTCAAAACTATATTCTCCAACATTATTAAATGGAAAAAATATTGATGTCTCAGCAGTTGAAGCTAATTGGTTATTTTCTAAAGGAATAATCTTTAATTTCTTGATTATGGGTAACTCTGAGTAATCAGTTGAGTTAGGATTGTTAAGGTAAGTATAGAGATTTATAAACCAATAATCGCTTTTTTTCTGTAACCATTCATTATTCTGTAAACACTGCAATAAATCATCAAAGCTAAATTTTTTAACTCCAAGAGATTCAAGAATATCGAATTTAGCTTTAACTTGAGGATGGATATACTCTTTGTTGAGTAATTCTTGTAAGTCAGTATTAGAAATTAACTTCCTAATTTGCTCATCTACCTGTACAACATCAGAGGGAATTTGCCATTTTCCTGATTCAGTTAAAATACATTTACTGACTTTTAGTTTATTGTGAATTTCGCTAACTACAGGAGTAAAAAACTCATCTGTAACTTCGCTATGTAGTGGAATATAATCATAATAAATTTTTTGGAGATTACTATCTTGTTTAAATTCCTCTACAGCCAACAAAAATGTACTTGCAATATTATCTCTAATCCATTTATTCCATTGTGTATCTTTATGAATATCTTCCCGGTTAGCTGGAACTAGAAAATCAGCTTGAATCAAAAACTTAAATCCGTAGCTACGAGTAGGAAGAAAAGCAAAAACTTTTTGTTCTAATCTGGTATCTGCTGAACCATCTTCTTGCAAGCTAAAGCCAAGAATTAGCTCAGTAGATTTGACATTTTCTCTTTTTGATTCTTGAACAGATTCAGGTACAATTAAACCTTTTTTAACTAATTTATAGCAATGTGTTTTTAATCCCGATTCTGTTGTTTCTTGTATTTCTATCTTTCCATCCTTATCTAAGCGTGTAATTTGATGAAATTTATCATCAACTCTATTATCTATTTTAACGGTTTTAAATTGGCGCAAAAAGAGAATTAATGTATGTTCAATTTCACCTAACTTTCCTAAATAATCTTTAGCTGATTCTCGAAGTGGTAAAATAATATTGGTTAAATTAAAATCAACATAGTTAGGAACTGTTTCAATCCAATAAGGAATCACAAAACCTAATTTATTTTCATCATCTTGAATCTGAAAATGGAACTGAAATCCATTGGAAAATATTTGAGGTTCATCACTGATACGAAATACCGATTTAAATCCTATTCCTTTTTCACCAATGTATCCTTCTACCTTAGTTTTTGTACTACTTCCTACCTTACAGATTGCTATGACGTTTTTCTCACTAAATCCAATTTCATTGTTTTGAACAATAATTTTTTCTGCTTCTATTGTTAAACTTAATGTAGGAATAACTTCATTTTCATATTGGTTATCGTCTGCATTTTGAATAAGTTCTAATACAAAATGAGTTTGTTTAGAATAAAGGTCTATTGAAAGTCGTTCGAGTGCGCTGTTCAAACTTCTTCTGAAGCTGTCAATAACTGCTTGAGCAGCTTGGTCAGTCTGTAAGCCAATTCCATAAGTGTTTTTACGGATATCTTCAATGATCTGTTTGGGTGTAATCATTTCTTGACTCTCTTACTTACGATGTAAAACGCAAAATTTACCCTCAAGTGGAGATAAACTCTTATAATCTCCCAATTTAAATACTACACGTAAATGATCTATTCCACAAACGCCTCAAAAATTTTTAGTCATCAGCATCTGATCTAAAAACGAATAATTTAATTAATAACAAAAGTAGCAACAAACACAAATTTATCAAACCATCAAAATCTGAAAAATCCTCAATAAAATAGGTGCGGCTCTTTCTTTATCTTCCTCTATGTTCTTTGTGCCTCTGTGGTTTGTTAAAGCGAAATAAGTTTATAGGACTTACGCACTGTACAAATTAATCATGCTATGACTTAACCATTATGGTTCGTTCCAGGCTTTAATTAATGATTATACTGATCGTAAAAAAACGATATTGTAGGGGTTTAGCAATGCTAAACCCCTACGAGAAATATGGGTTTTACGACTATACATATTTAAAGTTTTCTGTCAATGCGTAACTCCTAGCTTGCTTGTGCGTATTAAATTATAATACAAAACTTTTAAGTAATAGCTAATACATCTACAGGTATTGCATAACTTTCAAGTGAATATTTACCTGAGATATACAAATTTGTAAACAAATCTTAACAAAATGTTAAATCTTTATGTAATAACAAATTTAAATATATCAATTAACAAAATTCGCAAAATAACTTATTGAATTATTGATATATTGTGGGGTAAGCTACAAATTCCGTGATGTGCAACTTCTTCTTTTCTTGCTCATCCCCTGACTAAACCTGTCTGAGAGTGAAAATGCCTCGTGATCAATCTTTACCCGCATTAGGTAAAGACATCAGGAAAAAAAGAGAGTTGCAGCAAACCAGCCTTATATCTGGAATGCGGCTTTCAGGCAAAATTCCGCAGACGGCTGATAAAGCCAGTTTAGTAGGGTATGCAAACTCAAGATGACAAGATTTTGTATTCCGGGGACGAAAAATAACTGGTAAAAAATTAGTTGTGGCAATTGTGACTGCAACCTAATTTGTGCAGAAGTAATACTGCCACCATAGATCAGTATCGCCCCTAACTATAAGCAAAACTTATAATCTCATTAAGAATGAATTAAGAGTAGGAATGAGAAGAAGTGGCACATAACGTGATTTGATAGTAAAAAGAAAGACTTCTTGGAAGAAAAATATGTCTTACGCGCAAACTAAGACTCAGGCTAAGTCTGGGTATCAAGCTGGGGTTAAAGATTACAGACTAACTTATTACACACCTGATTACACACCTAAAGATACAGATTTATTAGCAGCTTTCCGGATGACCCCCCAACCCGGAGTTCCTCCTGAAGAAGCTGGCGCGGCTGTAGCTGCTGAGTCCTCTACAGGTACTTGGACAACAGTTTGGACAGACTTGCTGACCGACCTAGATCGCTACAAAGGTCGTTGTTACGATATCGAACCAGTTCCCGGTGAAGATAACCAATATATTTGTTATGTTGCTTATCCTTTGGACTTGTTTGAAGAAGGCTCTATCACCAACGTTTTAACCTCTATCGTAGGTAACGTATTTGGTTTTAAAGCTTTACGGGCATTACGTTTGGAAGACATTCGTTTCCCTGTAGCTTACATCAAGACTTTCCAAGGACCTCCTCACGGTATCCAAGTAGAGCGCGACAAATTGAACAAATACGGTCGTCCTCTGTTGGGTTGTACAATTAAGCCCAAATTAGGTCTTTCCGCTAAGAACTACGGACGCGCAGTTTACGAATGTTTACGTGGTGGTTTGGACTTCACCAAAGACGACGAAAACATCAACTCTGCTCCATTCCAAAGATGGCGCGATCGCTTCTTATTTGTATCTGAAGCTATCAACAAAGCACAAGCAGAAACCGGCGAAATCAAGGGTCACTACCTGAACGTTACCGCTCCTACCTGCGAACAAATGATTCAACGGGCTGAGTACGCTAAAGAACTCAAACAGCCCATCATCATGCACGATTACCTCACCGCAGGTTTCACAGCTAACACCACATTATCTCGCTGGTGTCGTGACAACGGTATTCTGTTGCACATTCACCGGGCTATGCACGCTGTAATTGACCGTCAGAAGAACCACGGTATCCACTTCCGCGTATTGGCTAAAGCTCTCCGCTTGTCTGGTGGTGATCACATTCACACCGGTACAGTAGTTGGTAAGTTAGAAGGTGAACGTGGTATCACAATGGGCTTCGTTGACCTATTGCGTGAAAACTACATCGAGCAAGACAAGTCTCGTGGTATTTACTTTACCCAAGACTGGGCTTCTTTACCCGGTGTAATGGCCGTTGCTTCTGGTGGTATCCACGTATGGCATATGCCCGCGTTGGTAGAAATCTTTGGTGATGACTCCGTACTCCAATTCGGTGGTGGTACTCTCGGACATCCTTGGGGTAACGCTCCTGGTGCTACAGCTAACCGCGTAGCTCTAGAAGCAGTTGTTCAAGCTCGTAACGAAGGTCGTAACTTGGCTCGTGAAGGTAACGATATTATCCGCGAAGCTGCTAAGTGGTCTCCTGAGTTGGCTGTTGCTTGCGAACTGTGGAAAGAAATTAAGTTCGAGTTTGAAGCAATGGATACCGTCTGATAATTGAGGATTTGGGATTTTGGACTTTGGATAAATCTAAAATCCAAAATCTAAAATCTAAAATCTAAAGGGCTGGGTCAAGCATGGATTTAAAGCAAATTGCGAAAGACACAGCCAAAACTCTCCAAAGCTACCTGACTTATCAGGCGTTGAGGACTGTATTGGCACAGCTAGGCGAAACAAATCCTCCTCTAGCACATTGGTTGCAAAACTTCTCCGCTGGCAAAATCCAAGACGGAGAAGCTTATGTTGAGGAACTGTTTCTAGTCAAGTCAGATTTGGCATTACGGATTATGACTGTCAGGGAACACATAGCGGCAGAAGTGACGGAGTTTTTACCAGAAATGGTGCTAACTGGGATTCAGCAAGCCAATATGGAGCAACGTCGCCAGCATCTCGAACGCATTACGCAACTAAGTTTATCAAGTCCCAGCCTGGAAATTGAAAGACAAACAATATCTGATGCTAATTTGGATAATTTATCCAGTTAGTCAGTCAACCAAGTAATAAAAAATCTCCCGCACTTATCAAAAACTATGCAAACGTTACCTAAAGAGCGTCGTTACGAAACCCTTTCTTATCTTCCCCCTTTGTCTGACGCGCAAATTGCCAAGCAAGTTCAGTACATTATCACACAAGGTTTCATTCCTGCAATTGAATTCAACGAAACTTCTGAACCTACAGAACTTTATTGGACAATGTGGAAATTGCCTTTGTTCGGCGCTAAAACTGCTCAAGAAGTATTGAGCGAAGTTCAAAGTTGCCGTTCTCAGTATGGTAACTGCTACATCCGTGTTGTTGGTTTTGACAACATCAAGCAATGTCAAGTTATGAGCTTCCTTGTTCACAAACCCAGCAGATACTAAGAGCTAATTAGCTAATAGTTATTTGATGAATTAAAAGGAGAGGTAGAGTTTTCTATCTCTCTTTTTGTGTTACATAATGGCTTTATGAATTATGTTTCGCGCAATCTCTCTTAGACCTGAGTTCGATGTAAATAAAAAGTCTAAAAGTGAGTAGTTTAACTGATAAACATAGCCAATTTCTCCATCATTAAATATTTACCATGAATAAAAAAAGTCAGAATTTCGGTTTGATTATTTACAATAAATCCTCAAATTTTAAGGATGGTAAAGGATGTTTTGCTAAAGAATCTTTAATAGTTTTATCTATCATTTTTTCATCCTCTTTTTGTTCTTTAATTGTTATTTCTTCTTCGTTTTCTTCAATAATAAAAATTTGATCATAAGTCTCTATAAAACTAAGTAGCATTTGTTTAAAATCTTCGTTATCTATATCTATTTTTTCAGAAAATTCCTGTAATTTTGCTGATATATCTTGAGTGTTACTATTTGATGAATTTTTAATTTCTTGCAAGTTTTCTGGGAATTTAGTTAATAAATCTCCCATATCAATACCAATCCAAGTATCACTTTCACCGGGATTTTTGGCTGGTACTCGCCATACTTGATCAAAATCTTCTGATTGAGAATTAGCATTTGCTCCACCATACACAAGTTCAGCTTTAGGGTATTTTGATCTGACATAGGATTCACTGGCTTTTTCTCCTAACTTTCGACTTTGTTCGTTAATTTCAGAGAGAGTTTTTGATCGCTCATTAATTTTGTCTAGTTCTGCTTGTTGTTCTTTTGTAAATGTATCTGGGTTTTCTTTCTTCAACTTTTCTAAATCTTCTCTTTGAGCTTTTAATTCTTTATTATCTGTAGATCCTAATTCTTTTGATAATTTATCACGACGACTACGAGCGTCTTCACGCGCATCTAATAACTTTTTATAATCTGCTTTTTGCTCCTCTGGAATCTTCATTTTTTCTAAATCAGCCGACTTATAACTTGCAGGTGTAACGTTAGTATCTACGTTAGTAAACTTACCTGTTACTGGATCATAGGCTCGTTGTGGAATTGGTTTTCCATCAGAACCAACTACAGAACGGCGATCATGGCGTAGATTACCATTTTGATCAAGAACCCAGACATAGCCAGGTTCGGCTTCTAAATAGCCACGAGATTTAGCTTCTTCACTTCCTCTCAGTTTTTTACTAGTGGTCTGTCAATTTTCTATTTGTGGATAAAGACGCTTGAGACGGATACGGGCATCCGCCGCTGTGAACTGCCAATCTACAGATTTTTGTGAATGATTGCGTTGAATATACCAAGCCGTTGTTTCTTGTTCTAAAGTTTCGCGGTCAGGAATCCGACGATCTAAGCATTGTCGAGTCATTGCGGACAGTTCGTTTTCAGCGATATTGAGCCAACTTCCATGTTTAGGGGTGTGGTGAATGGACAAGCGTTCAACCAAACGACGGGCAATGGATGGCTCAAAAGCTTGATATAGGGAGGCAAGTTTGTGAGTATTTAGCTGGTCACATATTAAAATGATTTTGTCGCTATCGGGATAGTCGTTGTCGAGTAAGTGCTTAATTTCTGTTGCCCAGTCAACCGCTGTTCTCCGGTCACTGACGACTGTTTTCCGCCACCCAGACAAGGGTTCTGTAAACATAAAAATATTGGCTGTTCCATTACGTTCGTATTCATAATCCACCGACTTTGGCTGTCCAGGTTTGGCTGGCAAAGGAATACGGGTTTCTTTGACCAATTGTATAGGTTGCTCATCCATGCAAATCACCGGACACTTGGGGTCATAGGGCAGGTGATAAATCTCCAAAACATCTTCCATGTTAAATACAAATTCGGCACTCTGTTCTGGTGGAATCACATACATCTGCCGCAGATGAGGTTTGAGTTCGTTTTTTTTAACACTTGACGCACGGTTTCATGACTAATTGCTGGCACAATTTCTAACTCGACCGCAATGTCTGCCAGTAACCGCAATGTCCAACGTGCCTGACCAGCAGGCGGTTCCCCACAACGCAAGGCGATTAGTTTTGCTTCCGCCTCTCCATCAATAATCGATTGACGAGGCGGTGTTTTACTGGGCTTGCGGTTTAATGCTGACTCTATGCCTTCTTTTACCAATCGCTCTGAAGAGATTTGCGACTGTGTTTCGGTGGCAACTGAAGGCGGCAGCAGTTTCCTCGTCCGTCCATCCCTGTCCATTGACATCAATGTTTAATAGAATATTGGCGTGCTTAATTTTGTAAGCTGCCGCTTTGCCTGTGGATACCAAATTTTGTAGGCTCTGCCTTTCTTCTTGACTTAACCGGACAATATAGGTCTTAAGCATAATCAGTTATTAGGTTATTAGGTTATCTGCTGAGATTTACAGTGAATAGCCCCTCTATTTTCCCTCAAATTCACAATTTTTAGCTTGACAGACCACTAGGATCATTATTAAATTCACCAGCCAAAGTACCTAAAACTATCTCACTAAAATTTTGTATCTTCTTTTTGGTATCATAAAATAAGTTGGTTTGTACAACATTACCAACATTTATTTTATTGATTTTATTCCCATTCTGTGAATTTATATGAGTCAATTTATGAGCTAACATAAGTTGACCATCTCTACTTGTGGGATTAGCAGTTGCTACATTTTTAGAACTGGCTTTATTTGACTTTGCTGTTACTGCCTGAGAGGTTTTGTCGGTATTTTTATCTAAGGGGGATGATGTGTGTGAAGTTGATTTTTCTAAAGGTCGCAATCTAAAATCTGGGTTTAGTATATTGGAACTCTTCAGGCGTATATACACCAATACCTAAATCAAATAAGTCATTATTTGTCACAACTATATAGCCAGAACAAATATATGCAATAGTCGTTGCTAATTCAATCAACAATTTTGATTCCTGTTTGCTTCGACCTCCAAAACTGGCAATACTGTAGAAGTAACGTGCTACTCGCCAACGTTCTGAAAGTATTTGAACTTCTTCTGATGTCAAGTTACAGCCATAGTCCTCTAAGTAATCGAGTTCTAGATTTTCTTCATCAAGGTCTTCCGTTTTAGATATAACTGAAATGCTTAAGGTGTTGGGTATTTTTAAAATAAGATAGTATTGCTGACCTAAAGATAGTTGTTTATCATTTTCTACTTTTTGCCTGGAGGATAATTCCAAAAGAGAGATATCTTCTCCTAACAACTCTTTTTCCTTGGCACTAACTATTACATACAATTTTTCTCTGATATCTCCCCATATTGCGATATCTGAAATTGTTGGGAAAACTTTCACATCAATACTCATATTTCTACCTCATTAATAACTAATTTTATGAATTTTTATAATTTAGTGGCTACTCCAGCTACATCTATAATAATAACTCCATCTGCACAATCAATCATAATTTTCTTGAATACACCTGGCTGGGGTAAGACATTAGGTTTATTACTCCCAAGGAACTTTAGCACGTCTTCTGTCGTATATTTGGGTAAACTCGTAAAAAGTACAGTATCTTTAGCGCCAGCATTTATTACATGAGGAACATTTTGTCTCATTTCACGAAATGCACCTTTTACACTTTTCACGTCAGGCATATTCTTAAATGAAACAGGTATCTTTTCAGTTGAACCTTTAGGAATAAAGAACCCTTCAATACCCTCACTAGAATTACCGAGAAATTCAAATTCACCGCCACCTTCCAGTTGCCCAAAGCGTTTGGACTGGGCAGCTTCATGAACTACATCCTCAGTACCTTTTATCGTTCTCAGTACCTTTTATCGTTACTTGAACTTCTTTAGCCGTTTTTTCAGCAGTCTTTCCCTTAGTTGTGTAGTCAGACTTAATTTCATGATCACTAGCAATCATGTGGATTGAGTAATGACCTAGTTTCTTCGGACTTGCTTCAAAACGTTTAATCCATATATATTTACTCTTCACACCAGCATTTAGCAACGCAATTAAAATAGGAATAGGAGTGTTATTAGCGTCATTAGCTTCTGTAATAGCTTTAGCTGTTGTTAATGCCATAGGTAACTGACTAGCTTTTTTAGTTGCATTATCAACGTTGGTAGCTGCTTTTTTCTGTGGATTGATTTTACTAGCAAGATCATCTAATACTTTCGATATTTTTGCTTTGATTTTGTCAAAAGCCGACTTCAGCATCCTCCCTGACAAACCTTGAATTTCCTTCAATTTATTCAGAACTTGATTTTTCTTTTGCAGTAAAATTCCAGGTATGAAGTTAACAGCAACGTAAAGTTGGTTGAGAATTTCCTCCCACTTTGTAATTCCTTGTTGTACATATTTCTGCCAATTTTGAGACAGAAAACTGCTGAATGAATTAACAGTACCGTTTGGTATAATTTTGCCAATCAGTTGCAATAATTCCTTTAAATGTGGAAGTACCTTTGCAGTACCTTTAAAGAGTAATTTACTTGCTGACTTGATTACTGTACCTAATTCTGGTATGCAGCCAATTAAGGAAAAAGCTAGACCTATCCAGCGCTCAATCTTATTGTATTCTCCTTTGGTAGTCATAAAGT
>CAINGU010000115.1 GCA_903848645.1 uncultured cyanobacterium | reverse complement strand
ACATGACATCAAAACACTTTTCTAACAAATCTTGGGGATTGCCCCGAAAGTCACCGTAACTATAAGTGAAAGCTGCTTTTGTTGGTGATAATTCCACTCGACTAGAAAGACTTTCAATGTAACTTTGTTCAGTTTTTGTTAGTATTCTATCTAAAGCTTGAAATTCATAATACTGGTATTCACTCATGGGAGCATCTCAAGTTTGTTAGAACAGATGAACTAGCAGATAGGGGTGAAAATCAGCGAAAATAAAGGAAGAAATCAAGGGAGCATCTCAATCATGGAACCAGCTAATCAGAAAAAACTCCAGGAGCATCTCAAAGCCATAGCCGGAATTCTATATCAAGAAGCAAAAACTGAAGAATTAGAGAGTTTAGCAGGAATTGAAAGAACAATTCTTAGCAGACTTTAGAATATATTACGCCAGAATTAGGGGTTTTTTTCTCAAAGAAGCAACAGGAACTTCATCGGGAAGAGTAAGAATAATAAAAAGCATTCTTGGAGAATTGCCAGTCAGTGAAAAACAAGCACGAAAGTTAAAACTAGAAAACAATCAAAAAATAAGTCCTTATTTAGAGCAATGTTGCTTGAGAGCAAGTGCAAATGTATCCTATGAAAATGCAGCACAAGATATTTATAAATATACTGGGATGTCGATTTCTGCTAGTACACAACAAAGAATCGTTCAGCGTTATGAGTTTCCCGAAATAGGAGACGAACAAGAAATAGAAGAAATTAGCGTAGATGGTGGAAAGGTAAGGCTTAGGACTGAACAAAAAGGAGAATCATGCATCTGGAAAGACTATAAAGCTATTTGCATTAACCAAGGAATAAAAGTAGCTAGATTGGGTGAAAATGAATCTTTAATCGCTTGGGTAAATCAACAACATTTGGCAGATCCATTAACCTGTTTAGGTGATGGACATCCGGGAATTTGGAAAATAATTCGACAATTTGATTGTCCAGGGGAAAGACGGGAGATTTTAGATTGGTTTCATCTTGTTGAAAATCTACATAAAGTAGGTGGTTCTCTCAAGCGACTCAAAGCTGCGGAAACTTTTCTTTGGCAAGGAAAAGTTGATGAAACTCTCGCTCTCATATCTCCACTTCAATCTAAAAAAGCTCAGAATTTCTGCCAGTATTTGGAAACTCATCGCCATCGAATTGTCAATTATGATTATTATCAAACCGAGGGTATTTGTTCTATTGGTTCTGGTGCCGTCGAGTCTACTATCAAACAGATAGATCGCCGATTAAAAATCTCTGGCGCACAATGGAATGAATCGAATGTCTCTCAAGTCCTCAAGCATCGCTGTGCTTATCTCAATGCCAAGCTTTAGAGCCTGTTTAGTTCTTTTGTTCTAACAAAGTTGATATGCTCCCGGAGCATTTATTGGCAGTAGTCTTTTGAGGTATGTAGCAAGTTCTTCCTTATATGTAATTTTGGGTATCATTCTCTTGTTGTCGGCGTTGAAGTTGGCAAAACATAAGCATTAGGAAATGAATGTAGAGACGTTATATATAACGTCTCTATGGCTACAACATTACAAAGTCATTTACACACTTACCAAAGTTTTGTTCTCTACTTGAGATTCGGTTTTAGGTAGTTTGGATTCTACCGCCGTACCTTTGAAGAAATCGGGGTTGGCTTCGGTGTAGAATTTATGAGGATTGCCGAATACATAAGCCTTGAAGTCAGCTTCAGAAATTACCCCTTCTCTGACCAAATCCCAACTTTCCGCTAAAGGTGCGGTGAGATCGGGTACATCCCAGTGACCAACATCGGAGGAGTAGATGGCGTTAAGCTTGACTCCCAAGGGGTTGGCTTTGTCGTTGAATGCGGCTGCAATGGTGCGATAGCGAAGCGCTCCGTAGGAATCATCTGATTCAGAACCAAAGAAGAAACTGTTCACCCAGCGATAGCGAAGCGCTCCGCAGGAATCACGGATATCTTCAATTGACTGAATACCTGCTGCACCAAAATCTTCTAATTCGCTACCTACTGGTGAACGGCTATGACGGTTGAAGGAAGAACCCAATACACTCTTGGTTAATTCTTCTTTGCTGAGAGAATATCCTTGAGTAATTTCTCCACCATACTCTGCAAACAACTCGAACAACTCATCAGCGTTGGTGAGGTCTGGATTGTAGTTTTGCAATCCTTCTAAACTCCGTTTGGAGAAACGATCTACCAAATGAATGTAGACGTGAGCGCCCCAATCTGCACCACCTTCAAGCATCCCAACTCGCAATTGTGGGAATCTTCTAGTTACACCACCAAAGAACAAGGCTTTCGCAAACGCTTGTGAACCATCACCAAAGTGACCGATGTGGTTGTTCATGTAGTTACTGATGGAGGAGCGTCCTGTCCATCCTTGGCTACCATAATGGGTGGTGAGGGGTACACCTAATTCAACGGCTTTAGCCCAGAAGGGATCATAGTCGTATTCACTATCCAATCCGAAAAAGTCAATATAGGAGGCATATTTGCCAATTTCAGGGAATTGATCGGCAGGATATTTATCTGCGATTCCTACGGAGCGCTTCGCTATCGCCTTAATTGGCCGTTTCACACCACCAGGAATATTTGCAACTTTCAAACCTAGTGTATTTACCGCAAATTCTAACTCTTCAATCGCTTCTTGGGGAGTAGTCATGGGGATACCAGCTACTACAGTCAAGCGATCGCTATATGGGTGGTAAATATCAGCATGATAGTGATTAATCGCCCGTTGCAATAATTGACGATTCTCTTTACTTGCACCAGCCGCAGCTAAGGCATTATTAGGAAATAGTACAGAATAGTCTGAGCCTTGCTCTGCTTGCCGTTCATAGAGTAATGCGGGGAGGGTATAGGTAGCCAAATCTAAGGTATTACGAGTTACTCTAGCCCACCAAGGCGATCGCAATGTCCGATTATATTGGCGTTCTTCTGGAGTTTGTTGATACCAGTCTTTATTTTCACTCTTAGGATTAAGACGGGAAGATTCAGCCTTGCGTAATTCATCTACCAGCTTCACACCGCCGTAGTGAGCAATATAATCCTCAAGGGCAGGAGTAAAGTCATTAGTGTGAACATCAGTATCAATGACAGGATAATCAAGATTGGCTCTGACTGCGGCGGAGGGGGAGCTTTTCAATTTGCTATATTTAGTCATATTTTCCTTAGAAAAGTTACAAGACGTTTTAGAAACCAGACTTCTCAAACAATTGCAGAATCTAAAAGTTATGAATTTTCAAGAAATCAGGGATCTGTGGGATATCGTGCTGTTGATTTTGACTTGACTTGAGTTTTAACGTGAGATTGAAGATTCTTGTCTTTTTGACAAGCCTAACTTTCCGATAGTTTGAAACCCCGGTAGGCTTTTAACGTCTGTGCTGACGGGGGAAGTGAAACCTTTGGTAGAGACGTTCCATGGAACGTCTCTACAATCTTTTTTAGAAATATCTATTACGCCAAAACCAATGTTTTTTCCTGTTGTTTAACGGCAAAAGGATTCACTGGACGACGTAAACCAAGGTTTTCACGCAAGGTGCTACCCTCATATTCAGTCCGGAATAGTCCACGTTTTTGCAGAACAGGAACGACTAAATTCACAAACTCATCCAATCCTGTAGGTAGGATCGGTGGCATAATATTAAAACCATCCGCCGCACCATTGATAAACCATTCTTCTAATTGATCAGCGATCGCTTCAGGAGTACCCAAAATGGTACGATGACCCCGTGCGGTCGCCAAAGAACGATATAACTCACGCAGTGTGAGCGTGCCACGAGTAGCTAAATCCTTAACCAGTTTCAGACGACTCTTGTTATTGTTGGTATCAGTGGGTAATTCAGGAGCTATATCATCTAAAGAATATTTAGACAAATCCACACCTTTGTAATAGTTAGCTAAAATTCCCCAAGCTACATCGGGATGAATTAAAGATTGTAAAAACTCATACTTTTCCTGAGCTTCTTCTTCCGTTCGCCCTATGATGGGAAAAGCACCAGGCATGATTTTAAGATCGTCTGGAGAACGTCCATATTTCGCCAACCGCCCTTTAACATCCGCGTAAAATTCCTGAGCATCGGCTAAAGTTTGATTAGCAGTGAAAATTACCTCAGCAGTGCGTGCCGCTAAATCTCTTCCTGGTTCAGAAGCACCAGCTTGGACAATGACAGGATAACCTTGGGGTGGACGAGCAACATTTAAAGGACCCCTAACAGCAAAATGTTTGCCCTTGTGATTCAATGTATGCAGTTTGTCCGCATCAAAATAAACACCAGATTCTCTATCTTTGATAAAGGCATCATCCTCCCAACTATCCCACAATCCTTGCACCACTTGCACAAACTCTTCAGCCCGTTCATAACGTTGGCTGTGTTCTGGATGATGTTCCAGCCCGAAATTAGCCGCCGCATTCTCATTCCCTGTGGTGACTACATTCCATCCTGCCCGGCCATTACTCAAATGGTCTAGGGAAGCAAACTTCCGTGCCAAAGTGTACGGTTCTTCGTAGGTAGTGGAAGCAGTGGAAATAAAGCCAATGTTTTTGGTAACGGAGGATAAAGCAGAAAATAGAGTAACAGGCTCAAAATGAGCTATTTTACCATTACGAATTTGAGTTTCAGGAGAACCACCCCAAATTCCTGGACTATCTGCTAAAAAAACAGCATCAAATAACCCCCGTTCCGCAGTTTGAGTAATTTCCTTGTAATGCTCAAAATTCAAACCTGCATCTATTTGTGTATTGGGGTGTCGCCAAGCAGAAATATGATGACCGGTAGCTTGAATAAATGCACCTAACCGAAACTGACGTTTTGCGCTCATATATTTTTATCTTTGTATGGTGTAATTGCAATCCCAAATCCGCAACTGAAAGTTAAAAATTCTATATCCCGAACTCTCTGTGTCTCTGTGTCTCTGCGCCTCTGCGTGAGAAAAAAATTATTTAAACTGCTGCTAATACCTTTTGATATTGATTAACTGGACGAGATAAACCCAGATTTTCACGCAGAGTTGTTCCTTCATACTCAGTGCGGAATAATCCCCGCCGTTGTAATTCAGGAATTACTAAATCAACAAAATCATCTAGTCCACCGGGAAGATAAGGAGGCATAATGTTAAAGCCATCAGCAGCATCATTGACAAACCAGCTTTCCAATTGATCTGCAATCTGCACGGGTGTCCCAATAATTGTCCAATGACCACGCGCTCCCGCAATCCATTGATAAAGCTCACGAATGGTAAAATTGTGTTTACGAGCAATATCAATTAATAATGCTTGGCGGCTTTTGTTATCATTGGTTTCTGGTAAATCTGGCAGTGGTCCATCCAGGGGATAGGCGGAAAGATCCGTGCCTATGAGTCCCTGTAATAAAGCCAAACCAACCTGGGGATGAATTAAATCTTGCAATTCTTGATACTTGGCTTTTGCTTCAGCCTCTGTGATACCGACTACGGGAAAGACACCAGGCATAACTTTGAGTTGGTCTGGTGTGCGGCCATATTTTGCTAATCTACCTTTAACATCTGCATAGAAGGCTTGAGCGTCTTCTAGGGTTTGTTGAGCAGTAAATATAACTTCCGCGGTTCTACCAGCCAGTTCTTTTCCATCTTCAGAAGAACCTGCTTGGACAATTACAGGATAACCTTGGGGCGGACGGGCAATATTCAATGGTCCGCGCACGGAGAAGAATCTACCTTTATGGTTCAGTTCATGTATTTTATTGGGGTCGTAGTAAAAAGCTGTTTCCTTATCACGAACAAAAGCATCGTCTTCCCAGCTATCCCAAAGACCTTTGACTACATCAATAAATTCGTGGGCGCGAATATAGCGATCTGCGTGAATAGGATGGTTTTCCAAACCGAAATTGCCGGCTGTTTCACTACTTCCTGTTGTGACTACATTCCAGCCGGCTCTTCCCCCAGAAATATGATCTAAAGAAGCAAATTTGCGTGCGAGAATATACGGATCTTCATAAGTGGTAGAGGCAGTGGCGATAAAACCAATCTTCTCTGTCACCGCAGACAAGGCTGAGAAGAGGGTGACAGGTTCAAAGTCACCTCCAAAGGCTGTGCGTCCTTCCGCACCACGGCGTTGTTGTAAGGCTAAACCGTCAGCGAGAAAAAATGCGTCGAATTTACCGCGCTCGGCTGTCTGGGCTATTTGTTTATAATGCTCAAAGTTGAGAGCGCCATTACTCTGTGCTTGAGGATGTCGCCAAGCTGCTACGTGCTGACCTGCTCCGGGTAAAAATGCACCTAGTCTTAGTTGTTTTTGTTGTTTGCCCATATCAGACTCCAAGTAATATTTTTTACTAGATGAATATAGAATGATAATGATTTTCTGGGATAGCAGTTGTCAGCTATGCCACTGTAACGGCTGCATATTTAGTTGTTAGCAAAGCTTTTTCAACTCCTTAGCCATAGCTGTAGGCATTAGCGTTAGTGGTGGGTTGTCAACAAACTACTGTATCTCGACTGAGTTATCGTAGATTAATAGTAGAATCTCATAACTCTCATGAAAAAGCAAGTACCTTTTAATAAAAATATGATTAACTAATTTTATTGACTACTAATAGTTAGTATTTCTAAGTATTTGATGACTCTAGAGTGTGCAGAGTGGGCGCGGCGCTCAATTTCAACACAACGCATGGGTAAAATATACTATTTGACTACTGAGTGTAAATATAGTGAGCATAAAAGATCAGAAAACAATGTAGAGACGTTCCATGGAACGTCTCTACAAGGGTTCTATGAAACGTATATTTAATTTTTACCAGATGTCTAATCAGTGGAAAGAACTTTGCCAACTCGATAAAATATTAAATTTTATAACGAATATTCTCATCAATTCTTAGTCTTAACCTTGTATTCCTCAACTCAAAATTGAGTATACTACATTAACACTATGAATTTAGTGTACTTTATTGGTATCGCCCATTTTTATCTGCCTTTGTTTCAGTGCTGTTTGCGATTTTCTCTACAACATCCAACCATGAAAAACCCATAAAAACCAACCTCCTCCAGTCATAAAGAGGCAATATGGCAACTTATGATCACATCTTACAAGCGATCGGTACAACCCCATTAGTTAAACTCAATTCCATCACAAAAAACATCGCCTCCACGATTTACGCCAAAGTCGAATATCTCAACCCTGGTGGGAGTACAAAAGATAGAATAGCTCTCACTATGGTAGAAGCCGCAGAAAAAGCAGGACTTTTACAACCAGGTGGAACTATTATCGAAGCCACCGCTGGAAATACAGGAGTTGGACTTGCACTTATCGCGGCCGTGAAAAAATATCGTTGCATCTTTGTGATGCCCGATAAAATGAGTCAGGATAAAATCAATTTACTCAAAGCTTACGGTGCAGAAGTCGTAGTCACACCAACATCAGTACCTCCTGATTCTCCCGAAAGTTATAACGGTGTAGCTGAAAGACTTGCTAAAGAAATTCCCGGTGCATATAGACCAAATCAATTTGAAAACCCCCATAATCCCCTCGCACATTATTTAACAACAGGACCAGAAATTTGGGCAGATAGTGCTGGGAAACTTGATGTTTTTGTCGCCGGCATGGGAACAGGTGGGACAATTTCTGGAGTAGCTAAATATCTCAAAGAACAAAACCCCAATATTATTATTGTTGGTGCAGATCCTGAAGGTTCTATTCTATCTGGAGATAGCCCTAAATCCTACAAAGTTGAAGGCATTGGTGAAGACTTTATTCCCAAAACCTTTAATCGCCAATTAGTTGATGAAATGGTGCGGGTGAGTGATAAAGAATCCTTTAATATGGCGCGTTGTTTAGCACGGGAAGAAGGTTTATTAGTAGGGGGTTCTTGTGGAACAGCAGTAGCTGCTGCCCTTAAATATGCCGCTAGATTAACCGAACCTAAATACATTGTGGCACTATTACCGGACACAGGTAGAAATTACATCAATAAAATTTATGCTGATGGTTGGATGCAGGAAAATGGTTTTTGGGAAGGGACAAAAGCGAGAACTATTAAAGTTGGAGAAATTCTTTCACAAAAAACAGATTTACCCTCAATTGTTGCTGTTACTCCTCGTGATACTTTAACCACAGCTACAAATTTACTGCAAAGACTCAATATTTCTCAATTACCTGTAATTGATAATAATCAAGTTGTAGGAAGTCTGAATGAAGCATCTTTGATGAAATGCCTCCATGATGGAATTAATTTTTCTAATCAAGAAGTTTTTGCAGTTATGGGTACACCATTACCATTACTAGATGAAGAAGTTGATATTTCTGAAGCTTACCGAGTTTTATTGTCGGGAACAACAGGAATTATCATTACCAGTCATGATATCCCAATTGGCTTAATAACTAGAGCCGATTTAATTAAATATTGGATTAATCAAACTCAGGAATAAAAAAGAGAAAACAATGGAATTTGAAACTAAAGCAATTCATGAAGGACAAAAACCAGATCCCCAAACTGGGGCTGTAATTGTGCCAATTTATTTAACTTCTACCTATCAGCAAGAAGCAATTGGACAACACAAAGGTTATGAATATTCGCGCACTGGCAATCCCACCCGTCAAGCTTTAGAAGATGCTTTAGCTGCTTTAGAAAATGGTAAGTTTGGTTTAGCTTTTGCTTCTGGTTTAGCCGCAACTACAACTATTTTAAGTTTGCTGAAAACAGGTGATCACATTATTGCGGGTGATGATTTGTATGGTGGGACTTATCGGCTGTTAGAAAAGGTAGTGACAAATTGGGGTGTGACTACTACTTATGTTGATATTGATCATATCAATGATTTTGAAACGGCAATTCAACCTAATACTAAGTTAATTTGGATTGAAACACCGACAAATCCTCTGCTGAAAATTATTGATATTGCTGCGTTGGCAAAAGTTGCCCATGAACACAATCTGATTTTAGTAGTTGATAATACTTTCGCTAGTCCCTATTTTCAACAGCCTTTAAATTTAGGTGCTGATATTGTTGTTCATAGTACAACTAAATATCTGGGTGGACATAGCGATATTATTGGTGGTGCAGTTATTACTTCTAATGAGGAACTATATCAGCAACTTAAGTTTTATCAAAATGCTATTGGTGCTGTTCCTAGTCCTTTTGATAGTTGGTTAGTATTGCGCGGAATTAAAACCTTAGCGGTAAGAATGCGCGAACATGAGAAAAATGCTTTGTTTTTGGCGAAATTTTTAGAACAACATCCCAAAGTTGAGCGAATTTATTATCCAGGTTTACCTAGTCATGAACAATATCATCTAGCAAAATCACAAATGTCTGGCTTTGGGGGGATGATTAGTTTAGAATTAAAAGGTGGTTTTTCGGAAGTAGAAAAATTTGCCTCTCGGTTGCAGTTATTTGTGTTAGCTGAGAGTTTAGGAGGAGTTGAATCACTTCTTTGCTATCCTAGTAAAATGACTCATGGTTCACTTCCAGAAATACAAAGACTTAAACGGGGTATTAAGGATAATTTGGTCAGGTTGTCAGTAGGAATTGAGCATTACCTAGATTTGCAAGCTGATTTAGAAAATTCTCTAGCTTAAAAATCAGTAATAAGATAGATGAAATAAGGCAGAAGTCTATTAGTAAAAGTTAATAACTTCTGCTTTTATAGAAAAAATTAACGCTGTTTCTCGCCTTATATTAAGAAATAATAAATATCAATATTTTCTAATAAATCAATATGTATAGATATATCTAATTGAAAAGCTGATAACTTTACTGAATCAAAAATTTTAAAATAAAGTTTGTAAACCTTATTTAATCAGAACTTCATCAAAAAAATATCATTAATTTATCTACCAATGCTACACAAACTCCGGTAATTCTATCGGAATTATCAATTTTAATTCAGGGTTGCATCTCCTATTGATTTTAAAAAAAATTGAATTAGCGTTGTAATTAGTCCGGCTCAGGACTGAAGATACTTATCAAAAAATCAAGGAGTATTGACTATGATGATGATGATGACCAAATCTATGACTAAGGAAATGCAAATGTGCGTGAACGCTTGCATGGAATGTCATAAAATGTGCATGGAAACCATGACTTACTGTATGACCAAAGGTGGTAAGTACATGGATATGACCATGATGGCAATGCTGCGAGATTGTGCAGAAATGTGTATGATGTGTACAAATATGATGATGGCTGGTTCTGAATTCAGCGATCGCACTTGTATGTTGTGTGCAGAAATGTGCGATCGCTGTGCAATAACCTGCGAAAAAATGAGCGATGATAGCAAGATGATGGAATGTGCTGCTGCTTGTCGTAGATGTGCAGAATCGTGCAGATCCATGCAAATGGTGCCTGTTTAATTATTCTTTACTTGCAGAAGTTTATCTGCGACCTCATGGTCAAACGCTCAGGCTATAATCAGCCTGGGCGTTTGTAGCTTTGGTGGAAATCAACAAAATGATAGTAAATGGTTTAAAAACCATTGTCTCAGTTTCTCAAATTCATGAGATGGAAGTGAGAGAATTGCAGTTTCAATTTGTTCAAAGTGTGACATAAATAGTTTTTACCTCTGTTGTCTGAACATTAATATTAACATTCATATTTTTACGCAAAACATTAAAGATTGCAGTCAAATTATCCATAGTTGGATTACCTTTTGCTGATAACATTCGATGCAAACTCTTGCTTGGTTTAGAAGTTTCAATTGCCAACTGTTCAAAACCTACTGTTGCATTGACAATATCGGCTCTTCGGTACTTGTTATGCCAAACTATTAGCTACGCCCACCAAACAATATTACAAAATGTATCAACAAATATCTAAAAGTGCTGTAAGGGTTGACATATAAAGAATATTTGTTATTAACTATAAATAGAATGCAGATT
>CAINGU010000114.1 GCA_903848645.1 uncultured cyanobacterium | reverse complement strand
TATTTCTGGTAGTAGGCATTGCAAGAGTGTTAAGATATCAAACATGGGCTGTGTGTTGGTTTCGAGTTTTTGTTTTGGAAGACTATAACTCTACTACATCAGCCCTCTCTTCATCCTCTTTTTTTGGCTACAGTATTGTTTCTGGTGATATAATCATTATTGATATGGATGAGATTGCGTTAAGTTTTGAGAAAAAAGCATCTGTATCCGTACCAACTAATGTAAAATATTTGGAAACATCATCAGATGTGTAACTTATCCCTCTTCTGTCAGTCTCCGAAAACACTTGCCATTTCTCAATTCTGGAACAGTTGTGTGGAAAGCGATCGCTCAGTTATTTCGGAGTATAATTTCCACAAGGGTAACAGATGACGAAATTGTGGCTACAGACACATCAAATGATTGATGTTACGTCTTTTTGAGATTTTTTATTAGTAGGAAAAACCGGAAAGCGACAGAAGAGGGTTATAGCAAGAATGAATAAATTCCCCTCATTATTTAATACGAGTACATTCTTCGGCTATACAAAAATTAACTAAATAGGAATAAACCCATAAAAATATACACGTGAGGCAACATGAATTTTTTTAAAAGCAAGTCTATGAAATGGATAATAATTTTGATTATTACAGCTTTGTGTGTGGTGATGATCAGAGCAAAATTAGAAAATCTTTCCCATAAAGCCATAGAAGGATGGGAACAAACAAGTCAACCATTTCACGGATATCAAGAAATAGATGAAAAAATCAAGAGTGCTTTTATAACTGATAATCAATCCTCTTTTTTACGCTACCAAAAATTATTTGAATATTTTACCCTTGGCTTTATCAAATACCGATCTCCTAATGGATCACTTATTTACTATCCAGGTGCTAATAGTCTTCATGGAAGAAAAGTAGATGGACTAGAAGGATTTGCTCGCTTTTTCCCCCTTGCTGCGGTCTGGATGTCTTCTGAACATAGAAAAAATGTGGAAATTAATAATGTAAAATTTGATCTAATTCAACTTTTACATCAAGGTATAGTTGCAGGAACTGATCTACAAAATCCAGAATATTGGGGAAAAATACAAAACTTAGATCAACGCATTGTAGAAGCAGCAGATATTGCTCTTGGACTTTGGATAAGTCGTGATCATCTTTGGAATACCTTTTCATCTCAAGAACGTCAGAAAATTGTCAATTGGCTAGAACAAGTAATGGATAAAAAATTGCATGATAACAATTGGCTTCTTTTTCCCATAATTATTCATAAATCCCTGGAAGGTTTAGGTGTAAGTAACCAAAAATATGATAAATTAATTAACAATTTATATCAAAATTATAAAGAAAAATACTATATAGGTGATGGTTGGTTTAACGACCCACCTAAAGGAGTAGATTATTATAATGCTTGGGCTATTCATTATATTCTTTTCTGGTTAGATCAAATAGATCCTCAGTTTGACCCTATTTTTATTAGAAAAACCCATGCAGAATTCTTAAATTTTTATCGTTATTTCTTCAGCAAAAACGGATTTCCAGCTATGGGAAGAAGTATCTGTTACCGTATGGCTGCACCTGCACCGATATTAACTGGAACTATGTTAGCACCCAAAGAAATATCCCCTGCTTTTGCTTTCCGGGCTTTAGATTTAACTTGGCGTTTTTTTGTAGAACAGAATTCATTACAAAAAGGTACAGTCACACAAGGTTATTTTACTCCAAATTTGAGTCTTCTTGATAGTTACTCAGGACCAGGTGGTTGCTTATGGTCTTTGCGGTCTTTGATTGTTGCTTTTTATATAGATAAATTTATCCCTTTGTGGAATTCTACTCCAGACAAATTACCTATTGAAGTTGCTGATTTTTCGGAATTTAATCAGTCTATTGGATGGCGCATTAAAGGAAATAAATCAACACAAACTATTGAATTAGAAATATTAAAAAATCAAGGCAATAAATATTCAAAAATAAAGCAATATGGTATAATTGATCAAATAAAAGAGTTGATTGCTAAACGTCCTTTTCGTCCTAATAACTATGAAGCATTATATCGCCGTCCTTCATATTCTACTGCTACACCAATATCTAAGCCTGTAACAAGTAATTTTCCTGGATCAACTTAAAAATTTATTTTTCTAGATTATACGACATAAATAACTAACTTAAATTTTCTCTATTTCACCATAACCACCTCCCCCAGGAGTTTCAATGGCAAATATATCTCCAGGATTCATTTCTACCACAGCTTTACTTTCTAATTTTTCCACAGTTCCATTATTTCTTTCCACATAATTTTTACCCACCATAGCTGCTTCCCCACCGCATAAACCAAAAGGAGGAATAACGCGATGATTTGCTAAAATTCCCGCTGTCATATTTTGGATATTTTTTGTTAGCTGTAGCGGCTTTTGTTTTGTTTCAAAATCACGGTGGATTTCAGAAAAAGAAAACAGTATTTAATTGGGAAAATAGAAGTTACAGCGTAATTCAAAATTCAGGAATAATCAGGAGTTAATATTCTATATATGACGTGATTCATATTTATACATAACTCCACATAATGCAGCTACAAAAACCCAAGAGAGAGTATTCAAACGAATATCAAAAGTAGTGACATCAACAGTATTAAATAATATCCAGCCTATAAAAGTGATCAGATAACTAAAGAAGATTAGGCGATTTTCCGGTTCTAAAGATGGAAAGATCCCCGACTTCTTTAAGAAGTCGGGGATCTTGTTGTTAAATAAAAGTTGACTAGCGGCAATTAATATCCAAGTTAGTAATCCACAAAATAGCAAAGTAGTAATTAAACCAGTTTCCGCAGACAGCATTAAAAATAGGTTATGGGGATGATTGACATCAATTTGCATTTGGGTTTTATACAGTCCACCAAAACTGCGTAAACCTGAACCAGTTAAGGGATGTTGTTGTGTTAAATTCCAGGCAAATTCCCATTGGGTTTTCCGCATTAATCCCACTGGCCTATCAGGAAACATATCATCATTTAACCGCGCCCAAATGCCGTAGGGAACGAAGTGGCGGAAAAATTGGGCAATGGGTGAAGGGGCAAAAGCTGCTAAGAAAAAACAACTGGTAATGCTGACAACAGCAGCAACAATTAATCGCCAACCTTGATATAAAGCATAAGCTAAACAGGCAAAAATAGTTATTCCCCAACCATTCCGAGAATTGGTGAGAATTATGGCGATAAAGTTAGCAAATACCGTAATTGTTAAAAAGATAATTAGGCGATTTTTTTGCTTGAGTTGATGATAGTTTTCTAGCCATAACCCTAAACCCAAAATAAAAATCGTTACTAAATATGCGGCTAAAGTATTTGGGTGCATGAAGTTAGAAGCCATGCGTCCTGATAATGATTTTTCCGGTGCAACTATCCAATCAAAGACAATCCATAAAACCTGAAATTGGAAATTCCAACCGAGAAATAATTGCCCAAAACCGATGATTAAAACAGGTACAGAACCAAATACCATTATCCAAGATATTTGTCGTAATTGGGCGGGTGTTTGAATCAGAGGAGTTAGTCCTGTAAAAAAGAAAAAGAAGGGGACTAAGTTGAATAAACCCAAAAAAGCCTCTAATTTGTGATCAGCAAATCCGGTGGTGATGAGTAGTAAGATACTCAAAATAGCAAATCCCTTGTGAATTGGGCGGTTACTAATGATCTGGTGTTGTTTTCGCCAAGTTAATAATGATGCCACAACTATCGAAATACCGCCCAAAAATGGACTCAGGGGGAAAGATAATAGTCCAAATTGTAGCCAATTCCAAGGGGTTTGTAAGCGGGGGTTTGGATGATAAAAAGTTTTATTTAAGCTATTTCCCAACATTCTGTACGGGTAAGACGAATTTGCGCGAGGGTGAAGACTGTAGGAATAATTCTCCCATAGTTTGTGGCGATCGCTTTCCAACCCAAATCAGCAAAAAACCAAGCCCACATGACTGGCCCGACAAAAGCAAACGCACTGCGAACCGCACCATAACGGGCTGCACTCATGGTCATACCGCGACGGGACATTTGTAAAGCTACATAGTTTTGAAACTGTTTGGTTGCTAATCCTGTACCTGTAATTGCGGCTTCTTTAGCTACTTGATAGGTAGCAAAATGGATAGCAAATTGACGGGCGATTTGTTGCAAAACAAAAGGTTGGATTACAGAAGTTACGGCTAAGGCACTACCACCTTTAAATATTAATCCCAAAGGATCACGTTGTAATGATAATGGTAATGGTTGTTTAAGTTTTGATGCTACTAATTGACGTTGCACATTAATAGTTAATTGTTGCTTTTCTGTTTTTGGTAGCTGTTTCCAAACCTTCCCTAGTAGATGTAAAAAAACTTCTGCTTCTAAATCAATTGTTGTTATATCTTGATAATATTGAATTTTCAAATATTTACATACTTGAATTAAGGCTTGTCGGTAAGTTACTTGATCAGTACGTCTCCGTAATACTGTTATCCCGTCAGCGGCTAAAAAACGAAAGCGATTTTCTATTGTGTCTAACCAAGCTTGATGATCTTGGCTTTGCACTGTAATGGGTTCGGGTGTGCGAACATAATCTAAGGGGTTAAACTTGCGACTAAACAGAATTGCTGTTAAGTCCTGTAGTTCCTCTTCTGTGGCTAGTTCCAATACCGCCCTAAGTTCTTCCAATTTCCCTTCCTCTCTTCGGTGCAGCTTATCTGTACCCTATTCTACTATCTTGTCAATCAAAAATTTACTCAATCATAACTAAATTTAAGTTGTAGGGTATAGGCAAAATATTTCTGAATTTTTGGCTATTTTCCAGAAAAATCCAGCTTTTTTATCAATAATGTCCAGTAAATAGTAACTTTAACTCTACAGTAATTTTAACTACAATTAACATTAATTATTATCACTAAAAAATGATCCCTAATAGTTAACAATGCGTTTTGTGTAGGTTTTTAACAAATCAGCAGGTATTTGTAATAATTACCATTGTGGATACCAAACCATTATCTTCACTAGAAAACTGGGTAATATTATAGCTTGACAACTCAAGGACAAAATTTAGTTGCCAAGTCTTTGCTGTCGGTTCATAACAATAACCATAAAAACTTTTGTTGTCCAAATTTATTGATTTAATCAGAACAGGAGATCGAAATCATGAAAACAGTAGCTAGACTCACGGAACAATCAGTTATTGGTGAAATTAATAGTGTCTTAGATACATATCCATATCAACCTTATCAACAAGCTTTTGCAATTCCTGATTTACGTCAAGAGCTAATTTCCTTTGTTATTCATCGTCTTCCCGGCTTTAATAGCCAAATTACTGATATTGTATTAATCAATGATGATGACAAATTTAACTCTTTTCATAATAAGTTATCTCGTCATCCTTTGGAACAACAACTACACCTACAAACGTTAATTCATCAAGGTATTTCCTCAATTATTAGAGACAAATCAGATTGGATTAGTAATTATTTGGGTGAAATAGTTGAACCAAATTGTCAAACCTCTCATTGGTTTGGCTAAAGTCTGGATATCAAATGTAATATTACTTTACAAAAAAAGACTTTACTTAATATTTGATTGTTTAGTGCGATGTGTTTGCATTTTCATCAATTCCATGTTTCTATAGTTACAAGGAACATACCCCATCGCACTGATTTTTTATTGGTAAAGATACCAAAAACTTGATAAGATATTGGCAATCTAGCTGCTGAGTTAAGAAAGATGCCAAATATAAACGTTGAAGTGCAATTATCTTCAGAACAACTGTTTAAAGCTGTTGAACAATTAACCCAACCAAATTTAGAAAAATTTCTCTCTCAACTTGTGATTTTGCATACTCACAAAAAAGCAGCCTGGTTGCTCAAAAATGAGGCGAAATTATTTTTGCAGCCACATCAAAATATTATTATAAATAATAATGAAAAATTGATAGATAAACCAGAAGTAGAAACATTAACACAAGAAGAATATCAAGCATTATTATATCTAGGTGAGCAAATAGATAGACTACAAGCACAACGCATAGAATATATGGCAGAGTTAGCGAAAATACATGATATTTCTTTAACTAAACTCATGGAAAATCTAGGACTTGATTAGAGAGTTATTTGGGGCATAAAAATATTCAGCACACTGTGCGTTATACCGAACTTGCATCTACCAAGTTTCAAGGGCTTTGGGATGAGTAACTTTATTATCCCCAATCCAATTATCTACCCCATCTCCCCCAAAATTTTTCGCTCTCCATTTTGGAATGATAGACGTTCGCCTCGCTGGCAAACAATTACGCCTATTTTCCCAGCTTTCAGTCGGTGGTTGAAATCTTCTAACGTCCATTTCACTGCACTAAAATTGCACTAAATTATTCCTACAAGATGCAATAAGAAAGCACAAAAAGCAACATCCTATAATTTATAGACAGAGAATTATTGCCAGCCAAAAGAACAAAGCAGAAACGACAAAACCCTTGGAGTGCAAGGGTTTTCCGAGAAAACGGATTAATAAAAATTGTCAAATTAGCCGTAAGAATAGGCCAGCAGTTGGATTTGAACCTACGACCTTCCGATTACAAGTCGGATGCACTACCACTGTGCTATGCTGGCGATTTTGGTAAGAACGTTTTTTATTGCCTCACCGATTTCATATTATAGCATAGGCATATAGTTTGTCTAGAGGGTAAGCAAAATATTTTTCAAAGTTGCCAAAAATCGGGAAAACTAGCCCCTATGCTGTAGATTGATGCAAAGATATTTGGTACAGTTCAATTTTGTATTCCTTGTGACACGGCTAGACAAAGATGCAGAAACATTTGTTCTTTATAGATAATCAAGCATGGCAGCATTGATAGGCAGAGATTTATTAAGTCTAGCGGATCTGAGTTCTGGAGAACTGCAAGAACTTCTGGAATTGGCTACCCAACTAAAGTCGGAAAAACTGAAGCTGCATTGTAATAAAGTTTTGGGTTTGTTGTTCTCCAAAGCTTCAACACGCACTAGAGTCAGTTTTACAGTCGCAATGTACCAACTGGGAGGACAGGTAATTGATCTTCACCCCAATGTCACTCAGGTAAGTCGAGGAGAACCTATCCAGGATACAGCCAGGGTGTTAGATCGTTATTTGGATGTGTTAGCAATTCGGACCTTTGCTCAACAAGAGTTGGAAACTTTTGCCAAGTATGCAAAAATTCCGGTGATTAATGCCCTCACAGATTTAGAACACCCCTGTCAGATATTGGCTGATTTACTCACAATTCAAGAAAAGTTTGGGAGTTTAGCCGGTTTAACCTTAACTTATGTGGGTGATGGTAATAATGTCGCTAATTCCCTAATGTTGGGTTGCGCTTTGGTGGGAATGAATGTCAGAATCGCTTTTCCGTCAGGGTATTCCCCAGATGCAGAAATTGTGGAAAAATCTAGAGAAATAGCTAATAAAAAAACTGAAGTTCTCTTAACCCATGATCCCGAAGCAGCAGCTAAAGGTGCATCTGTACTTTACACTGATGTTTGGGCAAGTATGGGACAAGAAACAGAGGCAAATAACCGTTTCCCTGTGTTTCAACCTTATCAAATTTCTGAACAATTATTAAGTCTTGCCGATCCAGAGGCAATTGTTTTACACTGTTTACCGGCACATCGTGGTGAAGAAATTACTGAAGAAGTAATTGAAGGTTCACAATCACGGGTTTGGGATCAGGCAGAAAATCGCCTCCACGCTCAAAAAGCTTTACTTGCCAGTATTCTTGGAGCAAAATAAAAATCTTGGTAATAGGTAATTGGTGATTGATGATTGGTAAAATTCTGATCTATTCCCCATTTCCCATTACCATCAAAATTTGATAAATATTTAATTGACACTTGTTAAGGGAAGATTTTTGTAGTACCAATGTTCTATGGGCATTTATTATTTACTTCCCGAAAAAATTATGGAACGTCTCACAGATCCTCAAAAAGAACTATATGAATGGTTGGTAGAATATATCAGGTTGAATCAACATTCTCCCTCAATTCGCCAAATGATGCAAGGGATGAATTTGAAATCTCCCGCACCCATTCAAAGTCGTTTGGAACATTTACGCAATAAGGGCTACATTGGCTGGAATGAGGGTAGAGCGCGAACTCTTCGCATCCTTCATCCTGCAAAACTTGGTGTGCCAATTTTAGGAACTATTGCGGCAGGTGGTTTAATAGAACCGTTCACAGATGCGGTGGAACATTTGGATTTGGCTAATTTGTCATTACCTCCCCAAAGCTATGCTTTACGGGTTGCTGGGGATAGTATGATTGAAGATTTGATTGCAGATGGTGATGTGGTATTTTTGCGTCCTGTAGCTGAACCCAATCAGTTAAAAAACGGAACTATTGTGGCTGCGAGGGTGGAAGGACACGGAACAACCTTAAAACGTTTTTATCGCCATGATGATCTTGTCACTCTCAAACCGGCAAATCGGAATTATCATCCCATAGAAGTATCGGCAATGCAAGTAGAAGTGCAAGGTTCTTTAGTGGGCATTTGGCGTAATTATAACTAAAAAATGTTCAGTTGTAGATTGTAGGGGTTTAGCAGTGCTAAACCCCTACCGATAATCACCAATTACCAATCACCAAATTTATGTACCTGACGCGAAATGCAGTACCGAAATTGCCGACTTTCAAACTCAAGTTACCTTATGCGGGGGAGAAAAAAGGCAGTTATCAAGTTAATAAATCATTACCGGGATTTCCGAAAATGCCTTTATCTCTGCAATTGCGGGGATATCAACGTCAATCTGTGACTAGCTGGTTTGCTAATCATGGTCGGGGGACATTAAAAATGGCTACTGGTAGTGGTAAAACTATTACTGCATTAGCGATCGCTTGCGAATTGTACCAGCAAATTGGTTTACAAGTCTTGTTGGTGGTGTGTCCCTATCGTCATCTTGTTACCCAGTGGGGCAGGGAATGTGAGAAATTTAACTTACAGCCGATTTTAGCATTTGATAATTTACGCAGTTGGCAAAGTCAACTTTCTACACAAATCTATAATCTGTCTTCTGGTTCTCAAGATTTCGTGACGATAATTACCACTAACTCGACTTTAATTGGTGATGGTTTTCAAACCCAACTTAAATATTTTCCGCCAAAAACATTGATTATTGGTGATGAGGCACATAATTTAGGCGCACCGAAGTTAGAGGAAAGTTTACCCCGAAAAGTGGGTTTACGTCTAGCGTTATCAGCCACACCAGAAAGATATTTTGATGATGATGGCACAGAATCTTTATTAGATTATTTTGGGAATATTCTCCAACCTGAATTTAGTTTACAGGATGCAATTGCTCAGGGGGCATTAGTTCATTACATTTATAATCCGGTATTGGTAGAATTAACGGAAACTGAGAGTATAGCGTATTTAAAATTAACCAAAAAAATTGGGCGTTCTCTGCTTTATCGAGATCGAGATATGGGGGAAGCAGGAGATTTTGAAGACAACGAAGATATCAAATCATTATTAATGCAAAGGGCGCGGTTAGTTGGAACTGCGGAAAATAAATTAATAGCCTTACAAGAATTAATGGAAAATCGTCGAGAAACTACCCATACACTATTTTATTGTAGTGATGGTTCTCAAGAAATCGGACAACGTTCATCTCTGCGTCAACTCAAAGCTGTTTCTCAACTTTTGGGAGGAGAATTAGGTTATAAAGTCAGTACCTATACAGCAAATACTTCTTTAGAAGAAAGGGAAATTTTACGCCGTCAATTTGAAAGTGGAGAATTACAGGGTTTAGTCGCAATTCGGTGTTTAGATGAAGGTGTGGATATTCCCGCAATTCAAACCGCAGTAATTTTATCAAGTTCAGGAAATCCTCGGCAATTTATCCAACGTCGGGGACGGGTTTTGCGTCCTCACCCTGGGAAGGAAAGGGCAACAATTTTTGATATGATTGTGTTACCACCAGATTTGGATAGAGAAACTATTGAAGTGGAACGGAATTTATTAAAGAAGGAATTACGAAGGTTTGTGGAATTTGCTGATTTAGCTGATAATGCTGGGGAAGCGAGGATGAAGTTATTGGCTTTGCAAAAACGGTATGGATTATTGGATATTTAATGTTGCGGGGATTTATTGATAGTTATTGACTTTATGTACCAAAAAAGGTACAATATGGTATAGCATCAAATCTAATGTATGTATTTGTTGAGTAAAGGTATACAGAATACCTAATGCTAACTTGTACATTTAACTAGGTTGGATGTATGACAGATAAAAGAGTTGCGGCTGAATTTTATAGAAACGAAAATGGTACTGAACCAGTCCGTGATTGGTTAAAAAGTTTACTTAAAGAGGAAAGATTTTTGATTGGTGCTGATATCAAAACAGTTGAATTTGGTTGGCCAATTGGAATGCCAACCTGTCGGCCAATGGGTGACGGATTATTTGAAGTGAGAACAAATTTACCACAAAATCAAATTGCTCGTGTATTATTTTGTTTTTATGAAGGTAAAATGATATTGCTGCATGGCTTCATTAAGAAAAGTCAGAAAACTCCAAAAAAGCAATTGGAATTAGCCTTGAAACGTAAACACACATTGGAGGCATAAACTATGATACAGAATGCGTATATTGGTTCTTCATTTGATGATTTTTTAGAAGACGATGGAATGTTAGATGAAATCAATTTAATAGCTATTAAAAGAGTGATTGCTTGGCAGATTAAACAAGCAATGGCTGAGAAAAATCTTACTAAAACAGCAATGGCTGAGAAAATGAAAACAAGTAGATCATCTGTTGATAGACTTTTAGATCCCGATAATTCTTCCATTACTTTAGAGACGATTGATAAAGCTGCTAGAGTTGTTGGTAAGAAAATCCGTTTTGAATTAGTAGATACAGTTTAAAAAATAGTGTTAGGTTAAGCAAAAAAACCAACCTTGTATTTCAATTCCTGCTGGTAATTCGTAAGGATTCATAGTTTCATTATACAGTAACTAAAGATTGATCTTCTTCCCAACGAAACAAAGATTCAAGTTCACCAGATTCAGCAAAAGTAATTGCAGCTATTAAACATTGAGGTAAATTAACACAAATTTTATCAGCATAATTTCCTGCTTGTCCACCAACAATTAATTTTTGCTCATGAGGAGAATTTACATTATTGTTCCTTGCATTTATTAATGCTTCATAAAAACTAGATAATAAAATCTCTTTTTTACGAGATGAACTCATGTTTTTATGATAAACATCTGATTTAGATATTTCATAAACCTGACGTAAAAGAGAATGAAAAACCTCATTATCTAAAGTTGCAGTAACAATATATTTACCAGAATTACCACCACCAATCATCATATAACTTTCATCATCAATTTTTAACCTAACTAAAGTTTTAGTATTACCATCTAAATCACGAATAGCTGTTTCTATTTGTTGCCAATTTGGATTTTCAATAAAGTTTTCTTCATTCCTGTTTCCTGTCCAGTTGTCAGTATATAATTTTGATGCGCGCACTTGTTTTAAGTGTGGAAAATCTTCCGATACTTCTTCTTTTACTTCTTCAACTTCGGGAAGCAAATGTGCAACACCAAATAACCTTCCAGCATAAGATGTTTTCAGAAAAGCTTGTCTTTGAGCATGAGTCATTATCTCTTTTGATCCTGCCATTATTTCATCGCTACTCATATAGCTTAGGCTTTCCCCATCTTGTTTCATGTCGCTGACAAAATTCTGCTGCTGCGGTTCGTGAAAATCTGAAGCCATATAAATCTTCTCCAGGAGTGCTACGTGATAAACCAAGATACTCCATTTGTATCTTATCTCTATAGTATGGCACAGCTTTATCTAAAGCATCTAGTATAACTAGCGGTGATTCTGTCTTTGGTTTACAAAACTCGAAAGCAACCTTAATAGCATACCAAATTAACCATTTACCAATAGGTTCAATAAACCTGACAGTTACATCTCCTTGACTGGTAGGATGTACTTCTATATTATTTATTTCCAGATATATGGGAGGTGCAAGTTCAGGATAAAAATATGGATATAGACCGTATTTGACTAATCCCCACACTTGATTATTATAAACAATCTTAACTATATTTTCGCAGTAAAAAGCAGTTCCATTCCAGATATTTAACCAGTCACAAGACCAATTTGTAGGAAGATCATCAATAGTTGCTGGAGAAATAACAGCAATTTCCTCTATGCTAGATTCAATTAACACTTTTACCTGATAACTTCCGATGGTAGTCAATTTGTTTTACAACCTTCTAAGAATTAATTTATAACCTAAAAATTATACATTTATATCTTCTTTCATACTCAAGCGAACCAAATCAATTTCACCTATGGTTTTACTTTTCTGGATAAGTAACCCACTACGGTTTTAAAGTTTCCCCAAGAGTCAGAACTGGCGTACAATACTGGAATTGACTAATATTAAGCCACGCCCAGTTAAAAACAGTATCTTATGCCAGCATTTTTATTAGAGGTCGGTACAGAAGAATTACCCGCCAGTTTTTTGAGTGATGCTATTGTACAATGGCGATCGCGCATTCCCGAAAGTCTCAAAACCCACAATCTCCCCGAAGCGGTTGTTGAAGTCTATGGAACACCGCGACGGTTAGCAGTTCTCATTACTGGTTTACCTTCCCAGCAAGCAGACAGGGAAGAAGAAATTAAAGGTCCACCCGCACAAGCAGCTTTTAAAGATGGACAACCCACTAAAGCCGCCATTGGTTTTGCGACTAAGCAAGGTGTAGATATTTCCACTTTAGAAATTCGTCCCACAGAAAAAGGGGATTTCGTCTTTGTTAACAAACAAATTCCCGGTCGTCCCATAGCCGATATTTTAACCGAACTTGTCCCCCAATGGGTATGGAATTTAGAAGGCAAGCGGTTAATGCGGTGGGGACATGGTGACGGGAGATTTTCCCGGCCAATTCGCACTTTAGTCACATTGTTAGATGGGGAAATTTTACCATTACAATTAGAGAATGGCGCAAAAATTGTTAAAAGTAACCGCATTTCTCGCAGCCATAGAGTCTTACACCCCGAACCCGTCAGCATTTCCCACGCTACCGAATATGTGAAAACATTGGCTTCCGGTTATGTGAATGTCCCCCCAGAAAACCGAGCCGAAATAATTACCGCACAAGTCACCGCAGCAGCCCAAAAATTAGGCGGATATACCCCAATTTACCCCGACTTACTAGCAGAAGTTGTCAATTTAGTTGAATATCCCACAGCAGTTATCGGACAATTTGAAGAAGAATTTCTCAACTTACCAAAAGAAGTAATTACCGAAGTCATGGTAAGTCATCAGCGTTATTTTCCCGTATTCAAAAATGCTGATTGCCAGGAATTATTACCCAATTTTATTACCATTAGTAACGGAGATCCTGCCAAATCAGATATTATCGCTGTCGGGAATGCCAGAGTAATTCGAGCGCGGTTAGCTGACGGCAGATTTTTCTATGAAGCTGATTTAGCCAAACCCTTAGAAAGCTATTTACCCCAATTAGAAAAAGTCACATTCCAAGAAGATTTGGGTTCAGTTCGTGCCAAAGTTGAAAGAATAGTTAAAAATGCCGAAAAAATTACTACCCAATTACAATTAAATCCCGCCCAAACCCATAATATACAAAGAGCAGCATTACTTTGTAAAGCCGATTTAGTCACGCAAATGGTCTATGAATTCCCAGAATTACAGGGAATTATGGGGCAAAAATACGCCTTAGCTAATGGCGAAAATCCAGAAGTATCCACAGCAATTTTCGAGCATTATTTACCCAGAAATGCTGATGATATTTTCCCCCAAACTCTCACAGGTCAAGTTGTCGGTTTAGCTGATAGATTAGATACTTTAGTTAGTATTTTCGGTTTAGGTTTAATTCCCACAGGTTCATCAGATCCTTTTGCATTGCGTCGCGCGGCAAATGCGATTGTTAATATTACCTGGTTGGCGAATTTGCAAATTAATTTATCAACCTTATTAGAGCAAATCGCCACAGATTTTGCCACAGCTTTTAATAAAGATGCCAAATCCTTAATTAAAACATTGCAAGAATTTTTCCTGCAACGGATTCGCACCTTATTACAAGACGAAAAACAGATAGATTACGATTTAGTAAATGCAGTTTTGGGAGAAAATGATCCTGAATACACAGAACGTGCATTAACGGATTTATTAGATGTCCGCGATCGCGCTCTCTATTTACAACAAATCCGCAAAGATGGTACATTAGATAAAATTTACGAAACCGTCAACCGTTCCACCCGGTTAGCAGCACAGGGAAATCTAGACTTTAAACAACTAGAACCAAAATCTCTAATTGACAACAACATCTTCCAGAAAAAATCCGAATCTGCATTTTATAACGCTTTACTTGAGTTAGTCCCCCAAACCCAAGCAGCACAGCAAAACCGGGATTATCAACTGTTAGTAACCGCACTAGCAAAAATCGCTCCTACCGTGGGTACATTTTTTGATGGTGAAGACAGCGTTTTAGTCATGGACGCAAATCCCGATATTAAGCAAAATCGCCTAAATTTGCTGGGATTATTGCGAAATAACGCCCGTGTACTGGCTGACTTTGGCGCGATAGTCAAAAATTTGTAGCCTAAAGCAACAAAAAGTGGTGTAATTTCCACCAATTAACGCTACTATAGGGGAGCTTAACCAGGGATGCTACATAGTCTATGCCAGAAGCGTTAATTATTGGATTCGGAAAATCCGGTGTTGCTGCGGCAAGATTGTTGAAACAGGAAGGCTGGGAGGTTGAACTTTGCGATAGTAGCACCTCCCCAACCCTCCTCGAACAACAACAAAAACTCGCCAGCGAACACATTACCGTCAAATTAGGAAACACACCAGAATTCACTAATTCTGATATATCCAAGTTAATAGTTGTCAGTCCCGGAGTTCCTTGGGATATTCCTATTTTAGCCAAAGCGCGAGAATTGGGCATAGAAACTATTGGCGAAATGGAACTGGCTTGGCGACATTTGCAAGATATTCCTTGGGTAGCAATCACTGGTACAAATGGTAAAACCACCACCACCGCTTTAACTGCGGCTATTTTCCAAACAGCAGGATTGAACGCTCCCGCCTGTGGTAATATTGGTCATGCGGCTTGTGAGGTAGCAATCCAAAATCCAAAATCTAAAATCCAAAATCGCCCTGATTGGATAATTGGTGAACTTAGTAGTTATCAAATTGAATCTTCTGTAACTTTAGCGCCTCGAATTGGGATTTGGACAACCTTCACACCAGATCATTTAGCCCGGCATAAAACATTAGAAAATTACTATAATATCAAAGCCAAATTATTACATAATTCTCAAATTCAAATATTTAATGGTGATGATGTTTATTTGAGCAAATTGGGATTAAATCATTGGCCAAATGCCTATTGGACAAGCGTTAAAGGTGAAGAATTCCTAATTGGTGAAAAAGGCTTTTATATCGAAAATGGCTGGGTAATGGAAAAAATTACCGCCACACCCCAACCCATTGTTGAGGTATCTGCATTGCGAATGGTAGGGGAACATAACCAGCAAAACTTACTCATGTCTGTGGCCGCAGCTAGATTAGCTGGTATAAATATTACCGCCATTTCCCAAGCTGTACGTGAATTCCCTGGCGTTCCCCACCGCTTAGAGCATATCTGCAATTGGCAAGGAATTGACTTTATTAACGATAGCAAAGCCACCAATTACGACGCAGCCGAAGTAGGTTTGGCATCTGTGCAAAGTCCCGCCATTTTAATCGCTGGTGGAGAAGCCAAAGCCGGAGATGATACCGCCTGGTTAGCGCAAATTCAAGCTAAAGCCGCCGCCGTCTTACTTATAGGTAATGCAGCACCCGCATTTTCTAAACGTCTGCAAGAGGTGGGATATAGTAATTATCACATAGTCGAAACAATGGAAAATGCTTTACCTATGTCTGCGGAATTAGCGAAAAAACATCAAGCTTCAGTGGTATTATTATCTCCAGCTTGCGCTAGTTTTGACCAATATCCTAACTTTGAAATGCGGGGTGAAGACTTTCGGCAATTGTGTCAAAAATATCTAACGTAAGTTGCTAGTTAGAGAAATTGTCAGAATCAGGATATCCAGGATTAAAGGATGAACAGGATGAGAACTGGAATTTTATCACCTAAGAAGAATACCGATTAAATAAACCACGTTCTGCGAAGCAGTTCCCGCAGGGTAGACACGTTCGCGTAGCGTCCCGAAGGGATAGAACACGAAGGAAGAAGAAAAGAAGATAGGTGATCTTTCACTGGGAAGGGAGTAGATTAATAACCAGATACAAATATTACATTGTATTAATTTGACTTGTCACTTTAGTACGCCGTTGAGTTATTATAAATAACTAATTAGGTTGGTAACAATCAACTGTAATATGTAGTCAATTTAATTTAAACCGCAACCAAATGATGATATATGGCTGACTTGGAAAGTCTACTTAGTAATTTGCCAAATATTCTTGATGAACTTAATCTTAATCTTGGCAACCGAAATGAAATTCAAAATGAATTATCAAAACTGAATCATATTTTATTAATCTTAAACGAAATTGAAGAAGAAATTGACTCAGAATTAGGATTTGAAAAAATGAAAAATGCTGCAATGGGAGCATTGCCATTTTTAGGAACATTAGCAAGCTTGTTTATTCCTGGTGGATTTCTCGTAGATGTTGTTATTAGTGGTAGTGCAGGGTTACTTGCAGAAAAATTCGGGAATAATGAAAATGAAGTAACTTTAAGTGACCTACAGGAAAGAATCTATGGATGGATTAATTGGCTAAATCAGATTCAAGAAATAGGTGAATACATTTTAAATGATTCAGGAATTTTAACTCAAATTAATAATTATCTGAGATGGGAAAATATCAATAATGAAATTCACAAAAATGTTGATTTAATTAAAATAAATTTATCACTTAACAATGCTGATTTATTAAGACAGCAACTCAATCAAATAAGTCATAGTCAAGATGATTTAGTGAAATTACAAAAAAGACTAAATGATGCTTATGATAAATTACAAAATAGCGATGATATTTATGAAATTATCATAGGCTTATCTAATTATTATGGTAATTGTGGATTTTCCTTAGAATGGTTAGATGATGAGCATGGATTAATTATGTCGAGTGCTGGTGAATTTTTATCTCTGTCAGAAATTAGAAATAATTGTGAATATTTTAAACAAGAAATTGGAGATTTAATTTTAAATGCTAATCATCTGAAAAGTCAAGCAGAAGAAGCCTTACATCGCTTAAAAAATAATCAGGACAAAAAACATAAAGATAATAAACAGCAATCTCAACACCATCAAATATTGCAAACATCAGTTACAAATAACTCTCAGAAAATACTTATTTTTAAACATTCACTAATTATTGGTACTGTCACTATAATATTTCTATTTCTTGGTATTTACATAGGTAAAGATAAATTACCACAAATACAGGAAATTACCTTAAATACTAATCAGGAAGAAAAGGCTAAAAATGATTTTGAATCTGCACAAAAACTTGGAATGGAAGCATCTGTAATAGTTCAGAATTCTCCTCATCCCCAAGAAGTATGGGAAAAATCGTACATTAAATGGCAAGAAGCAATATCTTTATTAGAGAAAATTCCTGAAGGTACATCTATTTCTGAAAACGCTAAAAAACAAATATCCAGTTATCGTGTGAATAGTCAAGCCATCTCTACAAGAATATTAAATGAGAAGAAAGCAAAAGAGAATTTTGAACTTTCCCAAAAATTAGCACTAGAAGCTGCTATTTTAGTCCAAAATCCTCCTCATCCTCCAAAAATTTGGAAACAAGCACAACTGAAATGGAAACAAGCAATTAAGTTATTAGAAAGTATTCCAGATGGTACATTTTTTTCTAAAAAAGCTAAGGAGAAATTATCTAGTTATAAAACTAATTATGCTGCTGTGAGTACACAGGTTAAAAATTAAGTTTTTTTATTATGAATTAATCTTTTTATTCCTTCACATCTATTATATTCAAAACAGCTTAGTTATTTGATTCTCTAGGTAGGGGTTTAGCACTGCTCAACCCCTACACATCTAGGTTTTTCATAATCTTGAAAAATTCCATGCAGATGAACTTTGTTTATGTATAGGACTTATGCAAGATTTGCCTGAATACCTGATTATTGCCTAGGGGTAATTCATGAATTACCCCTAATTTAATTTACTTCTGACTCCCGACTCCTGACTCCTGATTTCTGTTGCTCAAAACCTGTGACTTCCGATAAAGTATAAAGTGGTCTTTGCTTGACTTCTTCATAAATACGTCCAATATATTCACCCAAAATCCCAATACTAATTAGTTGCACTGCACCTAAGAAAAAGAAAGCAATTAGAATAATAGTGATTCCGGTTAAAGGTGAATGGGGGAGAAAAATCCGCCAATACAACACCAATAAACACATAAATAGAGCAACTATCGCCGCTAACAATCCTACATAAGTTGAAAGCCGCAAGGGGACTTTAGAAAAGGAAACCAGTCCGTTAATTGCCAATGCAAAGGATTTGTGAAAGGTATATTTAACATCACCCGCAAAACGGGGATCTCGTTCAAACCGGATAGCTGTTTGATTAAAACCTACCCATGAGCGTAATCCGCGAATGTAGCGGTTTCTTTCTGGCATAGAATTGAGGACATCAACAACTTGACGATCTAATAGGCAAAAATCTCCGGTATCGGTAGGAATATCTACATCTGCGAGATTTTTTAAGAGACGATAAAAAGCATAAGCTGTAAAGCGTTTGAACCAACCTTCCTGACGGCGTTTTGTGCGTTGAGCATAGATAATTTGATATCCTTGTTGCCATAGGTTCACCATTTCGGGAATTAATTCTGGTGGATCTTGTAAATCGGCATCTAAAATCACAACTACCTGGCCACGGACAAAATTTAAACCTGCGGTGACGGCAATTTGATGACCAAAATTCCTGGCTAGACTCAAGTAAACTACACGGGGATCTTTTTGGTGTAATTCGCGCATGATATATAAGGATCTGTCTCGACTACCATCATTAATCAAACATAATTCCACTGGTCCATCCATCTGATTCATTACCTGGGAAATGCGACGATACATTTCATAAATGGTTTCTTCTTCGTTATAGATCGGGACTATGAAAGAATACTTAGGTAGCATAGTTGAAGTATATAATGAACTACCTCATCTTACTGCGTTAAAGATGGGGTTACTGCATCCCCATCGCTAACTTGAGGAGGAAAATTGCCATGAGTTGTTAGAATGGTGAAACCCTAAATTCACCTGGGATATACGGATTTAAACCTGTCTCCATGTCTTACGAACCCCTGCACCATAAGTATCGGCCAAAAAGTTTTGCTGAACTGGTGGGTCAAGAGGCGATCGCTACCACCCTGACTAATGCCATTCTTTCAGCGAAAATCGCCCCTGCCTATTTGTTCACTGGCCCCAGAGGTACAGGAAAAACTTCTAGTGCTAGAATTCTGGCTAAATCTCTCAATTGTCTCCAAGGCAACCAGCCAACCCCTCAACCCTGCGGCATTTGTGAAATCTGTCAGGGCATTACTAAAGGCTATTCTACAGATGTCATTGAAATTGACGCTGCCAGTAATACGGGTGTTGATAATATTCGTGAACTGATTGAAAGGGCGCAGTTTGCCCCGATGCAGTGTCGTTATAAAGTTTATGTGATTGATGAATGTCATATGTTAAGTACCGCAGCGTTCAACGCGTTACTTAAAACCCTAGAAGAACCACCTAAGCACGTTGTTTTTGTCCTCGCCACCACAGACGCACAAAGAGTATTACCAACAATTATTTCTCGTTGTCAAAGGTTTGATTTTAGACGGATTCAGTTAGAGGCAATGGTCAAGCATTTAACGCATATTGCCGCCCAGGAAAGTATTAATATTTCTCATGATTCCCTCACCCTCGTCGGACAAATTGCCCAAGGGGGATTAAGAGATGCAGAAAGTTTACTTGATCAATTAGCTTTAATTGCTGGGGAAGTGACACCGGATAAAGTTTGGGATTTGGTGGGTTCAGTCAGCGAAAAAGACTTATTTGGGCTATTAGAAGCGATCGCTCAAGATCATGCGGAAATAGTTCTCGACTCTACGCGGAAAATCCTAGATCGGGGACGAGAACCCCTGATCATTCTCCAAAATCTTGCCGCTTTTTATCGGGATTTCCTCATAGCTAAAACCGCCCCCAATCGTCAAGATTTAGTGGCTTGTACTCAGTCAACCTGGACATCATTAGTTGATTTTGCTCAAAAATTTGATCTCAGTACCATCTTACTAGGACAACAACACCTGAGAACAGCAGAATTACAACTAAAAAATACCACTCAACCCCGTTTATGGTTAGAAGTAACATTACTTGGATTATTACCCAGCGCCAATATTCAGATCCAAACGGCAAATATTCCCCAGCGAGTTAATCCAACGGCTGTAACTCCTGCTTACCCTCCCGCTGCTGCACCACCACCAGCATATCCGCCCACAAATCACTATTCATCTGTTAATTCTGCACCACCACCAGCCCCAGAACCTATATCAGCATCAGCACAAATACAGCCTGTATCTGAAGGTTCACAATACGATTTAACTCAACTTTGGCAACAAGTCCGTGGACATATTCAGCAGCTACCCGCACAAGCATTTTTTGGTCAAATGTGCGACTTGACGGACTTTAATGGTGTAATTGCTCATATAGGTGTAAAAGCAGTTTGGTATGACAAAGCCAAGTCTTATTTACCTATCATCACTACGGCCTTTAGACAAACCTTCCAGCAGGAAATTCAAATTACTTTAGAAAAAGCTACCATTGCCAACGCCACATCAACTAGAAGAAATCCACCACCACCAAATTCTCCTCCTGTTCAACCACCACCCCAACCTACATCCAATCAGCACATCCCAGCACCGTCACCTAGTCCACAGCCGCCCCCTACCGCGCCACAGCCAACACCCATACCGCCCCCCGCGCCAGTCCAAATTGAGCCTGTAGTGGCTAATACAGTGGCATTACAAACTATTTCTGCGCCACCAGTACAATCACCTCCATCAAATTGGGATCATGATGGCGTAGTTAAGGCTGCGGAAAGTTTAGCCAAATTCTTTTCTGGAGAAATCATCAGCATGACAGATGATACTTTTCAGCTATCGGATTCTGTTACTTCCAGTGAAATACCTGAGATATATGAATCCTATGTTGATGATGAATAAGAGGCTGGGGAGAAGAGTTTTAGCTTTTCTTACTCCCCCACTTCTTCTGCTTCAATCGTCTATACGCAAGAGTTTGCGGTAAAAAGCCTGAGAAAAATCGGTAAGACGATATCGTTTATAGTTTTCCATGAGTTCAATTAAAAAACTAATAAATTCAAAACTAGCGATCATTACTTCATAACTTAGTTCAGAGTTATTATCAAACTGGATTCGGCAACGGGTTAAGTCTGAAGGTAAGGTAGAAACATTCCAAGTAGCAACGAAGGGAACATTGTCACTAGCTTCAATTTTGCGGTGTCCTTCCAATACACCTTTTTGATAAAGACTGATAGCATAGGGTAAGAAATTCCGTTTAGCACCCTGAATATAGGGTAAATACACGGCAGCTTGTTGTGGTGTTGCTGGTTGGAGTTGTTCAATAGACATCGTTGTGAATTCCTTAAATTAACTGTGAATTAAAAATCCTGTCGTTTTCCTCAAGAGGATTCCGCAGTAGAATGTATCTACTATTTACTTTACCTTTCATAATCATGTATATAAAATAGCATTCAAATTTACTTTCTAGCTGACAGTACAGACTAAAAAATTATAAATTGCCTGATACAGCAGATTGCATATCAATGAAGTACAGAATCTAAATTTAAGGTTTTGAGCAATTTTACTTTTTGTGACATATTGCGGTTTTTTGTGCCTTCCTACTTAACTAATCAATGAGGTAATAATTAAATGACTCCCATAGATATTCTCATTCTTTCTAATGGACCTGGGGAAGTAACAACTTGGGTGCGTCCTGTTGTTAAAGCATTGAGAGAACAATTAGGAAATGACCGTTTACAGGTGAGAATTTCTGTAATCTTATCACCTTGTCCTCATGCTACTGGTAAAGAAACTGCTATAGCTAAATCCTATCCAGAGGTAGATAGAGTCCAAGCATCTGAGCATTTTTGGCAATTTTTACTCTGGGGAAAAACTGCCGAAAATTGGGAATGGAGAAGTAAAGGTATAGTCATATTTCTGGGTGGTGATCAAGTTTTTCCGGTGATTATTGGAAAAAAATTAGGATATAAAACAGTAGTTTACGCGGAATGGGAAGCGCGTTGGCATAATTTTATAGATAAATTTGCCATTATGAAAGCTGAAGTTGCTAAAAATGTCTCTTCTAAATATGCTGATAAATTCACTGTTGTTGGTGATTTGATGTTAGAAGCAGCCGCAGAAAATGAGATAACATCCCCAATTGTAAATCCTAAATCGCAAATTAATATTATTGGAATTTTACCAGGTTCAAAATCAGCAAAATTAACCCAAGGTGTACCATTAATGTTAGCTATTGCTGAATATATTCACAGTAAATTACCCCAAACAAAGTTTTTTATTCCTGTTGCACCAACTTTGGATTTACCAAGTTTAAGCAATTTTGCTAATCCTAAAAATAACCGATTTACCAAAGCTTTTAACTTTCAAGGGGCTGATTTAATAGATAATAATTTGGTAACTTCTACCGGGCTAAATGTAGAACTAAAACAAGAAAATCCCGCTTATCATTTACTATCTCAATGTTCTATTTGTTTAACTACAGTTGGTGCAAATACCGCAGAATTAGGGGCGTTAGCTGTACCGATGATTGTACTATTACCAACTCAACAATTAGATGCAATGCGTTCTTGGGATGGTTTACCAGGAATCTTCGCAAATTTACCAGGGGTAGGTTCGAGTTTTGCTAAATTAATTAATTGGTGGATGTTAAAAAATAAGGGTTTATTAGCTTGGCCAAATATTTGGGCGCAAGCGGAAATTGTCCCGGAATTAGTAGGCAAATTGCAAGCTTCAGAAGTGGGAGAAATGGTTTTAGATTTGTTAGAAAATCCCCAGAAATTAGTAGCTATTCGGGATAAATTACGCAGTGCTAGGGGTGAAGGTGGTGCTGCAAAGAAGTTGGCAATTTTGGTGAAGGAAGAGTTATTCAAGTAAAATTGCCTCTTGCCTGATGATTACGACAATTTTTCAGAGGACATAAATTTACTCTTCCCCCTGTCTGCGTCCTAGTTCATACACACCAGCACCCATGCAAGCAAGTATCCCAATGCTAATTCCCCAACTATTACCTAAACTGATATCTAAAATCCAGTTAGATAAACCACCAAATAGCAAAAACGGGAAAATGCTAAATAGTGAAGCATAAAAATAATTTTGCGCTTCCCTGGCTTTGCGTGTCTTTTCAAATTCTGACTGACTGGTATAGAGGGAACGTTCTGCAAAATTGAACCAGCGGTTGAGTTGTGTTGTTACCCATTCTCTAATTTGGGAAAAACTCAGATATAACGCTAAAGCCCATAAACAAGCCCCGGCGATCGCTATTTTATCTAACTCAAAACGAAAAGGCAATATATCAAACATGGCATCGGTTAACTCTCCAATTGCTAATTTTAGCTTTTATTTGCCGCTAAATCGCATTATGGGGAAATTTTCGTGGACGGGACTTGCGGATGTATAATTGGGTTGAAGATCCCCACCAAATCATAGATTTGATCGTCTTTAATTAGTAAGGGATTCATATCCACCAATAATTTATTCTGACTCGGTGGCTACTGACTCCTGACTCCTTCTTCAATTCTTTTTTATTTCTTTATTTTTATACAATTGGAAACATCCCAATTTTTGTGTTAGCTTCTGTGATAAATATGTACAACACTAGTACCGCGAGGCCGAATTAAAAATTAAACCTTAAAAAAGCTGATTACACAGGCTTTTTAGGCATTTTTAAAATTTGATTGACGAACACAGTTGTCTGCTAGTAAACTACCTCAAACTATTTTTTAATGGGAGGTCAGGTAATGGCTATAGCCACCATTAATCCCACCACTGGGGAAACGCTCAAAACCTTTGAGCCGCTAAAAAATGCCGAAATTACTGCTAAATTAGATGTGGCAGGAAAGGCTTTTGAAAAATATCGGCAGACGAATTTTACAGAAAGATCCCATTGGTTAGAACAAGCAGCGGTCATTTTAGACCAAGAAAAGGCAGATTTAGGAAAATTGATAACGCTGGAAATGGGTAAACCATTAAAAGCTGCCATTACTGAAGTCGAAAAATGCGCCCTTGTTTGTCGTTATTACGCCGAAAATGCGCCTAATTTTCTAGCTGATGTCACTATCAAAACCGATGCTAGTCATAGTTTTGTAAAATATCAGCCTTTAGGGGTAATTCTCGCCGTCATGCCTTGGAATTTTCCATTTTGGCAAGTTTTTCGCTTTGCTGCACCTGCACTAATGGCGGGCAATGTGGGGCTACTCAAACACGCTTCTAATGTGCCACAGTGCGCCCTGGCAATTGAAGATATTATCAACCGTGCTGGCTTTCCCAAGGGTGTATTTCAAACATTGTTAATTGGTGCGGCTCAAGTTGCCGATTTAATGGCTGATGATCGCGTTAAAGCTGCTACTTTAACAGGTAGTGAACCAGCCGGTGCATCCTTAGCTGTTGCATCTGGGAAACAAATCAAGAAAACTGTTTTAGAATTGGGGGGTAGTGACCCATTTATTGTTTTAGAAAGTGCAGATTTAGAAGCAGCCGTTAGCACCGCAGTTACAGCGAGAATGTTAAATAATGGGCAATCTTGTATTGCTGCTAAACGCTTTATTATTGCTGATGCTATTGCTGATAATTTTGAAAAATTGCTGTTAGAAAAATTTCAAGCTTTGAAAGTCGGTAATCCAATGGCATCAGATACAGATTTGGGCCCATTGGCAACTCCTGATATTCTCCAAGAATTAGACGAACAAGTGAAAAATGCGGTCAAAAGTGGGGGTAAAGTCCTCACAGGTGGACACCCGTTAACAGAAATGTCCGGGAACTTTTATCCACCTACAATTATCATAGATATTCCTGTAGATACACCAATTGCCCAAGCAGAATTTTTTGGGCCTGTGGCATTATTATTCCGAGTTCCTGATATCGAAGCGGCAATTAAATTAGCTAATGATAGTCCCTTTGGTTTGGGTGCAAGTGCTTGGACAACAAATACAGAAGAACAAAATCGCCTAATTCAAGAAATTGAAGCTGGTGCAGTATTTATTAACAGCATGGTTAAATCTGATCCCCGTTTACCTTTTGGGGGAATTAAACGTTCTGGTTATGGCAGAGAATTAAGTATTCAAGGCTTACATGAATTTGTCAATGTGAAAACTGTTTGGGTGAAGTAGAAGTTCAGGAGGTAGGGGCGCAGGGCCTGCGCCCAAAAGTCAGGAGTCAGACGGAAGAAAAAAATTAACCAATTACCAATTACCAATTACCAAAATTATGAATACCGCAGAATTGTTAGTACAGTGTTTAGAAAATGAAGGAGTTCAATATGTTTTTGGACTTCCTGGTGAAGAAAATTTGCACGTTTTAGAAGCTTTAAAAAAATCATCAATTCAATTTATTACTACCCGTCATGAACAGGGTGCAGCCTTCATGGCTGATGTTTATGGCAGGTTAACAGGAAAAGCGGGAGTATGTCTTTCTACTCTGGGTCCGGGGGCAACCAATTTAATGACTGGGGTGGCAGATGCTAATTTAGATGGTGCGCCATTAGTGGCAATTACTGGGCAGGTGGGAACAGATAGAATGCACATTGAATCCCATCAATATTTAGATTTGGTGGCAATGTTTGCCCCGGTTACTAAGTGGAATAAACAGATTGTGAGACCGAGTATTACACCCGAAGTTGTGAGAAAAGCCTTCAAGCGATCGCAAACTGAAAAACCCGGTGCAGTGCATATTGACTTACCAGAAAATATTGCCGCCATGCCCGTAGAAGGCAAACCTTTACATAAGGATAATAGCGAAAAAACCTATGCTTCCTTTGCCAGCATTCGCGCTGCTGCTGGGGCAATTTCCCAAGCTGTTAATCCCATCATTTTAGTTGGAAATGGCGCAATTCGCGCCCATGCTAGTGATGCAGTTACGCAATTTGCTACCCAAATGAATATTCCTGTTGTGAATACTTTTATGGGTAAAGGTGTCATTCCCTATACTCATCCCTTAGCACTTTGGTCTGTGGGATTACAACAGCGAGATTTCATTACCTGCGGCTTTGATAATACAGATTTAGTCATAGCCATTGGCTATGATTTAATTGAATTTTCTCCTAAAAAATGGAATCCTGAAGGGACAATTCCTATTATTCATATTGCGGCAACTTCTTCGGAAATTGATAGTAGTTATATTCCCCAAGTAGAAATAGTTGGTGATATTTCTGATTCTCTGAATGAAATCTTAAAATTAGCAGACAGACACAATAAACCTAATCCCTATTCTATCAGCTTGCGTTCTAATATTCGCGCTGATTACGAAGAATACGCCAAAGATGATGAATTTCCCATTAAGCCGCAAAAATTAATTTATGATTTGCGGCAAGTTATGGGACCTGATGATATTGTTATTTCTGATGTTGGCGCACATAAAATGTGGATTGCTAGACATTATCATTGTCATAGTCCCAATACTTGCATTATTTCTAATGGTTTTGCCGCCATGGGTATTGCTATTCCTGGTGCATTAGCCGCAAAATTAGTCTATCCAGATCGGAAAGTTGTGGCTGCTACTGGTGACGGTGGTTTTATGATGAATTGCCAAGAATTAGAAACAGCTTTGCGAGTCGGAACACCATTTGTTACCCTGATTTTTAATGACGGTGGCTATGGTTTAATTGAGTGGAAACAAGAAAATCAATTTGGTCCAGGTAACTCATCTTTTGTCCATTTTGGTAATCCTGATTTTGTCAAATTTGCCGAAAGTATGGGATTAAAAGGTTATCGAGTAGAGTCTGTCGCAGATTTCATTCCTTTACTCAAAGAAGCCCTCGCGCAAGATGTTCCAGCAGTCATAGATTGTCGGGTAGATTATCGGGAAAACCGCCGTTTTACCAAAAAAGCTGGCGAATTAAATTGTCAAGTTTAAACACCTATAGGGACGGGGAAACACCGTCCCCTGCTGACAATTTTTTTTGTATTAACTTTCAGCAACAAACATCACAGATTTCTCAACTTGAAAGTGTTATTCATAAATAAATCGTCTTAACTGTGATTTTGGTGATGAAGATGATTGTTGTGATATACATCATAATAATCATAGAAATCAAATAAATCATAGTTCAGATTTTTTGGTGATGAAGATGATTGTTGTGATATACATCATAATAATCATAGAAATCAAATAAATCATAGT
>CAINGU010000113.1 GCA_903848645.1 uncultured cyanobacterium | reverse complement strand
TACTGTTCTGGAAAATTTGCAAAAGTTAGAAATTGAATTTTCTCAACAACTGGGAGAATTACAAAATGCAGCTTTTCAACGACAACAGCAAATTATTGATAATCTAGAAAAATCTGGGGGAGAATTTACATCTCAGTTTTCAGATTTACAAATTGATGTAAAAAAACAGCAAATTACCGTTATAGAAAATTTGCAAAAGTTAGAAATTGATGCTCAACAACGTAAAGATATAATTCTCAAAGAGTTAGCGGAAATTACACCTACAATAGAACAAACATCAGAAGAATTACAACCAAAAGTTTCTATTGATGATTATATCAAACAAGCAGAAATCCTATTTTCAGAAAAACGTCATGAAGATGCTTTAGCTATTTATGAACAACTCATTAAAATTCAACCTGAAAATCCAGAAAATTGGCTGAAACGTGGGATAATTCTCAATAGATTAAAACGCTATAAAGATGCTATAGCTTCCTATAATCAAGCGATCAAAATTAATCCTGAATATCATCAAGCTTGGTGTGATATTGGTGTAGCTTTTGGAAACTTAGGAAAACATCAAGAAGCTTTTAACTGTTTTGATAAAGCTACTAAAATTAAACCTGATGATGGAGTTGCTTGGGTAAATCGTGGTTTATCTTTGGTAGAATTAGAACGTTATGAAGATGCAGTTGCTTCTTTTGATAAGGCTTTAGAATTTCAACCCAATTCTCCTAAAATTTGGGATAAACGCGGTTACACCTTGGTCATGTTGGGAGAAGATGATCAAGCAATTATCAGTTTTGATAAAGCATTAGAAATTAAATCTGATTATCCTAGCGCGTATTATAATAAAGCTGCCTGTTATGCACTCCAAAAAAAAGTTGAATTAGCTTTAGAAAACTTGCAAAAAGCTATGGAATTTAATCCCAGTTATCGAGAAGATGCTGCAACTGATATTGATTTTGATGAGATTAAAAATGAGCCAGATTTTCAAACATTAATTCAGGGTTGATATTAGGAAACCTAAATTATCAAACAAACTTTCTCGTAACCGTTTATGTCATACCGCTTGGGATTTAGTAGAAATTTACGATTATGATTTAATCTTGTTGGATATTATACTACGTATATTACAAAAAAAGGGAACAGGGAACAGATAAGAAACAAAAGTTACTGAGTTCAAGCCCACAAACTACTCTATAATGAGAGAATATTACAAAATGATCACAAAACTTTAGATTTACTCATCATGGCGAAAATTCAGTTTGCTAAAGGTATTGAAGAAACAGCAGTTCCAGATGTCCGGTTGACGAGAGCAAAAGTAGGTGAAAGTGGTACAGCAACATTTACCTTCACCAATCCTGATATTTTGGCACAAGACGGCAAAGATGAAGTTACTGGGCTATACTTGATTGACGAAGAAGGGGAAATAGTTATTCGTGAAGTTCAGGGTAAATTTGTTAACGGTAAGCCAGAATCCTTAGAAGCAATTTATGTTATGCAGTCTAATGATGAATGGGATCGTTTTATGCGGTTCATGAATCGCTACGCTGAGAAAAATGGACTAGGATTAAGCAAATCTTAATTAGTCAGTGGTCAGTTGTCAATTGTCAGTTGTCAGTTGTCAGTTGTCAGTTGTCAGTTGTCAATTGTGACTGGCTAGAATATATAACATCTATTATGGAATTTCAACCACACCCCAATACACACCAAGTTTCTGTAACTTGTGCGGTGATTACCGTCAGTGATACCCGTTCCCCAGATACAGATAAAAGTGGTCAATTGATGAAAGAACTACTTTTAGCAGATCATCACACTGTGGAATTTTATCAGATTATTAAAGATGAACCTAAAGAAATTCAAACCCAAATGGCAGCTTTAAGCAAAGATACTCATATCAATGCTGTAATTTTTAATGGAGGAACGGGAATTGCTCCCAGGGATACCACTTATGATGCTTTAGAAAAGTTGTTAGAAAAGACTTTACCCGGATTTGGGGAATTATTTCGATTTTTAAGTTATCAAGAAATTGGTTCCCGCGCTATGGCTTCCCGCGCTGTAGCTGGTGTTTATCAAAGCAAAATTATCTTTTCTCTTCCTGGTTCTAGTAACGCTGTGCGACTGGGTATGGAAAAGTTGATTTTACCGGAATTGGTGCATTTGGTAAAACAGCTAAATTTTCAGAATTAAACTGATAGATCAGTTAAAATTTATAGAGGATTAAGTAAACTATCAAAACCTCAAAATCAATGAGTGAAAAGATTCAATGGACTCCTGAAGCCGAAGCTAAACTCAAAGACATTCCCTTTTTTGTCCGTCCTTTTGCTCGCAAAAAGATTGAAACCTATGCTCAAGATAATAGTTTCTCTCCAATCACCATTGAGATTTACGAAGAGGCTAAAAAACAATTCAACAAAAAATATGACTAACTGATGATGCAAGAAAATCTTTCGCTTGAGTTATATGAAATCTTCAGCGCTCATCTTCAAAAAAAAGCGATGGAGAAAGATATTCCACTGCCGCCATCTTTACAGTTTAATAAAGTCTACCACATCTCCATCAGCGAATTCTATCCACCTATGCAATTCGTCATTTCCCAAGCTGCTGAACCCTATCTAGACTACTACATTCCCTATGGAGAGTATGGACCAAATGCCCGTGGCAGTTATCATGGAAGGATCACAGCGACCGGAGAGCGGATTCAACTGGAAAACTATGAAGGTCAATTTGGACATAGCTTTTATCCTGATGATCCTGATCGAAACGTCCGAGAGCGAGAAAATATCAGAATCAACAATCAACAAGTTCATGCAATCTTGAAAGCAAAGGGGTTTACCCCATAAGGGACATCCTAGTTTTTATTAATTGTATTTAAGATACTTTTTCCAGATGCTTCTGAATAAATTTGGATGACAAAAAACAACCCCCAAATTTGGAGGTTGTAAATTTTTACTTATTAAAAATCTGATAATTAAACCTGATTATTTTATGGACATAATACAAACGGAGGCTAAAAAAGCAGCGATGATATAAAATGCAGCCACTACTTGCAATTCTGACCAGCCAGTTAATTCTAAATGATGATGTAAAGGAGCCATTTTAAATAATCGCTTACCTTTACCGTCTGGTCCTTTAGTAGCTTTATAATAACTAACTTGTGCCATCACAGAGAGGGTTTCGACAAAGAAAATCCCACTCAAAACAAACAATACTACTAAGGTATTAGTTAGCAGTGCGACAGCAGCTAAAGCGCCACCCAGGGCTAAAGAACCTGTATCACCCATAAAAACACTAGCTGGGTTGCGGTTATAGGTTAAAAATCCTAAGCAACTACCACTGACAGCAGCACAGAAAACCATTAAGTCAGGGGAAGTAGGGGCAATGACCACACCTAATGCGAAAATAGCGATCGCTACTGTTCCTGCCGCTAAACCATCAATCCCATCTGTTAAATTAGTAGCATTGCTCTCTGCAACTAGGACAAAACCCGCTAGAGGCCAAAACAACAATCCCAAAGGCAAGGATAAACTCACCCAAGGTACATGGATATTAGTTATACTAAAATCACCTTTAAACACCAACCACCCACAAAATACCGCCCCAAAGATAACTTGCAAAGCTAACTTCATCTTCGGAGAAATCCCTTTGTTAGACTTCCGACGCAAAATTTGCCAGTCGTCTATCCAGCCGATAAAACCGTAGCTGAGTGTTAAAGCCGAAACCGCAAGGACATTTTCAGAAAAGTTAGATAATATACAAGCAATTACCACAGCTACAGGGATAAAAAATACACCACCCATAGTTGGTGTCCCCGCCTTTTTTAAATGTGCCTGGGGTCCATCCTCCCGGATAATCTGCCCAGTTTTCAGTGCTTGCAAAATAGGGATTACCCACTGTCCAAGAACCGCCACACCCACAGCACACAATAAAAGAGGTAGGGTTAAGGATGTAGTATACCAGGGAGTCCTATTGCCCATGCCATCGAAAATCAAGGCTGTTGTCGTGAGTAATATGGCCAGCATTGAGGCTAACCCAATTCCAGAAAAATTCAAACCTTGGTTAGGAGATAATTTAGCGTCCACAAAAAAAATTTCCTTCACTCCACACTTAAAATAAACCTAAACGAAACAATAGCAACTATTTTCTGTCGCTAGTTCCCAAAATACTCTGAGCTAGTCGTCTTCAATAGTTACATCATCATCGTCATCATAATCAATATCACCAATTCCGTCGTCTGCGCCCAGAAAATCGGATATTACTTCTACATCTTCCCGCGAGTCTGTTTCGTGGACATCACGGGCTATCAGTCGGCCACCCAGCCGCAACCAGTCCAACATGGAGGATTCTTGTTTTAAAGGAATCACGGCTGCTCTTTGGTTTCGGGGTGCTTCACGGAGGGGAGAATCTAACATATCAACAATCACACACAAGGGTTTATATAACTAGACATTAAGAGTCTATCATTTGATAGGAGTTAATTTATTTCTTCATTCAAGTCTTTAGTTGCTTAATCCGAATTAAAGAAAATTTTCATTTAATTAGGGAATTGTAGCCAAAAAGGCATTATTAATGAGTTGCATGATTATAGACAAAGAACATTAATATTTTCTCAATGCTAATTTATCATCCATACTCTTGAGGTAAAGGGCAATGATAGGCAAATCAACTCTCATAGATACAATTGTAGGAACAAATCGCGGTTTGTTAGCAAATCAGCAACAACAACAAGCTATCTTAGCAGCGATCGCCAACTTAGAAGACTTTAATCCTACACCACGGCCATTAGCAGCTAGTAATTTACTAGAAGGCAACTGGCGACTACTATACACCACAAGCAAAGCTTTACTCAACATAGATCGTTTACCCTTTTGCAAACTTGGTCAAATTTACCAATGTATTCGGGTAGAAAGCAATAGTGTTTATAACATAGCTGAGATTTATGGTATTCCTTCCTTAGAAGGATTAGTCAGCGTTGCTGCTAAATTTGAACCCGTATCAGAACGGCGTGTACAAGTAAAATTCCAGCGTTCAATTATTGGTTTACAACGCCTAATTGGCTATACATCACCAGAAAACTTTATCCAACAAATTGAATCAGGGCAAAAATTTACCGCTTTTGATTTTCCCATTCAAAGTGAACAACAACAAGGTTGGTTAGATATTACTTATATAGATGATGATCTACGTATTGGCAGGGGGAACGAAGGTAGTGTTTTTGTATTAAGTAAGACATAAAGCATTTTGCAAGAAGTATTTGCGAATGAGAATACTCTGCTATGGGTACTTTGTCAAGAGGTAATTGAGAAGATTAACAACTCATTACCCATGAAAACTCACCAATTTGACAAATAACTTAACAAAACCACAAGCAAACACCTTCAGGTTGTAGAGTGAAAACAATCAGCCCTACTTTAACGGCAATTCATACTTCAAAAGGGAAGATCCATCATGGTTCAACGTGGTTCTAAAGTACGTGTTCACCGCCCTGAGTCCTACTGGTTTCAGGATATTGGTACAGTGGTTTCTATTGAAAAAAGTGCCATCAAATACCCTGTAATTGTCCGGTTTGACAAAGTTAACTACTCCGACCTCAACACTGCTAACTATGCTGTAGATGAGTTAACCGAAGTAGAACCACCTAAAGCTAAACCAGCAGCAGCAGCAAAATAAACAGTCAAGCGGCCAGGGGATTGTTTCATGGGATAATAGCAGGAGATGTCAAGGTGAAAATCTTAGCCATTTCCTCTCTTTAACCATACCTTCCCCTAAAAATATTATTTGCTTGAATGCCTGAACTGCCTGAAGTTGAAACAGTCCGTCGGGGTTTAAATCAATTAACCCTGAGTCAAGAAATTACGGGGGGAGATGTGTTGCTACAACGCACCATCGCCTACCCGTTTTCTGTTGATGAATTTATTGATAGAATTAAAGGGAATACCATTGCTACCTGGCATCGTCGTGGCAAATATCTCCTAGCTGAACTTTCCTCCCCTTCCCCCAGTTATTTAGGGGTTCACCTCCGCATGACCGGTCAGTTATTATGGCTAACCCAAGATGAACCTTTACACAAACACACCAGAGTCAGATTATTTTTTGGGAAAAAGCAAGAATTACGCTTTGTTGACCAGCGCACCTTTGGGCAAATGTGGTATGTTCCTGGTAATGTGGCTGTAGAAAGTATCATCACAGGTTTGGCAAAACTGGCAGTTGACCCCTTTTCCCGAGAGTTCACTGTGGAGTATTTGGCCGATAAATTAAAAAAATCCCGTCGTCCCATTAAAACTGGATTATTAGATCAGTCAATGGTGGCAGGATTGGGTAATATTTATGCAGATGAAGCTTTATTTAAAAGTGGGATTTTACCAACAACTCTTTGTACAGAATTGCAACTGCCAAAAATCGAACTTTTACGAACGGCAATTATTGAAGTTTTATCAGCGAGTATTGCAGTAGGTGGAACGACTTTTAGTAATTTCTTGAGTGTTAAAGGCGTTAACGGTAATTATGGTGGTGAAGCCTGGGTTTATAACCGCACTGGCGAACCTTGTAAAGTTTGTGGTAATGTGATCCAACGAATTAAATTAGCTGGGCGTTCTAGTCATTTTTGTTCACAGTGTCAAAGTTAGTGTTAAATTCATATTTCTGTCTTCAAATCAACTTAAATGACTCGCTTTATCCATGATCAATTTGCCAAACAATATCTAACTGAACTATTAACACCCTATGGTCAAGTAGAAACCAGCAAAGATATCACAGCAGAAGTCAGACAAATTGACGTTGTATTTATTCCTTCACCCCACCCGACACAAAGCCTGGAAACCCTAGGAATATTGGGACGGATGGTGACAAATTATGCTATATTTGAACCATTCCGCAATGCTGTCACTAAAAGTGAAATTCGCAGTTGCATGGGTAAATTATTTGACATTCATGGAGACATAGAACGTCAATCTAACCGCAATAATAACCGCATAAATGAAGCCGAATTACCCCGACTGTGGATTTTTTCTCCTACTGCGTCAGCGGAACTCCTCGCAAGTTTTAATACAACTGTAGATGAAGAAAACTGGGGAAAAGGGATTTATTTTTTGGGAGAAGGCTTAAAAACCGTAATTATTGCCATTCACCAACTCCCCAACACACCAGAAACCCTATTTCTGAGAATTTTAGGGAAAGGGAAAGTACAACGACAAGCGGTTGAAGAATTAGAAGCACTGGCAAATAATAGTCCCTTCCTTGCGGATGTCATACAATTGGTACATAACCTAATTGCTGTGTTATCTGCACGTCAACGACAAGAACACGATATTGATAAAGATGATCAGGAGTTGATTATGAAATTATCGGAAATGTATCAACAACAATTAGAAGCACTCAAAAAACAAGGACTTCAAGAGGGACTTGAGGAAGGACGACAAGAGGGACGACAAGAGGGACGACAAGAAGGACGACAAGAAGGACGACAAGAAGGTGTAGAAAGAGAACGACGCGCTATGATTGAAAGTATCATGCAAGTCCGGTTTGGACAGGTTGATTCTCAGCTACAAACAATTATCAACCCTCTCATTGCCATGAATAGAGAAGAATTTACTCCGTTACTTTTACAATTATCTCGTGAGGAGTTATTAGCTAGATTTGCCGAATAATTGATGAAAAAAGCAGCAACCTCCCGCAGAATTTCAAATAAATCAAAGCGCGAAAATAGAGAATTGGGGGGTTGACAATTGCTTTGGGATTTGTTATCATGAATTTGATAAGGAAGAACTATCTTAAAATAAATATTAATTTTCTGAAACCGCTTACCACCAAAGTAGGCGGTTATGTTGTTTGAGGAAAGAAGTTACCTTTGTGTGTGGGTACAAGCTAAAATTTTGAGTAAAAGCGTTTATTTTGGAACGAGGGGAACTTATGGCTGTTAAAAAAGGAAATATGGTGCGGGCTATTCGGGAGAAGTTGGAAAATAGTCTAGAAGCTCAAGCTAGTGATTCCCGCTTTCCTAGTTATTTGTTTGAAACTAAAGGGGAAATCGTTGATATTAAGGGTGATTATGCTTTGGTGAAGTTTGGACAAGTGCCAACGCCAAATATTTGGTTAAAGTTGTCACAGTTGGAAGAGTTTGTTTAATTGGTAGTTGTGCTTTAGTCTAAGAGGTTGTTTGAAAAGTATTATATGAAACCCATAATCTCCAAAAACCTAACCCCCCTACCCCCATTCCCTACAAGGGAAGGGGGGTTTTAAAGCCTCTCCAGTATTAAATGTTATTCCTTTCCCCTCTCCTTTTAGGAGAGGGCTAGGGAGAGGTGCAGGGGAGAGGTTTACCAGAGGGGTCTGTTTACACATTAAAAACTTTTAAAACATCCTCTAAAAGTTAGCAATATGGTGGGTTACATTGTCACTAACCCACCGGACTATGATTGAAGAATCGCAATTATCGAAAAATTATGTCTGATTCCCCAATTGTTGGTAATTCTCCCCGTGTGACTATTGTGGGTGCGGGTAGGGTTGGTAGCACCTTAGCCCAACGCATTGCCGAGAAAAATCTGGCTGATGTGGTATTGTTGGATATTGTGGCTGGGATGCCTCAAGGTTTGGCTTTAGATTTGCTGGAAGCGCGGGGAATTGAGTCCCATAATCGGCAAATTAGCGGCACTAATAATTATGCAGATACGGCTAATTCTAATATTGTGGTGATTACGGCAGGTTTTCCCCGCAAACCAGGTATGAGTCGGGATGATTTGTTGAAAGTTAATGCTCAAATTGTGGTCAATGCGGCTAAAAATGCGATCGCTCATTCTCCCAATGCTATTTTTATTGTAGTCACAAATCCTTTGGATGTGATGACTTATTTAACTTGGCAAACTACAGGTTTACCCAGAAGTCGAGTTATGGGTATGGCTGGGGTTTTAGATTCTGCCCGATTTGAAACTTTTGTAGCTTTAGAATTAGGGGTTTTACCCGCAGATGTGAAAGCGATGGTATTAGGAAGTCATGGAGATTTGATGGTTCCTTTATCTCGCTATGCCACAGTCAATGGCATTCCCATTACAGAATTATTAAGTCAAAAAACCATTGATGATTTAGTTGCCAGAACTCGCAATGGTGGCGCGGAAATTGTGGAATTGATGCAAACTGGTGGGGCGTTTTTTGCTCCGGCTTCGGCGACTTCGATTATGGTGCAGTCAATATTATTAAATGAATCTCGGTTATTACCAATGGCGACTTATGTGCAAGGAGAATATGGTTTAAATGATGTGGTAATTGGTGTTCCTTGTTTGTTAGGAAATGAGGGAATTAAAAAAATTGTGGAAGTGAATATTAATGATCAAGAAAGAGCAGCTTTGCAAACTTCGGCGGAGTCGGTGAGAGGAAATATTACTAGGGCGTTGGAGATTTTGCAGGACATTTGACCGGGAATTTTAGATTTTAGATTCAAAAAATACGGAAAAATACTCGCTGCGCTGCGTACGCTTCGCTAACGTAAATCCAAAATCGCGTGACCTCTAAAAATTAACATTTCCTGTCTAATCTAGATTCAATTAATTGAGCAACTCGAATTGCAGAAGTGATAGCTCCTTCATGCAAACCATCACCAAGGTAAGCTCCTACATGATAAGTATTGTTCTCACCATTGGTGATTATAACTTCGTTTCTGTACCGGAAAGATTCGACAGTGTAAAGAGGAGTGTGGTGTTCTTGAATGTGGATAATTTTATCTTTAGTTATCAAACTATCCAAATTAAAAGCTAGACTGTATGGAGGTGATAATGATATTCCGCAAAGCCGATTGAGATAAGCATTATATCCCCATCCTTTGTTAGTCTGGAAAAAGTCAAATTCCGAATATTCTTTAATACCGTGTCTCGCATACATTGAATTATCAGTATGAATCACCACTGTAGCTTGATTTTTTTGCCATGCAGAAAACCGTTTAATTTCATCTTTTGTTGGGTCAGATAATAACTGCATTACCTGATCAGGTGGCGTTGCAAAAACCACTTTATCAAACAGATAATTTACACCATCTGATAGCCTAATCTTAACAGCATCAGATTGTCTATAAATTTCGGAAACATCAACATTCAGCAAGATTTCACCCTGGAAGCGTTCGTGGATTTTTTCAATATAGGAATACACCCCACCTTTAATTCTCAACCAGTTGGCAAAAATATAATCTCGTAGGGCAGGAATTACCAGTTCTGTAGGCACATTGTCTATTAATTCAAAGGGAATTGAGTAGCAGTACATTGTCAATAATTTTATCCAGTCATTGCGGATAGACTGGGATTTGAAGTATTGAGATAATGGTTGATTATACAGGTCTTGTCTTTGGGAAAAATGTGTTTTTACCCATAGTGCAGCAGAACTAGCATAGAGAGTATTTAGCTTCAGATATTCAATTACTCGCTGAATTCCTGTGAAGTTATTTTGAATCATTAAATCTGAAAATAAATGACGACCATCTTCAAAAAAAACTGCTGAACCAACTTCTACAGGTTCTAATTCAACCCCCAAATCCTGCATCAATTCTACGAAGTTATAAAAATTATCAGGAAATTCCAGAACACCAGCTTCTAACAATTGGTTATAGTCAGATTGATTGGGTTTAACATTTTTATTTAATGTCCGAATATGCCCGCCCAATATCGGTTGTTTTTCAAAAATTGTCACATTATGACCTTGCTTGTTGAGCAGGTAGGCTGTTACCATACCGCTTGCACCACCACCAATAATTGCTATTTTCATATATCACCACTAAACTAATGGGATGTTATTAAAAATGAGTCGTCCTACCAATTGTGAATTAACGGTTATAGGAGGTTTATAAAAAAGATGTAATTATTCGCGCGAGATAATCTATAGATATTTTTGTGATTCAAATTTGGGATGAGATTATATTTATTACTTTGATAAAATAAAATCTCCTGATAATCTTTGATAAAGACTTGCCCCAGTCCAAAATGTTGGGGCAAAACCTGGGTAGCCAGATGAGGCATTACAAAAATAGAAATTATTTAAAGATGTATTGTAATTTAGCCTACCAATTCCCATATTGTCCGGTGTGAGATTAGAACCATAGGAATTTCCCTGGGGACACCAACAAAATCGCTCATTTGTGGTAGGGCTGCCAGTCATTTTTAAAACTAGATGTTTTCTAATATTGGGAATATAGTTTTTTTCAACTACATCGAGAATGAAATCTAAAATTTCCTCTTTTTTAGCTCTATAAGCCTTTTTATCAGTTTCTTTCAGTTTTTTGAAATAATCATAATTAGCAACAGTCAAAAATTCGATAATTTGATGTCCTTCTGGACAATCACGCCGATCTTCTGTCATTAATGTGGGTGTTGTTATGGCAAAGCTGGGATTAGAAAAATCATGCTTTTCATACATCTGATCAAATGCTGCATTTAAATCTCGATTACCTGTATGGAAGGTATTCCATTTGCCAAAACCATAGTCGCGGAGGTCAATATCTTTGACAACGCAGTAAGCCATATAGTTGGATGGGGAATACTCATAATTAAGCTTTTTGCGGATTGTCTTCGAGAAGTTTTCGATTCCGATCATCTGGGCAGCTTTTTGAGGATCTATATTGCAGATTATGGTTTCGGCGGTGAATTCACGGCTTTGATGAGTGATTCTATCAATTGCTTGAACCCCAGTTATAGTTTTGTTTGTTAATGTGAAATGAGTAACTTCCTGATTGAGCAGCACCTCGCCGTCATTCTCCTCAATCACTTTGACTAAGGAATTGATCACTTGTTCAAAATGCTGTGTCGGGTAAAAAGCACCTTGCTGATATCCAGTAAACAAGATTACCCAAGCGTAAAAGGAAACTTGATTTGGAGGTAATAAAAAATCAGGCCATTGCAATGCTAATAATGTTTGCGCTTCTTTCGGGAGATTAAATTTGTCGAAAACATCCTGAAGCGTACTTTTGAGATACATAAGGGCGCAGGAAATTTCCCGGAAATGTGAGAATAATGCCACCGGATTTGGATTTATGGGAGGTGATAATTTTTTGATTCCCGCACTGGTTTTTTGCACTTCTAGGACAAATTTACGAATGCTTTCGCTATGCTGGGGAAAGAGATCAGATAGCCTGCGGATTAATTCCTGGGATGAGGAGGGTATATTCAGTGAGTATCCTGGCATTCTCATGTGATCGAAACCATCAGGATCATACCGTTCAAAGGTTACTTCTTGATCTAAGTTCAGTTGTTTCAGAACCCGATTAACAGTATATCCTTCACCACAATCCCAAACGTAATGTAGTTGGGCATTAAACTTATATTTATTAGCGTTGGCGGAACGCCTGCCGGAGGCAATCGCAAATGTGTGACCAAAGCCTCCTGGATGCTCATGAGCCTCCAAGACTTGCACTTTTTTACCGGATTTTGCCATTAGTGACCCAAATACCAATGCTGACAACCCACTGCCGACAATTAGGTAATCCGTTTTCATAAGACCGAACATGAACAGTAATAAGTTAAATGTGCATCAGCTTCATCTAATTTTTCATGAATCCTTAGAGGGATTTAACCGGAATTTCTCACCAGAGAAAAAAATTATTGCTATAGCCAGAAATTAAAAACAAGATCAAAACAAGATCCCCGACTTCTTGAAGAAGTCGGGGATCTAAATAAATAGGATAATTAATTGTTTTTAACCGAGAGAAACAGTTAAACTCCCAGGTTTAGCTAAATCACCAGTTAACACCACACCCCGATTATTACTGTGTAAATGACGGAGAATTTTGTAAATTGCTTCAACTTCTTCAGCAGCGCCAGCCATATCTGCAACTTCAGAAATAGAAAGTGCTTTTTTCTGAGTTTTTAACACTTCTAAAACTCGGTTTTGTAAATCCAGAATTACAGCGGCAGCTTTTTTACCAGCCTCTACACCTGGTTGGTGATAAGCATTGACATTTACTAAACTGGCATATAAACCCACAGCCCGTTCATACAATGCAATTAACGCGCCTACTGTGCGAGCATTAACTTGAGGAATGCTGACTGTAATCGAATCGCGGTTATTCTCATACAATGCTTGACGAGTTCCTAACAAGAAACCACAGAGATAATCACCAGCAGTCACACCAGGATCAACTTCTACGGATTTTCCTTGACGATCTTCTAAAACTTCAATAAAAGTTGCAAAGAAGTTGGGAACACCTTCGCGCAACTGTTGCACGTATGCGTGTTGGTCGGTTGAACCTTTGTTACCATAAACTGCAATCCCTTGATATACAGTTTTCCCGTCTAAATCTTTTTCTTTACCCAAAGATTCCATGACCAGTTGTTGCAAATAGCGGCTAAATAACAACAAGCTGTCTTTGTAGGGGAGAACAACCATGTCTTTTTCACCTTTGCCATTTCCAGAGAAATACCAAGCCAGGGCTAATAAAGCAGCGGGGTTATGGTTGAGATTGGGGACGCGGGTGGCATCATCCATTTCTTTTGCCCCATCCAGCATGGCACGGACATCAATGCCCTGTAATGCGGCTGGTACTAGCCCCACAGCGGACATTTCCGAGGTACGTCCACCCACCCAGTCATACATGAAGAACCGGGCTAACCAATTTTCAGATTTTGCGACTTTATCCAAGTTGCTATCTTGTCCAGTAATAGCGACTGCATATTTAGCAAAGTCTAATTTTTGGGCTATGTAAGCCTGTTTGACCTCAATCATGCCGTTGCGAGGTTCGGGAGTGCCTCCAGATTTGGAAATTACTAATACCAAGGTTGTGGCTAGTTTATTGCCAAGTTGGGCAAGAACCCGATCAATTCCTGTGGGGTCGGAATTGTCTATAAAATGAATTTGTAAGGGAGGTAAGTCCGGGGAAAGGGCTTCAGCCACGAATTGGGGCCCTAATGCTGAACCACCAATACCAATGGAGATGATATCTGTAAAGCGGCATTCCTTGGGGGGATGAATTGCCCCAGTGTGTACCTGGTCGGCAAAAGCTTCGATTTGTTCTAAGGTTTGAACTATTTCTTGAGTGAGTTCGGGGGTGGGCGCTAAATCTGGATTCCGCAACCAGTAATGTCCTACCATGCGGTTTTCGTCGGGATTGGCGATCGCCCCTTTTTCTAATTCTGCCATATCCGCAAAGGCTTGGTCAAACTTAGGCTGTAATGATGCGACAAAAGCATCATCGAACCGCATTCGACTGACATCTAGATATAGTCCTAATGCTGGATGGAAATATAACCAATCCTGGTATCGTTGCCAAAGTACCTTAGCATCCATTATGGAAATCTCAAATAATGTGTTGGTCAAACACAAGTTTAATGTATGGTTTTGGCGATCCCTGCTTTGTCTTATACAGTTTTTAATAGAAAGGAAGATACAGGGGTTTGATGTTCATATTGCATTACACATCTGGCATCGGTACGACACGGAGGAATTTGACTATTTCTCCTCTAATTTCTATACCTATCAAGTAATTGTCTAAACTAAAGCGAAAGAAAATACCATCCTCATCAAGCTGTCGCAGTTCTGGGAGGTGATGAGGCTGTAATTTTTCCGCTAACTCGACAAAGACAAAATTATACACCCGCTCATAGGCAGCAGGTTCTAAACTTTTGAGGTCAATTAAAAAAGACCTAGCATAACGCACTTCCAAATTCACTAACCATTACCTAGTTTCAAAAGGATTAAGAAATAGTCTTAGAAAAACATTAATTGTTTGGTAGCTTCTTCCAGAGTGAGCATATCCCACGGTTGTTGAAGTTCTTTTAGTTCTTCTATGGATCTAAGCATATAAAAGTCATAATGCAAGCCTTGAATAATATTCCACACATTATACAAATCTTCATCTGCCAATTGTTCGATCAGGTGGTGCATTCTAATCCGCATTAAGTTCATATAGTCGTTACCATTCAAATTTCCAGATTTCACATTAATTAATATTGTTCCCATAAAAACAGTATTACTGGAAGATAATCCTCAATTATCCTTAAGATACACTACAATTTATGGCACTAAGAGGCAGGGCAGCAATAATTACCCATGATTGAATATCTGATTTTTCTGGCTATTTCTACCGCAACGTTTGCGCTATTTGCCCTAGGACTAAATTTACAGTGGGGTTTTACGGGTTTAATTAATTTTGGTCATATTGCTTTCATGACTCTAGGTGCTTATACGACCGTGTTATTAAGCTTTAAAGGCGTACCTTTATTGCTATCAGCCGTTATTGGCGCGATTGTCGCCGCTTTACTGGGTTTAGTAATTGGTTTTGCCACTTTGCGCTTACGAGAAGATTATCTGTCAATTGTCACTATTGGTACAGGTGAACTGATTCGGTTAATGGTAAATAATCAGGATTTACCTGTGGGTAATGCGTGGATATCGGGATCTTTCGGTGTGCAAAGTTATGTTATCCCTTTATCAACAACCCCGAATTTGTTTTTCCGGCTGGTAATGATTGCTGTCCTGACTCTATTAACAGGAATAACATTATTTTCTCTATGGCGTTGGGTGCAAACTGCTCAAATTTCTGCACGTAATATTACAATTAGAAATAGTAGTATTCAACAAGAATTTATTTCTCGGTTGATAGTAGGAATTGCTTTAGGATTATTGGCTAGTGCAATTTATATTTCTGGTGTGATCGGACTGTATAATTATAATCCCAAAGCGGGTTTAATGTTGTTCGTATTGTTAGTTTTGGCTTTTGTCTTTTGGCGATTAGAAATTTTAGTGCGATCGCCTTGGGGAAGAGTGCTAAAATCTATTCGTGAAGATGAAGAAGTCCCCAAAGCATTAGGAAAAAACGTCTTTTCCTATAAACTACAATCATTAATGTTAGGTGGGGCAATTGCGGGGATTGCTGGGGCGTTCTTTGCTTGGCAACTAGGAGCAATTTATCCTGATAATTTCCAACCTCAACTAACATTTGATGCCTGGATTATGGTAATTTTAGGGGGTTCTGGGAATAATTTGGGAACTGTCTTAGGTGCTGTTATCTATTTTGCTTATGATGCCCTAACTAGGGAATTTTTACCAAAAATTGTTCCCCTAGATGTAGAACGTATTGGCGCTTTTCGGGTAATGTTTATTGGTTTAATTTTGATGGTGCTGATGATTTGGCGGCCTCAAGGCATTTTAGGGAAAAAGGAGGAACTTACACTTGGTAAATAATAACGAATCACCCCAACTACCTCTTTTAGCCGCAACTGGACTTTGTAAAAGTTTTGGCGGCATTAAAGCAGTTCAAGAAGCTAATATTGAAGTTATCAAAGGTAGCATTACTGGATTAATTGGTCCCAATGGGGCTGGGAAAACTACTTTATTTAATTTACTTTCCAATTTTATCCGTCCAGATAAAGGCAGAGTCATTTTTGATGGTGAACCTGTTCATCAATTACAACCATACCAAATTGCCCAACAGGGATTAGTGAGAACTTTTCAAGTTGCACGGGTTTTATCGAAGTTATCAGTATTAGAAAATATGCTTTTGGGGGCGCAAAAACAAACCGGTGAGAACTTTTGGCAAGTGCAATTTCAACCCCACATTGTTGCTAAAGAAGAAAAGCAATTAAAAGAACGGGCAATGTCTTTATTAGAGTCCGTAGGTTTAGAAAAAAAAGCCGCTGATTATGCCGGTGGTTTATCTGGAGGACAACGGAAACTTTTAGAAATTGGTCGAGCATTAATGACTAATCCTAAGTTAATATTGTTAGATGAACCTGCTGCTGGCGTTAACCCCAGATTAATTGATGATATATGCGATCGCATTTTAGCTTGGAATCGTCATGATGGCATGACATTTTTGATTATTGAGCATAACATGGATGTAATTATGTCCTTATGTGATAGAGTTTGGGTATTAGCTGAAGGACAAAATCTAGCCGTTGGTAGTCCTACAGAAATCCAAAATAATACCAAAGTTTTAGAAGCATATTTAGGACAATAATATTGTATTAGATATGCCCAAAAAATTAGAGAACTGAAAAGTTTATTACTGCAATCAGGTTTTACTTGTTGGACTGGAAAAGGTAGTCATACTAACTGGTATCATCCTTTTTTATCTGGACGAGTTACTATATCAGGTAAAGACGGAAAAGATGCGAAAGAATACCAGGAAAAAGACGTTAATAACGCCATCAAAAGAATAGAGGAAATCAAAAAATATCAAGAGGAATCACAAAATGAATAATCATTACACAATAACTATTCAATGGTCAGAAGAAGATAAATGCTTTGTGGTAAGTCTTCCTGAATGGGGAGAGTTTTGTCATACCCATGGAGACACTTATGAAGAGGCTTTAAAAAATGCCCAAGAAGTTTTAGAAATGCTGATTTCATCTTATTTAGAAGACGGACAACCTTTGCCAGAACCGCAAATTGTCGGAAAGTCATTAACAGCAGCTTAATTTTAAGTAAATAAAGTTAGAATTAAAGAATCAATCTGTAGGGGTAAAGCACAATGCTAAACCCGGACAATATTTGAGAATAAAGAGCATTTTTCTGTTCCCTGTTCCCTATTCCCTGCCCCCTGTGAGTAATCGTAACCTACAAGAAACCCATTTAAACCGCGCCCGTGCTAGTCTCAGACAAGCATTATCTTGGTATGGATATCTCCGTAAATCGGGACAAATGGCAGCAAATCCAGAATTGGCAACTTTACTAAAACCGGAAATAGAAGCCTTAAATACCACACTCAATAAATTAGATGGAAATGTCATCAGAATTGCCGCTTTTGGTTTAGTTAGTCGGGGAAAATCAGCAGTATTAAATTCTTTATTAGGGGAAAAAATTCTGCAAACCGGACCCCTAAATGGTGTCACTCAATGGCCGCGTTCCGTGCCTTGGAAACCCGGAGATAAGGTATTAGTCGAATTAATTGATACTCCCGGCTTAGATGAAATTGCCGGAGATTCACGGGCGCAAATGGCACGAGACGTAGCGCGTCAAGCTGATTTAATATTGTTTGTGGTTTCTGGGGATATTACTAGAACCGAATATCAGGGATTATTAGAATTACGTCAAGCCCAAAAACCTTTAATTTTGGTATTTAATAAAATTGATTTATATCCAGAAACAGATAAAACTGCAATTTACAAAAATCTCCAACAATTAGGGGCAGGAAATTTACAAAATAAGCCTTTATTACCTGATGAAATTGTCATGATAGCGGCTGAACCTGCACCAATGGAAGTTAGAGTAGAATATCCAGATGGAACTATTAATTATGAATGGGAAACCCCCCCACCGCAAGTAGATGAATTAAAGCAAACTATCTTGAATATATTAAATAGAGAAGGACGATCTCTTTTAGCTTTAAATGCACTCATTCAAGCTAGGGAATCGGAGCAAAATATCGCTGAAAAAACCATTGATATCCGAGAAAAAGAAGCAGAAGATATTATTTGGCGATTTAGTCAATATAAAGCCCTAGCTATTGGTTTAAATCCCATTGCTTTTTTAGATATTATTGGTGGTTTAATTACCGATTTAGCTTTAATTCGGGCTTTAGCTAAATTGTATGGTTTACCCATGACTAGCTATGAAGCCAGTAAATTATTAAAAACAATTTTATTTAGTTCTGGTGGTTTATTATTAAGTGAAATTGGCAGTAGTTTTATATTAGGTTTAGGTAAAAGTACCGCAGCCATAGCTAGTGGTGATAATCCTCTTAATATTACTACTTTTGTGGGGAGTGCGATCGCACAAGGTGGAATTGCTGGTTATGGTGCTTATACAGTCGGTAAAGCTGCACAGTTATATCTAGAGAAAGGCTGTACTTGGGGACAATTAGGAGCTAATACCGTCATTCAGGAAATTTTATCACAAGTTGATAAAAATACTATTTTGTATCGCTTACAGCAAGAATTAGGCGGTAATTTTGGTGAAGTTTGAAATTACATTTGTAGGGGTAAAGCAAGAGCTTCATTGGTGTCAACTTAACGTAAAACCCATAGACCGACTGGGTATGAATTCCCAGTCTAATAGCGGAAGTCATCTAAAGATGACTAAAGAACCTGAAAATTGTTTAGTAAACTTTAGTTTACTTTGGCTATTAGCCCAGAAATATGGCTTACGCCACGCTCCGCTATCATTTCTGGGCGGGTGTGGAAGCCAAACAAATAAGCCATTTGTAGCTTAAGTTGACACCTATGAGCATTGCTAAACCCCTACTCTACTGAATTCCAAACTATGGTAAATCACGTCAGGGTTATATCATCATAAACTAAAAAAGTATATAAATTAACTAAAAATAATTATTTCAATTGTTAATCTGAAAAAGAGTTTACCAACTATGAGTAATTCTCTTCATTAGCAATCATTAAAGTTCCTAATTAACCTTTCTCTTTCTCAACAAAGGTAATATTATCATGACATCCCTAAACGAAGTTATCAATGGTAAAAAACCCATTGAAGAAGCAATTCTTGAAGCAATTACAGAAGCGCGGACAACCTGTACAGAAAATGGTAATAATTCCGCTAATTGTGCAGTAGCTTGGGATATTGTCGAAGAATTGCAAGCAGAAAAAGCCCATCAAAAACAAGCAAAACACCGCAAAACAGCCTTAGAAGACTACTGTGAAATGTATCCAGATGCTTTGGAGTGTTTGATTTACGATCTTTAATTTAGATCAGGGTTTAGCATTGCTAAACCCCTACAAAATTGATTAATCATTATTTTTTCCCAAACTCCTGAATTACTTGTTTAGTAATTTCTTGAATTGCTGCTAAAGTTGGTGGTATGATTTCACTTTCCATTCCCAACCATAACAGATATTCAATATTTCCCGCAGGTCCAGTTATTGGCGACCAAGTTAAACCCTGATATTTCCATCCTAACTCTAACGCCCCTTTCATAACATTAAAAATTGCATCAGCTTGGTCATGAGGATCGCGGACAACGCCTTTTTTACCGATGCGAGACTTGCCAACCTCAAATTGTGGTTTTACCAGCAATACAGCCTCTCTGGGAGCTTGTGTTAAGCGCCATACTGCGGGCAAAATTTTGGTTAAGGAAATAAAGGAAACATCCACAACTACCAAATCAGGAAATATGGCATTTTCAGCATATAATTCTTCTGGTTGTAGTTGACGTAAATTGGTGCGTTCTTTTAAAATTACCCGTTCATCATTTCTAATTTTCCAATCAACTTGTCCATAACCAACATCTACCCCATAAACTTGTTTTGCACCGGCTTGTAATAAACAATCTGTAAATCCACCGGTGGAAATTCCCCCGTCTAAACAAATTTTTCCAGCGACAGAAATCGCAAAAAAATCTAAAGCTTTAGCGAGTTTTTCACCACCACGAGAAACAAAAGGAGGACGTTCTTTAACTTGAATTTCTGCGGTAATATCAACTTCAGTCCCGACTTTATCAACCATTTGTTGATTTACCGTCACTTCCCCAGCTTGAATTAGCCGTTGTGCTTGTTGACGGGAGGGAGATAATCCTAAATCCACTAATAATGTATCTAATCGCTGTTTAACCAATTTCACTTTTTATAGCTGTTTATATTTACTTTCTTATCTTAAATCTGAATGAGATTTTTTTGGGTTGATATCCCCAATTTTTTGAAAAAATAAGGGATATTTAATATTATGTCATTAGTTAGTATTGTGAATATGATGATCATTTAGTTGTGAAGTAACACCATTATTAACAAAACCCAAAGTAATTCGTTTCATAAACCAATGCAAACCCCAAAGAATCACAAAAGTCAGAGCAATAATTACCAAAGGTTGTTTACCCAGAATTTCTTCTACACCTTTAGTGATTATGGCATCTGGTTGAGTAATAAAATCCCAACTATTAAACCGCAAAAATCTTCCCCAATAAATACCCACAGCAGAAAGAGCATGAGTAATCAATTCAACAGCAAAAATCCATTTACTTTTGCCAATGCGATGTAAATAGTAACCCAAATTTATTAAAGATATGACATAAGCTTCAAATCCGCCAAGAATGACTACAAGATAAACAGGAATTAAGACTAATGTAATCATCCATACTGACTGAATTTGCCGAATATCATCTATGAAGTGAATGACATCAGTTAATAGATAAGGCGCATTTGGTAAAAAAGCATAGAAACTCAGAAATCCTAGCCACCAAACCCAAGAACCACCACGTTGGCGGCGAAACAGCCAAACACTTAAAGCTAAAGGTATAAAAGCCAAAAATAAATTCCAAGTCATCCACCGGATATTCATGTGTAATACCTGGAAAACTGTTGTTATTAATTCAATCACTTCTGTTTTCATTGAATTTCAATTACAATAGAATGTGGTTTTTATTTACACAACATTTGTAGTTGTAGACTTGTCAAAAGTCTAAAAACATTGTGTGCAAAAATTCTATATTAGATCAACATTGAGTAAAATGGTTGTTTTTGAATATTTTTGTGATACAGCGAGTGACATTTGGAGACACAAAGACTTTCAATTATGTTCCCCGCTATAACTACAACAGTTTCTGTGAAGTTTCCCAATTAACAACTTGAGATATTCAAAAAAAAATAAACGCACCTTGTCAAAAATGCCAAAGTGCGATGATTATTTAGTCCGCGCAGGCGGACTTTGGTTGTGTAGCCGCGATTTATAATCGCCAAAATTTAGATATTAAACATCAATCTCACTCAATTCACGAGTGATATAGTCAAAAGGCTCATCCACAAAGGCAGTATTAGCAATACCAGCAGCCGCTACCTGTTCCTTAACAATACCCTTCATAATTTGGATACCTTGCACAGTTGAACCAATGGGTACACCCAAAGAATTGTAAGTTTCCCGTAGTCCTTGTAATACCCGCTCATCAAGTACATTCATATTACCAGCAACTAACGCATAGGTAGCATAGCGAAGGTAATAGTCCATATCCCGCAAACAAGCAGCAAAGCGACGGGTTGTATAAGCATTACCACCAGGACGAATTAATTCTGGTAGTTCTTCAAATAACTTTGCACCAGCTTGTTTCACAATAGCAGCAGCATTGGAATTAATTGCGGCGGCGGCTTGGACTCTAGCTGTTCCACTATCAAAGTAGGATTTGAGGGTATCAATAGCATTCCGGTCAAAATAACGTCCGGTTACGTCATAATTCTTAATTAAAGTTGTAACTGCATCACGCATTCTTTTTTCTCCCAATCGTTAGCTATCTATGTTTTGATATTAATTTGGTGGCAATTATGCACCAACAAAATTCCGTGCCAATTCACATAAAATAGATCCGGCACAAAAACTATCCATCTGCTATTTAAGGATTTTATGCCAAAGTTGACCCCTGATCATGAATTTTCTAGTTTTGTACAGATTAAGAAAGAAAGGTTAACATAACCTGTAATCCAGACAATCTGTAACAAACATGACAAAATCATGTCAAGTTAACTATTTACGATATTCCAGGTGGTGTGTGACAACTTGGGTTAGCGTAACAAGGTGAGGATGCTTGAGCAGACTCTGGTTTTATATTAGGTAATTGGCTACATCAGGAGTAAAGTAAAAATGACAACCCCAAAAGAAATCTTGAAGAAGATTCAAGACGAAAAAATTCAGATGATTGATCTGAAATTCATTGATACCCTGGGAACTTGGCAACATTTGACCATGTACCAAGACCAGATTGATGAAAGTTCATTCTCTGACGGTGTTCCCTTCGACGGTTCTAGTATTCGGGGTTGGAAAGGCATCGAAGAATCCGACATGACCATGGTGCTTGATCCTAACACCGCTTGGATTGACCCCTTCATGAAAGAGCCAACCCTAAGTATCATTTGTAGTATTAAAGAACCCCGCACAGGCCAATGGTACAACCGTTGCCCTCGCGTTATTGCCCAAAAAGCGATAGATTATCTCGCTTCCACCGGACTTGGTGATACAGCTTTCTTCGGTCCTGAAGCTGAATTCTTCATTTTTGATGATGTCCGCTACGACCAAACCACCAACTCCGGTTACTACTATGTGGATTCCGTAGAAGGTCGTTGGAACACTGGTAGAGAAGAAGGACCTAACCTCGGTTACAAAACCCGCGTTAAAGAAGGTTATTTCCCAGTTCCTCCCACTGACAGCTTTCAAGATATGCGGACAGAAATGCTGCTAACAATGAAAGACTGTGGCGTACCCATTGAAAAACAACACCACGAAGTTGCGACCGGTGGTCAGTGCGAACTTGGTTTTAAATTTGGTAAGTTGATTGAAGCCGCTGACTGGTTGATGACTTACAAATATGTCATCAAAAACGTTGCTAGAAAATACGGCAAAACCGTCACCTTCATGCCAAAACCCATTTTTGGTGATAATGGTTCTGGTATGCACTGTCACCAATCCATTTGGAAAAATGGTCAGCCTTTATTTGCTGGTGATAAGTACGCTGGTATGAGCGAAATGGGACTTTACTACATTGGTGGTATTCTCAAGCACGCTCCAGCATTGTTGGCAATCACCAACCCCACCACTAACTCATACAAACGCCTTGTACCTGGTTATGAAGCACCTGTAAACTTGGCTTATTCCCAAGGTAATCGTTCTGCTTCTGTGCGGATTCCTCTTTCTGGAGACAACCCCAAAGCCAAGCGTTTAGAATTCCGTTGTCCAGACGCTACTTCTAATCCTTACTTAGCCTTTGCGGCGATGCTTTGTGCTGGTATTGATGGTATCAAAAACAAAATTCATCCTGGTGAACCCTTAGATAAGAATATCTATGAACTCTCCCCAGAGGAATTGTCTAAGATTCCTTCTACTCCTGGTTCTTTGGAGTTAGCTTTGGAAGCTTTGGAAAATGATCACGCTTTCTTAACTGAAAGTGGCGTTTTCTCTGAAGACTTTATCCAAAATTGGATTGATTACAAGGTTGCTAACGAAGTTAAGCAAATGCAATTACGTCCACATCCTTATGAATTCTTCTTATATTACGATTGCTAATTGCAATAAGTAGTAAAAGTAGTAAATTTTTTAGCCACCCTCTCTAGGTGGCTTTTTTTATCAGTCAACTCATAGCCGCTTGGCTACGTCCATAAAGCGTTTGAGTGGCAGGATCCATTTTGCCTTGAATGGGATTCCAGTAGTGAGATATTCCTTCATGCAAACCAAGTTCTTGTGCAGCCCGCATCAACATGGATTGTTGACGATTCTTCGCTTGCTGATGTTCACGTACCATTAATTGACGGGCTTTTTCTTGAATAGACATAACACCACGCTCCTTTTAAGTTTATTAATTTAGTGATAGATAATCTTTTATCCTTTCATTTATTAAACTAACAAAAATTCTGTAGCATAAACTACAAAATGAAAAAAATGACATAAAACTTCATAAAATTGGTCAGTTGTCCGTTGTCCGCTGTCCGTTGCAAAAGAATATTTCTTTCCCCAGTTCCCAATCCCCAATTCCCAGTCCTATGGATAAATTAAAATTTTGTAAGTTTCTGCCGTTGGGGTGATCGCTTGATCTACGGCTTGTGATAGATTTTCCAAGGGATAGCGATCGCTAATTAAGGCTTTCACATCAATGCGGCGATTGAATACTATGTCCGCAGATAGGCTTTGCAGACGGTAGGATGAGCTATAACTGCCCATTAGGTCTATTTCCCGACGGTAGAGAGTATTGGGGTTAATGGGGATTGTCAACTCGTCTGGGAACTCCGCAAAGAAGAGAATTTTTCCACCTTTGCGAGTGCAGTCTAAAGCTTGGAAAAATGCTTTATCACTGGGAACAGCTAATAAGGTGACATCTACACCCATTCCCCCAGTTAAAGCCTGAATTTTTGCAGGTAAATCAGGATCACGGGCATCAAAAGCCGCTTCTGCGCCTACTTCTAGAGCTTTTTCAATTCTAGATGGTAAGAGGTCTGTAGCGATCGCTTTTGCCCCAAAATACTTTACCAACATCATAAACATTAACCCAATGGGACCTGCACCAGTGACTAATACAGTTTGTCCCGGTGCAATTTGGGCTTTTTTAACTGCTTTTAAACAGCAATTAGTGGGTTCAACAAAACTCGCTTCTTCAAAACTGATATCATCAGGAATGGGAATTAAGCCACCATTCTCCACAATGTGTCCTGGAACTTTCACATACTCCGCAAAACCGCCTCCACTGGCGTTAAAACCTGCGGTAGTGGAGATATTTTTATAAACATCACACATGGAAAAATTATCATTCAAGCAGTAAGTGCAACGCATACATGGTATATGGTGCATCACCGCTACCCGTTGTCCTACTGTCCATCCTTTTACCTCTGAACCAATCGCCGCAATAGTTCCAGCGGTTTCATGGCCAAATATGCGTGGCGGTTCATATAGAGGATAACGAATCTTTTTAATATCTGACTGACACAAACCCACAACCCGCACCTGTACTAGAACTTCATCTGCTTCTAGGGTAGGAACTGGGATTTCTTCGTAGGATAACTGATTTACGCCTCTAAATACTTGTGCTTTCACGTTGGTTTCTCATTATTCAACGTTACTAGATTTAACATTTTGTGGTTGAGGTTAGGTTATGGAGTTTGATCTTTCTGTCTTTTAGCTTCTTCTAAGCTTTGTGCAAATATTTGGAATGCTTCAACATCCGCTGATGAAAGATATCCCCCGATTTCGCCATTCTCAAGTCTGAGAATCTCACCACGGTTGTCTTTAGCAGTAATTGTTAAAATTTCTCCTTTTTGCCAAAGACGATATCGCGTACCCTCATAGTATCGCTCACCCTCTGGTGCTACTATACCTATATCTAATGCTTTTTTGGCAATTTGGACAATTACGTCACCATAAAATTGGCAGCGAATAGTATGAGTAAATTTTGGTACTCTATTCTTTCTGTTTAAATTAGTTGTTTCTAACTTGTCAATAATCTCAGGAACACTTTTTGGAACTTTAAGCTCATTAGACTGCTCCTTAATAATTTTAATCATTGTTCCTGGATTTTGCTCATCAAGGTATACCAGAAAATCATCCGCGTGCCAAGCTTCAATACCCCAAGGATCTAAAGCTTGTGTAGGAAAACCATCCATGTCAACAGTAACAATGACTTTTGCGTTAGCAACTATAGCAGCAGCAATAACATGATGATCCCTGGGATTGTTGGTCATTGCTGCTATTAACTGTGAAGGTACTTCCACCATCGCATCAGGAAAGTTTGTCTTGATTTGTTCTTGAAAGTATGCTGCTTGAGCATCAGTTTTCATTCTTCCATTTTTTATCAGGTTACGAGTAGCACCATCCAGAATTTCTTGTGAAAAATGAAGTTCGTATAATTCTGCCTCAGCAGCACGCATCAAAGTATCACATAAAGGCATGGGGTAGATGACACAGGAATCTAAAATTACAGAGAGTACCATTTTACTGATCTAATTCGCTACTCTCATCATCATAGAACCCTTCAGCTTCCAAAAACTGAGTAAATTGCTTAATTCCTTCCCTACGCTTAGTATCTCGTTCTTCCTTATATTTCATTAAATCATCAAAGCGGACACGCCGATGTGTTCCTACTCTAATACAAGGGATTTCACCCTGATCTAATAACTTAATTAGGTGAGGACGTGAAACTTTAAGCAGGTCTGCTGCTTTTTGAGTCGTCAGTTCTCTATCTTGAATGACTACAGATATTATTTTACCTAATGCCAGTGCATGAACAGCCTGATGTAATATTTGATAAACTGATTCGGGAATGGGAATTTCTTGACCGTTAGCTCCTACTAGCTTTGGTTGAGAGCCTTCAAGCTGGAGCATACTTTCAAGATGCTTGATAGATAATGCTTCCTGTTCTTGAGCCATAACTGACTCTATAGGCAGGTTTTGCCCAGGTATGATGGTCTTCATAATGGATAGATTTGCAATATAGTCTAGTGTTTACATAATATCTTTTATATTCTCTAAACGCAATATCCGAAACTAAGTTTAAATAACTCTTATCCATATTTGCAGGATAATTGATTTACGCCTCTAAATACCTGTGTTTTGACCTTACTTGTCAAATATGCAAGGTAACTAGTACACAACAGCGTAAATCAATCACCTATACTCCAAATCAGTAATCTACAAAATAGCGAAAAAGCTGGATTAGCTTTGTATCACTAGGATATACTTTCATCATTACGAAGAGGAAGCGAGCAACAATTAACATCATTCAAACAGACTTTGCCCCATTGTAAAGCCCAACGCACCAAAGCCACACGGTTATCAGTTTTAGTCTTGGAGAGAATGTTACTGATATGGTTATCAACTGTACGTTTACTAATTTCCAGTTTGACTGCAATTTCTTGGTTAGTTAAGCCGGTGGCCACTAAGTCGATAATTTGCAGTTCTCTGTCTGACAGACTAACACGGGTCCCAGACTCACTAGTAGCCATGACTTACTATTCCTCCCTTGGTATATGTACTCAAGTCTTATTCCTCATTCTAGAAGATTCTTTCCGAGGTAGATAGTTTTAAATGTTGCTAATAATACTAATGTCAAAATTTTCTTTTGATTTTAGGTTTGTAGTCATACACGCTACAGATAATAGGTATTTATTGTCACTAGGATAAATAAAAAACAACTCTTGTAGAGAGGTGGCAGGAAACGTTTCTATATTATTTTGCGGAGATGTTTATTAATTTATCCGTAATTATCTGCGGTCAATAATTCGGAAAATCTGATTTTTTGAGCTTCATTTTCAAGTAGTGTCAAACTAAATTTAGATCATGACCCATCGAAAATCAAAAATGAAATGAGTAATCCCCGTGTTTTATGTCTTGGTGAAGTCTTATTTGATTGTTTAGCTGATCAATTGGGACTTAAACTAGAAGAAGTGAAATCATGGACTCCCTACCCCGGAGGAGCGCCAGCTAATGTGGCTTGTGCTTTGGTGAAGTTGGGGACATCAGCCGGATTTATGGGTGCAGTGGGCGAAGATGAAGCAGGGAATACACTGGTAACATTATTAGAAAATGTTGGTGTAGATACAACTGGTGTGCAACGTCATTCTACAGCACCAACTAGACAAGTATATGTAGTTAGGGATTTAGCAGGCGATCGCACTTTTGCAGGTTTTGGTAAATATGATACTTCAGAATTTGCTGATACCCGCCTCCAAGCTGCAAAATTACCACCTGCGTTATTTGCTGAAGCAGACTTTTTGGTAGTAGGAACTTTAGAACTAGCCTATCCTGAAAGTGAGCAAGCTGTTTTGCGGGCTTTAGAGTTAGCAGAACAATATGACCTAAAAATTATTCTGGATGTAAATTGGCGACCAGTATTTTGGCAAGATGAAAATACAGCCAAGGCAAAAATTTTGTCATTATTAAAGAGATTTGACTTTCTCAAATTGACCAAAGAAGAAGCACAATGGTTGTTTGATACTACAGATCCAGGGGCAATTACTTATAGGCTCAATACATTGGAAGGGGTGTTGGTGACAGACGGTGAACATGGTTGCGCTTATTGTTTAGGGGAGAATGAAGGGAAAATCCCGGCGTTTTCCATGTCTGTGGTGGATACAACTGGTGCAGGAGATAGTTTCTTAGCTGGGTTTATCCACCAATTACAACAAGTTGGGATTCACAGCCTCAAAGACGCGGAAACAGCTAAAAGGATTGTTACTTATGCCAGTGCAGTAGGGGCGTTAACTACTATTAAACCAGGTGCGATCGCATCTCAACCAACTGCGGCGGAAGTTGATGCTTTTCTAGCTTGCCATCAACTTTAAAACATAGCAAATTTAACGGGAATATCAGTTACAATCGGCTGATATTCCTCTTTTTGTATTTCTCAAGTATTTTTCTAAGATTCTTCTTTTAGAGGATGTTTGAAAAGCCTAATTTATTACTTGCCTTGAAGACTGGAAAGATGAAGGAAATAAAAAATCTTTCACCTTTCCCTAATTTTCCCCATCAAAATTCAGGATTTTCTGTAAAGGAGTCAATGTCAATGAAAAGGATTATTGTCTGCTGTGATGGAACATGGCAAACTCTAGAAACTCCATATCCAACAAATGTGGTAAAAATCGCTCAAGCTATTAAACCAGTTTCTACTAAATCTAATGATCGCATTTACCAAATATTATTTTATGACGAAGGTCTTGGCACTGGTAATTTAGTGGATCACTTAGAAGGGGGTGCTTTTGGCCGGGGAATTGATCAAGCAATTCAAAAAGCCTACCGTTTTTTGTGCCTCAACTATGAAGATGGAGATGAAATTTATCTATTTGGTTTCAGTCGTGGTGCTTATACTGTACGCAGTTTGGCTGGATTAATTTATTGTTCAGGATTATTGAAAAGACAATACATTCGGAAGATTCCAGAAGCTTACGATCTTTACCGAAATAGAGATGAAGATACTCGTCCTAGTGGTGAAAAATCAGTTAAATTTCGCCAACAATACGGCGAAAATGTCCCTATTGAAGTCTTAGGATGTTGGGATACTGTGGGTTCTTTAGGTATTCCCGACCTCATTCCTTATATTCCTATAGATAAATGGATTGATCAGAAATATCAGTTTTTTGATACTACCCTTAATCGTTCTATTAAGAAAGCATTTCATGCGGTGGCAATTGATGAACCCCGCAAAGCATTTAATGTAACTCCTATGACAGCTAATAATCCAAATCAAGTCACACAAATATGGTTTCCTGGTGAACATGGTTGTGTGGGGGGAGGAACTGAATCAACGAGAGGTTTATCAGATGCGGCACTTGATTGGATGATGAATCAAGTATCTGCAATTGGACTAGACCTAGATGAAAGTTGTGTTGAAGATGGGATGAAACCAGATTATCAAACTCTTTTTCACAATGATTCCAAGATATTGGAGATTATTTTGCCAAGGATATTGCGCGAAGTTGATGGTGAGTTTTCAAATTTGCATGACAGTGTAAAGAGGCGTTGGCAGGATTCTTCAATGAATTATAGACCTAAAAATCTGGAAAAGTTCCAGCAAAAACTTGATGATTGGCAACCATAATATGTAATTTTTGTGCTGGAGATAGGGAGAGAAATTTATTCAAAAATAAACGTAATTTGCCTATCTCCAATTAAGTTAAATTTTCAGTTTTGCTAAACCCAAATAACGGATACCTTCTGGAGATACATCAAAGCGACAAGGAAGAACTTCTAAACCTATTTGAATTGCTTCTCGTAATAACTGACCATAGACAGGATCTTTACTATCCCCAGGTGCAAATTCTAAACAATCACCTCGGTTAATAAAATACAGCATTACAGCCCGACTTTCGGGTAAAATTTCCATTAATTCCCGTAAATGCTTTTGTCCTCTGGTGGTTTCTGTATCGGGAAATAAGACTAAATTTCCTTGCGCCCAAGTTGTATTTTTTACCTCTAAATAAATCGGGCGTTGTTCAGCACTACCCGTCAAATAAAAATCTACTCGACTTTTTCGATCTTTTCCATACACGACTTCTGGCTTAACCTGTTCATATTCACCCAATTCTGGGAATAAATGTGTTTCTAAAGCTAATTTGATGACTCGATTGGGTAAAGCCGTATTTACACCTACCCAAGTAGTTTGATTATCATTAACCTGAATTAACTCTAAGGTATAAGCTAATTTGCGTTGAGGATTGTCACTTTTAGAAATTTGTACAGCACTACCAATGGTAGAAACTCCCGTCATTGGGCCTGTATTCGGACAATGTGCTGTTACTAGCTCTCCAGAGTCTAGTTGAATATCAGCAAAAAACCGCTTGTAGCGTTTGAGTAAAATGCCAGGATATAGTTTTGGGTAGTTATATAGCCAATCAATCATTAGTCATAAATAGGTAGAGCATTTGTTAATATTAACTCAAGACCTTTCCTAGATCAGATTGTGAACATAGCAAAATCCGTATCTTGAGGTAATTTAGCCACAAAGTCTAATTTGCATCATAAATAAATAATTTTTGTAGTCAAATTTACGATATTTTTCTCGGAGTTAAATATAATAGATTTTACAAGCCTACCAAGTCGAAAAATGTGGGTGGCTTAAACAATGCAAGGAGGAATATCCTATGCAAAAAGTCTCATGTTATACGGAATTAGAATATGCTTTTCTGTTTACCCTTAGAAAAGTAAACTCGATTAATACCACAGGTTTTCAGCCATTTTTTCAGGATTTACCAATTGATCCTTACATGAAGGGGAAATATCGCTCACGCAGATTATCCAGATTTATAGTTTCTGGAGATAAATTGGTTAAACTTCCCCATGGATATCTTTTACAAAGTGGAGAATATAATCCTTTATTGGGAGATATTAAAAGGGACTTTGCAGAATTAGATGATGCACTCATAGAACTGGAAATTTTTAAGAATTTAATTTTCGCATTCTATGATTCTTGTAAATTACATCCAGAAGCAGAAATTGGTGTTCATCAAATTAGAACTTCTTGTTCACCAAATAATTTAGGAAATCCTGCTCCTGAAGGTATTCATCAAGATGGTACTGATTTTATTGGCATCTTTGCTGTAGGTAGAGACAATATTCAAGGTGGAGAAACCCATTTATATGCTGCTAAAAAAGAAAAGCCAGTTTTTAACAAAGTTCTCCAACCTGGAGAAATAATTTTAGTTAATGATCATGAATTTTTCCATTTTACTACTCCTATTAAACCCCAAAATCCCGGTTTGGGAACTAGAGATGTATTTGTGATCACTTCTCCTAGTTTAATTACTGATTAATTAGCGATTATAAATCACGGCTACACAGACAAAACCCGCGCAAGCGGGTTATTTTATGCAATCTCCAAAGTATCCTGTTAATTATAATATACTTAAGTTGATGGATAATTAATTCTTCCCAATTACCAATTACTAATATGAATAATGAATTTTACAATCGCGGATTAGAAAAAGCCAAACAAAACGATTATACAGGTGCAATAGCAGAATTTACATCTGCTATTCAGGAAAATCCTGGATTTACTAAAGCATATATCCAACGGGGTTTAGCATATTACGATTCAGGGGCAATTCTGCAAGCTGTTTATGATTATACGGAAGCTATAAAGCTGGATGAATCTATGGGAGAGGCTTTTTATTGTCGCGCTTTAGCTAGATTAACATTAAAAAATATTCCCGGTACTTTAGATGATATAGAAAGGGTAATTCGTCTTCATCCTGATGATGCTGCTGCTTATGATTTGCGGGGGATAGTGCGACGGAAACAAGGGGATATTCAAGATGCGATCGCTAATTTTAAAAAAGCTGCTAAATTATATTTAGAACAAAAAAATAAAGAAAAATGTCAAGCCTGTTTAGAAAAAATTAAACAACTACAACCACCAGAAAAACCAGAACAACAAATAACTAAGTCTGCACCTGGATCTATCATCTCTACTAATCAATATTTTCAGCAATTATTAGTAAAAGCAGAAAAGGGAGAAACTAAAGAAGCAATTGCTGATTTAAACTGGGTATTACAGGCTGATCCAAATGATGCTCAAGCCTATTGTTGTCGTGGGGTAGTACAGTGTAAAATGGGTAATTATCAAGCAGCAATTACTGATTTTAATCAAGCTCTAAAACTTAATTTTCAAGATGCTATTGTTTATCGTAACCGAGGTAAAGCTCGTTCTCAAATTGGTGATTATCAAGGTGCATTATCTGATTTAAATCAAGCATTAAAAATCCAACCAGAAGATCCTTTAGTCTATGTTGCTAGAGGTAATATTTATCGGGAAATGGGTAATTATCTCAATGCAATTCAAGATTATAGTCAAGCAGTGCAAATTAATCCTGATTACCCTTCAGCTTACTATAATCGTGGTCTTGCCTATACATTGTTAGAAGAAATGCAAAATGCTGTATCTGATTATCAGAAAGCAGCTAGTATTTATTGTGAACAAGAAGACTGGGACAATTATCAACAGGTTTTAAATAGTTTACAAAAAATCCAAACATCTAATCCCCAAATCAAAGATCAGAAATCTCAAGTTTTACGTCAGCGGCTTTTGCGTTTGGTGGGGGGACATTGGGAAATAGCCCAACGTTTAATTAATCAACAAGAATATGATTATCCGGGAATGTCAGATGATTGGTATTTGCAAAGAGTGATTGAACAGTTAGAGCGAGATCGTAATTAATTAGTAATTCAGTAATTGTAATTTTTTGCTAAGAGGTTGTTTGATAGCGAAGCGTGGCGTTAGCCATAAAGTGTTATATGAAACCCATAATCTCCAAAAACCTAACCCCCCTACCCCCCTTCCCTACCTCTCCCTAACCCTCTCCTAAGAGGAGAGGGAAGCGGAAAAACTTTTGTTAGCTGGAATGGGGGTTTTAAAGCCTCTCCCCTGCTAGGGGAGAGGTTTGGAGAGGGGTCTGTTTACACATTAAAAACTTTTAAAACATCCTCTAAGATTCTGTCAAAAGTTAAAATAATATGTTATAAACATATCTGTATATTGAAAAATATTATTTATTGTTTTTCCAGAATTATGTCAGATTTTAATAATTACATCCAAAATTTACAAGAAAAGATTAAACATGGTGGAGAACGCAGTCACTACTCTAGTTTAGAACGTCTCCTAGAGGGTTTAATCATTGGTGTTAATGTCATAGTTGAAGAAAAAGGAAATCAAGCGGGTATTCCTGATCTCACTCTCAGAAAAAATGGACGTATTTTAGGATATATCGAAGCTAAAGATATAAATATTGATATTAGTAAATTAGATAAAACTGAACAAATTAAACGTTATTTAGAATCCAATATAGGTTATAATTTTATATTGACAAATTACCTGGATTTTCGTTGGTATGTGAATGGTGAATGTGAAAAAATAGCCAAACTAGCTACTGTAAAAAACGATGAAATTACTTTAGTTAATGATTTACAACCCATCACTGAATTATTACAATCATTTATCAATCAAAAAGCCAAAACTATTAATAATTATTATGATTTGGCTAAAGAAATGGCAACTTATACCAAAACTATCAGAAATGCCATTACATCATCTTTAATCATAGAAACAACAACCGATGAATTAAATCGCCTAAAAGAAACATTTAAGAAATTACTACTTTTAGATATAGATAACGAAAGTTTTGCAGATATGTACGCGCAAACCATCGCTTATGGTTTATTTACTGCGAAAATTAATCACGCGCAAAACCCTGGAGAATTTGTTTTTAACCGCACCACAGCAAGTATTTATATTAGCGATAGAATCCCGTTTTTGAAAGGCTTTTTTGATACAGTTATTAACACTAATAGCGTTAGCAATATTCACAAATCAATTGAAAATTTAGTAGAGTTACTAAATACAGTTGATATGACGAGTATTTTAGAGACTTTTGGCAGAGAAACCCGCACAGAAGATCCTGTTTTGCACTTTTATGAAACATTTTTAGCAGCTTATCAAGCATCATTAAGAAAAAGTCGAGGAGTTTATTATACTCCTGAACCTGTGGTTAATTTTATCGTGCGTGCAGTTAATGATCTTTTATCTGATGAAAAAGTTTTTGATTTAGAAGATGGTTTAGGAAGTCGCAAAGTCACAATTCTTGATCCTGCAACGGGAACAGGAACATTTTTATATGCAGTCATTAAACAAATTTATCAAAATGAAACAGAAGATGGAATTACTCGTCGTTGGAATAAGTTTTTTAGACTGAAAAAACTCCTAAGTCGGATTTTTGGTTTTGAGTTATTAATGACTCCTTATACAATAGCACATTTAAAATTAGGGTTATTATTAACAGATTTAGGTTATGATTTTGAACCAGATGAAAGGTTAAAAATATATTTAACTAATGCTTTGGAAGAAGGGATAAAACAAGGTGATTTAATTCCTGGTATTACTCAAATTATTGCAGAAGAATCAAGTCAAGCTGCAAATGTGAAAACAGATATTTCTGTGACAGTAGTATTAGGAAATCCTCCTTATTCTGTGAATTCACAAAATGCGAGTAAACGCAAAAGAATTTTAAATCAAGATGAAAAATATTTAGCTGATGTTAAATATACAGGTTTAGTGTGGGAGAAGGAATATAAAACAGGTAAAGCTGGTAAAACTATTACAGAAGTAACCCATATTGGGGAAATTTTAGAATTATATAAAGGTCGGGTAAGATTAGAAGGAGAGAAAAATATTCAACCTTTAGATGATGATTATATTAAATTTATTCGTTTTGCTCAATATCAAGTTGAAAATAACAGTCATAATGCTGGTATTATAGGCTTTATTACGAATCATTCCTATATTAATGGGTTAATTCATCGAGGAATGAGAGAAGAACTATTAAAGTATTTTGATACCTTATATATAATGGATTTACATGGTAATTCTTTATTAAAAGAAACTGCACCAGATGGAAGTGTTGATGAAAATGTTTTTGATATTCAGCAAGGGGTAGCGATTTTAATTGCTGTACGGGAAAAAAGTAGCCCTGATATGGGTTCTACTGCTTATAAACCCAGAAATGGGGTGAAGGAATTAGCGAAGGTTTTCTATCATGATTTGTGGGGAAGTCGTGAAAATAAATATAATTTTTTATCATCTGCAAGTTTAGATAATGTTAGTTGGATAGAGGTAATACCTACTGCACCTAATTACTTTTTTGCACCGAAAAATTTTGATTTAGCAGCAGAATATAATCAAGGATATTTAATTAGCGACATATTTATAACTAATTCTAGCGGATTTACTACTCATAGAGATAACTTTGCAATAGATTTTGATAGAGATGTTGTTAAAAACAGAATAATTGATTTAATCTCTGAGGAGTTATCTGATGATTATTTGCAAGAATTACATAGTATTCATAATAGTAGGGATTGGAATTTAACTGAAGCAAGAAAAGAGGTTAGAAATAATTCTAACTGGGAAAATGATTTAATTTCTTGTTTGTATCTTCCTTTTGATCAGCGTTTCTGCTATTTAAGTACAGTAGCAATGGATTTTCCACGTCCACCCTTGAAACAACATTTAATAAAAGAAAATCTAAGTTTCTTATGTAGTCGTCAACTTTCTCTGATGGGGTGGAGACATATTTTTGTTACTAACTTAATTCCTGAAATCTGTTCTGTTTCATCAGCAAGTAGAGAAAGAACTTATGTTTTTCCTCTTTACATTTACCCAAATACACAAAATAAGCAAACAAATCTTTTTATTGAAAAAACTCCTAACCTATCTCCTCAATTTTTAGAAGCTATTAAAAATAAACTCGGTAACACACCGACACCAGAACAAATATTTTACTATGCTTACGCTATTTTTCATAGTCCCACCTATCGCAGTAGATACGCTGAATTTCTCAAAATAGATTTTCCTCGTCTTCCCTTAACAAGTAATCAAGAGTTATTCAATGCTTTAGCAATAAAAGGAGAAGCATTAGTTAATTTACATTTAATGAAATATGATCCACTCAATAATTTAATTATAACCTACCAAGCAATAGGAGATAATCAAATTACTGAAGTTACCTATAACTCAGAATTACAAAGAGTATATATTAACAAACAGAATTATTTTACAGATATTCCTCAACATATCTGGGAATTTAAAATTGGTGGATATCAAGTTTTAGATAAATGGTTAAAAGACAGAAAAAATGCTAAACGCAAATTATCTGATGATGAAATTATCCATTATCAAAAAATTGTCATTGCTTTAACAGAAACTTTACAAATTATGGAGGAAATTGATCAAATTATTCCCGGTTTTCCCCTAGAGTGAATGCAATACTAAGTGGATTCATCAGTGCTGAATACTCAGAAATTTTATCTTCCTAATTGTTACATCAATTTAGTTAATTCCTATACAATTATTAATTGTAAAGCATAAATAAAAATTTGATGAAAGCTGATCTTTAAATAGATCCAGTTCTTAAAATTTACTATAGTATTGATTTTTATCATGCCACATGATTACTAAAAAGGGGAACATTCAAACATGACCAATATTTATCATGCAACTCCTAACAGAATATTCAAGCCAAAGTTTGTTTGTAATCGTTTAATTACTCCCCCTGAAGGTTTTAGAGACTTTCCTAAATCAGAGATTGAACAGTCAATCCCTAGCCGATTTGAACAACAAGTTTATAAATATCCTCATGCTATTGCTATCAAAACCCAAAATCAAACCCTTACCTATACACAACTAAATGAAAATGCTAATCGGTTAGCAAATGCGATTCTCTCCCAGAGAGGAAACAAACTAGAAGTAATTGTATTATTACTAGAAAAAGGTGCAGATTTCATTACCAGTATTTTCGGAGTATTGAAAACAGGTAAAATCTTTGTTCCCTTAGATCCTACATTTCCCATTGAGAGACTCGCTTATATTATTGAAGACTCTCAATCCGTTGCATTTATTACTAATAATCTCAATTTAGACTTAGCAAAAAAACTAGCTCCTAATAATTGTCAGTTATTTAATCTAGATAAGATTGATAACCATAATTCTTGCAAAAATCCCATTATTAAAATATCACCAACAACACCAGCTTATATAATTTACACCAGTGGCTCAACTGGTAAACCCAAAGGAGTATTGCAGAATCATCGGAATTCCCTGCATTACTGCATGAATGATACTAAAACCTTATTAATTAGCCATCAAGATCGTGTAGTTTTCCTCTATTCTTGTAGTGCATTGGGAGGAATATTATGTATTTTCTACACCTTACTTAATGGTGCTAGTCTCTATTCATTTAATGTCAAAGAACAGGGATTAACTAATTTAGTTAATTGGCTAATTGATTCGGAAATTACAATTTATCATTCCTTTACAACCCTATTTCGACATTTTGTAGATACCCTCACAGGTACAGAAAAGTTTCCCAAAATTCGCCTAGTTAAATTAGGTGGTGAAGCTACCTTAATTAGAGATGTTGAGAATTATAAAAAAGTATTTGCTCCAGATTGTATTTTATATGCCAGTTTAGGATCAACAGAAGCAGGAACTTTTCGCAATTTTATAGTTGATAAAAATACGAAAATCGAGAATAGTACCGTACCCATTGGCTATGCAGTTCAAGATATAGAAGTTGTACTATTAGATGAAACTGGGGTAGAAGTTGAAAATGGGGATATTGGAGAAATTGCTTTAAAAAGTGAATATTTAGCTTTGGGTTATTGGCAAAAACCAGAACTAACAAAAACTGTATTTTTACCAGATATTGAAAATAGTAATAAGAGAATTTATCGCACAGGTGATTTAGGCTGTATTCAACCCGATGGTTGTTTAGTTCATAAAGGGAGAAAAGACTTTCAAGTAAAAATTCGCGGCTTTCGTATTGAAGTTGCAGAAATTGAAATGGAACTGCTGAAAATTGGCACTTTGAAAGAAGCAGTTGTCATAGCTACTGAAGATATCCCAGAAAATAAACGGCTTATAGCTTATCTTGTTTCCCAACAAAAACCCGCACCTACCACTCAAGAAATACGGACATATTTACAGGATAAACTACCTGAATATATGCTTCCTAGTGCTTTTATTTTTCTAGATGCCTTGCCATTAACACCCAATGGTAAATTAGATAGAAAGGGATTACCAGCATTTAATTTAATCAAGCCAGAAATCACCAAAAGCTTTGTTAATTCCCACAATGATATAGAAAGTCAGTTAATAAAAATTTGGGAAAACTTGTTAACTGTGCAACCCATTGGTGTTAAAGATGATTTTTTTGAATTGGGAGGAAATTCCTTATTAGCAGTGCGGTTATTTGCGGAAATAGAACGTAAATTTGCTAAAAAATTGCCCCTAGCGGCTTTATTTCCCACCGCTACCATAGAAGCCATATCCCAAATTATTCACCAAGAAATAGTTTTAGAAACTACCCCCCAAGCCAATTTTTCATCTTTGGTAGAAATTCAACCCCAAGGGACAAAACCACCCTTGTTTATGATTCATCCCTTGGGAGGAGAAGTATTATGTTATCGAAATTTAGCCAGACATCTAGGGTTAGAACAACCCATGTATGGACTTCAACCCCAAAAACCAGATGCAACCCATCCTCCTTGCGTTCGACTTGAAGATATAGCTTCAGAATATCTGCAAGAAATTCAGACTATTCAACCTCAAGGCCCCTATTTTCTGGGAGGATATTCTTTGGGGGGTATTATTGCTTATGAAATAGCCCAACAACTTCGTATACAAGGTCAAGAAGTAGCACTTTTAGCTATGTTTGATACCTGTCGTCCTGGTTATAAACGACGCAAATCATTCCTCAAACGAATTCATTTACATCTCAATTATCTTGAACAATATGGATCTAAATATATTTCTCATAAAGCAAAAGGTTGGCACGAACAAACTAATTACCAGATCACACAGCTTTACCAGCATTGTTTTCAGGTTTTTTCTAAAATCATCAAAACTGCCTTCACACCACCGGAAACTCACAAGTATTTCAACATTTATGATGCTTATACCCAAGCAATGAACACTTATGTCTTTCAAAATTATGCAGGGAAAGTCACTCTCTTTCGCACCAAGGATGAAAATCGAACTGACGCTGTGGGTGTAGAATATGATCCTCAATTTGGCTGGGGTGAGCTAATAACTGGTGATTTAGATGTTAAGTATATTCCTGGTTCTCATCTTTCGCTCCTCGATGAACCTAATGTGAGAGTATTGGCAAAACAAGTTAAAATTTGTCTAGATCAGGCTCAAAATCGAGAATAGCGGGGAAACCCCACCCCTACTGACTCCTGTTATTTAATTCATGAATTTTAATGATACCACTGCAAATATTTGTGATATATATATAAAATACGGTATTCCTACTCAAAAACCGTAGATTATTTGCAGAGGTGTAGTACCAGTGGGCATAGTAGTTGAAAACGTCTCCAAACAATTTGGTAGTTTCCACGCAGTTGAACAAGTAAATTTGGAAATTCAGAGTGGTTCGCTAGTGGCTTTACTTGGTCCATCGGGATCTGGTAAATCTACCCTATTGCGGTTAATTGCTGGTTTAGAAACACCAGATAGTGGTAAAATCATTCTTACAGGTAAAGATGCCACTTATCAAAGTGTGCAAGAAAGAAATATTGGGTTTGTGTTTCAGCACTATGCCCTATTTAAACATTTAACTGTTCGTAAAAATATCGCCTTTGGCTTAGAAATTCGCAAAGCCCCGAAAAAGAAAATTCAGGGAAAAGTAGAACAGTTACTAGAATTAGTACAATTAAGTGGATTAGGCGATCGCTATCCTTCACAGCTTTCTGGTGGACAAAGACAACGGGTAGCATTAGCTAGAGCATTGGCCGTAGAACCCAATGTACTCTTATTAGATGAACCCTTTGGCGCTCTTGATGCCAAAGTCCGCAAAGACTTACGGGCTTGGTTACGTCGTTTGCATGATGAAGTTCATGTTACCACAGTTTTCGTCACCCACGACCAAGAAGAAGCAATGGAAGTTTCTGATGAAATCGTGGTCATGAATAAAGGCAAAGTAGAACAGGTAGGAACACCCGCAAACATTTATGATCATCCCGCATCAGCCTTTGTGATGAGTTTTATTGGTCCGGTGAATGTATTACCCAGTTCTGCGAAAATTTTTCAAAGCAGCGGTTTTCAATCAGCACATCCAGAAACATTTTTGCGTCCCCAAGATATCATCATCGAAACCGTTGCTAATGGGACAACAGCACAAGCTACAGTCAGCAGAATCATTCATTTAGGTTGGGAAATTCAAGTTGAATTAACCTTGGATGATGGGCAAACAATGACAGCCCATTTAACACGGGAAAGGTTCGATCAATTAAAATTAGAACCACAAGAAAAGGTTTATGTCAAGCCTAAAGATGCTAAATCTTTTCCACTTTATTATTCAATTTAGGGAAGAGAGAAGAGGCAAGAGGGAAGAGGCAGGAGGCAGGGGGCAGAGGGCAGGGGGCAGAGGGCACAGGGCAGAGGGAAAGAATTATTACCCAGTCCCCAATCCCCAATCCCCAATTAAATTAGAGATTTGGTTTTTTCAGATTCTTTTCCCAATCCTACTAACTGATAACTAAGATCCCACATCCGCTTGCCTTTTTCGTCATCTCGTGCTTGGGGAGAAACTTTTTGGACAAAAGATGCCCGATCTTTCTTTTGACGATTTCCCCAACTCCAATAAATACCAGATTGTTTGTATTCAGGATCAGCAACTACCATGGCAACACGCTCTCCTGATAATTCCTCGGTGACAAATCCCCCAGTAATATACCTTTGGAACAGGGGGAAAATTTTCTGGAATAGAGGATAGTGATTGCGGAATAAAGCCGTTGTCGCTACACAACCAGGATAAAGAGAACTGAAGGTAATCCCAGTGGACTCATGAAAACGGTCATGTAGTTCGCGCATGGTGAGAACGTTACACACCTTACTATCTTTGTAAGCCTTAACTGGTTCAAATTGCTTACCGTCAATCATGGTAATTGGATTTTGGAAACCTGCTGCAAAACCTTCAAAATTCCCCAAATCTGGACGAGGGGGAATTTTTCCACCCAATTCATCTGGGTTATGGGTAACAGTTCCCAAAATTACCAATCGTTTATCAGCCGCAGGTGATTTTTGTAAATCTGGCAACATCAAATTACACAGCAGAAAATGTCCGAGGTGATTTGTGGTGACAGTTAATTCATATCCTTCAGGAGAAAATAATGGTTCTTTGATTAAAGGCATATAAATGGCAGCGTTGCAAACTAAAGCTTCCACGGTTTTGCCAGTCGCTCTGAAATTGTTAACAAACTGCCTAACGCTTTCTAAAGAGCCTAAATCAATTTGCATGAGTGTGTAGCTATTTGCAGGCATTCCCACACTCTGAGCAGCTTTTTCGGCTTTGATTAAATCACGACAAGCCATGATCACGTGCCAGTTTCCTTTGTTAACGAGAGCCTTGGCTGCTTGCAAACCAACTCCCGAAGAAGCACCAGTAATGATTGCTGTTGACTTACGATTTTGTTCCATCTGTTGAGACTCCTTTGATTATGTTTTGAGTATGATCTTGATGATCTCATACTTTTGAAAGTTAGTAGGGGTTTACGGCGTAAACCCCTGAAAGTAACAAACTAAGCAATTTTGGGTTTTTGTAAATGCCAATTAGTTGATTGTTCATAGGCATAGGCTACTTGGAAAAGTTGCTCTTCTCCTAAGACTTTACCAACTATTTGTAGTCCAATTGGTAAACCTTTACTATCAAAACCGCAAGGTAAACTGATTCCTGGTAAACCAGCTAAATTAGCGGGAATAGTCATTAAATCATTTAAATACATACTCAAGGGATCTGTAGTTTTTTCTCCGGCTCGAAATGCGGTAGTTGGTGCAGTGGGAGAAATTAAAACATCTACTGTTTCAAAAGCTTTTTCAAAGTCTTTTTTAATGAGGGTACGAACTTTTTGTGCTTTCAAATAATAGGCATCATAATAACCAGCGGAAAGAGCATAAGTACCAATCATAATCCGGCGTTTGACTTCTGCTCCAAAACCTTGGGAGCGAGTCCGGGTGTACATTGATAAGAGATTATCGGCATCAGGAGAACGCAAACCATATTTCACGCCATCGTAACGTGCTAAGTTAGCAGATGCTTCCGAGGGGGCGATAATATAATAAGTTGGTAAACCATAGCGGAAACTAGGACAGGAAATAGGATGAATTTCTGCACCTAATTCTTGAAGTTGTTCAATGGCTTTGGTGACAGCGGCTTCTACTTCTGGATCTAAACCTTCACCAAAGGTTTCGGTAATGATCCCAATTCTCAATTTTTTTCTAACTTTGAGATCCGGTTTTAAACTAGCTGCATAGTTAGGAATGGCAACTTTGAGACTAGTTGAGTCTTGAGGATCATAACCTGCGATCGCACTCAATAAAATAGCCGCATCTTCTACACTGCGTCCAAATGGTCCAATTTGGTCTAAAGATGAAGCATAAGCCACTAAACCATAACGGGAAACTAACCCATAAGTCGGTTTCATCCCCACAACACCGCAGAAGGAAGCCGGTTGCCGAATTGAACCCCCCGTATCTGAACCCAGGGAAACCACACATTCATCGGCTGCTACGGCTGCTGCTGAACCACCGGAAGAACCACCGGGAACACGGGATAAATCCCAAGGATTAGCGGTAACTTGATAAGCGGAGTTTTCTGTGGAACTCCCCATAGCAAACTCATCTAAGTTGGTTTTACCTACCATGACACCCCCAGCGTCAGCTAGTTTTTGGGTGACGGTGGATTCGTAAGGTGGCACGAAATTTTCCAAAATCCGCGAAGCGCAGGTTGTGACTATCCCCTTGGTACACAAATTGTCTTTAATCCCGATGGGAATCCCCGCTAAGATGCCAATTTCTTCTCCCGCAGCGACTTTTGCATCTACAGCTTGAGCTTGTTTTAAGGCTTGTTCTGTCGTGACAGTGAGGAAACTGTGCAATTTTGGTTCTAATTCTTGAATGCGATTTAATGCTTCTTGGGTAATTTCAACGGCAGAACGTTCTTTATTGATTATCTGTTCGTGCAACTCGCGGATGGATGCCATAATTGTTCTCTTTAAGGAATCAAGTCATTGATTTTAGCATTTACAGGACTGGGGATTGGGGAATTTTCCGCTGAACTCCTCAATAACTTGTAAAATTTAAACAGCGAAAAATTCCTCCATGCTTATGAATGACAAACTCCAAACCGAAAAAGATAAGCTCCAAGCAAGCACTAATATAAAGATAAATCAAGAAACAGAAAAGGAAGAAGTTTTATGTTCTCACTGTCTACGCACTGCTAGAAATGGTATTAAATGTAAAGGTATTTGTGTAGCTGATAATGACTATTAAGATGTAAATAAACAAATTCTGCAAAAATAAGTAATATGGTTAAAATAATTTCTCGTACTTATGTCGGTCAAGCCAATGTTTATGATATTGGTGTGGAAAATGACCATAATTTTGTAATTAAAAATGGTTTTATCGCTTCTAATTGTTTCAATAAATCCCACTCGACGGCTTACGCTTACGTAACTTATCAAACATCATATTTAAAAGCAAATTACCCATTGGAATATATGGCGGCGCTATTAACTGCGAACAGTGGGGATACTGACAAGGTGCGGAAGTATCTTGATAACTGCTCTAATATGGGGATTGTAATTGATGCACCAGATGTGAATCGCTCTGGATTAGATTTTACACCAGCAGGTGAGAAGATTTTATTTGGATTTTCGGCAGTGCGAAATGTGGGACAAAATGCGATCGCTAGTATTTTAGAAGCGAGAGAAGAATCAGGGGAATTAGTCCCATTTAAATCTTTGGCTGATTTTTGCGATCGCGTTGATTTACGAGCTATGAACCGCCGTACTTTAGAATCATTAATTAACTGCGGAGCTTTTGACAAAATTCAAGCTAATCGCAACCAATTAATTCATGATTTAGAATTAGTTTATGAGTGGGCGCAATCCCGCGCTAGAGACAAAGCTAGTGGACAGGGAAATATATTTGATTTATTAGGAGGTGGATTGGCAGGTAATAATAATCAACCTCAAAAAAATGCTTATGAATCTGCACCGAAAGCTCCTCCTGTCAATGATTTACCACCCCAAGAAAAATTACGGATGGAAAAAGAATTGTTAGGATTTTATCTCTCAGATCATCCTCTTAAATCTATTAGACAATCATCCTCAGTCCTTGCCCCCATTAACCTGGCACAATTAAATGACCAAAAAGACGATTCCGTACTTTGTGCAGTGGTAATGTTGAATAATGTCAAAAAGGTAGTTACCAAAAAAGGTGACTCTATGGCAATTTTGCAAGTTGAAGATTTATCAGGATCTTCGGAAGCTGTCGTTTTTCCTAAAACCTATGAGCGCATTAGTTCCATCCTCGAAGTTGATGCCAGATTAATTATTTGGGGTAAAATAGATCGCCGTGATGATCAAACTCAATTTATTCTTGAAGATGCAGAAACTGTAGAAACAGTAAAAATGATTTTAGTGGAACTTAGTCCACAACAAGCAGGGACAATTGAAGAACAACATCGTCTGAACACAATTCTCAAAGCACAAGCAGGAGATAAAGATAAATCAAGAATACCTGTAATTGGCGTTGTTCAAGCCGGAAATCACCGGGAAATTGTCCGCTTTGGGAGACAGTTTTGGGTACAAGATTCGGGAACAGCAGTACAAGCATTACAAAATGCTAGATTTCCGGCTCATATCAAACAACTAACCAGCGGTTAAAGCAGGTTATTGAATCATATCGTAGGGGCGCAGGGCCTGCGCCCAACCCATTCCCATATTGCGCCCAACCCATATATGTATATAATCTTAAATTAAGAGGGCTTACACCGTAAGCCCCTACGAGATTAATAATTTTTGATTTGGTTATGAAATTCGATCCCGAAAAACATCACCGTCGTTCAATTCGGCTTCCTGATTACAATTATGCTCAAGCTGGCGCTTATTTTGTAACGATATGTACTTATAAAAAACAATGTTGGTTTGGTGATGTTAAACAGGGTGAAATACAGCTAAATCAAATTGGCCAAATAGTTGTTCAAGAATGGTTGAAATCATCAGAAATTCGGCAAGAGATTGAATTAGATGAATGGGTTTTAATGCCTAATCATTTACATGGAATTGTTTGGATTAAGGATCAAGATCAGGGAAGGTGCGATCGCATTGAGGATTTACACCATGAGGGCTTACACCATGAGGGCTTACACCATGAGGGCTTACACCATGAGGGCTTACACCGTAAGCCCCTACAGTCTCGTTCCCTCGGTTCTTTTGTTAATGGGTTTAAATCCTCTGTGACTCGGCGCGTTAATTTAATTCGTTATAATTCTGATCTTCCTTTTTGGCAACGTAATTATTATGAATCTATAATTAGGGACGAAACACATTTACGTAATATTAGAGAATATATCTGGGATAATCTCCAAAACTGGGAGGATGATGAAGAACATCCGCACAATAATTCTGAATGGCAAAAAATGCTGATTGATGTCCGATTTTAACAAGAGGTATATTTGAGCTAATCATTGTCCTCATCTAATTATTCCCAAAATTTGATGATTTATTTGGAGATTTAAGAGTTATTATTTTTATCAAAGATAAAATTAAAAACTTTCATAAACCGAATTAATGTGGTGTATTATCCCCAAGTTTGTATTTCTGAGCCTAGCTGTCCTCTTCATTTAGTTGGCAAAACAGGACAAGCGGTAGAGATTTCTATTCATACTCCCAGTCCATATATCTGTGCCAACTGCGAACAGATATTACCAGATTGGAAACAACAACAATTTTTGTGGGTGGTAGTTGTTTTGCAGCAATCACAATATCCTCTAGAGGAAATGACCACAGAAACAGAAACAGAAAAGGAAAAGCTCCGGGAAAAGTTTATGCGTTTTGGTTGCGACGTGGCATTTAATTTGCGCGATCGCGGATATTTAACAGACCTGATAGATCCCCGCACAGGTTATCCATTACTATCTCATTCCGGGTTAGTTCCCCATGATGATACAGCCGTAGCCCAAGCCTTACTTAAATATCCGGCAATTCAAAATAAATGCCATGTCCTTGTCCATCCTCAATGGGGAACTGCTGTTTATCCTAGTGTCATGCTTTCGGAAGCACCCCCAAACATCATTGAGTCAGTCACTCAAGCGATCGCACCAATGCACGGTTGGATAGAGGTGTAGTAGAAAGCAGGGAGCAGGAAAAAGATAAAGATATTTGCAACTGACAACTGACAACTGACAACCGAGAAAATAAATGTGTAGGCTAGAATTACTAAGCTTTTAGTTAGCAAAAAGTCAGAGGAAGGGAGTATGGATAGCAACAATTGGTTGCAACAGCTAATGATGTTGGGTATTGGTACAACTTCTTTAGTTGCAGACAAACTCAAGGAAGTGAGTGATGAACTGGTAAAAGACGGTAAACTCAATCCTGAGCAAGCTAAGGCCGTCATGGATGATCTTGTACATCAGTTACAGTCGGAACAAGGCAATTGGGACGAGCAAATGCAACGACAAATGCGGAATATGATGCAGGATTTGGGAGTTGCTCGTCAGTCAGAAGTAGACGAATTACGGGGCAGAATTGACCGTTTAGAGCGTCAAGTTCGGGATTTGGAAAATAAACTGTGGCGCTAAAATGTCATTTCTGATTTAAACTGATTTGTGTTCTATCGGTAATCTGATTACCAGTAATTGAAGCAGGGAGGGCTGATTTTGAAAGGAATTTTCCTCAGCGTGGTGTTAATGCTGGTATGTGTTGGCGTTTTAGTATTTACCCAAATTAGCGGTCAAAAAGATACTGCTATAGGTGATCAATCGCCCCAAACACAACCAACGACCACGGTAACTCAAGAAAACAATACGCCAATAAAGAGCAATACTATGTCTGAACCAAAAACAAATGCTGTTGTTACTACTGCCTCTGGATTAAAATATACTGACATAAAGGAAGGAACCGGTGCAACTCCCCAAGTTGGACAAACCGTTGAGGTTCACTACACCGGGACATTAGAAAATGGGACTAAATTTGATAGTTCGCGTGATCGCAATACATCCTTCAAGTTTAAAATGGGTGTAGGACAAGTAATTAAAGGCTGGGACGAAGGCATAATAACTATGAAAGTAGGTGGCCAGCGTAAACTAATTATTCCTTCAGAATTAGGTTATGGTGCGCGTGGCGCTGGTGGCGTTATTCCTCCCAACTCTACTTTAATTTTTAACGTAGAACTGTTAGGCGTTCAATAGTAATGGGGAATTGGGAATTGGGGGTTGGGAATTGGGAATTGGGAACATACATAAATTTTTAGTTATTGCAGTTGTTTAAAAACATCAATACAGAAAATTAATTCTCAAAAGAAAAAAGATGAATACTTCTTATTCGAGCGAATCGTCTTCCTTTAATTTTGACTTTCTTGCACCTCACCCCAAACAAGATGCTGATTTACTCCAACAGTTATCTTTTATTCCTGGGTTGAAAGAAGTCCTCATGTTACGTCAAGTTCACGCGCTAGAACACGCCACTGTTTGGTTGCTAGGGGAAAATAAACACCCCTATTCACCACCGGGAACAACCACCAATATGCAATTAGATGATGAATTATTAGGTGGTTTATCTACGGAACACGGCTTTTTTCTCTATGGTGATGTGAATATTAGTGATTTGCGGCGGGCTGTAACGTTAGCTAAACATCGTCTTACCAGTGGAGAATGGGATTTGGCTGTGCATCCTCGCTGTGGCACAAATGTCTCTGTAGCTATGCTATTAACAGCAGCATTGGCTGTAAGTGTACCTTTTTTATTACCATTTCGACCAGTTGAACAATTTATTGGTTTCGGTTTAGCAGCAACAGCAGCAGCGGAAATTGCACCGGATTTAGGAATGCTCACCCAGCGTCATATTACAACTTCTATTCCCTTTAATTTAGCTATTGAAGATATTACCATTGCTCGTGATTTTTGGGGCAAAGAAAGTCATTTTGTCAAAGTATATTGGGAAAATTAATTGTCACCAAGTAGGGGCGCAGGGCCTGCGCCCTTATTTTCTGCACCCTTATTTTCTTGATTTAGCACCTGCGCCCTTATTTATAAAGTTCAAAATTAGATATTTAGTATGATGAGAAAGCTTTACTTTTTAGTTCCGGGGACAGATGGTAAATTTGCTTGCGGTGGTCTGTGGGCGGAGTTGAAAACGGTTAATTTAGCTCAACAGATTTGTATTGCTGAAGTAGTTACTTATCGTCAACGGGAATCAGATAAATTATTTTTAGATGATTTATTAAAAGAAAAGAATTTAGATGATGTAATTTTTGTAATTAGTTGGGGATTTGATGTTGGTAAATTAGCAGCTAAATTACAAAAATATCATGTAATTTATCATGCTCATAGTGCAGGTTATCAGATTAAGTTACCATCTAGTATTCCCATAATTACAGTTAGCAGAAATACTTTAGGTTATTGGGGACAAAAAGCACCAAATTCTCTAATTTATTATTTACCTAATCAAATTAGTGAAGAATTTACTAATTTACATCAAAATCGAGATATTGATGTTTTAGTCCAAACGCGGAAATCTTCAGAATATTTAATTAAATCCTTAATTCCAGCTTTAGAAAAAAAATGTCAAGTCTTGGTTATTGATAGTTATGTAGAAAATTTACCAGCTTTATTTAATCGTGCTAAAGTTTATCTTTATGATTCTGCGGAATATTGGCAATTACAAGGAGTCAGCGAAGGATTTGGTTTACAACCAATGGAAGCATTAGCTTGTGGTTGTCAAGTTTTTTCTAGTGTTAATGGGGGATTATCTGATTATTTAGATCCGGGATTTAATTGTTATAAAATCGCTGGTTATGCTTTAGAATATGATCTCGAAAGAATTTTAAAAGTTTTAGCATCTTCTCCATCACTAAATTTATCAGAAACTGTTTTAGCAGAATATAGAACTGAGAATATTATTCACCGCTTGCAAGTAATTTTATCAGACATTAATGATTTCTTTGATCATAAAAATAATTCCTCAGATACAATTGCCAATTTGACAAAAATCCGGTTAGCAAAATTATTTACACAGAGAATCTTTGCTAAAATTAAAAAGAAATATTTACAGAGTAAATAAACAATCTCATGAAGGGTAAATAAACAATCTCATGAATAGACGATTATTAGTAACTGGTGGTGCTGGGTTTATTGGAGCTAATTTTGTTCATCATTGGTGTCAAGCTTATCCAAATGATAGATTAGTGGTATTGGATGCTCTTACCTATGCTGGAAATCGTCATAATTTAGCCTCGGTTGCAGAAAAAGAAAATTTCCGATTTGTCCAGGGGGACATAAGCGATCGCTCTTTAGTTGATAAATTACTTTTAGAAGAAAATATAGATACTATAGCCCATTTTGCTGCGGAATCTCACGTTGATCGTTCAATTACAGAACCTGCTGCATTTGTCCAAACTAATGTAGTAGGAACTTTTACACTTTTAGAAGCTTTTCGTCAACATTGGGAAGCAAAAACACAACCTAATAATTATCTATTTCTTCATGTTTCTACAGATGAAGTTTATGGTAGTCTTACCCCAGATGAACCAGCATTTTCAGAAACTACGGCTTATAGTCCTAATAGTCCCTATTCAGCCTCAAAAGCTGGAAGTGATCATTTAGTTCGAGCTTATTATCATACCTATAAACTACCAACAATTATCACCAATTGCTCCAATAATTATGGTGCTTTTCAATTTCCAGAAAAGCTAATTCCTTTGATGTGTATTCATATCTTAACCGGTAAAGAATTACCTGTTTATGGTGATGGCAAAAATGTCCGTGATTGGCTATATGTAGTTGATCACTGTCGGGCTTTAGACGTGGTAATCCATCAAGGAAAACCAGGAGAAAATTATAACATTGGTGGTAATAACGAAGTTGAAAATATCAGTCTCGTGCAAAATTTATGTGAAATTATGAATGAATTAGCACCAAATTTACCAATATATCCAGCGGAAAAATTAATTACTTTTGTTAAGGATAGACCTGGACATGATCGAAGATATGCCATTAATGCTAATAAGCTAAAAACAGAATTTGGTTGGACTCCATCTGTGACAATCACTGAAGGTTTGCGTTTAACTGTAGAATGGTATCTCAGTCATCCTGATTGGTGGAAACCTTTGCTATGAGAAATTCTTAATTATCAATTCCCTTTAATGATGAATGGGAAATTTAGATTGAAGTAGATTCCGTACAGCTACTTCTAAATCACTTTCTTTGAGTAAAGATTCTCCCATAATTACTGTTTGAACACCAGCTTCAGCAAGTAGGTATAAATCATCAGGGGTTTCTATTCCCGATTCACTGATCACTAATATTCCTAGTTTTTGGAGTTGCGATTTTTTAGCCGCTAATAATTCTTGAGTGGTGCTAATATTGATGGTAAAATCACTTAAACTCTGGTTATTAATAGAAACTATTCGTACATCTTCTAATTCGAGAACTCTATCCAAATCAGTTAAGTTATGAACTTGGATAACAGCATTCATTCCTAAGTAGTGAATTACTCGTGAAAATTGTTGTAGTTGCTTATCTGTAAGAATAGCAGCAATTAATAATACTGCATCTGCACCAGCGGAACGGGCTAAATAAATTTGGCAAGGATCAATGATAAAATCTTTACAAAGTAGAGGTATTGCTAACAGATGTCTAATCGCACGCAGATGATCAAAACCACCTTGGAAAAATTTTTGATCAGTGACAACAGATATACCAGTTGCTCCTCCTCTTTTATAAGCCTGAGCAATAGTAACTGGGTCAAAATCTGGTCTAATTACACTATGATAAAGTGATGCTTTTTTCACTTCTGCAATTAAACTAGGTTTATAAATACTCTGTTGTAAAGCCGTAAAAAAGTCCCGGATAGGAAAAGCATTACTTAACTGACGTTGCAAGGAAGCCCAAGACATATCTTGTTGCATTTGTGCAACTTCTAGTTTCTTATACCAGAGAATTTCTTTGATAATTGCTTGCATTTGATGATTATAAATGGAGATTGGGTAGAGGATAAAATCAGCGAAATAATGACGAATTTTTATTTATGAAACTTCACTTTTTTTGATAAAAAATAAAAAAGTAAAAAATCCATCTTTAAAAACTCAGCCACTTTGACTTGATATCAAAATTGTCAACTTTTTTATAGGTGGCTAATTTTGCTGAGAATTACCCAATAAGCAGTTAGTTTTCAGTAATCTAATATAAGTACGATAGGGGATATAGTCTATAGGATTGTAACCAGAAAATTGTAAAACTAAAACACAAGCCCAAGAATATTTTCCCGCTATAATTGCTTTGATTATTTGTTCTATTTGTTCAGTTTTAATTTTTTTGTTATTAGATGGATTATATCCACTAAAATTTTGACTCATAATTTGCACTCCTGTTGGTAATCAAAACTATCTGATGTTGATCAGAAAGAGGTTCTTGATTAAGACTACCCAAAATTATCCTGGCAATACATGAATTATTTTTCGATTGACTTGTCTTTTTTTTTGTTATTTTTTTTTTACATTTTGTAAATTGTAAAAATTTATATTTTTTAGGTGTAATTTAAATAAAATATTTTTATCAAAATTATTAGGGAAGTTTAGGCTTATTTTCTTGCATAATAAAGCTGTGAGTTATTAACTTTAGTCTGGTGATTGGTAATTGATTATCCGTAAAATTATCACCCCTTTTCTGTGTTTTATTAACTGTTATAGCGCTTCTCATTTGAGTAAGATACAAAACTCTCACCCCTCCCTCTTCGGTTCACCGCTCTTTCCTGGAGGTAACGATGATGTACCTCATTCAAGTGCATACCGCTAATTTTCTTCTTCAAAGATTATTTCTGATAGTTATATATAACTTTTCCAAATCATTTATCTTACCTAGGGAGGATGCTAAATGATTAGGAGCTAATTTGAGCTAAAAAAGATATTCCTGATGATAGATGACTTGGTATATTATTTCGTAGTTCAATCCAAAAGAGAGCAAATTTTATAAAATCAGGTAAATAACTCATGATTTGCCTATTTATCAAATCTGACAAGCTAAAAATCTATGAATATATTGATTGACAAGATCACCATTTTATGTACATCAGATTAGAACTCAGGGTAACTCGATGCCAAAGCAGTCAAAGCAACAATTATTTTTTTCATGCAACTAAGTTGAAAGTATTTAGTTTTTATTGATAAAATCAAACTTATTCAAACTTAAATTTGCATCTGCTAATTGAGATAATAGCAATTATCAATATTGTATTAACTCTTTACCTGTGTGTTTCCTATTGCTCAATTTATATCTATATTTGTGAGGGACTCCGTACAGAGTTTAGTAATGGTTGAGAACTCCAAAAGATAGTGATGGGAATAATTATGTACGAAGCATCCAAAAAAATTATTGTCATTGATAATGACATTGTTAGCCGCAATTTTGTTTTAGATTGTCTTCAGTCTCATGGCTATTATGCTATAGGCGCGGAGAATGGGATGATGGGACTGCAATTAACCAAAAAATATTTACCTGATTTGGTAATTTGCGATTTAATAATGCCTGATATAGATGGTTATACTGTATTGAATAATCTCCGGGAAGATCCATTGACAGTAATTATTCCGTTCATTTTTCTGACGGCTATTAATACAAAGGTATCTTTGCGAAAAGCAATGGAATTAGGAGCAGATGATTATTTAACTAAACCTGCAACAACTGATGAGTTATTAAGAGCAATCGCTATTAGATTACAAAAACAAGCTCTTTTTCGATATTGGTATACTACTAACTCCCATCAAGTAGAATTAACAGAATTACCCAATACATCAGTAAATTCTCAGTCAATTTTTCCTGATTCTCCCCATCTAAAAAAGGTTTTTGATTATATTGAAGCTAATTATCACAAAGGAATTAAGGCATCTAATGTTGCTGAAGCTGTGGGTTATTCTCAAGCATATTTAACTACCCAAGTTGGTAAACAAACAGGAAAGCCAATAAGTCTTTGGATTGTGAAACGACGCATGGTAGCAGCTTTGCCTTTATTAGAAAATACTAATCAGACAATTGAGGAAATTGCTGCTAAACTTGGCTATCAAGATGCTTCTTATTTCTCTCGACAGTTTAGTAAATATCATGATGGTTTATCTCCCGGAAATTGGCGAAAAAAACATCAGTTAAAGTCAGGTTCAATAAACACCAAGTTGCAATTTACCAAAAATCGCTCACAAGTTAGTTAAACCTGTACCTGTAGGTAGTAGCACAGGGCGAAATTAAGAATTATTTCCTATTGCCTATTATATACAGCAGATTTCGCTCTAATGAGGTACAAACTTGAATTATGAAACTCTTGTAGTGCGGGCATCTTGCCCGCTATAGGACTAATATTTGATTTTTGAAATATACGTAGGGTGGGCAATGCCCACCGGAGGGGGATTTTGGTGGGCATTGCCCACCCTACACTACTTAAAATCTTTCAAATATCATTTATGATTCCTATATATATGTACCTCATAACACCGGAAAGTGCTGTAAAACTAACTAAGTAATGGGACAGAATTAATTACACAACTGATTTTTCTGTTCCCTGTTCCCTCTCTCAACAAATGAATTTAATTTTGTCCGACTACTTACTTTTAGAATTACTTAATTGCTGGATAAAAAGTTGTACTGCTAAGGCTAATAACCCTAAAGCAACTAACCCAAATATTCCCGCTCCCAAGGCTACTATACCTACTACGAGGGTACGCACAGCAGAAGCAATATTTATGACGGTTTGGTTATCAGAATGGGTGGGTTTATTGGCGAAAGTAGTGGCAATTGCTATCATCAAAGAATAGGTAGCAAATGCAAATCCTCCCGAAATTGTAGCTCCAGTTATACAGCGTAATGGAGTTGCTTGTACTTGAGGAGAACTATCTGCTAATGGCGTTTCTTTTGGTTGATTCATAATAAGTTAAGCTATTTTAATTCCATGTTTAATTGTGTGGGTAACAAACAATTCTAAATCCTCGTTAGGAATGGCTTCACGTATTCGCTGCTTGACTATTTCTCCTTGGGTTTGAGATTCAACAATGGCAAATACGCTTGGACCCGAACCTGACATCATTGTCCCTAAAACTTCTTTTTGGCTGGCGAATAATTCCCGCAGTTGCAATACTTGAGGATAAGCTGGTAAGACAACTTTCTCTAAATCATTATGTAGTTTTTTGGCAATTTTTTTGGTATCTTTATTTAAGATGGCTTTTACCATATCTTCGGAATGGAAAGCACTGGCACGAGCCGCTAAACCTTCTGAATCTTGAATATACTTAATCCCAAATTGTTGCCGATAGGTTTTATATGCCCAAGGTGTGGAAACTTCCAAACTGCGATATTTGGCTAATACGATATGTAAATTATCCAAACTTTGTAGGGGAGAAAGTTGTTCACCTCTACCCGTAGCAATTGCTGTTCCCCCAGCAATACAAAATGGCACATCTGAACCGAGATTTGCGCCTAATTCTTCTAGTTCTGATTGAGTTAATCCCAAGTTCCAAAGTAAATCTATTCCGACTAACACCGCTGCGGCATTGCTAGAACCTCCCGCTAAACCAGCAGCAACAGGAATATGTTTTTTAATGGTAATATCAACACCACCAAAATTACGAAAAGCCTTGGGAAATTCCTGAGCCATTAATGCCGCTGCTTTGTAAACTAGATTAGTTTGATCTGTGGGTACTTGGGGATGATCACAATAAACGCGGATACTTTCAGTGCTGGCAGCATGGATATCAATGTGATCAGATAAATCTATACTTTGGAGGATCATTGCTAATTCATGATAGCCGTCAGGACGACTACCGATAATTTCCAAATACAGATTGATTTTGGCAGGTGCAATTAAACTGTAAGAACGCATAACGGTTATTTAGTAGGCAAGAGTAAAGACAACTATTCAGCATTTCCTATCATATTTACCAGTGATACCCATTGGGCAACTCCGAGGTCTTCAGCGCGGACTTGGGGATTTATTTCTAATTGTTCCAGTAATTGCGTCAAGTTATCCCGTTCAATTACCGATTGTAAATTATTTCTTAACATTTTTCGTTTAGAGCTAAATCCCAATTTAACTAGAGTTTCTAGCTTTTTGGGATCATGAGCCGGAATTTCTATTTGTTTAGGAAGTAACCGCACCACAGCCGAATCTACCTTTGGTGGTGGCACAAATGCCGCAGCCGGAACTGTACAAATTAAATCACAATCTGCTAAATATTGTACCCGCACCGATAACGCCCCAAAAGTTCGAGAACCTGGTTTAGCATATAATCTTTCTGCTACTTCTTTTTGTACCAATAAAACGATAGAATCAAAAGGCTCTGGGTTAGGATGAGAAATAGTCCCCAGTAACTTTTCAATAATTGGACCAGTAATATTATAGGGAATATTAGCAACAACTTTATTCTGATTTTGGAAATTAGGAAATGCTGTTAATTGGGATGGTAAATCAAGAGTGAGAAAATCGCCTTGTAGCAATAAGAAATTTTCTTTTTCCCCCAATTGTTTAGCTAGTAACTTACACAAATCCCGGTCAATTTCCACCGCGAGTAAAGATTTCACCAACGGTAATAACCGACGGGTTAAAATTCCTGTACCGGGACCAATTTCTAAAACCTTATCAGTTTCTTGACAATTAGCAGCTTGGACAATTGAGTTGAGAGCTTTATCACTTTTTAACCAATGTTGAGCAAACTGTTTACGGGGTTGAATCATTTTGTTAAAAAATAGTGCATTAAAAAAAGTATCATATTGTTAGGCGTTTTGTGTGTATTATATTTGTTCACATCAACTTCTTGCCGATAACCTAACTTAGCCAAAAATTCATTCTATTCACAGGAAAGATAAAAACATGAATAAATTCTTTTCAACTCTCACTCTAACAGCAGGTACAGCTTTAACTCTCATATTAACGGGAATAGCTCCCTCTCAATTTGCCAGTATAATTCCCATCAGTAGCGAACCAGTTCTAGCACAAACATCTATTAATCTAGAGACTTTGCGTAGCAATTCTCTATCCAAACATAACAGTTATCGAGCTACACATCATAGTCCTAACATGACTATTAATAGTTCTGCTAACACCACTGCTCAAAGCTGGGCGCAATACCTGGCAACCAATGGATTATTTCAACACAGCGCAGCCAATCAGCGCAACAATGCTGGAGAAAACTTATATGTTTCCTACACTACAGCACCCTCAATAGACTATGCCGCCCTGGCCAACGCAACAGTTCAGTCATGGTACAACGAAGTTTCAGCCTATAACTACAATAATCCAGGATTTTCTTCGGCTACTGGGCATTTTACCCAGGTTGTGTGGAAAAGTAGTACCCAATTAGGTTGTGGTGCGGCACAAGGCACTAAAACCATAAACGGTACTAAATATAACGCTTTTTATGTCGTCTGCCATTATTTACCTGCTGGTAATGTGCAAGGGCAATTTCCCGCTAATGTGTTAAAGCCGTAGTAAAACGGGCGGTTATAAACTGCGTTTACACAGGCAAAACCCACACTTAGGCAAGCTTAGTAACCGCCTGTGTGGGGTTCATTCCTAATTTTTGATTATCTCCAATTTACCATTTTTAACTAATTTAAATCTTGTTCCTCGCCATTCAATGGTATTCCCGACAAAACCACAACACCAAATTATAAATCTAACTATATCTGCAAAGGGAATTAACCAAAAGAATTTTTTAGTTACTGAGTCATTAAGAAGTTTTACCCCTATTACCCAAGCCATAATCAAGCGCATGAATAAGGTTATGGAGAACACCAACCAAGAGAAAAGAGAACCACTACTAATTATTAATAATAGTAAACTAGAAATTGTTCCAAAAGTAAATATTAATCCCGCGTAACCCCCAGGACGAGAAACACGAATACAACGCGCCCAACGAATTTGGCGATTGATAGAATCTAATAAACTACTATGTCCTAATCCGTGTTCTACTATATAGTTAGATAAAACTACTTTATCCCCGGCTTGAGTTGGTAAATATCCTAGTTGATAGTCGTCTGCTAAATAATCAGCTACGGCGGCAAAACCGCCAATTTTTGTTAATGTGGTTTTACGAATAACAATCGTTGAACCTAAAGCAAATTTTATCCCTTCTAATTGTTTACTAACCAAAATACCCGGTTGAAAATCTGTGGCTGTACAAATAGCTTCTAAAATAGTCGCTATTCCTTGGGCTGTGGAACGATATAGACAGGTAACAACACCGACTTTTTCATCTTGTAAGGGTTGAATAACTGTTTGCAAATAGTCTGAACCGACGAGAATATCACTATCAGCAATTACTAAAATATCATGTTTGGCAGCGGTGACGGCATTAGCTAAGTTACTAATTTTCAAATTTGCGCCGATAATATGATCTTTCACCACCAAACTAATATCTATTTCGGGGAATTGTTGAATTAATTTCTCAACTACTTCTATACTAGGGTCTGTAGAACTGCGGACACCAAAAATTATTTGATATTCGGGATAATCTTGTTGACAAAATGAAGCTAAGTTAGAGTAAGTCCCCTCATCAACACCACACAGCGGTTTCAGGATAGTGACGGGGGGATGAAATTCCCGGTTTATGGGAGGGGAGTCACGGAAAAAAGCTATCGCTGTATAAACCCCATAGGTGTAAAATAAAACGGCTGATAAACAAAGAATTAACATCAGGGGTAGGGAATCAGGGAGTAAAACAACTGACAACTGACAACTGATAACTGACAACTGACATAATGAATCTAATTTACTTTCTTTTACGTTCTTCTTGGACAATGGTGGCGATCGCTATTATTACCGGTTTTTTGAGTGGTGGTAGTAGTGCAGGATTAATTGCCCTCATTAGTAGTGCTGCGAGTAAAAGCAATACTGCACCTTTAACAACTATAGCCTGGGGTTTCGTCGGTTTAGTCACCGTGGCCTTAATTACCGGCGTAATGTCCCAAATTATGTTAATTCGCTTATCTCAAAATGCCGTTTTGCAATTGAGAATGCAGTTAAGTCGGCAAATATTAGCGTCGGAATTAAGTCATTTAGAACAATTAGGAAATCCCCGCTTATTAGCAACTTTAACAGAAGATGTCCAAGCAGTAGCAAATGCTGTCTATGTCATTCCCTTTTTATGTATTGATATTTCCATGGCTTTGGGATGTTTATTATATATAACTTGGCTATCTTGGTTAGTATTTATCATGGTTGTGGTTTTAATGCTAGTAGCTATTGGTAGTTGTAAATGGTTATTAGATAGAGGAGAAAAATTATTAGCTTTAGCCCGTGAAGATCAAGATGCTTTATTTAATAACTTTAGCACCATTACAGCGGGAATTAAAGAACTAAAACTGCACTATCAACGCCGGCAATTTTTCCTTAGTAATCGTTTAGAAGCCACAGCCAGCAGATTTAGAAATCATAATGTTCAAGGTTTAACTTTATTTGCGACAACTACCAGTTGGGGTAAATTAATATTTTTCTTTGCCATTGGTTTTGTTCTCTTTATTTTACCGCATTTATTCGCCATTGATGCCCAAACTTTATCAGGGTACATTCTCACATTTACTTATTTAATGTTGCCTATGGATAATATTTCTAATAATTTACCATTAATTAGTAAAGCCAGTGTTGCTTTACAAAAAATCGAATCTTTAGGTTTATCTTTAGCCAGTCGTGCCGAAGTTGCCACTGCACCACCTCATGCTCTCACAAATTGGCACAGTTTACAACTGATAAATGTGGCTCACACCTATTACACAGATAAAGAAGATAGCAGTTTTATTCTTGGGCCAATTAATCTTACCCTTTACCCCCAAGAATTAGTTTTTATTGTTGGTGGAAATGGTAGCGGTAAATCATCTTTAGCGAAATTAATCACTGGGTTATATATTCCTGAAAATGGCGAAATTATCTTAGATGAAACTTTGATTACAGAAAATAACCGTGAATGGTATCGTCAACATTTCTCTGTAGTATTTTCCGACTTCTATTTATTTGAAGAACTGTTAGGATTAGAAAATAACAACTTAGATATTCAAGCCCAAAAATACTTACAAAAATTGCAACTTGATCATAAAGTCAAAATCGAAAATGGGCAACTTTCCACTACAGCCCTTTCCCAAGGACAACGGAAACGTCTGGCATTACTAACAGCATATTTAGAAAATCGCCAAATTTATCTATTTGATGAATGGGCTGCTGATCAAGATCCCTTATTCAAGGATATATTCTATACTCAATTATTGCCAGAATTGAAATCCCAGGGAAAAACAATTTTAGTAATTAGTCATGATGATCATTATTTTCATTTAGCCGATAGAATTATTAAACTAGACTATGGCAAAATTGAGTTTGATAAACTCCCAGCAACTTGAGAATCATGACCAAGAATACCTTAATGGTACAAGCGCCCGTAGAATCAATCCAAAATCTAAAATCTAAAATCGAATGACAGAAGCTAAAAACGTATTGGGGACAAAATTAGAACTTTGCTGCACTTCTCCCATGACTGGGTTTTACCGTGACGGATTTTGTACCACAGGTGGACAAGATATGGGAATGCACGTTGTTTGCGCTCAAGTCACAGAGGAATTTTTGCAATATACTAAATCCCAGGGAAATGATTTGAGTACACCTGCACCTCATTTTGGTTTTCCTGGCTTAAAACCCGGTGATTGTTGGTGTTTATGCGCTGCAAGGTGGCAAGAAGCCCTAGAAGATGGTGTTGCACCTCCAGTAGTTTTAGAAGCTACTCATGCTAGGGCTTTGGAAGCTTGTAATTTAGCAGATTTGCAAAAACATCGGGTAGTTCGTAATTAGAAAACCGCTGCTAATTGGAAATTACTAAACCTGACATTCTGGAGTTTTTTGATAATCAGGAGTAGCGTCGGGATAAAAGGTACGAATAGAGCCTTTTTTGGTAACAAAGATATTTGCAAAGGTTTTACCGTTATCAGTTACAGTCAATAAACAAGCTTTAGGTGTGGGTTCTAAGCTAGGATTATTTTTGTATGCTTTCGCTGCAATAGTTAAAATATCTTCTGCATTGAGAGTGTAACCATATCCTTTAAATGGATCATTCACAAAGCGTTCACCCACTTTCATTCTCACACCAAAGGAATAAATAGCCCCTGGTTCAACTTCAGATTTACTCACGGATTTGGGTAAAATTCCGGCAATACCTCGATTTTGTAAATCTAAATAACGTGCAGCATAGTGTAAACCACCAATTTTAGTTTCTGCTGGTTCACCACAGAAAACATGATCAAATCCTTCAGTATTAAACCAAAGATTAGTTAAATCTTCCAGAAATTCTGTATTAGAAATTCTATTTGGAAAAATATAACCCCCAACATTGTTTTTAATATTGCTGAGAACATTGGGAAAACTGTTGAACATAGTTTTGAATTGAATGGGAGTAACTACTGTTCCCAATTCTCCACACAATTGATTAACTGCTGTATCAAACTTATTTAACACAGGAGGAGGAGGAGTTAAATCTTGGATACCACCAAATTTAACGTTTACGGGATTCTCAATATTGTCAAAGAAAGGTAAAAATTCCTCTGCACTTACCAAACTGGGACTAGATAGAGTAGTTATAAAAAATAGTCCCGTTGCTAAAATTAAGCACAGAAATCTATTCAACTTTATCACAATTTGAAAATTGATGGTTTTACTTAACAGTTTTAACATCATTGGAAGCTCACTAGATTTACTCATTACTATGAATACTTCCAGATTACTGTTACACTATTAATAGTGTCAATTACTACTTAGCAAATCTTAAAATAATTTGCTAATTAAAATCCATCATGTCCCCAAATTCTCCCATAATTTTTTCCATGAGTTGTTCCATCATATCCTCTTGCATAGAACGGAGACTTTCTGGTCCTGCAAGAAATTCTTTAATAGTAATCTTCTTATCTTTAAAATCCTTAACAAAATCACGAATCTCTGCAACTATCTTAGTTTGAGATTGCACAGTTTCTAACATCAGTTCAATACAATCAATACCTTGTTTAGCCGCTTTTTTGTAATCAGCAACCATAGACCCTTCCGGGGTATTTTTCACTAACCGGAGTTCCTGCTTCAATTTCTCATACTGATTTTTGAGAATTTGATTTTGCTGTTCTATATTTTTACATTTGCGACTTAAATCATCTTCGCTATTATTATCAATTGTTTCTCCCACTTCATATTTACGTTCAATTTCTAAAAGTCGCGCTAAATCTCCTTCTTGGTAAGCTTTATTAATTTCTTTCATTATTTCTGTGTGAGTCATTTGGGTTTCATTATCTTTAACCTTATCAGGGTGAAAGATTTCCGCTAACCGCAAAAATGTCTGTCGAACTTTTCTAGATTCATCTGTTCTCGCTACTGTGGGAGATTCAGAATCTCCTTCTGCTTCCCAAAATTGACGACGACGTTGATGATTTTCTTCAGAATCATTATCTTCAAATAGTTCATCTAATTCATCATCTTCTTCTTCATCATCATCAATAGGTTTATAACTAATAATTCCTCCCATTTGCAAACTTCTGTAAAGTGATTCTATATTTTTCTGGGTTTGTTTTCCCATTTTTCTCGTAGTTAAAATTTCGGCAAACAAAGCATGAATTTCTGCATCTAATTCTGCCATTGTTTGCATATTCGGACTAACTCTATGAAATACTTCTGTCGCTAAAGAGCGCATTTTTTCGACAAAGTTATTTAATTCTGTGCGCTTTTTTTTAATTTGCTTTAATAGAGATTGGTGTTCTTTCTCTAAACCCTCTAACTGGAGATGTAAGTCAGAAAGAGCTAGGGGAGTTACTGTAGTTGAGGATGCTGTTTTTGTTTTGCGTGGCATAGCAGATACAAGTAGGCTCAGGATTGATAAACGAACACAATTAATATTATATTTTAAATATTGATATTTATACAAGATTTCAAATTAAATTAACTGGTTATAATTACTTAATTTAAACCCCTTCACAGTCACTAATTCCCGCACTTGTTGACTCAACAAAGCCGCTAATTCTAGTTCACCACCGTTATTTATCTCAGTATTCACTAAATCAGGATGAGAATAAATTTCTACTAATTTCGTTTCTATTTGTGGTATCAAACCCAGTAAATATTCTTCACTCATGTTACCAGTTTGTAACAATCCATAAACCCTGTCAGCAAATTTAATTTGATTCGCTTTTAATAAACCTTCTCCATAACGGCGTAATTGTCCAAAAACAATAGACCAAATTATTTTGGTTAGTAAATTACGGTTATCAATTTTCAGGTTTTTTCTTAATTCTTCCGAAGGTAAACGGATAAATTTAATCTGAAATTCTGCTGCAAATTCTGTTATAATATTCAAAATTACAGGATGAACATGAAGATGTAAATGTCCATCAACATGAGCAAGATTTAAACCAGAATCCCGAAATTTTTCTAATTGAGCAGATATTTCTAACCGCAATTCTGCACGGGTAGCTTGATTAAATTGATAACTTAATCCGGCTTGGGTGGGATTATTAGAAAAATTACCTTGAGAGTCTACTAAATGGGGAATTTGTGCAGGTGGTAAAACTGATTTACCGCACACTAAAACCAGGTGTAAACCCACTGCTAAATCAGGATGATTTTTTGCCAGGGCGATCGCCTCTTGTGCAGCATCACCACTTACCATTAAACTAGTGCTAGTTAAAATGCCTTCCTCATGGGCTTTAATAATCGCCGCATTCACACTATGAGAAACACCAAAATCATCAGCATTAATAATTAAATAAGACATTGGTAAAAAGTGATGATGATTAAAAATGTCTGAATCAGGATACCCAGGATTAAAGGATTAACAGGATTAATTAAAAAATCCTCAGAAGATAATTAAATTAAATCCTGAACATCCTTAAATCTTGTAAATCCTGATTCTGACAATTTACCTAGCTAAAGCTTGAGTGCGACGTTCATTCAAATAACCAAAGAACTCCTTACCCTCGCGCAGACGACGAACTAACATTTGTCTATCACCAAGCATTTCTCGCACAATGGGAATAATCGCTTTTGGACGGAAGTAAAACTTGCGATACATTTGTTCAACAGCATCTTCAATTTCTGCACTGGAAAGAGTTGGATATTGCAAAGTTGAAGTTTGAATACCGGAAGTTGCGACTAAAGACTCATTCGCAAACCAACCCTTTTCTCTGGCTTGGTCATACAACTCTGTACCGGGATAAGGTGCAGCAATAGAAACTTGAATTGTATGGGGACTCAATTCACAAGCAAAGCGAATTGTTTCTTCTACAGTTTCTGGAGTTTCTATTGGTAAACCAATAATAAAAGTCCCATGAACAGTAATACCAAGTTTGTGGCAATTCTTCATGAATTCTCGCGCCACTTCTAGCTTAATACCTTTTTTGATATTATTGAGAACTTCTTGATTACCAGATTCAAAACCTACCAATAACAATCTTAACCCGTTATCCCGCAAAGTTTTCAGAGTATCATAATCTAAATTCGCACGAGCATTGCAACTCCAAGTTAAATTGAGTCGCTTCATGTGTTTACTAATTGCGATCGCTCGATGTTTGTCAATGGTAAAAGTATCATCATCAAACATATACTCCCGCACCTTGTCCCCAAAGAGAACCTTAGCCTCTTCCATTTCTCTGCCTACGGCATCGGGGCTTTTATGACGGTATAAATGTCCGCCAATAGTTTGCGGCCACAAACAAAAAGTACATTTTGCTGGACAACCACGCCCAGTATAAAAAGAAATGTAAGGATGTTGCAAATAGCCAATAAAATATTTGCTAATATCCAAATCACGGGCATAAACTGGCAACACACTGGGCATAGCATCCCAATCATGAATTAAAGGACGTTCTTCAGTTTGGTGAATATTTCCCAACTTATCCCGGTAACTCAAACCCTTGATTTCATCCCAAGATTTCCCCTCAGCCAACTCCTTACAGGTATAATCAAATTCATTGCGGCAGACAAAATCAATTACTGGATTTTCCCGTAAAGTTTCCTCTGGTAAAACCGCAACGTGCGCCCCCACAAAGCCAATTTGTACATTAGGGTTTTGCGCTTTGATCGTTTCTGCACACTTAACATCATTAGCCAAAGAAGGCGTACTCGTGTGCATAATTACCAATTCATAATCCTTGGCAATTTTCAGCACATCATCCACAGTTTGCCCATGGGGAGGTGCATCAACTAACCTGCTACCAGGAACTAAAGCCGCAGGTTGTGCTAACCAAGTGGGATACCAAAAAGAAGTAATTTCTCGTTTTGCTTGATACCGCGCCCCCGCACCACCATCAAAACCATCAAAAGATGGTGGACTAAGAAATAAAGTAGTTTTCATGAATATCTCCCACACACAAATTTTTTATTTTGGTAATAGGTAATAAGTAATAGGTAATTGGTAATTGGTAAAATTTAACCACTATTAGCTATTTCCTCTTAACTGTCATCTGTCACCTGTCACCTGTCACCTGTCACCTAACTCGCTTTAGCGTTCACACCCATAAGATTTTCAATCAGGGAAACAACATCACTGCGGCTGAGTTTTTCCTTCCCATTTGCCAAAGCATCAAGAGTACCATGAGCTAAAGCTAGAGGAATTTGGCAAAATTGCAAAGCTGGTCCATTTGGCAAGGAGTTGGTATAAGCATCTGCTAAGATGAGATTACGACGGGCATATTCTTGGAGATTATCGTTATCCCAACCCACTGGGAAAAAGTTGACCCCACGAGTTAAATCCTCAGAATTGTTACGCAGAATATTTACCGCTTGCAAACCCCTACCAAATCCTATGGCTTGAGTGCGGTTACTTTGAGTTCCATCATACCAGTTCCATAAATCTGAGAGCAGCAAACCCACTGCACCCGCCACACCAAATGTATAGCGATCTAAATCTGCTTCTGTTTCTATTTGCCAATTTCTATCTGCCCAATAAGCCATTCTATCAGCCATTGCGGCGGTTGCATCCCAAATTCGAGGAGCAATACTTTCGGGTGCTAATATTGACCATTCTCTAATGCGTAAGCTGACTTCCTGTAAAGAATTTTCGTAACCCTTAAATCCGACAGAGAAAGCATCAAGGGGAAAACCATCTACTCCAGCTTGTAATGTTAAGCTGATATTTTGCAACAGGCGTTTTTTAGTCCCATTATCCAATTTTGGATCATCTTCAATTTGATCAATTGCCCGCATACACAAATATGCTGATGCTACTGCTTCTTGCAATCCTGATGGTAAAATACTAATTGGGATATAAAAAGTTCGACTAGTATCTTTGAGGATTTGCAAAGCATCTCCACGTAAATCCATTGTGTTCACTCCTCTCTTGATTTTCACACCACACACAATTTTTGATTGTTCGATGATACTGGATTTAGTTTTTACTAAACCTTAAAAACCATAGATACCCTAGTATTTAATCTAGGAATTAATAGTTTATGGTGTCGTACTTAACATAAGTCTCAAGTTTATCAAAGTTTAGTATAGTATATAAGGTTTTGGTAACAACAACTTTGGCTACGAGGATAGATATAAAAAAACTGAAGTATTGAGTATCAAAATCAACTATATTCATCCAATTTTATTTGTAAATTTACTTATGTAAGCAAGGAACAGAGTCAGAGGGAAGAAGGATTTTGTCCAGAATGTAAATTACCCATAGCTAGTTATCAACCTTCCTCTAAAATCATGTTTTGATTGTGGACATTCACAAAATTTGACTCGCGGCACATATAGGAATCATAAATGATATTTGATAGCTTGCGTGGCGTAGCCATAAAATTTTAACTAGTGTCAGGTGGGCATTGCCCACCCTACGTATATTTCAGAAATCAAATATTAGTCCTATAGAGTATATAAGTGTGAAAGCTGTAATCATAGTCATCATTTTGACTCCCATAATCTTCCCAGTATTCTTTGCTTCTGTTTCACCAACTCCACCGCTAACTGGATTGCTGCTTTCATACTTGTCGCGTCAGCAATTCCCTTTCCTGCAATATCAAAGGCTGTTCCATGATCCGGTGAAGTCCGCACAAACGGTAAACCAATGGTAGTATTTACAGCCCGATCAAAAGCCATTAATTTCACCGGAATTAAACCTTGGTCGTGATAAAGTGCCAAGTAAGCATCAGCCGGATTTTTAACTTGAGAATTACCATACCAAGCAATACCCGGTTTCACCCACATTGTATCTGGTGGTATTGGTCCTTCTAGTTTGATATTTGGGCGTTTTTGCCGTTCTGACTCCAACCAAGGAATTAACCAATCTATTTCTTCTGTTCCCAATTGTCCCATTTCTCCACTGTGGGGATTTAAACCAGCGATCGCAATTCTCCCATTTTCTATCCCAAAATCATTTTCTAAACACTCCACCAGCAAATCTAATTTCTGTGTTAATAACTGCGGTGTTAAAGTATTAGCTACTTGAGATAAAGGAATATGTGTGGTAGCTAATAAAGCCCGAAGTGTCCAACCAGTAACAGGCGATCGCCCCACAAACAACATCCCAAAACGCTCAACACCAGCCTTTTTGGCTAAAAGTTCCGTTTGTCCCGGATAATTATAACCCGCCGCTTTCCAAGCAGATTTAGCAATCGGTCCGGTGACAATTCCATCAAACTCACCCGTCAAAATTTGCGCTATGGCATATTCCATATAAGCAAAACTCGCCGCACCACTAGCCGCATTCCCTACACCTGTGAGAATGTCACCAGCATGAGGCAGATCAATCATAGACAAATTAGCAGGATTTACCAAAGCTAAGGGATTATCAATATTTTTACTGATATTTTCATAAACTTGAGTTAATAAAATTCTATTCCCCACCACCACCACATCACAATTTTGAGTAACTTCAGGATCTGCCAAAGCCTTCAAAATTACCTCAGAACCAATACCCGCCGGATCTCCCAGCGTCAGAGCCAAACGCGGACGTTTATCTTGATTACTCATTATTTATATTGTAGGGGCGGGGTTTCCCCGCCCATCATCGTGTTTCCCCGCCCATCGTCGTGTTTCCCTATCCCTGTCCATCCCCAATTATCGTCGCTAAATTGGTTTAGAATTATTCATAGGAGTCTAATTCAAATCGTTCTGATAGACCTAGTTTACCTGAATCCTCAAAGTTGAAAATAAGATTTGAGCCTTCAAATCAAATTCAGCAGTCTGAAAAACAGGAAACATAACTCAACAATCCATAAAGGAGAATTACAGCAGATGAGCGGCGAAATGTTAAATGCAGCTATGCTATCTTTCGGTCTAATCTTCGTAGGTTGGGCAATCGGTGCTTTGTTACTCAAAATTCAAGGCGCAGAAGAGTAGCCGGGGAGCAGAGGTGCAGAGGAGCAGGGGGGGAGAAGAATTAATTCTTTATCCTGACTCGGTGACTGGGCGCAGGCCCTGCGCCCCTACCTCCTATCTTTCCTTAAAAAGATGTAAAGTTTTATTTAGATAACTAATTCTGTTAAGATTCTTTTAATAAACATTAAGATATATAACCAACCCCATGACATTATTAATAGTTGGTGCAACTGGCACTTTGGGAAGACAAGTGGCTCGTCGGGCAATTGATGAAGGGTATAAAGTTCGCTGTCTAGTTCGGAGTCCTAAAAAAGCTGCTTTTCTCAAAGAATGGGGTGCAGAATTAGTACGGGGAAACTTGTGTAATCCGCAAACCCTGACAGAAGCATTAACAGGTGTGACAGCAGTTATTGATGCTGCTACATCCCGTGCTACAGATTCTCTGACTATTAAAGAAGTAGACTGGGATGGTAAGGTAGCATTAATTCAAGCAGCTAAAGCCGCTGGGGTAGAAAGGTTTATCTTCTTTTCAATTCTCGATGCTGATAAATACCCCAATGTACCGCTGATGGAAATTAAGGGATGTACAGAAGCATTTTTAGTAGAATCCGGTTTAAACTATACGATTTTACGTTTAGCTGGATTTATGCAAGGGTTAATCGGTCAGTATGGTATACCTATTCTAGAAAAACAGCCAGTGTGGGTAACAGGAACATCCTCACCTATTGGCTACATGGATACTCAGGACATCGCTAAATTTGCGGTGCGGGCTTTAACTGTTCCAGAAACAGAAAAGCAAGCCTTTCCTGTGGTGGGAACTCGCGCTTGGAGTGCTGAAGAAATTATAAATCTTTGTGAGCGCTTATCTGATAGAGAAGCAAAAGTTACACGAATGCCCCTGGGTTTATTACGGACTGTACAAAATCTTCTGCGCTTCTTTCAGTGGGGATGGAATGTTGCCGATAGATTAGCTTTTACAGAAGTTTTAGCTAGTGGTAAAGCTCTAAATTCGGAAACTATGGACGAGGTATATACTGTCTTTGGCTTAGATAAAGAACAAACCACCACGCTGGAAGTATATCTACAAGAATATTTCAGCCGGATTATGAACAAGCTGAAACAGTTAGATTACGAGAAAGCCAAAACCAAAAAGCTCAAAAGTAAAAAAACTCCCTTTAAACAATCTTCCAAAGCCAATAGTCAATAAATATGAGACGAATGGTGACATTGGGCAAAAATGTGTAACTATTAGATACAGAAAAAGCATTCTTTAAACTCTGGATATTTAAGTGTGCCGAAAGCAGGCATTATTTACAACGACATTAAACCGATAGCAAGTAGTGTTGCTATCGAACTAAAAGACAAGCTCACCGCTGCTGGTTGGGATGTTTACATCACAGCGAGTATCGGTGGGATATTGGGCTATTCTCAACCCGATAGTCCAGTCTTTCACACCCCCATTGAAGGTCTTACGCCCCCTGGCTTTGACTCAGACATGAAATTTGCAGTGGTGTTAGGGGGGGATGGAACTGTATTAGCAGCATCACGCCTAGTTGCCCCTTGTGGTATCCCCATGCTGACAGTAAATACTGGTCACATGGGATTTTTGACGGAAACTTATCTTAACCAATTGCCCCAAGCCATAGAACAGTGTATGGCGGGTGCATATCAGGTTGAAGATAGAGCTATGCTCACCGTCAAAGTTATGCGGGGAGATACGGTAAAGTGGGAAGCCCTCTGCTTAAATGAAATGGTGCTACATCGAGAACCTTTAACTTGTATGTGCCATTTTGAAATCGCGGTGGGACGACATTCACCGGTGGATATTGCGGCTGATGGGATTATTGTTTCTACCCCAACGGGTTCAACAGCTTATTCTTTAAGCGCGGGTGGTCCAGTAATTACTCCCGGTGTCCCTGTATTGCAGTTAGTACCCATTTGTCCCCATTCCCTAGCTTCTAGGGCTTTGGTGTTTCCCGATAGCGAACCAGTTAATATCTATCCTGTCAATATTCCGCGATTGGTGATGGTGGTAGATGGTAATGGTGGATGTTACATTTTACCAGAGGATCGGGTATATTTAGAGCGATCGCCCTATAGCGCCCGATTTATTCGTCTCCAGTCACCGGAATTTTTCCGTGTTCTGCGGGAAAAACTCGGTTGGGGTTTACCGCACATTGCTAAACCCAATTCTGTGGAATTGCCTTAATTGTTAGTTGTTAGTTAGTGTAATCTTGGGCGGTAAATGCCAAAAAACGATAATTTTCAGATCCCCGACTTCTTTGAGAAGTCGGGGATCTTATCGCCTCACCTGAGTTCTTACCAGGAAAACCGGAAAGTTTGAAAGCCCCTGAGAAACAGGAACGCTAGTTCCGTCTTTCGTGCTACCCTTCGGGAACGCCAAGGGCGAACAGACAGGGGATGAAAAACGACACGGGCGGTTTTAACCGCCTTCAATATTATCTTTATTCTCTTGCAACTTTAAACTATCTACCCAATCTTCTATCAATGCGGTGATGGTTTTATCTCTTTGCGCTGCGTATAAAAACAGTTTATGTTTTCTGCGTTCTGAGAGTCGAACTGATACTGTTTTATCTTTCATAATGTCTTGCGGTTGTTAGTACATTGTGTTATTATAAGACAAAGGGAGAAAAACGCAATGTATGGATGCCAACAAATATTAATCAGTCCCAATAAGGAATTAGGAGCGATTCTTGAGTTCTTGTGTGGGGAGTCAAATAAACTCGCTAATTGTGGGACTTATTATGCTAGACAATTATTTTTTAAGACGGGTAAAATTCCTGGTAAGTTTGACTTGCATCGTGAGTTAGCAAGTAATTCACATTTTGGGGCGATGTATTCTCAAGCTGCACAGCAATGCTTAACAACTGTGGCGGAATCTTTCAAGTCTTATATTGGACTTTTGAAAGGGATTAAGAGCGGTACAGTTACTCAAAAGCCTAAGCTACCTGGATACCGAAAACCTGGATTAAATCTCGTAACTTTTCCTGGACAAGCTATTAAATTAAAGGATGGTAAGCTAAGATTTCCGATGGGTAGTAAGGTAAAAATTTGGTTTGGGTTTGACGCTTTTTATGTTCCTATGCCCTCTAATTTAGAGCATAAAGACATCAAAGAATATCGAATACTGCCAAGAAATAATGAATTTTATTTGGAGTTAGTTTACAAAATATCTTCTCTCAAACCTGACGTAAATATTGAGAATGTTTTATCAATTGATCACGGACTGAATAACTGGTTAACCTGTGTCAGCAACGTTGGTAGGTCATTTCTGATTGACGGACGCAAGTTAAAATCAGTGAATCAATGGTACAACAAACGAGTTTCGGTTCTCCAAGAAAATCAACCTCAAGGTTTTTGGTCTAAGCAATTAGCATCAATAACTGAAAAGCGTAATCGTCAAATGAGGGATGCAGTTAATAAAACAGCACGGATTGTAATTAACCATTGCATTGAAAACAAAATTGGGACTGTCGTTTTTGGCTGGAACGTTGGGCAAAAAGATTCTATAAATTTAGGTTCTAAAACTAATCAAAAGTTTGTCCAAATTCCCACCGCAAAACTAAAAAACCGTATTGCCCAACTGTGTGAACAATACGGTATTAAGTTTGTTGAAACTGAAGAATCTTATACATCAAAAACATCGTTCCTAGACAGTGATTATCTACCTACGTTCGGTGCAAAACCTGAAGGGTGGAAAAGCAGTGGTACTAGAATAAAACGCGGCTTGTTTCGTTCTCAAGATGGTACAAAACTAAACGCAGATTGTAATGGGGCTGCAAATATTTTCAGAAAAGTAGCGGTAAAGCTAGGATTAAATTCTAGTGGAATCAGTAGAGGCGCATTGATATCGCCGTTAAGATTATTCATTTGGTCTTAAGAATCCCCGTCTCTTTAGAGCGGGGAGTATCAATAAATGCCAACTTAGTGTAACTTGCACTTCTCCATTTGGTAAAGTTGATATTTCCCTAATTGTTGTTTAATATATTCCCTAATTACAGGTTGTATAATAAAATTTGTTTCTCCATTTTCTATGATTTTTTCTATATATGAACGCCTTAATAAAGATGGCAAAGCGTTGAGTAATTCTGATTGGGGTATATATGCTAAGATTTGGGCAATGCTAACGCGATCTTCCAGAGTTACCATAGTTGAGATCACTTTTTTCTCAATGGCTGATAATCGCTCGAACTGCTGATTTAATTTATATTCCAAATCAGCAAATAAAAATGTGCTTTCCTGTTGCCATAAATCTGTAAAGCCTAAATCTTGAATGATTCTTGCAACCATTTTTAGCCATAAAGGATTACCGCTATATTGATTAATCATTTCTTGCCATTTTTCCTGATTTTCTAAACCTTTCTCTTTCAGGGTTTCCCAAGCTGCACCCACATCTAAACCATTTAATTGCAATGATTTACAGTGGGGATTTTCTGTTTCTAAGTCGGCAATTTCTCTGGGTTTTTCGCTACTGATTAAAACTAAGCAACTATTGTGATCCGATTCCCCTATTTGTTTAAATAGTCTGGCATAATCTTCAGATCCTGTTTCGTATTTACCTGCTAATTCTCCACTTTGAAATATCATCTGCACGTCATCTAAGATGATCAAGCAGCGATGTTTTTGCAAGGTGTCCATGAGGGGTATTAGCGCAGCTTGTCCAAGGCTTCGCTGATTATCTGTATTGACGTTTTTAGTGATAAATGATAGTAAATTTGTTTCTATTATATCCAATGTAGGTCTATTGCGTAGGCTACGCCAAGCAACATAATCAAATTCTTTGCCGATTTGTTCGATTAATTTGACGGCGATCGCAGTTTTACCAATACCTGATATACCTAATATTGTCACTAAGCAGCATTTTTCTTGTAGTATCCATTTTTGTAAAGTAGTTAATTCTTCAGTTCGACCATAGATTTTAGAAAGATTAGGTATTTCAGCTAAATCTTTTCTATTTGTATTAGAGACATTCTGCCTTTGTGTATCCTGATTTTGCGGTTCGGTTTGTGAGTTATTAGGAATATTTACAATAGGAAAACAAACCTGGGAATCATTAACATAATAAATATTATTAATTTGGGCAAACTCTTTAGCAGAATTACCAGAAATTGATAAGTCAATTGATAATTGAGTTTTTTCCATAATGGCGCGAAAATTAGCTTGATTGATATCTTCTTCTAATATATCTGAAAGAAGATTCCACAATTTAAAGCCTACACCTTTAAGATATTTAGCTGATCTGAATTGAGTTTTAGCAATGTCGGGATATTTGAAATTTTGCCAAGTACCGCTGAGAATGGCTTTTTGCAAACTGGTTAAGCGTTTTCCGGTTTTGCTATAAACCAGATCATCAATAAACCCTATGGTATTCTCAACTTTCATTGATTAGATCAGTGTGTAAGTGCATTTTACTACTATATCATAACTAAATATAACTTTAGTCGAAAGGGGTGACTTTTTATAACTAAAGATACTTTCAAAATAGCTGCTTTTTATATAACTCGGTTAGACTATACAGAGTTTTATTAGTATGGGTAAAATAATAAAGTAAGTCATTGATACGAGTGTTTACTCTTAGAGGTAATTGATGAAAGTAAAAATGTATAGCAGTTAGAACACTGCTATAGCTTTGTTATTTGAGTTAAGAAAAAATCAGCTTGAATATAAACAGCACAGGCCAGGTGTAGAGCATCTTTACTTGATAGATTAGCTAACTGCTGAAATAAATGGGCTTGTTCTGCTATTTCAGTTTTTGGTGCTACCTTTATTTTACACAAACTTACCATACCCAAAACTGAATATTTACAATCAACAAAGGGGCATAATTCGGTTTCATCTTGGTGGATAAAAGACCACACCAGACTTACTTGTTCTGTTTGAGCCTGAGTAAATATTTCTTGGCAGGCTACAGCCTCCATTTGGATTCTAACTTGTCTTGGATCATCAAAGCCACGTTGAAAGCAATTATAGTCTAAATAAATCAGTGTCATGTTTCATGTTTAGCAACTGCACTACTGCTTTTTTATATTAACTGCTTATGGTGATATCACTGCGATTCCTACGGAGCGCTTCGCTATCGCTCTTTCATGAAAGGATGATTTTGATATTTCAGATCCCCGACTTCTCTAAGAAGTAGGGGATCTAGTTCCTATGGCTTCAAGCTGCCGTTGATACAATCTGAAATGGGATATTCTCTAGAACAATTTCTGGTAATTGACCTGATCCAAGCACCTCTTTTGCATCAAGAATTTCCACACCAACTAAAACTTCACCTGCACCAATATTTAGTGCTATTTCATCGCTTAATCGCAAAGTACGACATTCATGATCTCCATCAACTAGGCGAATATAAAGTGAATCAGTTTCTTGATCATAACTAATTTTCATAGCGTTACTTTCCTCAAAAATAAAATGTATATACAGTAATTACTACAATTTCCGTATCGCTTTCAGCAATGATTGGTGAAACTCGTTTAATAGAATAGGAGCGCCCAAGCCATTCTCCATTAAACTTTCTTGATTTTAGCGATCGCTATTTCTAAGGTTGTCATTTTTATCATTTTCCTTTCACGCTTAAGTTAGTTCTATTTTAGCAAAACTCAACGGTAATAGCGATTCTTTCGTCGTACTTTGCGATTACTCCTTCAATAAGAGGATGATTTTGATATTTCATATCCCTAACTTCTTAAAGAAGTCGGGGATCTAGGTATTGATAGAATACACCCATTTAATATAAGCTATAGTTACCTAACTTATCATCCAGGACATGAATGTCAAGCCACTGCGGTTTCTCGTGGTAGAAGATCATCCAGAAGTAGCCGAAAATAACTGTGAGTTTTTGACAAAATTCGACTCTTCTGCTATTTGTGCGATCGCTTCTACTCCCCAAGAAGCACTACAACGTCTAAAAATAGAAACACCAGATTTAATAGTCCTTGATTTACAATTTGCTTTACCTTCTGGCTCTCAGTCAGCTAAATCTTCTTTAGAACTGTTAGAGTTAATTTTTAAGGCTCTCCTAGACTGGCTATGTAAAATTAATACTTAATTTCATCTGAAATCCTTAGATAGAAAAGGTTTTAATATAATCAAACCATATTTTTATTAAATCTGTATTTTTGGATTAATAAAATCTTTACCTGGCAAGGATTTTGAGATTTTTTTGTTGTTAAATAAACATAACCACTCTGGGAGAGCCATTTTTAATACTTATTCCTATTTGAATATCCTCATCTATAGCAGCGAACCCAGTTGGATGATCAAACTTGTCAAATCTATTAATCATCACTGCGGTGGGTTTGTGGTGGTAAATAAAATGGAACGACGCAAATATTTTTTAGCAGGGGTTGAAAGTGCGCTGAATGGAGAATTGAAACTGCCCAGACAATTACGTTAACAGTTAAACTTGAATGAGAAAGATTTGGAAGTTCTCAGGCTATTATGTCATGAATCCTTAAGAGATCAAGCAATAGCTGAACGTCTTCACATATCACTTAGGGTTGTGCAGAATCATATCCAACACCTAAAAGTGAAATTGGGTATTGATGAATTTGAGCAAAAAGATATTAATTCTCGTGTTGCATTATGTATGACAGCAATTGAGCAAAAATTATTATGAACTTTAGCCATTTCGACCAGTTAATTACGAAGATTTGAACATGAAAACCCTGATTATTGATAACTACGACTCTTATACTTTTAACCTTTACCAATTGATTGCAGAAGTTAATGGAGAGTATCCCAAGGTAATTTACAATGATCAAGTTATATGGGATGAACTCAAACAGTGGGAATTTGATAACATCGTAATTTCACCAGGTCCAGGCCGTCCAGAAAAATCAAAAGATTTTGGTATTTGTCGTCAAATGATTGAAAATGCCCAAGTACCACTTCTAGGTGTTTGCTTGGGACATCAGGGACTTGGCTATGGCCATGGAGGAAAAGTTATTCACGCACCTGAAGTTCGTCATGGTCGGCTCAGTGAAGTTTATCACAGCGCTACTGATTTGTTTACGGGAATACCTTCTCCTTTTTCCGTTGTGCGCTACCATTCCTTGTTGGTTTCTAATGACCTACCGGACTGTTTAAAAAAAATAGCGTGGACAGAGGACAACCTGATCATGGGAATGCGTCATCGCTCTTTACCAATGTGGGGTGTGCAGTTTCATCCAGAGTCAATCTGTACTGAGTATGGACATACTTTGTTTGAGAATTTTAAAGAGATTACCCAAAAATTTGTCCAGGAACGAGATAAAAGTCCGAAAAAACATTATTGGACAGGACATAACAGGAATGAGATTTTACCCACGAATTCTACTAACAAAAAACAGCAACAGGAATTTGAACTTTGTACCCGCAAATTGAATTTGTTTACAGTGAGCGAAGCCGAACTTTGTCCCGATACCGAACAGATGTTTGTACATTTGTTTGGCAAATCAGCCAGTGCATTTTGGTTAGATAGCAGTCGTGTTGAACTTGGTCTTTCTCGCTTTTCTTTCATGGGAGATAACAGTGGTGATAATAGTCTATTGATTCATTATCGAACCCAAGGACAGGAACTGACAATTACACAGTCCGATACCGTCAGTTTCAAAACAGAGGGAATTTTTGATTATCTCCAGCAAGAAATTGAACGGCGACACTGCCCATCTGATGATTTACCTTTTGATTTTAACTGCGGGTTTGTGGGTTATTTTGGCTATGAATTGAAAGCAGAATGTGGAGGGCAATTAAATCACTCTTCTACTTTACCTGATGCCATGTTTTTGTTAGCAGACCGGATGATTGCAATTGATCACCAAGAGCAAACTATTTATCTGCTTTGTCTAATTCAGCAAGGACAAACAGCCTCCGCAGAAAACTGGTTTGAAACTATCAAACATCAAATTGATCATCTTCCTCCGCTTTTGCCTGTTGTTCCTAAGAAGAAAAAAACACCTATTATTTTTCGATTAAGCAGGTCTGAAAAGACTTATCTTGATGATATTAAAAAATGTTTGCAAGAAATTCACGAAGGAGAAACTTATCAAGTTTGTTTAACAAACCAGATTCACATAGACACAACAGCAGATCCTCTGGAATTCTATCGTTCATTACGCCGCATCAATCCTGCTCCTTATGCGGCATTTTTGCGCTTTGGTGATGTGGGAATTGCCTGTTCATCTCCAGAGCGATTTCTGCAAATTGATCGCCAAGGTTGGGTGGAGACAAAACCCATCAAGGGAACTCTACCAAGAGGAAAAACACCCGCAGAAGATTTTATCCTCTGTGAACAATTGCAAAACAGTGAAAAAGATCGAGCAGAGAATCTGATGATTGTGGATTTACTTCGCAATGATCTGGGACGGGTTTGTGCTGTCGGTACTGTTCATGTACCCAAATTAATGGCTGTAGAAACCTACGCAACAGTACATCAATTAGTGACGACAATTCGCGGTCAATTACGTAATCATAAGAGTGCCGTAGACTGCATCCGTAACGCCTTTCCTGGGGGTTCTATGACTGGCGCACCGAAGATTAGAACCCTGGAAATTATTGATAAATTAGAGCAAGAGGCGCGGGGAGTCTACTCTGGATCTATTGGCTTTTTAGGATTAAATGGTTCAGCCGATTTGAATATTGTTATTCGTACTGCTGTGATGACAGCCGAACAAACTTCCATTGGTGTTGGTGGTGGTATTGTAGCACTTTCTGATCCCCAGATGGAGTTTGAAGAAATAATGCTGAAAGCCAAAGCATTGATTCATGCAATGATGATTACAAATCATGGAGTTGTTGATCCCGATCAATACTCTATTCAGGGAATAGAAACCTGCTATGTATATGGGTGCAACCAGAAAATTAGTAACTTGAGTTAGTATTGTGTGAAATATCAGTAACATGATAACAGGTTATAACTCATAGGAGAGGGTTTTTTCCAATTACCAATCCCCAATCCAATAACCCCGTATGATAGCTACTCACAATCCCGCTGTTTTTGTTTTAGTGATTGAACCAGATGAGACTTTAGCTAATCAGTTAGCTTTTGATTTGCAAGAAGCTGGCTATGAAGCAATTGTGGCTCATGATGCAGCCAATGGATTACAATACTGCCGTACTCGCCAACCTGCTTTAATTGTTGTAGACCGGATGCTCGTCGGAGAATCAGGACTATCTTTATGTAAAAATCTCAGAAGTATCGGTAATCCTTCTCCTGTGCTGGTTTTAATGGCTAGAGATACAGTAGATGATCGCATCGCTTGTTTAGACGCTGGTGCTGATGATTACATCTTGAAACCTTATCGTTCGGAAGATTTTTTAAAGCTGATTCGTCTCTATCTCAAACCTGATATTGATACCACAGAGCAATTACGCTTTGGAGATTTGGTTTTGGATATAGGAACGCGTCGTGCTTTTTACAACAGTAAGGCCATTGATTTAACCATGAAGGAATTTGAACTCTTAAAGTTCTTAATGGAACATCCTCGTGAAGTATTAACCCGCGATCAGATTTTAGAAAATGTTTGGGGTTACGAGTTTATGGGTGAGTCTAATGTCATTGAAGTGTATATTCGTTACCTCCGCCTCAAAATTGAAGAAGAAGGACAAAAACGCCTAATTCAAACTGTACGCGGTGTAGGTTACGTACTCAGAGACTCGTAAAATCCTCAAAAGAGAAATAATCACAAATAAAATCTAAATTTGTGGGCAATTTTGCAGAAATTAAGTAGAATAGTCAAAATCTAAATTGCGGTACATAAACTAATTTTCAATTGGCTATTCCCTATTCTCGGTATCACTTATGATTTATTGGCTAAGTTTATGTTCAATATTACTCAGTATTTTCCTGATAGGCTGTTCACCACCCACAACGGCTCAATCTCCCACTATGACACCAGAAGCGTCAACCCAAACACCAGTAAATGCTGGTCAAAATCTGCTAGTTTCAGCAATGGCTACTCTTCCTAAAAATATAGAAATTCAGCTAGAAGTAGCACAAACACCAGAACAGCAGCAAAAGGGTTTGATGTATAGACCAGCTTTACCAGATAACCGAGGAATGCTGTTTGTTTTTCCCTCAGCACAACCGGTAAAATTTTGGATGAAGAATGTACCTGTTGCATTAGATATGGTGTTTCTTGAGCAAGGTATAGTTAAGTATATACAAGCATCTGCTCCCTCCTGTGTTCAAGAACCTTGTTCTACCTATGGTCCGAATGTACCTATAGATAAAGTTATTGAACTGAGGTCAGGATTAGCCGCAGAACTAGGTTTACAGATAGGAGATAAAATCAAAATTGATTTCTCGAAACCTGAAACTCCTCAGTAAATATAGCGATATGCACGGGAATGAAATAGGAAATTTGTGGTAAAAGCCATACAAAAAAAGACTTTTACTCCTGAATTCTGAATTTTGCTATAGGATCAAGATTTTTGAACAATGATTTGATCTAAAAATAGCATGAGTCTTGATTCTGCATTATTACCAGATACAGAATTATTTTTTCAAAAAAACTATTACGTAACCTAGCATAAATAGTAGTGAAGAGGTTAGTATTTAGCAGTAGCCTGAATAACATCTAGTTTTAATTTTTTCCAGTTAAAATAGCCACTTCAGATTATTAGTACATTTAGTTAGCTTAGGGCTTTAGCAAAGGGTTATATGGAAAGATGTAATGTTTTTCTATATAAATTCTAACTCTTGATCTGCATAGAGCAAAGTGACAAATAAAATACTATACAATACTCACAAAATGGATAAGCAATCTATGATCATACATTCTCCTCAAGGAGGTGAGATACAAATGACACCATCAAGATATTCTCGACTAATTAGTTTTCTCCAGGAAGATTTGGCAATTTCTGCCGCTTCTCTAGCTGTCGCATTGCGTAACCGTGATCAAGATCCTGGTTCTTTAACCATGACTCTTTGGCAGTATGGATTAATTACTCTAGAACAGTTAGAACAAATTTATGATTGGCTAGAAACTGCATAGGCAAGAGGCAGGGAGCAGGGGGCAGGGAGCAGGGGGCAGGGAGCAGGGAGCAGGGGGCAGGGGGAAAGAATTTTACCCATTACCCATTACCCATTACCTATTACCCATTACCCATTACCCATTACCCATTACCCATTACCCATTACCTATTACCTATTACCCATTACCAGCCTATTGACTATTGGGCAAAAACCTTTGCGGCTGCGGCTATACCAGCACCAGAGGTGAAGTTTTCATGACCAACTTGTGGCAGGACGACTTCTAGGGAAGCGATACAGCTAAGGATATCTCTATCGCTGACAAAACCCAAGTGACCTATGCGGAAAATTTTATTACTCAGATGGTCTTGTCCGCCGGCTAAAGCAATATCAAATCGTTTTTTCATCAAAGAGCGAATTTTATCGGTTTCGATGCCTGGGGTGGCTACAGCGGTAATGGCCGGACTTGCACATTCATCAGCCGCAAACAATGATAAATTTAACGCCTTCATCGCCGCACGGGTAGCATTTTTTTGGCGTTCATGACGGGTAAAGATGGATTCCAATCCTTCCCTCTTCATCATTCCCAAGGTGGTGTGTAATGCCACCATTAAGTTGACAGGAGGAGTAAAGGGAGTGGTATTTTTAGCGGTAGCTTTGCGATATTTACCTAAATCTAAATAATACTTGGGTAATTTCGCGGTTTTGTAGGCTTCCCAGGCTTTAGGACTAACGGAGACAAATCCTAAACCGGGAGGAATCATGTAGCCTTTTTGTGAACCGGAAGCGACTACATCTAGTCCCCAAGCATCTACAGGGACGTTATAAGCCCCTAAACTGGTGACAGCATCCACAATGATTAAAGCCTCGCCATGTTCCTTAACGTGGCTGTTGATAGCTTCTAGGTCATTAATGACACCGGTTGAGGTTTCGCTGTGGGTGATAATGACAGCTTTGATTTCTTTGTTGGTATCAGCTTGGAGTTTGGCTGCAAATGCCGCTGGGTCTAAAGGTTGTCCCCATTCTGCGGTGACAGTTTCCACATTTAAGCCAAAAGCTTGACCCACTTCTACCCAACGTTCACCGAATTTACCATTAGAACCGACTAAAATGCGATCGCCTGGAGAAAGGAAATTAATGATTCCCGCTTCTACAGCACCAGTACCGCTGACGTTTAACATTAATACATCACTTGTGGTTTGATGTAGCCATTTGAGGTTTTCTGTCACCTCTGCCATCATGCTACTAAACTCACCGCTGCGGTGGCCAATGGGGTGCTTGGCTAGTGCTAGTAAAGCGGCTTCTGGGACTGGGGTAGGCCCAGGAATCATCAGCATCAATTTATCTTCCATCTGTGTGTTCTATCCTAGTTGAAAATTTCACTCTACAAGTTTTTTTGACAAAATCAGTTGCCTGAATAAGAGCTTTACTGCCTTGGCTGCTACTCGCATTCTGATTAGTTTAACTGGTTTACTCGCTAATTTTTCAGCATCAAGGAAGACACCCAAATCTTTCACGATGGGTTCAGTGCGGCACTTAACAGGTTCAAGCGCACTGAAAACTCACTGCCACAACGGGCGACGGCATAATGCCGAACCATCAGAAACTTTTTGCTGCCATTATTTCATAAGCATTTTGCAATCTTAAAAAATAACCATCTGAAAGTCTAAAATAGCGACAAAGGCGTAAATCTATATCTGCTGTCATTTTAAGTTTACCTGTAATAATTCCTTGAATAGTAGGATAAGTTAAACCTAAATTAACAGCTAAAGTATTTTCTCTGATGTCTAGTTCTTCTAAAAATTCATATTTTAAAATTTCACCAGCATGGGGATTATGTAGTAAGTTGTTTTCCATGACATTTTTTCCTAATGGTAATCCACTATTTCTACATTATAAGCATTTCCATTTTCCCTGAATTATTTATTATCATTAATTCTACGTTACGCTGTTATTGATTATTGTTGGGTTTCCTTGCGTCAACCCAACCTACATAAAATTTATGCTTTCCAAGTGTTCAGAGATTCACGAATTGATTTTAATTCCTGTAGATATTCATTCAGTTTATCTTTTTGTAAATTGAGCATTGTACGAATATTATCTGATTCTGTTTGTTTTGTCTCCCGTTCTTTTAGCAGACTATCAAAATCATCTTGGAATTTTTTGATGTAATCATTGATTTGTTTTTCTGCTTTTTTGAAATCATCTGCAATCTGTTTTTCAATGACTCTTTGTAACAACTCTCTATTTCTTGAAACCTGTTCATCTATTTTCAAATTAATTAACTCTGTTGTTTGGCGTAAATCTATTTCATAAAATTCTTGCTTTTCTTGATATTCAACATCTACATAATAGACTTCACTAGAAGAACAGCAACCACTCTTTTTCTTTTCTTCTGTTTTTGTCCTAGTAAACACTTCTTGTTGTTTTTTAACATTCGCATCAATTCCTTTAAATTCAAACTTGGGGAACTGAATGGGATTAACGTTTAATTCAACTTGCAAAGCTTTACCTAAATAATCAGATAGTTCATCTGATATCTGTTGAATATCACCTTGGATTTTGAGAGCTAATTTTTCACGAATTTTAGTACCGTCTCTAACTAATGTGTCTTGAGTATCTAACCAAAAACTTTGAATCAAAGGACTACAAAATTCATTGATAGTGTTGCTAATTTTTTGAGCATCTTTTTTATTTTTGACTTTGATTATGTATGGATCAGAATTTTTCTGACTTTCATCAATAAAAGAATCAGAGGTATCAAAGACATCAGGTGCGGATTTAGAAAGAGATTTAATTAAAGATGTACCTCCTTTGACACCTACCCTAAATATGTTGCCCAAGCCTTTGCTAAAAAAATCTAGAATACCGCCACCAACATCGGCTACAATATCTCCAATATCCCCCCAATCAACATTTGTATCTGATTTTATGACTCGTGAAGTATTAGCTTTCACTTGTTTTGAACCAGAGGATTTGGCAGATTTAGATTCAGCAATTTGGTCAATTTGATCTTGAATTTCGGCTTTTGTTCCTTTAGCAAAAATATCAATCCCTTGGCTAAAACCACTGATAAGTATTTGTTTTTGCCTATCTACTGACTTTTTTACATCTTCTACCTTAATACTGGCATTATCAGAACGCTTTTTGTATTCTTCAATTTTCTGTTTTAAGGCTGTAACATCCATTTCCCAACCACTAATTTTTGTGTTGAGAGTATCTTCAATTGATTTTGCAGCTTTATCTATTTTTGCTAAAGCATCATTTAAAAGATTCCAACCTGCATTTTTAGTGATAGTTTCAATTACTGTTTCTTGAATAGCAGGAATACCACTATCTATTAAAGCCTTTGGTGCTATTTCTTCTGGTAAAGGAATTACCTTTCTTCCTCTAGAATCTCTTTCAGCATATTTGGCACTGAAGAAATTTTCAAAATCCTTTATCTGGCTTTCTGTTGCTTTTTCTTGTTGAATTAACTTGGCTAAAAGTCCTTGTCTAGAACTTGCTGGATAAATAATGGGATTAGGAAAACCAAAACTGGATAATTCTCGTTCTAAATCTTGAATTACTTCAGCAATTTCTCTATCTCTTTCAGTTTTTTGATCAACTTTGTTGAGAATAAAGTAAATTTTACCTTTTTCAGATTCTAAGATTTCCTTGCGATTCTCTACTACATCCTTAAACAATTCAGCAACAGCATTATCTTTGTAAGAAGCGTAATTTAAAACAAACAAAATTGCATTGCAGGTTCTTAACGCTTCTAGGGCAGTTTGCTTGAGTGCTACTGTGTTAAATTGAGCAGATTCCCATTCATTTGGTCCAGGTGTGTCAACTAGGGTAAAACCTGCAAGCGAAGAAAGTCCGTTAATTGCTTCAATGGGATGTTCTATTTCAAAACGTATAGTATTATCAGGATTTCCCGTTTCTCTAATTTCACGGGTTCTCACTAAAAACTTCTGCTGAATTTCACCTTCATTACCTTTAGCAATAACAACAGGTTTTCTTTCTCCTTCTCGATATTCTAACAGTCTGGGAACTTGACCAGCAGGAATATGAAGTACATCTGTACGGCAGATAGTACAAGCTGCGGTTTCACTAGCTAAAACATCTACACCAATGATGGAATTAAGAAAGGTACTCTTACCCGCTTTCATGGCTGCAATAACCGCAACCTGATATTTCTGTTTCTCCAATGCGGTTAAAGCTGTGGTAATGTCATTCTCAACACTCTCCAAACCTTTAGTATCATCACCTTCACTAAGACGACTTTGGCGAATTTCGTGAAGATACTGTAATAGGTGTGTACCCAGGTTGTAAATATTGCTGTGTGCAGCTTGGAATTGTTCTGAAGACATAGTTTGTTGATGCTGGTAGGAAAGGTTTCTAATTTAGATGCGTTTATTTCTATCTATATACTAAAAATAAATTATCTCAGGCAAGATAGACACCGTATTATTACTGTGAAATCACTGAAACCAATCACACAATCTGCAAAACCACCAACGTCATATCATCAGTATTTTGCCTATCAGAACCAATGAATTGCTCAACTTGATCAAATAGATATTCCACAATTTCCTGGGGACTATTGCAATACTTACAAGCTGTTCGGAAAGATGTAACAAAATTATCCTCATCAAAGCGATCGCCACCAGCCGCCGCCGCATCCGTCAAACCATCAGTATAATAAATAACTGTATCCCCAACTTCTAACTGAGCTTGAGCATCTTCATATTCGCTATTAGCATCTAAACCAATTAACATCCCCCCCAATGTATCCAAACGGCTCACAGTTTTTGTCGCTGCGTGCCACCACAAAGGCGGATTATGGGCTGCATTACTATAAGATAAAATCCGTGTTTGTGGGTCATATTCAGAATAAAACATAGTTACAAAGCGGTGGGAATTATCCAAATCCGCATACATAACGCGATTCAAATTTTGTAAAATTCCGGCAGGGGAGTTACCATGTAATACTTCACCTCGGAGCATTCCCCGCAACATCGTCATAATTAAACCAGCGGGAACACCTTTACCCATAACATCCCCAATTACCAAACCCCAACTAGCATTTTCTCTAGATTCTTGTAAGTTGGATTTTAACTGGTTTTGATTAGTGGGAATAAAATCATAGTAGTCACCACCTACACGATTAGCAGGTTTACATCGTGCTGCTAGAGATAAACCCGGAATATTTGGACATTGACGCGGTAAAAGTCGGCGTTGAATTTCTGCACCAATTTCTAATTCTTGATCTAAACGTTCTTTTTTTCTTAATTCTACAGCTAGTTCATCATTTTCAATGGCCACTGCTGTTTGGTCTGCTACTAACCGCACTAATTTCTGTCTAGTTTCTGTCCAACTATATTCTGGATCACGACTCAACACATACAGCCAACCCCGTTCTGTATGCTTAACTAAAATAGCTGTACCAAAGATTTGGACATCTGAACCCAAATAACGGTGCATTTGTTCATCTAAAATCCCCGTGGATATCGTCGGAGAAACGGAATTAGGTAAAAGAGTAATTTGACTACTAGCGGTTTCTAGGGCTTTTCTAATATTTTTTTTTTGCTGAGTATCTTGCCAATGCAGTTGTTCTAATCTAATTTGTCCATTGGGTTTATAAAGAAAAAGTGCGCTACCTTCGGCATCTGTTACCCTTGTAGCCATGAGGGGAATCAATTCCAAAAACTGATTTAAATTATTAAAGCTTCTGAGGGCAAACCCTAAAGAACTCAATAAGTCTTGAATTTTATTTTGTTCTCGATGCAGCCTGGCCACAAGTTCTTTCAGCGCCACCACAGGAGTGACATCTGTTGTGGCGCTGCTATTACTATCAGTAGGATGAGGGGGAAATTGTGACACAGGTTAATATTGCAGTTGAGAATAGCAAATGTGTGATTCTTTATAAATACTCTTTCTTGATAAATTGTTAAATCATATTGAACGAAATTTGTGATTTTAGCAAGAGTAGAATAACTGTTGAACGTAATTTTTTCAGTATTGCTTTTACTCAGGACATTTTTTATGGTTAATTCTCAACAATTATGAATTTTCTGACTTGTCAAAAATAAGTCTTTGGCAATCAGTAATTTTTATGATTAATTAGCAGCTTCTAATTTTTTCATAACTGAATTAGCCCTTCATATATCTTGAGAAATAAAAGTTTGTCGTTAGCAAAATTACCTCTATTCCTTAGAGAATAGATATTAGTAATCATCAAACCAAAAACCAGATAGATTTTCAGTGAGTTAATTCATAGCTTTTGAGTTGTTGGGTTTTTGGTCAAAACATGGTTTTTATCCGGCTTTGAATCAAAACTTGTTTTATTATGGACTACAAACATTTAACCTATATACCATAAATTATCGAAATGTTTCCTTAGATAGATTTCTTTTCTGAAAAAAATTCTCTTTTTTCTGGAAAATGCCCCAAACCAGGGACGACGAACTCAACGAATTCACGGAAATGCTGGGTTTCCTTCGGTCAACCCAACCTAGTAAATTTAAACTAAAATATAGGGTGCGTTACCAGAATTACAACAAGTTACCTTGCTGTCAAGACAGGTAATACACCCTACTCAGATTAATGATGAAATTTTGGGAATTGTGAACTCAGAAAAACGATATCAACCGCTTAATAATGCTTCTACAAATTCATAGCTAGAAAATGGACGCAAATCTTCAATTCCTTCACCAGCACCAATGAAACGAATGGGTAAGCCTAATTGCTGGACAACAGCAAGGGCGACACCTCCTTTAGCTGTTCCGTCTAATTTGGTTAAGACAACGCCGCTAAGTTGGGCAGCTTGGGAAAATACTTCAGCTTGTCGCAGTCCATTTTGTCCTAAAGTAGAATCAAGAACTAACAGCGATTCTACGCGGGCGTTGGGGGCTTTCTTGTCTATGATTTTGCGGATTTTGCTGAGTTCGTCCATTAAGTTTTTCTTATTTTGCAGTCTCCCAGCGGTATCTATTAATAGTAGTTCGGTTTCTCTAGATTGAGCAGCAGCGATCGCATCAAATACCACGGCAGCAGGATCTGTATTTTTGCCCGGATTGGCGATCACTTCGACACCGCTGCGATTCCCCCAAACCTTGACTTGTTCCACAGCCGCAGCCCGGAAGGTATCCGCTGCACCAATTAAGCATTTATAACCAGATTTTTGCGCTAGGTGAGAAATTTTACCAATGGTGGTAGTTTTCCCAGCCCCATTCACCCCGGTAATTAACCAAATGGTGAGGGTGTCTTTTTCCGGTGCAAAGCTAGGTTTTTCTTTGTTTTGCAAGGGTGCATCTAGCATATCCCGGATAATTTCTTTGAGATAGGCAATTGCTTGTTCTGGGGGAGTCACTTCTGCCAGTAATTTCTTCTGGAGCGCACTAATAATATAATCAGTTGCCTCTACACCTACATCTGCCTGTAGAAGTAATGATTCAATTTCATTGACAGCCTCTTGATTCAGAGGACCTTGACCAACAATTGATTTCAGTTGGTTAAGAATATTCCGCCGAGTTTTATCTAAACCTTGACGGAGTTTTTTCAACCAAGTAATTTCTTCGATGGAAATATCTTCGGCTTTTCTCCCTTGGGCGGCTAAAACCTTTGCTGACCACTTAAACCCATCATCAAATACTAGGTCTGGAATCTCTACTTCTGGTGCTGTTGGGGTTATCGGTGCTTCTGGTTCGGGGGTTTCTATCGCACTAGCGATTAATTTCTCTTGTTTAGCTTCTCTTTGAGCCGCAGCCCTTTCTAAAAAAGATAAATTAGCTGCTTCTGGTTCTGTTTCACTAACAATATCTTCAGTAATTTCTGCTACAGTTGCATCTGTTTCTATTGGTGCAGTTACTTCCTCTGTTTCAGTTTCTACTATTTCTTCAGTAATAGTCTCTTCTTCTTCAACTGCTACAGATAATTCTGTTTCTAGTTGTTGTTTTTCCTGAATATTCTTATAAGCAGCCTTAGCAAAAGCCAACAAGTCCGCCGTATCTGGTACTGTTGTTTCTGGTTGAGTTGCTTCTACTGCGGGTGTTTCTTCCTGACTTGGAGTTTGGGGAATATCAGCAGATTCATTATTTGGACGACGAAACCAATTAAAAGCCATTGTAGTTTTTTAGATAAAAATTTAATTAGGATAGGAGTCAGGAGTCAGGAGGTGCAAGAATGACAACTGACAACTGACAACTGACAACTGACCACTGACAAATTTAAACAGTTTGTTTTTGTTCGCTAACTCGACGGAGAACACCATTAATAAAACGGTGGCCATCTTCTCCACTGTAGCGTTTAGCTAATTCTACAGCTTCGTTAATGGCAATGCTGTCGGGAACTTGCATAAATTTTATTTCTGCGGTGGCTATTTGCAGAATATCTCTATCAATTTGGGCTAAACGGGTAACTTGCCAATCTACTAAAGCATTAGACATAAATTCTTCGATAGCCTGATGGTTTTCGCTAACGGTAATAATAATTGCTTTGGCGTAATTACGAACTTCTTTATCTTGATTAGCTAACTGAATTAATTCAGGAAAATCAACGGATGTACCTAATTGATTGATAGCTGTTTGAGTATAAGAAATTGCCTCTTTCAGCATGGTTCTAGCCGTATTTAAGTCAGCGGCTCTAGTTTCGCTAGTCAATAGGCGATCATTACTGCGTTGTAGTTCTCCTGCGGCATTATTCAATGTGTCCTGTACTTCTAGTGTGAGGGTACGGACTGCCCCTAAAACTAACTTAGAGACTAATTGATCGTCTGATAAGGTTTCTAGTTTTTTGGGGTTGATTGGTAACTGGCTAAGACTTAACAGTGCCAATTCACGGGCTATTTGTTGGGGTTTACGACGTTGCATAGGTTGGGATGATGAAAAATATGTGAGTTCTGGCACAGATGAACAATTAGCTTATCTATTTTTTGCTCACTTTGCTACGTTAGTTTAGTGTCAAATTTATTCTCCGGCTGAAATCTCCTGCTGTTTGATTTCTAAATGTGATCCTGTTGACAGTGCAGGGAGATGAGATGGCTGGATATTAGGGGCAACTATCCCACCGGAAACCACTATTTTAAAAGCATCTTCAACGGATATAGAAAGATTAACTACATCTGCTTCTGGTATTACTGCATACCATCCGGTGGTTGGGTTGGGGGTTGTGGGAATAAATAGGCTGATAACAGGACGGGACATTTGGCTTTGGATTTCATTGCTAATTGCTCCTGTGACAAATGCGATCGCCCAAATGCCCGGACGAGGATATTCTACTAAGACTACCCGGCGAAATTTACCATTAGAATCTTTTAGGAGTGTTTCTAATAGTTGTTTGAGGGTTTTATATACCTGTCCAGCTAAAGGAATGGCTTGCAATAGCCGTTCACCAAAATCCAATAACCAACGCCCAGCAATATTTCTAGCCATTAAGCCGATGACGAGAATACTTAATAATGGTACGGCTAATCCTACTAATAGATTAAGTACATTTACTAAAATCGGATTTAAGCCATCAAAAGGATTGAGTTGTTTAGGAACTTGGGTGAGAAAGTTAATTACCCAGGTAGCTATGGTAATTGTTAACCAAATGGTGGTTGCAAGGGGAATTACCACTAACAAACCAGCAATCAGGTCATTTTTTAAGTCTTGTTTCAACCGTTCCATTACCAAACCCCGATTCTCCTTATTTAGCTTCGTCAAACTGTTGTGATTATTTTCCATTTCAGCAAATTAGTCACATTACGAATATCAGAAACTGATGACAGCAGGTGTCAGTATCTTGCAACAGGTTATTTCTCATCCCTAGAAAACGCCTTTTGTGTCCGTCTCTAATGGTAAAAAGTCAAACTATCGCTACAAAAGTCAGCCATTTTCCTAGTTCAACGTAAATATAGGCATCAGTCCACCGTGATGGCGGCTGGTAAATCTTTTAGAGTGTTACTTATCTTTGTAAGTCTGAGAGATATATCTATCCTACCGCGCTATATCACCAAATGCTCATAATCTATCTGCAAAAATCTTTCAGCTTCTATTTGCCCATCCTAACGATTAATATCAAATCTGACTGATAGCTTAAAAGTGATAAATTTTACTCGACTTAGGATAAAATAATGAAATAACCCTGGGGTTATATCGTTAAATTCAAGAATATTTTATTAAACTAGACATAATTGATAAATTATTTATCCCCATCAAGAAAATCAATATGATCAGAGCTATTTTAAAAATCGGTTTTTGCAAAAGTTGGTAATTTACTAATAAAAGTAAAACTGGAAATGTAAAATCACAAGTGTAAAGAAACATTTCTTCTGCTCCAAAGACGGAGTGTAAGGCCATATTCCCTAAAACAGCTAAAGACACTCCCAACAAGAAAATATGGCTATTTTTATTATTGGTATTAGCTGTTAAAGTAATCTGTTTGTAGATTCCATTAACAAAGATATATACCCAAAGAATTGTTCCTAGTAAACCCACAGGATTATATGACAAAGAACGATTAAAAAATGACAGAAAAATAATATGTTTGGAAGAATTATCATTAGTTAGTGGGAAAGGTGATGCTGATACAAAATTAACTAAAAAGAAGTGTTTAAATAGTTCTATTAAAATTAACACAGGATTATTAAACAAAGTTGTTTTGATATAGCTCATATCACTTTTTAACGAATCTGGAAAGAAGAAATACACTCCTCCTAAGAATGTCTTCTGGATAATATTTAGGACAACACATAAACAAATAACTATAGCTACATATTCTATAATAGTAATTATTCTATTTTTATCTTTGATAAATAAAACTGTGATCGCAAAACAAACTAATGTTTGGGCAAAATTAGTGATAGTGATACCGATAGATAATAATCCCAGGAAAATCCAAAAAAATAAATAAATTCTTTGACTCTGTAAGCAAAACAGAAATAAAATATAAGTTGGGATAATAGTACAAGCAGCCATTGCATAAGATTCAGGAATTGAACTAAAGACTAGCTGACTCATCGTTAATCCAAAACAAATAGTTAACATTAATGTCTCAACATATTTTTTGCTTTGCTGCCACCAAAATAAATATGAGAGAGAAATAGCAGAAGCACCAAAAAAAGAATTTAGTAATACTGCTAAAATTGGTTTACTGAAAGGAAGGAAACCTAGGACAAATTTAAAAGGTTCTAATAATATCAAAATCAAAGGATGAGATCCTTTATGATAAATATTGTAGTTGTTCCAACTAAGCCACTTAAAAACATCTGCACCAAAAAAATCAAATTTTTCAATATTACTAACCAAGTTAATTCCTATGATTAGGTATAAGCAATAAAAACTTATGCCTGTTAATATCGCTATAAAAAAAGCACGTTTATTTCTCTTTCCCAAGAAGACATTTTGAATTATGGCACAATCTTGATTTAATGTAGATAAACTAGGTCTTAAATTCCTAATTAATTTAAAACAAACAGATGTAAAAACTACAACCGAAGCAAACAATATATTAAATACTAAATAATATCTATCAAGTCTTTGTACGTAAAATTCAAGGGAATTTTCGTTTCTTCCGTTCAAAAGATTGTTTAAAAAGGGAATAGATTTGCCTTCATACATTAAAGATATTGTTTGATGTCCAAATATTAAATAAATAACTCCTGTGGTGAAAAGTAACATGAACAAGGATGTTAATAATTTATTTGTTCTTAACCAGTTATTTAATAAATTCATGAAGATTATTCTTGATTTTAGGGTATACTCAATTACTATCGAAGACTAGCTATTAGTGCTAGATGAAAGCCTGGATTTATGAATTTATGCACTAAGCTATATATCTTATTTCTTCAAAAGAATAGCAGAAATACCAGCTAATATCAATCCTATCCCTATTCCATGATTCATAGATATTTTTTCTTGAAGAATTACAGCCCCAACAGATGTTGTTGCTAAAATTGTCAACCCTATAACTACAGGATAAGCAAAGGATAAATTGAATTTGGATAAAACTGCAATATAAAAAACAGTGCTGAGTCCATAACTTAAAATTCCGCCCATCAGATAGATATTTAATGGATTTTGTCCTGACCCTAATTTTAATAAACTTTGAGCAATTGTATTCAAAATGACTGTAATTAAAATCAGAGAAAATAACATTAATTGATTATTCATGTCGAAAATTAAAGATGGGATAACTTGTTTATAAAAAAGTTAATTTCATTTGAATTTATCATACTCACTATGATCATTAAAATTTTCTAGTTCGCTAATATCAGGATAAGGTTTTTGGACCCATTTACCAGCGATTTTTTCCCACCATCTTGGAGGATGAGGTAATGTGGCAAGTTGGATACAGGAACATCCACACAGCCATGAGCCTATAACATCTGTATGCAAGCTATCACCAATAACTATTATTTGTTTTGATTGTAACTGCATTTTAGCCATTGCTTGTTTAAATGACTTCGGAAAAGGCTTTTTGGCTGGACTAATAGCGGGAATATTTAAACGTTCAGACCAATATTTAACCCGATAGATCCGTTTACCGTTGGACAGGATAAAAAAGTTTAATCCTGCTAATTTTGCCTGAATTAACCAATCTTCTGCTAAAGGAGATAGATAACGATCATCTTCAGAAATGACTGTGTTATCTAAATCAAGGATAATTCCTCTAATCCCTGATTTGGTTAATAAGTTAATATTAACTTGTGCTAGTTTATATACTTGTGCCGATGATTGCAAGTTGTTAAGGTTTTTTGTGGCTGTTTTTGACAATAAATTCTGCAAATTTATCATTGGTAAATTCCTAAAAGCTGATTATTAAACAAACATTGGTTCATATTTACTGAATTAGTCCTTGGTGTTTGCACAAAAGAATAGAAAAACAGGTAATAATCCAACTTATGACTGTTACGAGTATTGGTAAGTCTTTTAATAAAATTTCTTCTGGTCTTTCACTGCTATGGCTTTTTTTATCTTCAAGATCGTCATCACTATGTTCAACAGGATCGCTGATTAATTGATAGCGAAAAACACCATATAACACAAATGGCAATGTTACCAACATCCAAGAAGTTGACGCTCCTTTTAGGTATGGTCCAGCACTCCATAAAGCGTACGTGAGGACTGTACCAGTAGTGACTACGTTTTCCATGCGACTGAGCAGGGAGAGAGAGTAGCGTTTGAGTACAGCACGGGGTTTTGTGCCTTTTAGTTTTGTTAACCTGAGTTCAGCTTTGCGTTTTTCTATGCCTAAAAATAGTGCTAACATGGCTGTACAGAGCAGAAACCAGGGTGATAATGTAATACCTGTAGCCACACCTCCTGCTAAAGCTCGCAAAATAAAGCCAGTAGCGATCGCACAGATATCCAATATTACCATCCGTTTCAGCCGCAAATTATAGGCAATTTGCAGGATTGCATAAGCAGTTATGGTTGCACCCAAGTAGGACGATTTCCACCAACTAATTGAGAGAGAACCACCTAATAGAATCACAGCCATTCCCAACGCTAATTTAACGCTAACTAATCCCGCAGCAATTGGACGCTTACACTTAACAGGATGCTGACGATCAGATTCTACATCTGCAATATCGTTGATTAAATAAAAACTACTTGATGTGCAGCAAAAAAGCACAAATGCCATCAAACTAGCAAACAGACTTGGTAAATTTAAGCTAAAAGCAAATAATGGTGCGGCAAAAACAACTAAGTTTTTTGTCCATTGTCGAGGACGTAAAGCCATCAAGTAAGGCCATTTCTGGTTTTTAGATCCTAGCTCTTGCGCTTCCGATTCCATAATCTAACCTTAGTTCTCAGATAACAATTTTTTGATTTTATTTGGGCGGAAATGCCCAAAAGCATCAGTATTAATATTGGGATTCCAATGATAATATACTACACGATTTGTCAGAATTTAGAAATCATACTAGGGAACAGGGTTGAAAATATTGAAATGTACCAATAGCTTGGTTGATTGCGCGATTAAGCCGAGGAATTTTCCAGGTTATAGCCTAGAGCCTGTCATCAATACTTCTCTTACCAAAGTCGCCAATTTATCCGCACTATCAGGAACAGCGATCGCTTTGGACTGCTTTCCCATCATCGCCAATTCTGCTGGAGACTGCAACAAATTTAAAATCTGAGTTGTAAATATTTCTGGTGTCAAATCCGACTGTTTAAAGGACAATGCCGCCCTAGCTTTAGTAAATACCTCTGCATTATAAGATTGATGATCTTCCGCCGCAAAAGGATAGGGAATCAAAATTGCTGGTGTACCACAAACTGCCAATTCTGTCAAGCTACCTGCCCCAGAACGACTAATAGCTAAATTAGCCCTTCGCAACAAAGCGGCCATATTATGGTAAAAAGGCAAGGCGATATATTGAGGATGTTGAAGACTATTAATATCGGGATCATTATCACCCGTTAAATGCACTATATAAGCACCAGTTTCAAATAAAGCGTCTGCCGACTGTCGCACCAACTTATTTACAGCCACAGCCCCCTGACTGCCACCAAACACCACAATTAGGGGAACACCATCAGGAATAGGTAAATCTAAGGTGTTATCGCTTTCCTGATCTAAAAATTGAGAACGGACAGGAGTACCGACACAAACAGTTTTAGTCCGAGGTAAATATTGAGCAGTTACATCAAATCCTATTGCCACGGCATTACACCAAGGTCCGAAAAAGCGGGTAACTTTTCCTGGTAAGGCATTAGATTCATGAAAAACCACAGGTAAACCCAAGGAACGCGCTGCAATCACCGCAGGTCCGGCAATATAACCCCCTGTAGTGAAAACTCCTTGGAACTTTCCTTGTTTGAGAATACGTCTTACTTCTAGAATCGCTGCCATCAGTTTCCAGAAGATGCGGATAGAACCAAGACTCAAACCTTGCTGAAAACCCTCGACAGCGACCGTATTTAAAGGATATGTCCCTGGAACTAACTGAGTTTCTAGCCGATTCGGCACACCCAGCCATTCAATATTATATTCTGGCAATTTTTCAGCCAAAGCGATCGCAGGAAACAAGTGTCCACCTGTGCCACTAGCTGCTATAAGTAATCTAATTGGTGGATTTACCATTCCCGGCTATACCATTTATCTCCCAGCTTCATTAAGATAAAACAAATTCCTTATCTTGTATCATCAAATCAGTAAAATCTTACTTATGGCTAAAATTATCTCTTTATTAATGAAACGTAACAAAACATTAACTGTTAGTATTTCCCTGATTTCCAGTTTACTGACAATTGGTTTATCCAGCACTTGGCAATTGGTGCAAGCTAATCAACCCGGAAATGCCCCCGCTACCCTCACTAACCTGTTAACACAAATTGATAACGCTGCTAATCAAGGTAATGTTAACGGTGTAATGGAATTTTACAGCCCCACATTCACTCATAGCGACGGGTTAAACCGCAAAGCTATGGAACAAGCTTTAACAGGACTCTGGAAACGATATCCTAAATTACGTTACACGACAAAGCTAGAATCCTGGCAATCTGAAGGTAATACAATTATTGCGGAAACTGTTACCAGTATTAGCGGTTTACCTACATCTAGTAATAATAATTTAACTCTACTATCTACAATTAAATCCCGTCAAAAAGTCACAGGTGCAAAAATTGTTCATCAAGATATTTTGTCAGAACGAACTCAACTAACCGCTGGTAGTAAACCACCCCAAATAGAAATTAAATTACCACAACAGGTAAAAGTTGGTGAAAAATATAGTTTTGATGCCATTGTCCAAGAACCGGTAGGAGAGGATTTTCTGTTGGGAACGGCTATGGAAGAAGCCATTCAAGGTAATAAATTTCTCAACCCCACAATTGCAAATTTAGAGTTTCTTAATTCTGGGGGACTCTTTAAAATAGGACGCGCACCCTCTAATCCTGGGACTCAATGGGTTTCCGCAGTAATTCGCAGGGGTGAAGATATGACTATTATTACTCAGCGGTTACAAGTGGTTAAGAAGTAGGGGACTGGGGACTGGGGACTGGGTAATAACTATTTTAACTGTTGGGTGCATTTAACTTTTGGGCGCAGGCCCTGCGCCCCTACTGGACTTCTCTATGCAAAACCAAATTGTTTTTATTACTGGTGCAAGTAGCGGTATTGGTGCTGCTTGTGCCAAGATTTTTGCTCATGCTGGTGCAAAACTGATTTTAGCTGCACGACGGTGGGAACGTTTACAAGAATTAGCTGATTCTTTAGATGTCCCATCTGACAAAATCCATTTATTGCAACTTGATGTGTGCGATCGCTTGGCGGTAGAATCTACTATTGCTAATTTACCTTCTTCCTGGTCGAATATTGATATTTTGATTAATAATGCTGGTTTAAGTCGCGGTTTAGATAAATTGCATGAAGGCGATTTTCAAGACTGGGAAGAAATGATAGATACTAATATCAAAGGTTTGCTTTACCTGACTCGCTATGTTGTACCGGGAATGGTGGAACGGAATTTTGGTCATGTCATCAATATTGGTTCTATTGCGGGACATCAAACCTATCCTGGTGGTAATGTCTATTGTGGGACAAAAGCAGCCGTTAAAGCCATTTCTGAAGGCTTAAAACAAGACCTTTTAGGAACTCCTGTGCGGGTAACTTCTGTAGATCCTGGTATGGTAGAAACAGAATTTAGTGAAGTGCGTTTTCATGGTGATACAGAACGGGCTAAAAAGGTTTATGAAGGCGTTAAACCTCTAACTCCTGATGATGTGGCTGATGTGATCTTTTTCTGTGCCACTAGAGCCAGTCACGTTAATATTAATGAAGTCATACTTATGCCAGTTGACCAAGCCAGTGCGACTTTAGTAAATCGGCGGGCATAATGATATAGAGGATAAAGCCAAATGTCTAAACAATTGATTGAGTTGATGACACTAGCGGACGCACTTACACCTGATGAACAATTAAGTTTAATATCACACCTAACCCAAAGACTGCAACATTGCGAAATCAAACGTAAACCCAGCCGCAACTTGATGGAATTTGCCGGAATAGCCCCCAATTTATTAGGTGGTATGGATGCTCAAGAATATGTTACACGCATGAGACGTGGTGAATTTCCAGATTTAGAACTTGCGAACCAGCAATTAGAACAAGAGAAGTAAATATTACAAATAATTTACAGGGTGCGTTTTACTGTGTTGATTCAGATTAACGCACCCGATAGTTAATCAAGGAACAATCAAAACAGGACAGGGGGAAAGGTTAATTACCCGCGTAGTAACGCTATCAGTTGCACCTTCATCCGTTAAGCCTAGTCCTCGACAACCCATAATAATTAAACTGGCCTCAACTTCATCAGCAACATCACAGATAGTAAAGGCTGGTTTACCTTGTCTTTCTAGTAATTCGGCTATAATTCCTTGTCCAGAAAATAAAGCCTGGGCATTTTCTAGGAGTTTGGCAACTGCTTCTGGAGATACCATAGGACTGGTAGCAGGTGCTTCTGGGTCTGGTTCTTCAACGACTGAAAGCAGAATTAAGCGACTGCCATAGGTTTGCACAATATTGGCAACTATATCAGCGGCCTCTCTGGCTTCTCGACTTTGATCAATGGGAAATAGAACTGTTTTAAACATATATCACCTCTGCACCCCTCACTCCGGTAAAATCTTGATGGTCATATTTTGAAAACAATAACAAAAAAGTAATCAGGAGAGTTTGGCTGTGTCTAAAAAAAGTTTAGCAAGTTTATCTGCGGCTGATATATCTGGAAAACGCGCTTTGGTGCGAGTTGATTTTAACGTGCCTGTGGATGATCAAGGCAACATTACCGATGATACCCGTATTCGGGCGGCGTTGCCAACTATCCAAGATTTGACCCAAAAGGGTGCTAAGGTCATTTTAGCAAGTCATTTCGGCCGTCCCAAGGGTGTAACTGAAAAGTTACGTCTAACTCCCGTCGCTAAACGCCTGGCTGAGTTGTTAGGACAACCAGTTGTTAAAACTGATGACTGTATTGGTGATGAAGTTACTGCTGCTGTAGCTAAGTTGGAAAATGGCCAAGTGCTGTTGTTGGAAAATGTCCGCTTCTACAAGGAAGAAGAAGAGAACGAGCCTGAATTTGCGAAGAAATTGGCAAGCAACGCTGATTTTTATGTAAATGATGCGTTTGGGACTGCACACCGCGCCCATGCTTCTACTGAAGGTGTAACTCGCGCTCTGAAGGAAGATAAAACTCATTATTTGAGTCCTTCTGTGGCTGGTTATTTGGTTGAGAAGGAATTGCAATATTTACAAAATGCAATTGAAGCACCCCAACGTCCTTTGGTGGCTATTATCGGCGGTTCTAAGGTTTCTAGCAAAATCGGTGTAATTGAAACTTTGTTAGAAAAGTGCGATAAGTTGATCATTGGCGGTGGGATGATTTTCACTTTCTACAAAGCCCGTGGTTTGAGTGTTGGTAAGTCTTTGGTAGAAGAAGACAAACTCGAATTAGCAAAGGCTTTGGAAGCTAAGGCTAAAGAACGTGGTGTAGCTTTGTTGTTACCTACCGATATCGTTTCTGCTGATAAGTTTGCTCCTGATGCTAATGCTACTACTGTCAGCATTGAAAATATCCCTGCCGATGGTATGGGTTTAGATATTGGTCCTGATTCTATCAAGGTTTTCCAAGCGGCTTTGGCTGATTGTAAGACTGTGATTTGGAATGGGCCTATGGGTGTGTTTGAGTTTGATAAATTTGCTGCGGGTACGGAAGCGATCGCTCATACTCTAGCAGAAATTGGCAAAACCGGCACAACTACCATTATCGGTGGTGGTGACTCTGTAGCGGCTGTAGAAAAGGTTGGTTTGGCTGATCAAATGAGCCATATTTCTACTGGTGGTGGTGCGAGTTTGGAGTTGTTGGAAGGTAAAGTATTACCTGGTATTGCAGCTTTGGATGAAGCATAATTGAAAGTATGAAGGATGAAGTTTTTGGCTTTGTCCTTCATTCTCTGCAATTAACTTAAATCCAATCTTTAATAAGTTGAATATTTGGAATATGCCGATAAATGGCATTGTACAATTTTTCATCAGCAGTAATAAATTTACAGTTTTCTCTGATGCTTAAAACTACGTAAAGGCTATCATAGACGGTTCTTTGATAATTGACTGCAAACTGATAGGCATCTTTTAATAATTCATCAGCAGGAAATATTTTTAACTGTATTTGCTGAAATAAATCAAGTATCATCTCAGCTTCCTGATTTGTTAAACCTTGAAATCGCTGTATTTTCCAAACAATATTACCAATTTCTGCATAAATTAAGTCTGGTGCAATCAAGATAATTTGTTGTGCTTGATAAGTATCAAGAATTTTATTTGCTTCTAATGAATAATCTTGAGCAATAAACCATTTAATGGCTACGCTGCTATCAATGACAATTTTATCTGTGATCATCTGTTTCTATCTTCTCGCAATAATTCTGTCAAATCAGAAAACTCTCCATATTTTTGCTTTAAGTTTTTTTGCAAGGTATGTATTTTTTGAACAAGTTCAGTTTTTTCTATTTTGTGATGTTTAGGAAGATTAATCTGATTGATTTTTTCATCAACAAGTCTATTAATTAAGGATTCTAAATCCTGTAAAGTCATTTCAGCAATAGATTGGTTTAGCATTTTTGATCAACCTCCAGTGGTAATATCAATTTCTTTTAAGGTAGAATTTAACTAAACTGAGCCTTATTGTAGCATACATTCTTATTAGGAAAAGTTCATAAAACGTTTGTTAGCGTATAAGCATCTATTCCTACACGATTATGGAGATGGTATTTTTGATTGTGCTAATATGAGGAATTAACCAAATTAAGGAAAACAATATGCAAGTACAAACTCGCAAACATATTTACACCCCTGAAGAATATTTAGAACTAGAGGAAAAAGCACTTTATAAAAGCGAATATCGCAATGGAGAAATTATACCTATGACTGGTGGAACTGGTAATCATAATAAAATTACACTAGCTATTGCGGCGATTTTACTATATGCACTCAGACGTAAAAGCAACGAAGTTTTTATGGGAGATATGCGTTTATGGATTCCACAATTTAAAGAATATACTTATCCTGACGTGATTGTAACTGATGGTCAGGCTAGTTATACAGGTAAAAATAATACTACTATTACTAATCCTTTGTTAATTGTTGAGGTTTTATCTAAGTCTACAAAAAATTATGACCAAGGTGATAAATTTACTTTTTATCGTTCTATTCCGCAATTTAAAGAATATGTTTTAGTGGAACAAAATCAATATCAAGTGATGCACTATAGCCAAACTAATGAGGGAGAATGGATTTTTCGAGAATATAAATCTGAAAATGATATTGTTAAGTTACAACATCTTGATTTTGAAATTAGTTTAATTGACATTTATCAAGATGTGAATTTTGACGATAAAGAATAATATGAAGTTCGGATAATTACTTATGATATAAAAGGTCAAATCAAAAGTGAGAAAGTTTATCCTTGATATTTGAATGGGCGGTTTTCTATTTCTTCAATGGGTAGGAATAGGGTGTCTTCTATATAAGAGCGAATTTCTGGGGAAGTAAGATATAAGCAATTTATAAGTAATAGATTAGCGCAATAATAGCTTTTAAGCACTATTTTATCTAATAAAAATGATTGCCATTTTGTTCCAAGAATAAATTTTTCAAAAATAGAAAATAAAGAGTCATAAATGTTTAATTCTATTACTTTATCTGTGATATGATTTATTCTTTTATATTCATTAATAAATTCTTGTCTTTGTTCTTGATTTCCTGATTTTATGTGTTTAAAGTCATTTAATTGGAAGTTCATTGTTGATTCTAATATATTGTGACCTTCCCCAATTAGCTGAGTGAGAATTTTTTTTAATTCATCTTTTTGTGTTAAGATAGTTTCTAACTGTTGATAATCATATATGAAAAATATTATAATATCTAGGAATGTTTTAAATATTTCTTCATTCATTTTTGTATAAATTAGCTCATTTTTGGTTCTTAAATATTCATTATAAATAATTTCTATATTTTCATCTATTATTTGATCAGCTTTTTGTTCGATAAAATCATCTGCTCCTTTTAGAAGAAAATAAAAATTGTAATCAAGTTTAGAAGCAAGCTCATAGTATGAAAATCTTTTAGCAAAATATAATGGATTTGATTTTTCATAACGGTAAATTAAATAACTTAGATAGAAAGCACAAAAGGCAGATTTTTTATAGTTATTTGATAAAAGTAGAAGTTTTTTATTTATCCATTCTAACCAAGATTGTATCTGTGGATTATCAGCAATGCTATTATCTAACTCTTTTTTTATGAGCATTAAGTGATTATCTAAAGTTTTATCAACTAAATTAAATCTCTGTGTAGCTTCAGCTTCAACCCTGATAACTGGATGCAGATAATAATCTTCACCATGCTTTTTAATTAAACAGCACGATAGTAAATCTTTAATAACTCTCTTTCGTTTATTCTTAGGTACATCCCAAAGTAAGCAAGATAACCATATCTCTGGTAAATTAATATCTTGATTAGGATAAACTCCTACACGACAAAGCAAATTATAAGCCTGTAAATTATCATTTCTGAGTTTATCAAACTGAGATTTTACAAGTTGTTCTAAAGAACGATGTCTTAATAAGTCCTCACTATTATCTTGCCAGTAAGCCTTTAAATCTCCTTTTGATTCATTTAAAATATCAGCAGCAAGCAGAGACATAGCTTCAGCATTACCGCCATAATTTCGCCATATTGCATTTAAAGAATCATTATCTATTATTATTTCTTTATTTTCAAAATATTCTTGCCATGTTTTTTCATTTAATCCCTCTAAATCATAATTATAAAAAGTTGGCAACCTAAATATTTTATGCTCAGAAATCTGCTCACGACTTGTTATAATGGTAATCACTTGAATATTTTGATTAGCAAGTATTTCCAATAAATCCACATAATTTTTATGTAGTTCTATAAATTCTCCATTTTTTATTACAGGTTCAAGGTTATCAATTAAAATACCTATTTTTAGATTCTGTAACTCTATTTTAAATTGTTCCAGCATTGTCATGAAATTTTCTAATGGTGGAACTTGAAAATAATCTTTTAACTTTAACTTTACCCAATCTTCTACTGATTGGATATTTTGAGATGTTGTTCCTACATTAAGTTTTAAATATTCTAAACCTTGAATTTTAAACCAATTTTCAGCCAAGGTTGTTTTCCCGATACCACCCTCAGCTTTAATCAGAATAACTTTTTTACCCTCATTAACCAGGTTGTTGAGATTTGCTATATCTTCCTCACGTCCTAAAAAATTAGGATCTTTAAATATAGTATTTTCGATTTCCTCGATTTCAGTTTCGTTTGCTGTTATATCAACAATATCTTGCCAGTCTAAACCTAGTTTTGTGCAAATTTCCTCAAAATTCAAGCGTTCAATTGGTATCTGACGAAAGAAATTAGTAACAGTTGAACGAGAAAAGCCTAAATCTCTAGCTAAGGCTGTTTTATTTAAGCTATTACTTTGCAAAGCTTTTTCTGCTTTTTCGATACCTTTTATAGATGCAGTAAGCGATCGCCCAGTCATATTTTAACTACAGAATTTGTAATTATTGTAGCCGCATTATTATCAAAAGTCATACACTTTCATACACAAAGTCATACACCCTAGACAACTTACTCAGACGCTATCTCAGACACCAACCCTCGAAGCTAGTTGATGTAGTCACTCAATACGCACAAAGCTATGAAATCTACCTACATCAACAGCCAATGCTACTACCGAGGTAATAACGGCGTTCTCCTTCCTGCTGTCACCACAGTTCTCAAAGCCACACAAACCCAAGAGTCTCGAAATGGACTTTACTATTGGCGGAAAAAGGTTGGAGATGCAGAAGCAAATCGTATTGCTAATAGTAGTCGTATTCGGGGAAATACTTTACATAAAATGATTCAGCACCATTTCCAAACTCACTCACAGCAACCTATAAACAACTTTATTCAACCTTATTGGGATAGCATTCAACCTTTATTTAAACATATTAGCGATGTGCAACTGGTTGAGCAAGTTGTACCTAACTATGTGGAAACTTACGCTGGTAAAGTTGATTTTGTGGCGCGTTATCAAGGTATTCCCCACGTCATTGAATGGACAACAGCCGAAGAACCAAAGGGGAAACTAGAAAAACTTTATGATAAACCTTTACAACTAACTGCTTATTGCGGCGCAATTAATAGACAATATCAAACTAATCTATTTGGCGATAAAATTAATCATGCTTTAATTGTTGTGGCTTTACCTGACCAAGAAGCAGAAGTTTTTCAGTTTGATCGCACAAAGTTAGTTTATCACTGGAATCAATGGTTGAATCGGCTGCAAAACTTCCAATCTGTAGCTGCGGCGTTCGGCGCTAATGGTGCTGTTAAAACCACCCTTTTCAATTACTCTCAGGTGTAGGTGTCGGTGTAGATGTAGGTATTTCCGTCGGAGTTGGTTCTTCCGTTGGTGTAGGTTCTGGTTGTGGGGGATTTTCTGCGGTGACAGTGAGTTGATAATCTACGGGTTCTGAAGCTGTAGAAACAACGACAAATTCATAAAATCCTGTTTCTGGTAATGTTTTAGATAGAGTCCGTTCTGGAGAATCTTCTAAAAATGCGATTTTCCCAGAAGGAGAATAAATTGATAATAAAACTTTTGTATTTGCTTCTAGCTTAACTTCCATATTTTGGTCTTTAGCTAATCCAGCAATGAAAACTTTACCTCTTCCTGGTTGCAGACTTCCATTAACTGTTTTACCCGTAGCACCTTCAGGAAAGACTATTCTTGCAAATGCGCTTTTAGAAAGAATGGCGTTAAGTTGATCATTAACAAATGCGTACCAAACTTGTCCAATAGGTTGTTTGATAAAATCTTTACCCTTTTGTTCAGGAAATTCACTGAAAAAAGCTATATCTCCCAAATCATATAAAGAACGACTACCAACGTTGATTTTATTGACTGCGGCTTTCCAGGTTGCGCGTTCTGCCCAAGTGTAATTTCCCAGTTGACGACGGGATTCAGGACTGAGTTCTGATAGCTTTTCTAGGACTTGTGCGGCGGTTTGATCCCATTCTGCCCTTAAACTTTCATCTTCTGGACTATCGCTAAGAACACGTCCCTTTAAACTGGGATCTTTTTCCCGAAAGACTTGATTTACGAGTGTAACATAAAATTTATAATTTATCCCTAATTCTTCACGGCTATCGCTCAGTTTTTGTTTGCGTTGTTTTTCCTCTGGTGAAAAATTAACTGCGGGTTTTGCTGTTTCTGTGCTATTCGGACTAGATATAATTGTCGGGTTACTCCCCTGTAAATTTGCGGTACGGTTTTTGAATCCCCACGCAAGTAAGCCCACACTAGTAAATAAAGCCAAAGTCATAATAAACACATTTGTTCCTGTCCAAATACCTGGCTTGGGAGGAGTAGGAGTAATTACAGGTTCAGAAACTGGGGTTTTGGGGGGAGAAAAAGCGACAGTTACAGATGTGGGGGGTTGAGTTTGCGGATAGCTAACAGGTTGGGGGTTCAGGGCTTGGAGAAGTTGACGGACTGTTTGATAGCGATCGCTGGCAATTGGTGATAACATTTTATCTATGATTTGTCCAAATGCGGCACTTAGGCTGACTTCTCGCCGCCATTGCCAAGTAAGATTATAAGTATCAATTAATTCCTGGGGTTGTTTACCTGTCAGTAAAACTAACATCGTGACAGCTAAAGCATACAAGTCACTGTGAGTAGACACCACACCAGTTTGCATTTGTTCTGGGGGTGCAAATCCTATTTTTCCCAACAAAGTGCCATTAGAAGGAGATGAAATTGCCCCTGTTTGATAATATTGAGAAGCGACAGTTGCGGCTACTTGTTTAACACCTCCAAAATCAATTAACACAGGTAATTGATCACTACTACGAAGCATTAAATTATCAGGAGAAATATCACGATGAATTACACCAACAGAGTGAATATATTCCAGAACTGGTAAAATTTGCTGTAATAGTTGGCGGATTTCTGCTTCTGTAAATTTTAAACCCCGTTGTTGACGAATATTTAATAAAGAATTATAAGTTTCACCATCTACATAATCTTGGACTAAAAAAAGACTTTCTTTACCTTGTAAATTGAGGCGTAATAGTTCCCGAAACCGGGGAATTTGGGGATGTTGTAATTTATAAAGAACACTTGCTTCTCGCTGAAAAAGTTCTTCAGCTTTTTGGACAACATAAGGAGTTTGTACTTGGGGAGAAAATTCTTTTAAAACACAAGCTTCTCGAAAGCGGTTAATATCTTCAGCTAAATAAGTTCGTCCAAATCCTCCTTGTCCAATTTGCCGAATAATAACATAGCGATCGCCTAAAGTTTGTCCCGGTTGAATACCCTGATTTACAGATCCTGGTATATTGACAATTTTCTCCCCACACTGAAGACAAAATCTACTACCAGACGGATTTTGATGCCCTTGAGAACAATAAAGATTAGTCATTAGTTAGTTGTTACTTCTTATCAATTACCAATTACCTATCACCCATTACCTATTACCTACTTTATCAGATGCGATCGCATACCAAATTTGTAGAAAAGTTTGTTGATTTAGTTTCCCACGTTCTTGACCAGGAAACAATGGTTCAAATGTTTGATATGTGTCTGCACGTAAATCCTGAAAAGATTTATAATTACCCAATCTTCCCGCTTTAGCAAGTTGATGCCACCGTTGAGAATCTTTTTGACTATAACTACCTATTTTCTTTCTAGCTGTTTCACTCAAATTAGTCTTTTCTATATTATTTAATAACTGATCAGCAACATGATTCCATTGTTCCCGTAAAGCCGCATCTTCAGGTTTATCAGTTAACTTCCGTTTATTTAATTCTGGTTTTCCCGCGTAGAAAATTTCATTAACTGTATTCGTAAAAAATACTGAAGAAATTTCTAACTCTTGAACACGACTAAAAACCTGTTGAATACTGCGGTTATTATTTTTATTACCTCCAGGATTATTAATAGAAGGTATTTTAGGAACTTCAACTTGAGGGACTTTAATTGATGTTATCCCCTTGACTGCAAAATTTCCCAAAGCGAACACACCCGCACCTGTTAACAACATTCCCGTAGTTATAATAAAGCTAACAGTAAAAGGCCTCAACCATATAGGCATAGGTATCTTTTGCACAAACAATGTAGTCTTATTATGGACACCACCTCCAAGATTACGAGCGCGTTTTATACCCGGTGCGACTACCTCTGTTTTCAACTTAGTAATATAAGGATGGGGATTATTGTTAGGAGTTTGCATAGTCTGTGGTGTAGATGAAAGAGATGGTGAAGGTAAATCTTTAATAACTTGTTCGGCTTTTTGATAGCGATCGCTCGGCTTATATGCCAACATTTTCTTTAAGACAGCCTCTAATTTGGGACTAACCTTAATTTCCTTACCCCAAAACCAAACGCCATTATAGCTATCATAAAGTAAATGTGGTTCTTTCCCTGTAATCAACACTAAAGCCGTCACCGCCAAAGAGTAAAAATCACTACTTTTATATACTTTTCCCTGAATTAATTGTTCCTCTGGTGCGTAGCCTTTTTTACCTAATAAAGTGCCATTTACGGCTAATTGGGTTCGCCAAAAACCCTGAGAAGCTGGTAACTGTTTGACACCACCAAAATCAATCAACACGGGTAAATTATCACTTTGGCGTAAAATTAAATTATCTGGGGAAATATCACGGTGAACTATATCTAAAGAATGAATATAAGTTAAAATCGGGAGAATATTGTGCAGTAAATTAATAATTTCCTCCTCACTAAAAGACTTTCCCTGACTTTGACGTTGTGCAAATAATTGATCATAATTATCACCCTCAATATAATCTTGGACTAAAAAGAAAAAATCTTTAGTCCCAATTTTTGCCTGAAAAGAAGCGTGAAAACGCGGAATTTGGGGATGTTGGATTTTTTTGAGGACACTTGCTTCGCGTTCAAACAGTTCCTTAGCTTTTTGTAAATCCTGGGGTTTGACAACTTGGGGGGCAAATTCTTTTAAAACGCAGGTTTTGCGAGATTTTTGCCTATCAATCGCTAAATAACTGCGTCCAAAACCACCTTGTCCCAATATCCGCGCAATTTCATAACGATTATCAATAACTTGCCCCACAGTCAAAGGTAATGCCTCACCGCAATGAGTACAAAAACGATGACTACCATTATTTATGTGTTGTTGACTGCAATATACTTGCATGATATAGGAAGATAAATGGAGAGTTATCAATGACTACAAAAGGAGTCAGGTAATTTACGTTCGCGTAGGGTCTAACGGAAAAAATTTTTATGGCAGTTGCCACACTCTAATTGTGCCATCCTCGCTACTACTAGCGAGAATTTTTTGATCGGGACTGATAGCAATTGCTTCCACCGAATTTGCATCACCTCTGATAGTCGAGAGTAGCTGACCAGTTTGCCAATTCCAGAATTTTATTTTGCCATTAAAATTGCCAGTAATCATCGTTCGTCCATCTGGAGTCAGAATAATGGACTCAATTGAATCTGTGTTCTGAGTAAAATCGCGCAACAATTTACCCGTACCTAATTCCCACAGTTTCAGAGTATTAATGGCACTATCTTTAGCCACAAGCTGACCAAAACTACCACTAATCACAACTTTGTTATCCAAACTGATAGCCAAAGCATCAATACCCGGTGGATGTTCCATGCTGTGCAAAAGTTTTCCAGTCCGTAAATTCCACAATTTAACTTGTTCTTTTGCCGCACCATTACCGCCACTACCACTGACAAGAGTTTTCCCATCAGCACTGATAGCAAGACGACTAATATAGTCTGAATGTCCTGTAAGTGTATGGAGTCGTGTTCCGGTTTGTAAATTCCAAATCTGGATTTGACGGTCATCACTACCACTGACAAGGGTTTTGCCATCAGGACTAATTGCAACTGCTTCCACTGGTAGTGAATGTCCGGCAATCGTCAAAAGTAGTTTTCCTGTAGACAAATTCCAAACCTTGACCGTATGATCAATATCTCCACTGACCAGAATCTGGCCATTTGTCCCACCCATAGCCAGAGACGTAACACCTTCTGATTTTGATGTCAGAATATTCAGGAGTTTACCAGTCTGTAAGTCCCAGATTTTAATACTTCCTGACCGACTACCACCGATTAGTTTTTTGCCATCTGCACTAATAATAATAGCGGGAACTCTTTCCGGTTCTTTGAATGTGAAAATCGGTTGACTACTTTGGCTTAGATAAGTAGTTGAATGAGTAGTAGTAGGAATCAATGAATGAGAGGGAAGCCAAGGAATAGCAACGCCCAAAGTGGCTGCTGTCAAAATTTTCCAGGAAATTAGATTCATAGGAGAATAGCCCGCTAAAAAATTGCATTTATGGATAAAATACTGACTAAAGATTAACTAGGGTTTTTCCCCACGCAAGCCTTATGAAACCCCAAATACCAACACAAAGGGCAATTCTGGGATTAGAAAATTTTATCTCTACTCCCTTAGCCCAGAAACTAGAACAGCATCTTCACATTGACTCTCAAGAAATAGCTTTGACATTATTTGAAGATGTAGCTGCTAGTGTACCCGCTTATCAGGCATTTTTAGCAGAACGAGGTATAAGTCCTCAAAGTATTCAAACATTAGCAGATTTCCAAAACTTACCAAAAATTAATAAAGAAAATTATATTTCTCGTTATTCTTTGCCCCAATTGTGTAATAATGGAAAAATAGGAGGCTGTGATATGATCGCGGCCTCCTCTGGCTCAACAGGTAAACCCACATTTTGGCCGCGTTTCTTCACTGATGAACTACAGATAGCCACCCGCTTTGAGCAAATTTTTCATGATAGTTTTCATGCAGATACTAAAACTACTTTAGCAGTAGTTTGCTTTGCCTTGGGAACTTGGGTAGGGGGAATATTTACTACTAATTGTTGTCGTCATTTAGCCGCTAAAGGTTATCCCATTACCGTCATCACCCCAGGGAATAATAAAACGGAAATTTTGCGAATTGTCCAAGAATTAGGTAGTAATTTTGAGCAAGTTGTATTATTAGGATATCCACCATTTCTCAAAGATGTGATTGATACGGGTATTGCCAATAGAATGCAATGGGGACAATATCATATTAAGTTAGTAATGGCAGGAGAAGTATTTAGTGAAGAATGGCGAAATTTAGTGGGAGAAAGAATAGGTTCTGAAAATCCCTGTGATGATTTTGCTTCCATGTATGGAACAGCAGACGCGGGAGTTTTAGGGAATGAAACCCCTCTTAGTATTTGTATTCGGCGGTTTTTAGCAGCCACTCCAGAAGCAGCTAAAGCATTATTTGGAGAGTCGCGTTTACCTACTCTAGTTCAATATGATCCTTGTAGTCGGTTTTTTGAAGTGGAAGAGGGAAATTTACTATTTTCTGGTAATAATGGCGTTCCTTTAATTAGATATAGCATTTTCGATCAAGGGGGTTTAATTACTTACACAGAAATGCTAGAATTTTTAGCGAATTGGGGTTTTGATCCTCTTACAGAATTACAAAATCATCGCGGAATTCATCAATTACCTTTTGTTTATATTTTCGGACGTTCTAATTTTACAGTTTCCTATTTTGGTGCAAATATCTATCCAGAAAATGTGACAGTAGGATTAGAACAACCAATTATTAGAGAATGGGTGACGGGTAAGTTTGTTTTGCAGGTAAAAGAGGATTTAGACAAAAACCGCTTTTTATCTGTGGTGGTAGAGTTAGCATCAGGAATAGATGATCAAGAGGAGAAAAGATTATCTATTACTACTTCTATTTTGGCTCAATTATTGCGTCTGAATAGTGAGTTTGCTAATTATGTTCCTTCACAATATCAAACGCCTGTAGTAGAATTAAAACCTACTGGTGATGTTGAATATTTTCCTGGGGGTGTCAAACACAGATATACTCGGAATAATATTAGTCAATTGTGAAAAAATAGGTAAGAATTCAAAATTCAAGAAAACTCTTACCTATACTAAAATCATGTTATTTGCATACTGGCTGTAAAAGTCGCCAAGCAGTACCTTTATAACCGTAGTCAAAGATATCTGGATGCAATATTTCTGCTAAAATTTCCAAAGAATCTACCAATCGCGGACCAGGACGGTTAAAATAAGCATTACCATCAGTAATGAAAACCCTCCCAGATTGAACTGCATGGAGTTTCTTCCATTCTGGACGTTGAGTTAATATGTCAGCTTGTTGCTGAGTTCTTTGTAAATCAAAGCCACAGGGCATAAAAATAATCACATCTGGGTTACTAGCTACTAGTGTTTCCCATTTGACATGAGTAGCAGGTTTACCCATGAGACTAAACAATGGTTGTCCCCCAGCTAAGTTAATTAATTCAGGAACCCAATTTGCAGCAGCCATTAAAGGTTCAGTCCATTCAATACAAGCTACTTTAGGCATTTCTGCTAGAGAAAGCCCTTGCAGTCTCCGCTTGCAAATTCTCACACGAGCTTCTAGATTTTCCAGTATTTCTACTGAATCTACTCCAAATGTGTGACTAACCCGTTCAATATCACCCCAAAGATCCTGTAGTGTATTAGGTTGTAAAGAAATAATTTGCGGTGAACTGTGGGTAAGTTGGGCAACTGCTTTTTCTACTTCTAGTAAACTGACAGAAGAAACATCACATTGGTCTTTGGTGATAATGTGGGTAGGGTGCAATTTCTCTAAAACATCAACTTTGATTTTGTAGATACTCAGAGCCGATTGCAGTATATCATTGACCTCGTTGTGAATAGAACTGCCATTAGCATGACCGTTCAACCGTGCTTGGGTACAAACTGGGAGATTGGCTACTTCTGGAGGATAGTCACATTCGTGCGATCGCCCTACTATAGCATCAGATAAACCCAGTTTAGCGATAATTTCCGTAGCACTCGGAATTAAAGAAACAATTCTTATATCTTTATTAGTATCAATCATAGTTCCACCCCCTTAGATGAAAGGTGTTCCTATTCTTATTTTGGCATATTTTTAGAGAGGCGGTATCTATCTTGAGGATGTTACCATTTTTATTTCGCGCCAAGACGCAAAGGTACAGAGTTTAATTCTAGACAAGGATACGCAATCACATTATGATTAAAATGCAAGCAATGATTGGTGTGTCTATGAAAACAAGTCAACTATTGAAAATAGCCCTAGTTCCTATCTTAGCTATATCTACCCTTGTATCTATATCAAATAAAGCACTAGCTGACTACCAGAGAGGTGAGGGTAGAGGTGGTGATTATCTTTATGAGTTATGGTCTACTGATGATGGTAGTCGTTACTATTTGAAAATTTGGTCAGATAAAGCAGATCCAAAAAAAGATCCATCGTCTCAAACTGGAAGCTTTGAATCTAGTAGAGAAGCTTTAAATTACTTTGATTGCAATTATGCTCGTAAAAGCTTACCAGAGTGTCCAAACAATAGATAATTAGTTTCAGATCCCCGACTTCTTGAAGAAATCGGGGATCTATGTATGTAGGATATATACTCAAAACGGTTGGGACATGGACTTTTGTAAAATCAGAAAAAACCTAGATTTGTAGGGGTTTAGCACTGCTAAACCCCTACCCGTAGAATCAAGTAATTAAGCCGTGTTGAGTATAGTTATTCTGCACCCTCAATTGGAGCAAAACCTTGACGTTGGATGTTTTCTGTGATATGGCGTGGTTCTAGGAATTGCAACAGATAATCAGGTCCTCCTGCTTTTGAACCGACTCCAGAAAGTTTAAACCCACCAAAGGGTTGACGAGAAACTAACGCCCCGGTAATATTTCGGTTAATGTATAAATTCCCCACTTCAAATTCTGCTTGTGCTTGTTCAATGTGGGAAGGTGTGCGGGAATAAAGACCACCAGTTAAAGCGTAGTTTGTACCGTTGGCAACATCTATTGCTTCCTGAAAATCTTTAACCCGAATTACCGCTAAGACAGGTCCAAATATTTCCTGTTGGGCTATGACTCCATTGGCGGGTACTTCCGAAAAAATCACCGGACCGATAAAATAACCTTGGGTAGGTGCGGGTAACTCCAAAGCTAACTTTGCTTCTTTTTTCCCTGCTTCAATATATTCCAGAATACGCAATTGAGCATTAGCGTCAATTACCGGACCTACTTGGGTACTGGGTAATTCCGTTTCCCCAATATTCAAGGATTTTGTGGCTTCTACCAACCTTTCCACAAAAGCATCATAAATTGGTTCAAGCACAATTACCCGTGAACAAGCAGAACATTTTTGTCCACTATAACCAAAAGCAGATTGAACAACGCCGACAACAGCTTGGTCTAAATCAGCACTTTCATCCACAATGATCCCATTCTTGCCACCCATTTCCGCAATTACTTTCTTGAGGTGCTTTTGACCAGGTTTGAGAATGGCAGCTTCTGCGTAAATTCTACATCCTACTTCTTGAGAACCAGTAAAAGCAATTACGTGGGTATCAGGATGATTAACTAAATAAGCACCAACTTGAGAACCTTTACCGGGAACGTATTGAAAAACACCTTTGGGAATTCCGGCTTCAATAAGGATTTCTGTGAACTTCGCAGTAATTACAGAAGAAGTTTCCGCAGGTTTGAGTAAAGTACAATTTCCCGAAACCAAAGCCGCAACAGTCATACCGCAAGCAATGGCTAAAGGGAAATTCCAGGGAGAAATCACCACAGCGATTCCTTTGGGTTGGTAAATATAACGATTGGTTTCACCAACAACGTCATAAATTACACCTTTATCAAGGCGTTCCATTTCCTCAGCATAATAAAGACAAAAATCAATTGCTTCGGAAACTTCCCCGTCAGCTTCCTTAACAGGTTTCCCCACTTCCAAAACTATCCAAGCCGAAAGTTCAGCGCGTCTTTGTTCCATTAGCTTCCCGGCTTGACGCAAAATATCAGCGCGTTGTTTAACTGGGGTTTTCTTCCAAGCGGGAAAAGCAGCTTTAGCAAATTTCATTGCTTCCTCGGCTTGTTCAACGCTGAGTAAGCCAACCTTACCAACAACTTGACTAAAATTAGAAGGATTAAGAGAATCTACAAAGGTTGTAGTATTGACATATTCGCCATTCAGCAAAGGTAAATAGGTTTTTCCCAACTGCTGACGGACATTTTGGAAAGCTAAACTTGATTTTTTCCTTTTTTCCTCTTCCGCAAAATCCGTATCTGCTACACCGAAGAACCTCCCCTCAGTCCCCCCCGCAAGCGAGGGGGAAGCTGGAACTGGAATTGGGGGTGCTAATAACTCCTCGACGGGACGGTTTTCTAAGTTTTGACGGAGAAAGGAACTATTTGCGGTGTTTTCTAATAAACGCCGAATTAAATAAGCCATTCCTGGTAATAAGTTACCGTAGGGACAATAAACCCGCACGCGATAACCTTTATCTACCAAAGCTTTAGCTATTTTATCACCCATGCCGTAAAGCACTTGCATTTCAAAGCGACGACGAGGAACTTGAAGACTTTCCGCAATTGCGATAGCGCGAGATTGCGATCGCACGTTATGACTTCCTATGGCAGAATAGACATATTGGTGATTTTCTAACAATATCTGCGTAATTGCCTCAAAATTGGCATCGGTGGCAACTTTATCATTATAAACCGGCTGCGGCCAATGTTTTTGGACAGATTTGATGGTTTCTTGGTCCCAATACGCACCTTTAACTAAACGAATGGTGAGAGGATAACCCCGTTGTTTTAACCAAGCAATGATATCTCTAGCGTCTTGTTCACTGTCACGCAGATATGCTTGTATTGTCATCCCAATATCTGTGCGTTGCCGAAATTCCTCTTCTAGTAACAGCTTTTTGAGAATGGTGAAAGTAATATCTTTATAGGCGTATTGTTCCATATCAAAATGGACGGCTGCGCCTAATTCTTTAGCACGACGGAGTAAAGTCCGAATATGATTGCTTACTCTTACTTCACTACCCTCAGCATCTAAAGGATCAAATTGGGAATAAAACGCCGTTAATTTGACAGAAACCTGCACTTTCGGGATATTTTGTCCGTCAGCTTCATCAATAGCGGGAATTTTCGCCCAATTTTTCGATGCTTCCACCAATTGCTGCATCAATTCCAGGTATCTTTCTAAGTAAGATTGCGCTTCTTGTTCCGTAATTACCGCTTCACCAAGTAAATCAATGGTGAAAGCCATTTTCTCCTTTCGCAGTCTTTCAACGGTTTTGATGACTTGCTTAATATTTTCCCCAGAAATATACTTATGTGCTAAAGTTTCTACAGCAGTTCCCACGGTTGTGGCTGCTACCTGTGCGGGCATAGAATCAGGGTTAGCAAAGTTTAAGATTCCTTTTAAAGCTGCGGGTAATTCTACGGAATCATCTCCCAAATATTCTTGCAAATGGGAGGCAATTTCTGATTTACTATGTAAAGCTGGCAAAGTGTCGATGAACCGAAATAATTGTACCCGTAAACCCGGATTACTCATAGCCCAATCGAGTAGTTTATCATCCCAGCGCATTTGGTCCCGTAAAGCCGATAAAAATGAGCGATTTTCTCCACTAGCAGCTAAAACCTGTTTAGCAATTTCCTGGGTTTTCGCTTCGTATCCACTGTTTTCCACCTGTAATACCATAAGTTTTTTAGTTGTTATTGGTAATTTTAACTGTTACCATTTTGGAGTAATGTTGAATGATTGTGTAAAAATGGATTACGGTGTTATTTCTGAGTTAATTAATGCCATTTTGTAAACGTTCCTAGTAATTTTGAATGTGGTTTTATTGAATATTTGGAAAAACTGGACTTTAGTATCCCTGGGAATAGGGATAGTTTGCTGGGGAGGTTGTACAAAAAAGCCGACAAATGCACAACTAGAAGTATGGCGGAAAGAAGCAAGTAATCGCAATGCGGAAATTCTAGCAGATAAAGCCAAAAAGAACCCGCAACTTCAGTGGAATTTAGTGATTCAAGGTGAGACGGCAAATGGTAAGGTGGAAACCTTAAGTTGGCCGGAGTTGCTTAAATTAAGTACAACCAGTGTTAATACCACTGATGCATATAACATAGTTAACGCCAATCAAGTATTTAAATTTCAAGGAATACCTGTATCTACACTACTAAAAAAATTTGGTATTCCACCGGGAGTAACAGAAATAACCTTTGTTTGCTACGACGCTTATCATGTAACAGTGAAAATAGAAGACTTACTCCGTTACCCAATAATTTTAGCACTGGCTAAAGATAACAAACCAATTCAACGTAACCAAGGTGGTCCAATTTATTTAATCTTTCCCTATACCAAGTATCCCGAAATCAGACACAAGTATAATGAGGCATTTTGGGCATTTTATGTAACTCATATTATATTTGGTACGGGAAAAGCATCAGTGCGTGTAGGTAATCGTCAACTTAATTTAACCGATCTTGATAAATTACCACAAGTTACCCTTAACCAAAATGTTGGTTATCGCGTCTGGTGGCCTAGTATCAAAGTTAAAATACATGGTGTGAGAGTGCGAGATGTCCTTTCTCTAGCTGGTATAAAAACTCAAAGTTCTGTAGTCGTGATTGGGAAACCAGCAGTTTATCGGAAAAGTTCCGAAGCTATAAAATTAGCATCTACAGAGATAAACAAATGTAATATCATTTTAGCAACTAGATGGGGTGAAGATAAACAGCCGATTCTAGCAAAAATGGGTGGTCCTGTGACTCTAGCTTTTGGTAATGATTGTCAAAGTGAAACTAGAAATAAACCCTGGGTAACTTTTGTAGAAGAGTTAACTCCACAACCATGAAAATGTTTACTTTTCGCTCTATTCGTACCCAAATAATGGCTTCTACCACCTTATTAATTCTTGGTTTAATTGGTGCGATAGTTACGGTTTGGGTAAGAAGTGAAAATACCCTCTACCGTCAAGAAAAGTTGAATGATGCTAAAAGTATTTCTAGCGTTTTGAGTTATACATATTTTCACGAATTATCAGAAGAAAATTGGAGTCAAGTCCGATTAAGCATAGATTTAATGTTACGAGAAAATGAAGATTTTATCTATATTTTAGTCTCTGATAGCCGTCAAGAAAATCAAATTGCTGCTGCTTCTCCTAAAGAATTTCAAGGTCAATATATCCCCAATATTGTCCCCTTAAGTGTTACCAATAATGCATTAAATTCCTCTGAAAAGACTCGTATAAACGAAACCTTTATCCTCTCAGATGTTTATTTTACAGATCAGCTACGGGCTAAACGTGGTGAACCGATAATTGAAGTATCTTCACCTATTCGCACATTAGCTGGTAAAAAACTAGGCGTTTTACGAGTTGGTTTATCTTTGGAAAAAGTAGATCAGGCTGTTGCTAATGCAGTCAATCAGGCTGTGATTGTAGGTTCTCTGGGGCTTGCTGTCGGTTGGCTGTGTGCCTATATCCTAGCACAACATTTAAGTAATCCTGTGCGGCGTTTACAGTCCAGTGTAGCCCAAATTGCTGGGGGTGATTTACAACATCGTGCAGATATTAATCGGACAGATGAAATTGGGGCATTGGCAAATTCATTTAATGAAATGTCCGCAGCATTGCAGATATCCTTTAGCAAATTACAAAAAACTTTAGACTCCTTTGAGAAATTTGTCCCCAATAAATTCGTTTCTGTTATTGCCCCCCAAGGAATAGAAAATATCACAGTTGGTATGGCTTCAACTCGAAAAATGACAATTTTATTCTGTGATATTCGCGGTTATACTTCCATGTCTGAAGTCATGGAACCTATAGAAATATTTACCTTTTTGAATGATTATTTAGCTTGTATGGGAAAAGCCATAGATGAATCCGGGGGATTTATTGATAAATATATTGGTGATGCCATCATGGCCTTATTTGATGATGATAGTACAGACTGCGCCCTCAAAGCCGCAATTTTAATGGTTAAAGCTTTAGATAAGTTTAATTATGAACGATTACAAAAAGGATTACCAATCATTGCTACAGGAATTGGTATTCATCGCGGTACAGTAGTTATGGGTACAGTTGGTTTTACCTCTCGCATTGATTCTACAGTTATTGGTGATGCTGTCAACGTGGCTTCTCGAATTGAGGGATTAACTAAGCAATATGATTGCAATATCTTGATTACAGAATCAGTAGTTAATAGCTTATTTAATCCCGAATTATTTTCTTTAAGACTTGTTGATGAATCAGTCAAAGTTAAAGGTAAAGATGAAGCAATTTCTATCTATGAAGTTCTGATTTAGAAACACAAATAATTTATCGGCTTAACGAAGATAACCGCACATTAAAGCACCCCAACCAATAATACCACCTCCTAAAATCAAGTAAGCAGCATTAATGCGGTAGCGAATTACTAAAATTGCTGAAATCAAAGCAATTCCTAAACCCAAAAAATCTACATAATGGGTTTTTGGTAATGTTAAAGTAGCTATTCCTAATTGAAATGTAGTTAACACCATTAACGCTACAGCACTAACATTTACAGCATCTAAAAAAGGTCTTGTCCAAGATGAATTACGAATACGATTCATGAAAGGATTTAAAGCAGCCACAAATAAAAATGAGGGGAGAAAAATTCCCAAAGTTGCCACAATTGCCCCCGGAAAACCAGCAATTACATAACCAATAAATGTCGCAGTAGAAAGCACCGGTCCAGGAGTAAATTGACCAATTGCAATAGCGTCTAATAATTGTTGTTGTGTTAACCAACCATATTCTTCTACTAATCCTCCTTGCAAAAATGCTATTAATAAATAACCCCCACCAAATAGTACACTACCAACTTTGAGAAAAAATAAACCCAATTGCCACAAAGGTACAAAGACATGATTATTTATAGCTATATTTACAGTTGTGGTAGTTTGAAAAAGTGTATTTGTAGTTAAACCAATAATCATTAAATTAGTTTGATTACTACTGCGTAACCAAATCATTCCTAATATTCCTCCCAGTAATAAAGCGACAACTTCATTAACTTTAGCAAACTCAGTTATTAACCCCACAGCTACAGCAATTATGAGTAATTTTTGAGTTTTTACGGCTTTTTTTCCTAAACCCCAAATAGCATTGATGATAATTGCTAAAACCACAGGTTTAATTCCATAAAGTAAAGGTGCAACTTGAGGTAAATTCCCATAATTGACATATACCCAAGCAAATAAACTTGTAACTAAAACCGCAGGGAAAATAAAACAAACTCCGGCAACAATTAAGCCTAACCACCCGGCATAAATATATCCTATATGAATAGCCATTTCTGTGGAATTAGGACCAGGAATTAAGTTAGTTGCACCCAGTAAATCTAGAAAATGTTCTTGTGTCAACCATTGACGACGTTTAACTACTTCATCTTCTATCATAGCAATATGGGCAACTGGTCCACCAAAACCAATAATACCTAATTTGAGAAATAGTTTTGCCAGTTCAGTTAACCGATTTAATGAGAATTCATTCATAAGAGTTTGACATTTACAGCCATATCTGGATAATCACTAAATACGCCATTTACCCCTAAATTAAAAAATATTTCATATTCTCTTTGCGGATTTCCTTGACAGTCTAAAGGTAAGAAAAAATCTTCATTTCTAAAAGTCCAAGCGTGAACTTGTAAATTAGCTGCATGAGCATCTATAATTAAAGATGTCGGTGATAGTAATTTACCATGAACATCTTGAGGAATCAATAAGTTTTTATGTACACCTATTGCTTGGGCATATTCGGCAATTTCTCTTAAACCTTTTTGACTTAATAAATCTGCATAAGTGCGAGAATCATGATCAATCACAAAATCATAAGGTTTACCAATATCATTAATTAATTGCACCAATGGTAAATTTGTTTTCTGAGATAATTCTTTCAGGTTACTAACTTCAAAAGATTGAATAAATACAGGTAAATTAATTTCCTGCAAATTAAGTAATAAAGTTTCTTCTAATGGTAAACCGATAAATTTAAAATAACTGGGATGTTTGGTTTCTGGATAAATGCCAATATGGCGACCATTTTTTTGACTTTTATGCTGTGCTAAATCAATGATTTCTTGAAAAGTGGGAATAGGAAATATTCCATCATAAGCTATATTGTGAGGACGAATTTGGGGAATCCTTTCCTTCGCTGTTAAAGTTTTGATTTCTGCTATGGTAAAATCTTCTGTAAACCAACCAGTTTTAATTTCACCATCAATGATTTTCGTAGTTTTTAAATGAGCAAATTCGGAATGATTAGCAATATCCGTAGTTTCTGATATTTCATTTTCATGACGCGCAATTAAAATACCATCTTTAGTTATCACTAAATCTGGTTCAATATAATCAGCACCTAAATCAATTGCTAACTCATAACTGGCTAAAGTATGTTCGGGACGGTAGCCGCTTGCACCGCGATGAGCGATAATAATAGGGGGTTTATCTGTAAAAGTTTGAGTCATAATTCTTTTCTATAATTAAAGTTCCACTGCTATTATTTCTTCTTTATGAAACTGATGATGTCAATTCAACCTGAAGTAAAACGTATAGATGAGCTACGATGTTTACTCCAAAAAGCAGGTTACGCTTATTATGTCCTAGACTCTCCAATAATGGAAGATACGGTTTATGATCGGCTGTATCGAGAGTTGCAAGAATTAGAAACCACACATCCAGAATTAATTACTCCTGATAGTCCGACTCAGCGCGTTGGTGAGCGTCCTGCAACCCATTTTACCTCAGTTCGTCATAATATCCCCCTATATAGTTTAGAAAATGCGTTTAATATTGAAGAATTGCAAAATTGGGATCAGCGTTGGCGGCGACACTCGCCAACTCAGTATAATGCCGGAGAAATAGAATATGTATCTGAGTTAAAAATTGATGGTGCTGCTTTAGCATTAACTTACGAAAATGGACTTTTGGTAAGAGGTGCAACGAGAGGAGATGGGGTAATGGGTGAAGAGATTACCCAAAATGTGAGAACTATTCGCTCAATTCCCCTGCGTTTGAATTTTGACGGGTTGGAAAATATTCCCAAAGTGGAAGTACGGGGAGAAGTGTTTCTACCTTTACAGGTATTTAAGGAAATTAACGAGAAAAGACAAAAAGCTGGTGAACAGGTATTTGCTAACCCGCGTAATGCTGTAGCGGGTACACTTAGACAATTAGATTCTCGTATTGTCGCACAGCGGCAGTTAGATTTCTTTGCCTATACTTTGCATATTACCGGGTTAGATGATTCTAGTATTGCCAATACCCAATGGGAAGCTTTGGAATTATTGCAAAAAATGGGTTTTCGAGTTGATACCAACCATAAACTCTGCCATTCTCTTGCTGAAGTTGCCGAATATTACCAATATTGGGATACAGAACGGCTCAATTCTCCCTATATGACAGATGGTGTTGTCGTTAAATTAAATACTTTCAAACTCCAAGAACAGTTGGGGTTTACACAGAAATTTCCCCGCTGGGCTATAGCCCTCAAATATCCTGCCGAAGAAGCTCCAACCCGTGTAAAAAAAATCACAGTTAACGTCGGCAGAACCGGGGCATTAACTCCCTTGGCGGAAATGTTACCCGTACAATTAGCAGGAACAACAGTTTCCCGTGCTACCTTACATAATAGCGATCGCATCGAACAATTAGACATCCGCATTGGTGACACCGTGATTGTTCGCAAAGCCGGGGAAATCATTCCCGAAGTCGTCCGGGTAATTAAAGAACTGCGTCCCGCTGACACCCAACCCTTTATTATGCCTTCCCATTGTCCCGTCTGTGGACAACTGGTGATACGAGAAACTGGAGAAGCGGTTACTAGATGTGTAAATGCCTCCTGTGCTGCTATTCTCAAAGGTGAAATTGAACATTGGGTAAGTCGTGACGCTTTGGATATTAAAGGTGTTGGAGAAAAGTTGGTGTATCAATTAGTAGATAAAGGTTTAGTCCATTCTGTTGCTGATTTATATAACTTGACAAAAGAACAACTCTGTGAGTTAGAACGCATGGGTGAGAAATCAGCGGAAAAATTGATTAATGCGATCGCCCAATCAAAAACCCAACCTTGGTCTAGGGTATTATATGGTTTAGGTATCCGTCATGTTGGCAGCGTCAACGCCCAATTATTAACAGAAAAGTTTACCACCGTTGTCGAGTTAACAGCCGCCAGACAATCAGACATTGCAGGCGTTTATGGTATTGGTGCAGAAATCGCCCAATCAGTCTACCAATGGTTTCGCACCCCAGCCAATCAAACCTTAATTTCTCGTCTCCAAGTCATTGGTTTAGAATTAGCAAACAGCACAGCAGCCCAAGCAGTGGGCGAAATTAATCAAAAATTTGCAGGTAAAACCTTTGTAGTTACCGGCACTTTACCAACCTTAAAACGGGATGAAGCCAAAGCCTTAATTCAAAAATCTGGCGGTAAAATCACTGAATCAGTTAGTAAAAAAACAGACTTTTTAGTTGTCGGCGCAGATGCCGGTTCTAAATTAGAGAAAGCGCAGAAGTTGGAAATTAGCCAATTGACTGAGGCACAATTATTGGCAATGCTGGCAGAATAGTTATAAACCGACATAAATTGTTAAATTCTGTTACAGTCTTAATTGTGAAGATAAATTAACAAAAATCTTCACAGTTTAAACACTTTTACTGAGAAAAAACCATGAATTCCCTAATTAATAAAACAGTTGGTATCGCCATAGCTACAACTACTCTTTTCGTCAGCGTTCCCACCTTTGCCGGAACTAAGCCTGGGGAGAAACCTGCGACACCTCATACCCAGACACATACTGTAGGGACAATTATTGAAGTTGCCAGCGCCAACCGATCTTTTAAAACCTTAGTAGCAGCTATCAAAGCAGCAGGTTTAGTAGACACATTATCTGGTCAAGGACCATTTACCGTATTTGCACCTACAAATGAGGCTTTTGCAGCTTTACCAAAAGGAACTTTGGAAAAACTCCTCAAACCAGAAAACAAAGCAACCTTAGTGAAAATCTTGACCTATCATGTAGTTCCTGGCACAGTTTACGCCAAAGATATCAAGGCTGGTGAGGTCAAAACCGTGGAAGGTACTGCTGTGAACATTCAAGTTAAAAAAGGCCAAGTCACTATAGGTAACGCCAAAGTCACTAAAGCCGATGTCAAAGCTAGTAACGGCGTGATTCATGTAATTAATAAAGTGCTAATTCCTGCTGATGTAAAATTGTAGAATTTTTCTGAACTCAGATTCCCAAATTCTTCAAGAATGCGGGAATTTTTGGGTTTATCAGTGATTTACAAAAAATTAATCAATGCCTAATTAAAAAATAAACCTTAATCACGAGTATTATAGGCTTAAGACATCCGTCATGTTAGTAGTATAAACGTCCATTTTTTGATTTCTGGAGCTATTCAATGTCAATTTATGTCGGTAATTTGTCCTATGAGGTTGTAGAAGAAGACCTCAAGCAGGTTTTTTCAGAGTACGGAACAGTTAAAAGCGTACAGTTACCTAAAGACCGAGAAACCGGTCGTCTTAGAGGTTTTGCCTTTGTAGAAATGGGAACAGACGCAGAAGAAACCGCCGCCATTGAGGCCCTTGACACCGCTGAGTGGATGGGACGTAACTTAAAAGTTAACAAAGCTAAACCCAGAGAAGATAAAGGTAGTTTTGGTGGTGGTGACCGGCGTGGAAATGATGGCGGTGGTGGCGGCTATTCTCGTCGCTACTAAATTTTACCATTAAGACTCTAAGTATTATATGTTCAGGACAGATGAAAGCTCTGTCTTTTTTTATTACTTATAGCGGTATGGATTTGAATGAGATACAGAATCTACCCTAAAAGCCATACAGCAAGAGACTCTTAATTCCTGACTCGGTGACTCGGTGACTCCTTCTTCAATGCTTAACATCTAAAATTAATATTACCCGGACTCATCGCCAATAGCCAGAAGTAATTTACTATTCCTGGTACTTGACTATTATGTAAAAATGATTTGTCCTATTTAGTCATTATTAATGATGCATCAAAGTTCCGGTCGTTGGCGTTTAGGTCTAGGTTTATCATTGATAACAGTTTTTTTATGGGGAATCTTACCTCTAGCTTTGACAATAACCCTACAAGCACTAGATGTCTACACCGTTGTTTGGTTTCGCTTTTTAATTTCCTTCTTATTGCTGGGAATTTATTTGTTTATCCAGCAAAAATTACCAACATTAGCAGAATTACGTTCCACTTCTTGGCAATTATTACTAGTTGCTACCATATTTTTAGCTACTAACTATTTTCTGTTTACCCAAGGTTTATCATTGACAGCCCCAGCTAATGCTGAAGTGATAATTCAATTATCTGGTGTGTTATTAAGTTGCGGTGGATTAGTAATTTTTCACGAACGTTATACATTGTATCAATGGCTGGGTGTAGCTGTACTAAATTTGGGTTTTGTACTATTTTTTCATGCTCAATTAGCTAATCTGATTACAGCTAAAGGTCAATATTTATTAGGTAGTGCCTTGATTGTTTTCGCGTCAATAGCATGGGCTATCTATGCCTTATCACAAAAACAACTATTGCAATCTTTAACATCAGCAAAAATTATGTTGATTATTTACGGTGGCTGTGCTTTATTATTCACACCATTGGCAAAAATCAAGACAATTTTCACTCTTGATAGTTTCCATTTTTCAATTTTGCTATTTTGTGCTTTCAATACTCTCATTGCCTATGGTGCTTTTGCAGAATCTTTGGCACATTGGCAAGCTTCAAGAGTAAGTGCTGTAATCGCTTTAGCTCCAATTATTACTTTAATTTCCGTCTGGTTAATGTCAGTAACGTTCCCCAACATCATCCCCATAGAAAATATTTCTTTGACAGGCATTATTGGGGCATTGTTAGTAGTTAGTGGTTCAATGTCTATTGCTTTAGGTAAATCTCATTAATAGGATTTATTGGCATTATTTAGATTTGGTTAATCAGGAAAAATACATAATCAATACTGATGTGCATAAATCAGCTATTTATTATGATCTTAAAAGAAATGCTGGTAATTAAAACCAAACTAATCGGCAACAATCTTGCCATTCACACTATTTTGAATTGTTTCACAGGGTGTCTAAATAACTACCAAAATTTGAGCCTCGCTCAACAACAACACCACAAAAGTTAAGCGATAAATATGTTTGGTAATTTGGGCAGCACCCTGAGAAGAAATTCCCTATCAATAGTTCTATCAATATTGCTGCCAACATTTGGTATCAGTAACTCTGTCATGGCAGCAGAACAAATTTATGCTTCTTACTCACCACTAGAAATTTCTATCCCCATTAGTGCTTTAGAAAGCTATGCTAAACATGGTATAATTAATGCGGATTTGGCAGGATATTATCAATATATTCCTACCAATAAATTACCGGAATTAAGAAGAATTTTAATTCAACCACTTAAAATTAGTCCCGCTGTAGCTTCCCAGTTTCTCGACACTCAACAAGGTGAATTTATTCTGCGAAGATTGGTAGAATTAATTAAAACTAAATCTCATTCTCAAAAATCAGCATCTCAAGCTTTACGCACCGCTTTAATTGCTGCTGCTGCTGAACCAGAAGGGTTAAATTTATTAAATTTATTTCGTAAATATCCTCAAAATAGTATTAGCATTGATGTCCCTTCTAGTCTGAAAGTTGCTGATGAATTGGAGAAAATGATCAGCGAAACTGAAAAAGCTATTACCGCATTAACACAAGCATCAAAGTTAGAAGCTGCTGAAATCTCCACAGGTAATTTATCTAACTTGCCAAATCTGCCAAATTTGCCAATCCAAAAACAAACATTAAAGTTATTTGATTCCATCCGTAATCGGCATTTATCTACAGATATTTATATTCCTAATACCCAAAATCCTGCATCTGTAATTGTGATTTCTCATGGTTTAGGTTTAGATAGTAGTAACTTTCGTTATTTAGCAAATTACTTAGCTACAAATGGTTTTGCTGTAGTCATTCCCAATCATCCCGGTAGTGATGCTAAACAATTACAATCTTTAATAAATGGTAATAGCAATCAAGTCACACAACCCAATGAATTTAAAGATAGACCTTTAGATATAAAATATATTTTAGATCAACTAGAATCAGATTCACAATTTCAGCATCAGCTTAACTTGCAACAAGTAGGAATATTTGGTCAGTCTTTAGGAGGTTATACTGCATTAGCTTTAGCTGGGGCAAAAATTAACTTTCAGCAACTACAAGCAGACTGTAATTACGAAAAATTGCGAAATACTTGGAATATGTCCTTACTGTTGCAATGTCGAGCTTTAGAATTGCCAAACCAGTCAGAAGAACAGTATAATTTTCAAGATCCAAGAATCAAAGCAGTGATCGCCGTTAATCCTATCACCAGTTCTATTTTTGGACAAGCCGGTTTAAGTCAAATTCGCACCCCAATCATGATAATTGGTAGTAGTGAAGATACCGTTGCACCAGCCTTATATGAACAAATTTTACCTTTTTCTTGGATTACTTATCCCCAAAAATATTTAGTCATGCTACTTGGTGCTACTCATTTTTCCACCATTGGTAATAGCAATCCTGGAAGTAAGCAAATGGAACTACCTACAAATATGATAGGTGACGCTTCCCAAGCCCATCATTACATGAATGCTTTAAGTTTACCTTTCTTCCAAACCTATGTAGCCAAAAAACCAGAATACCTTCCCTATCTTAACGCCGCTTACGCTCAAAGTCTTTCCAGTCAGTCTCTTGGTTTAAATCTTGTTCAATCCCTCGATCATATCAAATTAGCACCAGTTTTAGGTAATCACCTCCAGGAAACCAACCGCGCAAAAAAAAACTTTCCTATAGCATAATTCGGTTTGGATTTTGGATGTTAGGTATCGGTGTTTCCCTACTGCATTTGTTGACCGGGAATTTTAGATTTTAGATTAAAAAAATTTGGTACAAGCCCCGTCCTTCTCCGACGGAAAAATTGTCAATCCAAAATCCAAAATTTTCAAGCTCTACACTTGTTTGGTGGAGTCAATCCAAAATCCAAAATACT
>CAINGU010000112.1 GCA_903848645.1 uncultured cyanobacterium | reverse complement strand
GGTAGGTGAAGAGAAGACACTATTCTCTGCGTCATGAGAGTGAGTTTAGTCTGAAAAGTAACCATAAAGTTGGTATTATTGCAAGCATCTTTACAAAACTTTGCATCGTGTCCCATTTTGCAGGTATCCCGGCTGTACCCCAATTATTAATCGCCCATGCCACTCCAAATGATCCAAATATTGAATGTCAACTCATTTTTGATACAGAACACGACCACTATCAAATTTTAGATATTGGTTGGCAAGAGTTAAATCGCATTTATGCTTGTTATATCCATTTAGACATTAAAGACAACAAAATCTGGATTCAGCAAAATATGACGGAAGCTGATATCGGTCAAGAGTTAGTGGAAAGAGGAGTTCCAGCTTCAGATATTGTTTTAGGCTTACATCCCCCATATAAACGTCCTTATACCAAATATGGTGTTGCTTAAAGTTAATAAAATAGACAAAGTATCCTGTAATTTCGTAAAAGTCCTATAGCTTCGTAAAATCCACCAGCTTTCTACCCTTGCAATCCCGGTGTTTGATAAACTCGTGTTGTAAAATTCTCCAAAACATCAGTTTCTTGATGATTACTAGATTCCTGAACTGTGGCCACATCTTCCTCTGGTAATTTTCTTCACACATTTTTATTACTCACAAAAAGGTTTTTCATATCCTGATTAAGCTGTTGTGCATTTAAGTTGTGCATTTAATTTGTATAATCCTAACGAGCAAGATGCCTACACCACAAGATTTAGCAACTATCTTAGATCAGGTGTGTGAACTGCTTACAGCAGTGCTAGTTCCCTCCGGGACGCTCCGCGAACGCTATCAACGGGAAATTGTAGTAATTAAACGTCGTAATGAGAAAAATGTGGCGTTAATTGCCGAAGATGAACTTTCTAGTTTATTAGAGTGTGTTTATTTATTAAGATCACCTGAAAATGCTAAACGTTTATTTCGGGCTTTAGAATGGACCCAAACAGCAATGGAAACTCCTTAAACATTGGCTGAATTAAAAGAGGAGTTAGGAATTGAGTAGTAAGAAAAAAAAGCCAGATACTCATAATGAAGAAAAAGAATTATCTGGTTATTTTCCTGCTTTCAGTCCTGATTTTAAAGCAGATTTGGCTTGGTGGTATAATCATGATAGAAAAAAAGGGGATAAGATATTAGATTTAGTAGCGGATATTCTTGACGGTCAACCGTTTACAGGCTTAGGTAAACCTGAACCTCTTAAATATATTGATCCTGATACTTAGCCAACCGCCTCCGGCACTGTGTGAAGCACAATCGCTCGTAAACTTTTAGGCTTTTTCTTAGGAGTGTAACTATTGTTTCTTGGTTTAATTTGGAAACAGAAATGGTTTAACAGATAAAATCATCCGTTCTAACTCAGTTTTATTATGTATGAGAAGACGATGTTCCCATAATTTATGATTGTTTTCGGCACAATCTGTAGCAAGAGATTCTCCAATAGTCTCAAAATTTTTTTGAATATCCCTTTTAAGACTCTCTGGATTAGATTGTACACCTAAAACAAATACTCTATTTTTTATATCATCTGGAATATAACTTTCTACAAAATTTAATCTATCTTCACATTCAACAAAATCAATAATTAATAGGATATTTCTCTGTGGATATTGTCGCATAGATTTGATATGCTCATTCGTGAATTTATCTATAGCTTTTTTCCAACCATCAGCAATTGGTAGGATTTGAATAGCCCGATTATTCACATTCAAATTTTGAATAAATCCATTAACAATCTGACGATTAGCATCATCTTCAGGTAAAATTAACAGATGTGGTTTATTCTTATTTATACTCATAATTCTATATCACCACAAATCAAAGAATTAATCAAATCACCAGTAACAGGTATATCACTAAGCAATCTAATTAAAGTTGGTTCTAAGTGACTTTTTCTATCCAGAACAAAGGTGTTTTCATTGGAGAATTTTCTAATTGCTTCAGGATTATGAGAAGTTACTAAAATTTGGCCACTATCCTTAAATGAACGTCTCAGAGATGTGATAAAATGACCTACTTCTGAGATAGAGAGATAATTATCAGGTTCATCCCAAAAGCAAAAAACTGATCCATAGAATTTATTAGCAGCTAACACCACAGCACAAAGAAAAAAGCATTTTTCACCATCAGATAAATCTTGAAAGTTAACATTCAAGGTTGCATTATTTTCGGCAAATCTCACAATTAAACTTTTGAACTCTTTACCGATAAGTTCATTCAAGAAATCTTGAAAATCGGGCATGACTTCCCGTAAATATTTATCAACATCTCTATAGGCCGCAGGATATCTACCAAGTAAACCAGAGAACCATTCCCCAATATTTGCACTATCTCTTTTTGGTTGTAAAGTTTCTCCGTGGGAATCTCCAGTCATTAAAGCAGGAATTGGTGCTAAAATAATGATACAGCACTTTCCGCTCTTGTGAGCTACATATTTAGTGCTGAAAGGGTCGAAAATAAGAAAATAAGGAAGTGTGGAACGGGAGAGCCTGTACTTCATAACAGCAGGAACCGCTGTATGAGCAAGCCAATTTTTGAAAGTATGAAGTGGATCTGTTTCTGATTGCTCTTGAATGACTGGAAGGGCTACTAAATGCCAATCTACTAAAAACTGAGATTCACGATTTTGTGAACTACTATAAAGAGTAACTTGTGCTTCTTTACGAGAGTAAATTGGATTTCCTGCAACTAAAAGTTGTTCTTCAAAAACTCGCAATTCTTTAAATTTTTCTGGCAACTCTAAAGCCAGGACGTATTTATATAATTTCTCCTCAAGTAATACTTCTATTTCCAAGCGAATGGGAACATCATACCTGCCACGAGTGAAATCTTTTGACTTTACAAGTTGACCAACTCTATTTATACCTCTACCAATAGATTGAAATACCTCTAATGCAGTTGCAATAGTTGATTTACCTGTACCATTTTTTCCAATCAAGAGAGCAGATGACATCTCCTTCATTGTTAATTCAAAGTTTTCTAAACATCTGAAGTTGTGTACATATAGTCTTTGGAGCATAATCAAATAATTTCCCGGAATGGGAAGTGAAAGAACTTTTTGAGAGGATATACCAATTATAGGTTCAGATACCTGACTTCGTAGAAAAATCAGGGTTTTAGTTTACTGCTGTTGTAAAGTAGGTATTATCAAACAGAAGCGAAAACCTGAAGTTAGATTAATTGTCGCTCCTTTTCCTGTTAGCGATAGCTTACCGTAGGTATCTTCAACGTGAGACTGACCAGTTTTTTTTCAACAATTCTCTCAAAGCCTTTTGACAAAAGATTTATAGCCTTAACTTATCACCAATGATTTACTCTAATCTTTGCAATTTAAGCATCGTAATACATATCATCAGCCACAAAAAACCAACCCCATAACCAGCAATTATGTCTGTTGGCCAATGGACTCCTAAATATAAACGGCTGATACCAATAGCAATAATTAAAATAACTGTCAAACTGTAAATAACTTTAGCCAAATGAGGATAGTGAGTTGCCAATTCGTAAGCAATAAAACCATAAAGCACCATAGAACCTAGTGCATGACCACTAGGAAAACTAAAAGATTTTTCCGAAATCAAACGATGCCACAGTTCAGGGCGAGGTTTAGAAAAAAACAACTTTAGCCCTGTATTTAAAATTAACCCTCCCAAGCAAGTAAATACAAAAACTTTTGCCTCTTCGCGATAACTTCGCCACCAAAGTAATAAGACAGTAACGCCTGCAACGATAACCACTGTACTAGGATTACCAAGATTTGTCAGAAACAGCATCAAATTATCTAAATTTGGATTGGCGAAATGATGTAGCCATAATAGGAAAGTAGTATCAAAGGCAAAAGTATCTCCTTCCAAAACCTCTTCAGCCAGTTTTGCTAAAACAAAAAGGATAAGCAGACAACTAGCAAGTCCAACAATCCCAATTGTGGCAATTAAGGGAGCTAAACGAGGATGTATATAACGCAACCAGAAATTAGAAATTTGTCGAAGCATTTACGAAAAATTGTCGTTCCCAACACGGTGATGCCTATTACCCAACCAGATTTACCACGCTGCTGTTAACGAAGATCCCTTGCTGGTGGGACATCAACCAAACGAACTTGATTCTCCTTAACTACTACCGTCAGCAGCGGCAAGGAACGCCTAGCCGGACCATGAATGACTTTACCCTGAGAATCGTATTGAGAACCATGACAAGGACAAATAAAGTGATTCTCCTGGGGATGCCACTTCACAGTACATCCTAAATGGGTACAAATCGGACGGATGGCGTACTCAGCAATTTTGGGTCCATCTTTAATGATCAGATAATCAACACTACCATCTGGCAATCCCTTGACGGGAATGGGAATTCCGGGGGTAGCAGTTGTTAGCAATGTATTAACCTGAATCGCTTTGCCATTAAGATCCAGTCCCTCAACTCCTCCGAAGGTAATTTTGACAACGGGAATTGTAGGGGAATAATGAGCAAAGGTTTTCTAAGTCTACCTCACGACTTTGGCTGGCTTGGGGAAATAGATATCCAATGACTACTGAGGTGAAGCTACTCCCCACCATATAGATCAAAAAATTCCGTCGCGTTTTTTTACCAGGATTCGTTTTTTCCATAACGAGACCAACTATATCTTCAATAAACTTTAATGCTACTGTCAATTCTCTGACAACAACCAAATAATCCCCACCGGAAATTTGTCTTTGCCCCGCTTGCTTTGTCGCCCAAAAACAACAACTAAACTTTAATAAAGCTATCGTTAGCGGTTGACAGTACTCATATCAGGGTAGCGTTCTCCTGCCGCTATACCCTTGGGTGCAACAGTCTCCAGGCGATTCAATTCTTCTGGGGTGAGAATAATATCTACTGCGGCAACATTTTCTTCTAAATAAGTGCGGTGCTTCGTACCAGGAATAGGAACAATATCTTCTCCTTGAACCAAAAGCCATGCTAAAGCTAGTTGACTAGGAGTTACACCTTTTTCAGTAGCAATTACCCTCACCTGTTCCACTAATTGCAGATTCTTGTCGAAATTTTCACCTTGAAAGCGGGGAGATTTTCGGCGATAGTCATCAGCCGCAAGGTCATCAGGACTAGTGATTGCACCTGATAAAAAACCACGTCCTAGAGGACTGTAGGGAACAAACCCAATTCCCAATTCCCGCACAGTCGGTAAAATTTCATCTTCTGGGTCACGGTTCCAGAGAGAGTATTCTGTTTGTAATGCTGTAATTGGGTAAACAGCATTTGCACGCCGAATTGTGGCGGGAGCCGCTTCTGACATCCCAATGTAACGCACCTTACCCTGCTGCACTAATTCTGCCATTGCACCAATAGTGTCTTCAATCGGCACAGTAGGATCAACCCGATGCTGATAGTAGAGGTCAATCACTTCCACCCCCAGCCGTTTTAGAGAGGCATCACAGCAGGAGTGGACATACTCTGGTTTACCGTTGACACCCAGAAAACTGCCATCTTCACCTCGCATATTGCCAAACTTTGTTGCCAGGATTACCTGCTCTCGGCGGTCTTTGATGGCTTTACCAACTAGCTGCTCATTAGTAAATGGTCCATACATATCTGCGGTGTCGAAGAAATTAACCCCAAGTTCCAAAGCGCGGTGCAGGGTAGCTACTGCTTCTTGCTCATCACGTCCGCTATAGAACTCAGACATTCCCATACAACCAAGTCCCAGTGCTGAAACAACCAATCCTTGTTTACCAAGTTTTCTAGTTTCCATCTTTCTTTTCTTTCACAAGATACTCCCCCTCAGCGTAGCATTGAGAAAAGCGGATGTGCATTTGCGTCTCAAGGTGGTGAAATACTGACCGAAAAAAAAAATGGGATTTTGGCGTTGCTGATTTTGGGTATGATTTATATTTGTTGGCGATCGCTAAACTATTACATAATCAATATTTCAGATTATTGGATTTTTATTTTCATACCTTGATTCAGCAACGCCGGGATTTTCAACAAGAGGTAAGGGTGCGAGGTGAACATCTCAAAAACATCTTTCTTTTGACTGAACTTTGAACTGGTGCAACTTTATGTTTTAGAGAACAGAGAACAGGACACTTTCTGTTCCCACTGAAGAGTTAAGAGTTCCCTTTTTTTGGTAAAGATTATGAGAAGTGTAATCATAGACTTGTGAGAAATGCAGGTGAGAATTTTTATTTTTAGAGCAATACCTTCGCCAATTTACCAAATATAGGTCTCAAAACAAATAAAATTGTTACGATATCAATAGGTTTTGATGGATTTTGCTAAAGGTATTGTTAGAGTTAGATCAATAATAAAGCGAATTTAAAATAATCCCCACATTGGGGTTAATTAACAGCAGTTTTCGTGAGTTAAGAATGAACCCAGCAATTACAGTCACCCAAAAACAACTCTCAGAATTTCTGTTGAATGTAGCAGTAGTACGCCCCGTATTTATTTGGGGAGCGCCAGGAATCGGTAAATCATCGTTAGTAGAAGCATTTGCGGCAGAAGTGGGAATACCTTGCGTTTCACTACTTGGTAGTCAACTAGCACCAGAAGACTTAATTGGAGTACCGCAGATTATAGATGGAACAAGTCGCTTCTGCCCACCCAGAATGATTGCCCGAGAAGAACCCTATTGTCTGTTTTTAGATGAACTTAACGCTTGTTCTCACGAAGTACAGAAAGCATTCTACAGCCTGATTCATGAACGCAGAATTGGTGAATATCATCTTCCCAAAGATTCAATTGTCATTGGTGCGGGTAATCGCGCTCAAGATAGTGCGATCGTGAAACCCATGTCTTCACCTTTACTCAACCGCATGGTTCATGTCCATTTAAAAGTTTCCCATAGAGACTGGTTAGATTGGGCAAAAAATCATGATATTCATCCTTGGGTAATTGAATATATTCAGACTCGTCCAGATCATCTATGGAGTCAACCACCTAAACATGAAGAACCTTTTTCCACCCCCCGCTCTTGGCATATGTTGAGTGATACCCTACATGAATATGGCGATCGCCTGACAGACCACTGGCTAGAAGTTCTCGCTATGGGGTGTCTTTCTCCCCATCATGGAACCCAGTTCAAAGGTTTTATCAAACAAATTAAAAGTAAATATCAACTCACAGCTATTCTTAAAGGTGAAATTAGCTGGCCACATCTTCCAGAAGATAGAGATGTCCTCTATTTTTTAGCTCAATCATTCCGCGCTCAACTCATCAAAGAATTACCTCAAGAACGTCAAGCAATTACAGGTAGTCATAAAGACTTAGCTCATCGCGCCAAAGGACTACTCAAAGATTTAGCGGCTATCAGCTTTGAAATTGCCCAAATGGTTGTTTCGGAACCTGAAAAAGGAGATGCTTTACCTAGTTGGTTGATGGTAGAAATAGTGAGAGACTTGCCACGTTTAGTCAAAAAAGAAAATGGCACGTAAAAAGAAGCAAACAGATATTGCCACATTACAATTTGGGCAGGGATGTGACATCCTCAGAGAGCATCCCATTTTTGCACCGTTACTCTGCCACGCTAACATTAATCGTCAGTCGGGCAACCATTGTCCACCACAGGGTTGGGCTGTAGTCACCAGTAATGGCGCTATTCACGTACATCCGACGCGACGGGGTTCTCCAGAAGAATGGGTTTATGTATTAGCTCATTGTCTCTTGCATCTGGGTTTTGGTCATTTCCAAAAACGCACACATCCTCGTGAATGGAACGCCGCTTGTAATTATTTTATTGCTAAGTTTCTTGCCGATTTAAAATTAGGATCTATCCCAGAAGAATACCTTTTTTCTCTCAATGTTTCTAACCGGAATGAAGAAAGTTTGTATCAGGAATTTTGTGAGCGTGGTCTTCCTGGTGATGACTTTGTGGATATGATTATAGAACCTATCAAAAGTAACTATTGGGGTCGGGGTTTTGACTGGCAAACTGTTTTTGGAGCAGGATTAACAAGAGCAGTTACCAATGCGGTAAATGTCGCCGCCGGACGCGAACCTTTGTTAGGGATGCAGAACAAAAATGATACTCCTGGACAAAGAGCTAAGGCTTGGTTTATCAATAGCTATCCGTTGCTGGGAGCTTTAGCAACTAATTTTGAGATTATTGAAGATCCATTAATATGTCAGCGTCTGGATATTTCTGTAGCTGCAATTGATGTCCAAAATAAACAAATTTTTATCAATCCTGCTGCTGGATTAAATGGTGAAGAATGCCGATTTGTGATGGCTCATGAATTGTTACACGCCGGACTTAGACATGATACTCGCTGTCAGGGAAGAGATCCTTATTTGTGGAATGTTGCTTGTGATTATGTGATTAATTCTTGGTTGTTAGAAATGGGGATAGGTGAATTACCTCACGTTGGGGTGTTACACGACCCAGATTTAAAGAATTTATCAGCAGAGTCAATTTATGACCAAATAGTCAAAGATTTACGCCTCTATCGCAAACTATCTACCTTGCGGGGAATCGGACAATGTGACATTTTAGAACCAGGAAAAGCCGATTGGTGGACTTATGGCGATGGTGTGGGATTGGATGAGTTTTATCGCCGTTGTCTGAGTCAGGGACTTGTATATCACCATGAACAAAATCGGGGTTTTCTCCCAGCAGGTTTAATTGAAGAAATTCGGGCTTTGAGTTATCCGCCAATTCCTTGGGATGTAGAATTAGCTAAGTGGTTTGATCATCATTTTTCTCCTTTAATTAAAGTCAGGTCTTACGCTCGTCTCAGTCGTCGTCAATCTGCGACTCCTGATATTCCTCGTCCTCGTTATGTACCGGATAGTGATCATGAAGAAGGTCGCACATTTGGGGTGGTTTTAGATACTTCTGGTTCAATGGAACGGGAATTATTGGCAAAGGCGTTAGGAGCGATTTCTAGTTATAGTATTTCCCATGATGTTTCTTTAGTGCGGGTTGTTTTCTGTGATGCTTTTGCTTATGATCAAGGTTATTTAACACCAGAATCTCTAGCCGATAGAGTTCAAGTTAAGGGTAGAGGTGGTACTGTTTTACAGCCAGGTATTGATTTATTGGCAACAGCCGAAGATTTCCCCAAAAATGGACCATTGCTAATTATTACTGATGGCTATTGCGATAATTTACATATTCGTCGAGAACACGCTTTTTTAATTCCTGTGGGTTGCCGATTACCTTTTATTCCTAAAGGTCAGGTTTTCAGAATTAAGTAAAGTAAGGAGGCAGGAGATAGGAGGCAGAAGGCAGGAGGAACCCACTCTTAAAAACGTAGAATTGAAGCAAGGACGATTTGTATCGCACTTCGTGCCGCTTTGCTAACGTGGCACTCTCACTCGATACAATTCTTTTTTTTAAACTGGGCTTTAAACCCAGAACTAAAGTTTTTATTTATACTTATTTCCTCCTGCCTCCTGCCCTCTACCTCCTGCCTTCTTTGTAAAGTAAAAACCAGCAAAATTAAAGTCCCAACTTTTGCCTTACTACTTCATCGTTATCATTAAAGCCTATCAGCACAGCCGTTCCATCTTTGAGGAAAAGGGGGCGTTTGAGCAGCATTGCATCTTTGCTAAATGCCTCAATCCATTGCTCATCTATCCAATTCTTCTTGTCATCACCTAAAGCCCGGTAGGATTGACCAGAAGTATTTCGCATAGCCGGATAACCCAAAGACGTTACCCAATTTTGAACCATCTCACGAGTTGGGGGAGTTTCTTTGGTGTTAATGAACTCATAGTCAATACCATTTTCTTGAAGCCACTTGAAAGCTTTTTTGCAAGTCCCGCAGTTCAGTATTCCGTAGATTTGGATAGACATAAAAAAGATTAATAAGTTTGAAGTAGATATTTTAGAGAATGTTTTATTTTTGGAAATCCCTACAGTTAAGCAGCAGATAAAACTAAATTATTTAGCTGTAATTCAGATTGTTTAAATATAAAATTAACAGCCGCGAATAATTTATCTAGTTCATAAATTGTAAAAGGAGTCATATTTTTGGTAAACTTATTATCTTCTAGTTTACCAAATTGCCATGTTGCGCCATTAGAAACAATCCCCCAAATAATGATTTGATACTCTCCATTTAATCTTTGAGCAGCAATCATTTCTGCTAAACATTGCGCCCAACCTGCCTCAAAGTTGTCTTGTTTGGCTTCTACTAAGATAAAGTATGGTTTGTCAAAAACAACTTTACCTAATGGGGAACGTTTAGCTAAAATATATTCAGGAAATCCTGATAATTTTTCATCGGAGTTTAAGGATTGATGACTCCATAAAATAAAATGTTGGCGGTATGTTTTCCAAACTTCTTTAAGAACGGGATAAATTAAGTTTTCACAGATAGCAAATTCTGAGTTATCAACAACAGCATCCCGCATCATTAATTCTAAATCTTCGCGGAAGTAGTCGGTAATATTAAAGGGAACGTCACTGATAAAATTGTCTTCGGTGTAGGTAACTTGAAATATTGTGAGGACTTCTCCGATAGTTTTAAAATTACTGAAAGCCATTTTTTACCTTTTCAAAATCTAAGTATTACTTGGTGATAGGGTGTGTTGCAGCACAAAATGATTAAAAATAGCGAAAATAGCCGTGTTTTAACTAGATGTTCTACTGTTGGGAGTTTCGACCATCCGTTAAGGTCAATCTACCTCGGTTAATCATTTTATCATAAAAGTTGGGAATCTTTAATCCACCAATATAAGTAGGTGAGCATTAAAAATTGTTCTTTATTGATGAATCAGGGGTAGTATTTCTATGCTATCCAAGATAATTCGCAGTTTTTATATGAGCTTTTGGAAGTTCTTTTTTCTAGCTCCAAATCTTGATTCACAAGCTATAATAATACTTGTACAAATTTGGTCTTCTCCGACATCTTGAATTTTTGAAAATATCACTCCTGATGGGGGTTTTTAATTAGTTCGGAAATGATGCTTGTATCTAACAAGTATAAATAACTCATTTTTAAAATTTAATATCATCTAAGGGTAATAATCCTGCGTCCACGTCGGCAAAGTCTTCGTCCAGTGCTTCAAGAGTAGAAAGGGTTTGCAAGAGGGATTTTTTCTTGATGGGGGAAATGATGGCAAAGGGGATACCATTTTGTATAATGGTCAGGGGTTCGCCCGTTTCGTGGGCTTGGTTGAGTAGGATTTGAAAGTTTTTTGGGAGTTCTGCAAGGGTAATTTGTGTCATGGTGGGTTCTGGGGTTAGGGAATAATAACTTTGGCTTACATCTATTTTACCTGTGACAGCATTGGTAATTAGAGAGGTGCGATATTTTTTAACATCTGATACAACTGATGGATAAATAGTGCGATTCCTACGGAGCGCTAGTTCCCTCCGGGACGCTCCGCGAACGCTATCGCAACACTAAGTCCGTAGGCATCGCCTACAACAATCTTCAAGGGTTTTCGGCATCTACTTTATAGTGCAAGCCCTAAATATCCATATTTAGATGGTAGTACCCCAATGGCAGAACGGAAAAGAAGCGTGGATGCCTACAAGGGTGAAAATTTCCCAATTGTCTTGGTAATTCAGGAAATTTTTGGCGTTCATGAACATATACAGGATGTTGTTAGACGCTTTGCTAAATTAGGCTATTTAGCGATGCCTGCGGCGGGCTAATGCCATCGCTCCCGAACTATTCATTCGTCAAGGTGATGTGTCAAAATTAAGCAATATTGACGAGAATAAAAGTGTTTTCATTGGAGAATTTTCTAATTGCTTCAGGATTATGAGAAGTTACTAAAATTTGTCCACTATCCTTAAATAAACGTCTCCCAGATGTGATAAAATGACCTACTTCTGAGATAGAGAGATAATTATCGGGTTCATCCCAAAAGCAAAAAACTGACCCATATAATTTATTAGTATTACTAATATTGTCCACATTGCTTGAATTACTGATAGCAAATTATAACCACCATTGAAAGGTTTTATTCCTCATCAACCTAATTTATTAAGTGCCATTCAAACTTGGATAAATGAGATATAATAATGAAGATACAAATTGCCGACCAAGGAAAATTACATTATGAATACCCAATTAGTTGAATCTATCACTCAAATCATCCTCTCTTTATCCCCAGAAGAAAGGCAGCTTTTAGAAAGCAAAATTAATAATGTTAAATTATCTTCACCGTTAGCAAATTCAACACAACAAGATATTTCAGATTTAGAACAAAAATTAAAGAATTTTGAGACAAAATATCAAATATCTTCTGGTGACTTATATCAAGAATTTCAAGCAGGTAAATTAGGAGATGAAATAGATTTTTTTGAATGGAGCGTATTTTATGAAATGTGGACTAATGCTCAAAATACTATTCAGATAAATACAAATTTAATAGCTAGTTAAACAATGGAAATACAAGATTATATTAATACAGTAAAAATCAAATTAGCTACTAGTACACAACGGCGTAAATCAACCAACCATTAAAATTCTCAAGAAGCTGGTGTCATCTAGTTTTTAATTTTTAATTTTTAATTCCGCCTTGCGGTACTAGCCGCATTATTATTAAAATCGCTATTGTGGAAGAAAAGATTTTATTGGATCGTGGTTATTTCCGTTTTGTGGTGTAATCACAATACTGTTACCTTCCATACTAAAATTTATCGCTATCCCTTCTCTTAAATTATATAACTGCATAATCCGTATATTGCCGCATTTCCGGAGCTTGAAACCCCAACACAATATCTTCGGAAGCCACCCCCAGATCCACAAGTTCTTGGGCTACTCTCATTTCCGTCATATTTTGCTCAATCCAAATCTTTCCTTGCTTAATATCCAAATGTAAAACACAACCATATACCCGCCGATGGCCATCCCATCCCATATTCATGACCTGGTAATGGTCTTGTTTGAGATCAAAAACGGTGTAGCAATCAATCGACCCATTCGCGATGGGGATAGCAGCGTAGTCTGTCAACAACGACTGAATTATATGCCGATAAGACTCTATGGTATCCATTGTACAATTACCTCTTGAATCGGGTCATAAATAATTTGTTTAATTTGATCTCATTAAACATGAAATTTGTACAAATTCCCGCTTAAAAAAAGTTTCATAAGCAACCACAGGCACAGCTAAATAGAGAATACGAGTTGGATCACTGAATTCTTACGGCCAACCGATAATTCAAAAACTGTCCCTTTTTCTGTATATTTTGTGGAAAAAAGAACGATATAGTTATTTTTTAGACGATAGTTTAAAATCTAAAGACTATTTTTCTACCTTGACACCTCCAAAAGCATTATTTAAAATCACTAGATGTCCACACCGATTTATCACATCACCCATATTAATAACTTAACCTCCATATTAACCAGTGGGGGATTGATAGCAAATAGTAGACTCAAGACACAACAAACCAACTATCTTGACATCGCACACGGACAAATCCAAGATAGACGTGCCACCACAAAAGTCCCCTGTAGTACAGGAGGATATTTACATAATTACGTCCCCTTTTATTTTGCCCCACGTTCCCCCATGCTTTATGCTATTCATAAACAAAATGTAGCTACTTATAGCGGTGGACAACAGCCAATTATCCATCTAGTTTCCGAAGCATATACCATTAAAAACTCTGGTCTAAAGTTTGCTTTTACAGACGGACACGCCATCATGACATATAGCGAATTTTATGATAAATTATCTGACTTAGAAAATGTTATTGATTGGGAATTAATGGAATCAAAATATTGGTTCGCTACAGAAGATGACCCTAACCGCAAATGCAGAAGACAGGCAGAATTTTTAATTTATGAAAATTGTCCTTGGCAATTAATTCAACAGATAGGCGTTATAAATAACACCAGTAAACAACAAGTACAACAAATTCTCACCAACTTTAATATCCAAACACCAGTAAATATTTATTCCCATTGGTATTATTAAAATTGTCAATAAAGTAGTAAAATAATATTTAAAGTCAGTTGCTTATTTATCTAGTAAAATCTGGTAATAAAGCAACAACAATCTATTGAGATAGTTGAGGATTAAAATCACAACGATGATTGAAATTAAGCAAGGTAACTTATTAATAGAACCAGCCCAAGCCCTAGTAAACACAGTTAATTGTGTCGGTGTCATGGGTAAAGGTATCGCCTTGCAATTTAAACAAGCTTATCCAGAAAACTTCCGTCAATACGAAAAAGCCTGTCGTGCAGGACTTGTGCAACCAGGGCAAATGTTTACCGTCGCCACAGGTAACTTATTTAACCCTCAATATATTATTAACTTCCCCACCAAACGCCACTGGAAGGGCAAATCCAAATTAGATGATATCAAAACCGGACTGGTGGCATTAGTCGCCCAAGTCCAGCAACTAAACATCACCTCCATTGCCATTCCTCCCCTGGGGTGCGGTAACGGTGGGTTAGACTGGAATGCGGTAAAACCATTGATAGAATCAGCCTTTGCCCCACTGCCAGATGTACAGGTAATTATCTTTGAACCAAGCGGCGCACCTGCTGCGGAAACAATGCCTGTAGCAAGTAAAACACCAAATATGACTCGCGCCCGTGCCTTGTTCATACGCTTGCTGGAATTGTACGGCATTCCCGGTTATGAATTAACGAAACTAGAAATCCAAAAACTGGCCTACTTTTTGCAAGTAGCTGGTGAACCCCTGCGCCTTGAGTACGTCAAACATAAATATGGTCCCTATGCCCATAACTTGAATCATGTTTTAAGACACATAGAAGGGCATTACATTCGCGGTTATGGGGATGGCACAGCCAAAGCGGAAAGCGCCCAGATGTATGTCTTACCAGCCGGGAGGGAAGCTGCACAGGCGTTTTTAGCCACCGCACCCGCAGCCCAGGAACGGTTAGAGCAAGTTAGCAGTTTAATCACTGGCTTTGAAACCCCCTACGGCATGGAATTATTGGCCACAGTTCACTGGGTAGGGACTCAAGAAACCAACCCAGCCCACGACAGTGAACAGGCTATAGAATTGGTGCATACATGGAGCGATAGGAAACGTACAATTTTTAAGCCTCAACATATCCGCAAAGCTTGGCAACGATTACAGCAGCAGGATTGGTTAAGTCTAAAACTATGAATTCTCCATTTCCCGGAATGAATCCTTATGCCGATGATTTAGCTGAGGCTTTACTTGATGTTTCAAGTTTAACCGATTTGCCAGCTTGGTTAGAGCAAAATCAGGGTTGATAGAGTTCACTGTAATTTTTGAATTAGTCGTAGAAACAGGGAATAACTTCTATGTTACTTTTTTTTAGTATACTGTCTTTTAAAAAGAGCCGCACCCAAATCAATTTCAAACTTTGTTCCGCCTACTTCGAGTCGCAGGGGATCATCGGTTATCTGACGGACGGCTAAAAACACCTAAATCCCGTGCTAAAATATACAAAGAAATAATCCTGGTTTGTACTAATATTTTATCATTTTTGTTTTAACTAATAAACTGGCGGATCGTCTCTTAATCTCTTTGATGTTTCCAGCAAGCCGCGCAAAACTTTCTTTGGGCGCTTGTTGTTAACTGATAACGATATCTTCTTTTTTGATTCCTGCCTCGATGAGTGTATCAACTAATCCTTCCTCAAAGTTATCTTCTTCGATGATGATTTGGGGATCACAGTTATCTTTTTCGATGAGTCTGGCATGAAATATTACATTATCCATCCATTGTTGTTTATCAAAGCCTGTAGCAAGAACAACAAAATTACCAGATTCAACGTCACAAACTGGATAGAGTTTAATTGCTTGAATACTAGGTTGATCAATAGTGGCAGCATTCACTGTTTTTTTGATTATTTCTGCATAATTTAGTGAGTTATCCATTGGATAATTACCTCCAGATCTGGAGCATAGATTAATAAATTAATTTTACTGCGCGTGGGAGCGATGCTAAAAAGTGAGCTACCTTGACAAAGGCTACCCTTACTCATCTTTCTTCTCCTCTTGGTAATTGGGAAACTGAGTATCACCCTATAGCCTAAATTCATCTTACAAGTAGAAAATTAACAAAGTTATCTAGACTCAGAGCAAACCACGATCAGGGATTTTTTCCCATCAGCACAATATCTGCACATTCACATAAAGATAGAATAAAATAAAAGCTTCCTGAAACTCCACTTCCAGGAAGCTAGATGTTAATTGTTATGTGATGGTTATTCCCAGATGGATATCACTAATGTTGAGGTTAGCCCGGTAGAAATTCTCCCTTCTTCCGCCAGTAAAGTTGTATCTCGTGACACGGCTCAACCTGTGACTGCCGAATTAGTAGAGGAGGTGATTCGCCAATATTATTACCGGACACCTGCTGTAGCAAATGATGAGGAGTTGATTTTGGCTTGGGCATGGTCACAGAACCGGGAACAAACTAAGCGAAAATACTATCGCTTTGGTCAAAAATTACTCGCTTGGTTGGAAAATCAAGATATACGGGATTTACGGCTGGTTCAGCCACCAAAGTTACTGGAATTTATTGCTAGTTGGGGTGAGGTTTCCCCTTATACTAAATCTAACCAGGTTTTAATGTTGCGATCGCTTTGGAGTTATGGTCATGGGGAGAATGTGGGCTATTTTTTACGGAATATCGCCAGTACCATAAATTACGATAATTTCAGTGACTTACCGAAGGCAGAGCGTTATCTTGAAGATTGGGAGATGGCGCAGTTGGCTGATGTTGCCCAGCGCTTGGGGGAGCAGTACTGGCTGGTTTTTTCTTTGCTTTTTTATAGTGGGATGCGGGTGGGTGAGGTTGGTCGGGTGACGGTTCCTGGTGATAAACCGGGTCAACCCAAGGAAGATTATCCGGGTTTATATTGGCACAATTTTAAATGGCAGCCCGACCCGATACCGTCAGATAGATCCAGGGGGTATTACACAATTAAGTTTCGGGGTAAGGGGGGGAAGTACCGGGAGATAGGTTTGGACCACCAGACTTCGCTGATCTTTAAGAAGTACCGGGGGATGGCAGGTGAGAAGATGCCAGTGTTTCCGAATCTGTCACCTGACCCGAAAAAGCGGGGGTTGGCATTGAGTGACCGGGCGATTAAAAAGTTGATTCAGGATATATCTGAGGTGGCCAAGGTGAAGTTTTCTTGCCACTGGTTACGCCATTCTCACGCGTCGCGGGCGGTGGATAGTAAATCACTGTTTGAGGTGCAAGACCAGTTGGGGCATAGTAAGAGTGATACGACTAAGACCTATGTTCGTTCTAAAAAGGATGCGGGAACGGGGACTGTGTTACCGAGGTTTTGAGAAGAAATTTGATCCATTAAGTAGCCATCATGAACTGCGTACACCAGGAGGGATGAAAATCTATTTTCAAGTCAGGTGAACAGAAAAAAACCGCAGACGCGGAGTGCCTTCTCAACAGAGTAATATGTAACGATGACTGATATGATGCCTGTCTATGTTTGATAATGTCTGTCGCTTTTTAGCCGAGTCATTTTCAGCCGATTTCGCCACCTGGTTAATTGGTGAATCTATTGAACTCACCCAACTCAGTCCATCAGAATTATCCCTCGAACCGATTCGAGCAGATGCGTTAATTCTGTTACAGTCAGATGAAATTGTTCTGCATATAGAATTTCAAACTGAACCAAAAGCCCAAATTCCCTTTCGGATGGCGGATTATCGGTTAAGGGTGTATCGCAAATTTCCCAATAAACGGATGCGTCAGGTTGTGATTTACCTACAACCAACCACATCCGAATTAGTCCAGCAAACAGCTTTTGTTTTAGAAAATACCCGTCATGAATTTGGCGTTATTCGTCTTTGGGAACAACCCAACGACATATTTTTGAATACTCCTGGTTTGTTACCGTTTGCAACTCTCAGTCAAACTGAGGATAAAACGCAAATATTACAAATTGTTGCAGAAGCTATCGAGCAAATCAACGATACCCGAATCCAAAGTAATGTTGCTGCGTCAACCGCAATAAAAGCTTATGGTTAGTATTAAACAAGAAACTGATTAAAAGGTTATTACGGAGTGATGCTATGCGCGAGTCTGTAATTTATCAGGATATTTTGCAGGAAGAGGCACTTTCTATAATTACGCGACTACTTCGCCGTAAAATTGGAACTGTCCCACCTGTACTACAATTAAAAATTCAATCTCTACTATTGGTGCAGATTGAAGAATTAGGAGAGGCTTTACTTGATTTTTCGAGTTTAAGTGATTTAGAAGCTTGGTTAGCACAATATCAAGTTTAGCAATATTGGTCAGGGTTTAGCATTGCGCTAAACCCTGTATGGGTGATGATTTAAATTTATGTCAACCAATTATTTAAAGTTTCTGACCTTGATTTGAATTGTGATATATCATGGCTAGAATTAATTGGGTGAGGAGCTTCTATAATTTTTATTTCTGCCATTCTTTATCCCAAGGTGATTTAGCAGCTAAAAAGTTACGTAGTTCCTCATCTACTTTAGGTGGTGCGTCTAAAATATCAAGAAATTCTTGATATTTTTTTTCATCTAAAGCAAAAAAAGTTTGAGCGCAAATTACTTTTTCTGCTTCTCTACAAGCGACATCTAGCATGAAATCAGAACGAGTTTTACCAAGAATTGATGCAGCATAATCAATTAAATTACTTTGATGTACTGTCATATCCAACTTCCCCAATTTACGCTATCTATAATCTTAACTGAAAACAGTTGATTTGATTTATACTATGATTTACTAATTAGTTTTGTAGGTTATTGAGGTGCGGCGATACTACTTTAAAGCTAAAATTTAGTTAGAGTACCCGGATTTCTCACCAAAATTCTCAAACCCTTATGAAATCTGGATTCTGGAGTTTCACACTGCATCAAAAGTCAACTCTGTAAAAAATGCCTGAAACCGATTCTCTATCCGGGTTACAAAAATTGCGATTACATTGTTTGTGAGAAATACGGGAGTAAAGGTTTCAGTCTTAATAGCTTTTTCTGTACACTTGAGCCTAAAATTTCGTCAGGAGAAATATCAAGATGGTTCAGTCTATTGCGGACCAGGATGTGACGCTAGGGGAATTAAAGCAAAAATTTGGCATTCAAATCGTTCAAGATGCTACTTTTTTTCCTGAGTGGTTGGATGGGCTTGAGGCTTTGAACAAAGAAGAGCAACATTTATTAGAGCGGGTGAAGGCTAATTTTTTAGAATTGATGGATGATCCGCCAATGCTAGAAAATACGGTGAAGATGGTGGTACTTGCGCC
>CAINGU010000111.1 GCA_903848645.1 uncultured cyanobacterium | reverse complement strand
GGACAACCAGTGGTACTGTGGAAGGAATTAATAACAAGCTTAAACTAATAAAACGTTCGGGATATGGATTTAAAAACTTTGAAAATTTCCGAATTAGATGCTTATTAAACTGGCATTTTATTTAATAGTTTAGCATAACAAATACCGAAGATCCCTATTCTGAAAAGCCTTAAATATTCTTGCCAATATTGATTTAATATCTCTTCCTGTTCTAAATTAGGTAAATTTTGAATATTTAATGTAGATGCAGTAGGCTTTTTTAGTTGTTTTAAAATCAGACTTGGCTGATTTGGATGATTATTATCTCTGACTTTATAAGTAATACCAAAACCACTATTATTGGATAAAAGATCGGTAATTGTGTAACGTTCTCTTAGCAAAGTGCCTATTCGCAAGATATTATTCATAAATTATCTAAATTCAATATTGAATAATATACACCAGCAAAGCAAGAATTAATACTGAGTCACAAGAGGATGATCTGTGATAAACGTCTCCTAATACCCCATAATCAATTTACTTAATATTATGAATCAAACCTATACAACTGATGTCCTAGTAGTTGGTGGAGGCACAGGTGGAACAGCGGCCGCTATTCAAGCATCACGACGAGGTGTAAAAACCATCTTAGTCAGTGAATTTCCCTGGTTAGGAGGAATGCTAACTTCTGCCGGTGTATCCGCACCAGACGGAAACGAATTACAAGCTTTTCAAACAGGTTTATGGGGGGCTTTTTTACGAGAATTGCAACGCAGACAACCAGGAGGATTAGATCATAGTTGGGTCAGCTTTTTCAGTTATGATCCCCGTATAGGTGCAGAAATATTTGCCGATTGGGTGCGAGAATTACCTAATCTCCAATGGATTTCGGGACAAGTCCCATTAGAAGTTTTGCGAACAAAAGATTGTATTACAGGTGTACGCTTTGCAGACTTCACCGTCAACGCCAAAATTATTCTCGACGGCACAGAATTAGGAGATTTATTAGCTTTAGGAGAAGTCCCTCACCGTTGGGGTTGGGAATTACAGTCAGAATGGGGAGAACCCAGCGCCCCAGCAAATTTCAACTCTCTTACTCAAACCTATCCAGTGCAAGCACCGACTTGGGTAGTAGTAATGCAAGACTTTGGAGAAAATACCGCACCAGTAATTACCCCAGCACCTAACTATGATCCATCCCAGTTTACAGGAGCTTGGGATAACTATAGTCCAGAAAAATTTTTGAACTATGGACGCTTACCAGCAGATCGATTTATGATTAACTGGCCTATTGCGGGCAACGATTACTGCCAAAATGCCAATCGGTTGCTAGACTCAGTGAAAAAGCGCGAATTTGTGCGAGAATGTTTTTGGCACAGTCAAAATTTTGCCCATTTCATTCAAACCCAGTTTGGTAGGCGTTACGGATTAGCAGAAAATATCTTTCCTCATACTAACTCCGCCTTTGCCCTCCATCCCTATTATCGGGAAAGTCGCCGCCTAATAGGTTTAACTACCGTTTGTGAACAGGATATTTTGCCTTTAGCGCACACTAGAACCGCATTACTATTTCCTGATGCGATTGCTGTCGGTAACTATGCCAACGATCACCATTATCCTGGTGTTGAGTTTTTACTGCAACCTAAATCTATCCGTTGGGGTGGAAGATGGACAGGAACACCCTTCACTATCCCCTATCGCGCTCTGATTCCTGCCACTACAGATGCTTTACTAGTCTGCGAAAAAAACATTTCCGTTTCTCACATTGCCAATGGGGCTACAAGACTTCAACCAGTAGTCATGGGCATTGGTCAAGCAGCGGGTATGGCGGCTGCTCTTTGTATTGTGCTAGAATGTCAGCCCAGGGATCTACCAGTGAAGAGTTTGCAGGCTGCATTATTGACAGACGACTATGCACCTAGCGTAATTGTTCCCTTGTTTAACTTATTAACTAATCATCCCGATTGGTTGCACTGGCAAACTTATTATTTAGACCACCCAGAAGCTTATCCTGTCGATGGTAACTGTCCTTGTATTTTGGTGAGACCAGATAATAAATTAAACCTCGACTGCTTTACAGGCAAATTTCAACGAATGGGTGAGCAGAATTACCAATTTAATATTACAAAAGAAACCAATTTAACTACAACAAATTGGCAGCTTGTGGCGTTGAAATCTGATATAGACCAACAATTACAAGCTTTTCCCCCAGAAAAAATTCTCAAGATTTGGGGGCGGCCAAATTTGTCTGGGAATTGGTTACTTGTTGAGCATCTTGAAGAAGTATCAAATTAACTTTTATTCAGTAAAATACAATACTTTTTCCTGAATTTTCCGGACAGACATATAAAAGTTAAGTATTAGTGAAGTAGAGAGTTCTAAAATAGACATCTACTATGCGTGCTGCCATTTCACTTTTAGTATCGAGTCTGGTCTTTGGCTCCTTAGCTTTTAACTGCGAAGCAGTACAGACTCGTTTTTCCCCTCTGTCAATGGCTAAGTCCGATTCCCAGCTTTCACCCCTGGTTAACCAAGGGTTCAACCTAGCTGACAACTCCAAACCTAGCCCTAATCAACCAGAAACACCCAATCCCCATAGAGGTAGTGGTCGCAGAGGTTTGGATGGATAACTTGGTCATATCAGTTCTGTTATTTAACAGTTGGAGCTTAATACCTACCAACGAGCCAGATGATATTACTGGATTATCGAATATTTCCGATTCTGTATCTCACTTCTTGAATTGAGACGATATAGACAGTTACAGCACTACACTTGTTTGATTCTATCGTTTGTAAATTTCCCTTTCACTGACACCAGATATAGATAGTTACAAGCACTATATCTTTTATCAGCCCCATGGCTTCTGCGTCATCACGCAAGCTATTAGTATTTCAATTTCTCTGCTAAAAACATAGACAGTTACAGCACTTCATCTCTGGAAAATTGTTCATTATTTCATCAAAACATCCGGTAATTAATCAAACCTTGGCGTGTATTGGTGACTAAATCACTAATACACGTACTAATCAAGCCCTTGGTATACATTAGGCGTTAATAGGTGGAAATAATCACCGGAATCAAGAGAAAAGAGAAATTTTATTGGGATTTGTCAACTCATCACTTTAGGTAAAGTCGCTCTCATAAACTTTAGTCTTTGTCCAGTACCACAAGCAACATCTATGACTCGGAGTTGTCCTTGGGGAAGATGGTCAAAAACTATCAGTTGGGATTTGAGAGGGGACATTTCGCTGGAGTGATGGATAGATCACGTTTCTAATCCTTGTAATCGCGGTTTCAACCGATTTTCTGATAAAATTAAGTTTTGTTAATCATTTTGTCGAGTTTACTAGCTCGCACCAATTTTTATCACCAAAAAAATGGAAAATATAAATCATTCATCATAATTTTCATCTGTTAACAGGTATGAATGGTTTATTTTATGGACATACAAACCGCGATAGTCGCCCTCTTAGCCTTCTACGTCGCCTGGAATTTGGGTGCAAATGATGTTGCTAATGCCATGGGAACTTCTGTCGGTTCTAAGGCCATTACCCTCAAACAGGCCATCATTATTGCTGGGGTGTTAGAGTTTCTTGGTGCTGTCTTGTTTGGACAAGAGGTAACATCTACCCTGGGTACAAAAATTGCTAACCCAGCTTTATTCGCTAGGACACCACAAACTTTAGTCATAGGAATGATCTCGGTACTCCTCTCCAGTGGGGTATGGCTACAAATTGCCACAGCCAGAGGTTTACCTGTGTCTTCATCTCATGCCATTGTCGGGGCGATCGCTGGCTTTAGTTGGGTATCATTAGGAGTAGGGGCAATAGATTGGTCATCCATTGGTTTAATTACCATTGGCTGGATTTTAACACCAATAATTAGCGGAGCGATCGCCGCTGGGTTTTATAGTCTGATTCAACAATGGATTTTTAACCAACCCCATCCCCTATCACAGTTACAGGAATGGATTCCCTGGTTAAGTACATTGCTATTGAGTGTATTTGGCATTATCGTTCTCCCCACAATCACTCAACCCCTGAGCCAGTTCTTACTCACAGAGGGAAAATTGCATATTCCCCCCCATGACATCACCCTATTCATCGGTGGAATAGCCGCAATTAGTCTGACTCTCATGAGTTGGCGACAATTAGCAAATAGTCAGATTGAATATAAAATTCAAGGTTTATTTGCCAAATTTCAAGTTTTGAGTGCTTGTTTTGTCGCCTTTGCTCACGGTTCTAATGATGTTGGTAATGCGATCGCCCCCCTAGCAGTAATTTCCTACATCAATCAGCAAGGTAAAGTCCCCAGTGATGAACTCACCATTCCCCTGTGGATTCTGGTTGTGGGTGCGATGGGAATTGTGGCAGGTTTAGCCGTTTGGGGTAAAAAAGTCATTGCTACCATTGGTGAAAATATTATTTCCTTAGCACCTAGTAGTGGATTTTGTGCCGAACTAGCCACAGCAATCACCATCTTACTAGCTTCCCGCTTAGGTTTACCCGTTTCCACCTCTCACGCTCTTGTCGGTGGAGTTGTGGGTATTGGACTGGTACAAAATCTTAAATCTATAAAATTTTCCACTATCCAAAATATCGCTGCGGCTTGGTTAATTACAGTCCCCATCAGCGCCGCCCTTAGTGCCGCTATTTTCACGATCATGGCAATTTTCTGGCACTAAATGAATATACAGCGGTTTTCGCTCTTATGAGGTACAAAGTTGAATCATGAAACTCTTGTAGTGCGGGCATCTTGCCCGCTAGATATGTACCTCATAACACCGGGAAGTGCTGTATTAAGCATAAATCCTCGAAGTTTGCCATATCTTCTCTAATCAGAGAGGATTTTTGCATAATTTCTGCTCATTAATTACAATGGTAAATGGGAGATGTTTATTGATAATCTCTGAATTATGGTAGTAACTATCAAGCAATAGACATTCCGCACTGATTTGATGCTTGTAGTTAGGTATTGATATGTAAGAATTTCATGACTATCATTTCCTCAAAAAATGATAGGTACTAATTTTTGTATAGGTTAATTAAATTTATAAGTTAGGTGAAATTGTTCAGTTTCCTGTCTTTTCTCAAGGAAACTTAAATACAAGTGTTGTTCGTGCAGCGTGCCTGAGAAAATCCGGTATCCGGGACAGCTACTTAATCATCAAGGTGTTAGAGGCTAGAAACTGATGGGGCGATTTGAGAAGCGACCAGAAAACCCACGCATTAGAGGTGAGCTATCCAGAGCCGCAGAAAATGCTCTGTGGGATGTAGTTGAGGATTTAGAAAATCTGCAACAAAATCTGTTGAGGACGTTACAGGAAGATGTAAAACGGCTAGAATCCGAAAAAAACCGATTATCTCAGGATATTCAAAAATTAATTGAGGAAAAAGAACAGCTACAGCAATCACGACAAATCACGGAACAGCAAGTGTTAATCCGTCAGTTAGCAGAAGTTTTAGCCAAGCATATCTCTTCCCAATTACAATCCTCACTAAAAACTTTAGCTACTCAAGCCGTAGAATATGACCCATCTAATCAAGCTGCGCTTCAAAATGCTCAACTAAATAATGCCGCTAATGAAATTGGTCAGAATGTTAGTAGCATGATAGACAGTCTGGATGATACTGTCACTATTGCTTTTAGTTCACTATTACAAGAACTCAAAAACTATCAAGGTGATCTTTCCCAACAGTTGTCGCGGATGTATAGCCAACAACAGCAAGGGGAAGCCATATTAGCAGAGTTTGTTAATCGTCTGCGGGGTGAACTGGAAAAAAATAGAGATACTAATTCTCTCAAAGCGTTAACAGGAGGCGCACCCACAGTTTTACAACTGGCTGATAACCTGCGTGGCGAAGCCATAATTCATCAAAATGGCAATGGCGATAAATCCCCACAAACAATCATTGTTGAACCAGTTGCTTTGATTTCTCAGGAATTACCAGATGGTGATTCTACATCAGCAGCCAATGCGGTTATATTATCTTCACCGGTAAATAAAATCCCTGAACCCAGTTCTTTTATCAATCCAGATTTACCAGCAGCGTCACCAGCAGAGAAAACTCCTGAACCCAATTCTTTTATCAATCCAGATTTACCAGCAGCGTCACCAGCAGAGAAAACTCCTGAACCCAATTCTTTTATCAATCCAGATTTACCAGCAGCGTCACCAGCAGAGAAAACTCCTGAACCCAATT
>CAINGU010000110.1 GCA_903848645.1 uncultured cyanobacterium | reverse complement strand
CCTTTGGCATGATTACCAATGGTAATGAGTTTTTATTTTTAAAGGTATTGGAACATAAATATGCTAATTCACGGCTGTTTTCTTTGGTAAATCCTGATAATGAGCTTTATAGTGTATTACAGGTATTAAAACGTTTGGGAACGGAGGCGATAGCGTATCCCTGACGGGAGTGCCTTGCACTCAGCGCTTCGTAGGAATCGCGTTCAGCCAGACATAGGAATATTCTGGACGCTAAAATTAGAGAACAAGTTGCTGCAATTATTATGGAGTTTTTAGCATTATTAACTTAACTTATAAACAAGAACCCTTTATCAAAGATGATGTTTCTATCAGGTTAAACAATTTAACCAACCGCTTAAAACAAATTCAGGGTTTATTACAAGACGGTAATAATAATGATGTCGTCAAAAATTTGATTAGAGAGACAATGTATTTTCTTGAATGGATAGCCCCAGATGTAGAATTTGATTATGCTTTTGAATTAGCGAATTTAGGACGGTTCTTGACCCGTTGGTTGTTTAAATGGGAGCAAATCTGGAACGACAAAGAAGCTAGAAATCAGGTAAATCAAGAACTTGGTAATTGGAATGACCGTGTTTTACAAATGTCACAATTAACTGTACAAAAACTCTGACATATTTTATGATTCCAAATCTAGCCTGACATCTTCTTCATATAAATTTATGGAAGCATCTATAATGGGATTATCTGGTATTCCTGCTTTTAAATCATGAAACTTAATATTGATATCTTCTCCTTTTTCGAGACAGCATAACTGAATACTTTCTTGATGTCTTCTAGCCAGAATTTCAAACTGTTTAAGTACAAAGTAACTATGGGTAGCTATATAAATTTGTACATCAAGTTGGCTAAGAGAAAACAGCATATTACACAAAGCCGTGATAGTATGAGGATGTAGGTTAGTTTCTGGTTCATCAATAAATAAAATTGTGCCAGGTTTAATTGTTTTATTACGAATTAATGTAGTTAATATACTAACTCTTTTAACTCCTTCTGCTACCTGGGACATTTCATATTTTTCCCGTCCTCTTTTTAAAATAAACCTTTTTTGTTCTCTAGATAATTCACCAGGAAATAGATTTTGTAAATTATCCAAAATGTCTTCTAAAGGCTGTTCTAGCTTTTTCAAAGAAGTAGGTATTCTGAGAGATTGGATTAAATCTTGATGAGTTTGGTCAAATCCAAATATTTTTAGTTGTTCGTTGACAGTTGCGATAGCATCAAAAGCAGTTAAAACTTCTTTGGTAGGGATATATAAGGCATTTAGCTCAGGTTTTTTATGGGCTGAAACTGTGCATTTAGTAATTGTATCTTTTGTATCTTTACCAAAGGAGAAACTATATTCATCTTCGTTTGTTCCATTTCGTGTTAATTTAGTTTCAACATGAAGACGAGAGCCACTTTTACGCACAAGTTCACCAAGTTTCATTTTGCTTGGTTGGTAAACCCAAAGTATTTTTTCAGCCAAAATTTCTTTCCAGCTTTTATTGTCAGCCTCAGCGCGTTTAGTATATTCTTCGATACTTTTGGCAATGCAATAGAGCATTTTCAGGATATAGGTTTTACCTGTATCGTTTTCACCAATAATAATGTTGATTTTTTGATGTTTCTGCCATTCTAATCTTGAGAATATGCCTAAGTCTTCTAAAAGTAGATATTTAAACATCATCGTCACCTACCCTATTTAATTTAAAGCTTGATCATAAAACCTTGGGGAAGTACCAATGTACTCATGCTGCGTTCGGGTAAATGGGTAGCCCTTCGCTCAAACTACCCATTTACCCGTTAGAAATTGAAGAACCATAGTCCGAATTTTTGTCATAAAACCTCGTGGGAAGTGGGAAACTCAGTCCCTTTAGGGACCAGAGGGAAGCGACTCAAGGGATTTTAATCCCCGTCAATCCTAAAATGCGTAATCATAGCCATCTTTGCGGTGAATGATTTTGCAGTATTTATAACTAATACCCTGAACTAATTTTGATGCAGAAATATTGAAAGAACCTGTTGCTCTAACTGCAACACGACCAATATATTTACCGATTTTTTTCCCAGTAGTAACAATTGCTTTCACAATGTCACCTGTTTGAAAACCTTTCACAAATTTAATTCTCGGCACATATCGAGATGGAAAACCAAACTTGTCAGTCCGACACATTTGACGAGTTCCATGCCCTGTTGCTTTGATTAGCAAAGGCTTGTTTATTAAAATTTCCAATTCTCCAATTTGCCCAACACAAGCGGCATCTAGCCAATGAGTTTTAGGAAACTTTAATCTGGTTCGGTTGAACTTAGTTTGACCACCAGAACCAGTGGAAACGGGTAAACCAGTTTCTTGGAGTCGGCTAAATAATGCCCAACGGGTAGAGTTCACAGCCGCCGCATCTTTTAAAGGTCGTTTTGCTTGTGCCAGAATACATTTGAGAAGATCCGGTTTCTTAGCCAGAAATTTCTCAATATCCTGAGTGCTTTTTTTGATATTGCACTTCTGGCAAGCAAGACAAAGATTAGAAATTCGATTAGTGCCACCTCTGGCTTTGGGGTGAATATGCTCAACTTGCAAGGGGACATTCTCAATCCCACAGTAAGCACATTTTCTCTGCCATTTTTCCAGTAGATACTCACGGACTTCGTACCCGGACAAAGTGCCTTGCTGATATTCAATACCTGATATTTCTGGATTGTCTATTTGTTGCAGGTCAAATCTGACAAGCTCTTGAGATATCCTGGTGATAGGAGCAAACTTAATGAGTTTCTTGACCCAAGTTAAGGTAGTCTCAACGCGATGCTGTAAACTTGGAGCTAACCAATTTTTTGTCCGGGTTCTATTCAAAAATCTGGCTTGACGATAGCGAGTATGGCGGTTTCGTCTCCCCCTGCGGAGTGAACGACGGGATTCTAGGGACGCTTTAATTGCACTTCCTCGATGAGAAAGTTCTGCGCCAAAAATGATTTTTTCTCCCTGAACCAATGCTATGCCCGTAGTTTTTGAACCGGGATCTATTTTGAGTTCTATTGCTTGGTTAACAACATCTGAGCATGACTTGTTTAAGATGATAGTAAAAGGGTACATCCTAAATACAGCAGCTTTTCCAGAATCCAATAATTTCCTTGCTACCGAGGGATGACAAGGGCTTAAAGGTTGTTTGTTTGTGTCGAGAACTAATGCGTAATTTGACATTTCTGCCTCTCTGATTGCTCAGGTGATGTTCGCTTTGACCTTGTTATCTGAGCTTGCTTGAGCTTGCAACACTGTTTCAGTGACTTTAAAACTGTTTAATTACAAACGACAGAGCGGAAAACTAGCGTCGCATTCTCCGGTGTCTTGACTCAAATAACGGCTACCCTAACCTTCGGTATGCTACGCAAACGACTATGCTCAGGGTGGTCTGGTCAGTATAGCTTGCTTGATTACTCTTACAAGCTCAGTGGCTTTAGCCCTGAGTTACTGACTATAGTTGTACTAGTTTCTGTATTCTCCCAACTCCTAGATGCGCCCCTTTTACTCCTTGTATGTTAGAGGAAGTAAGGGGAGATTTTTTCTATAAGCAATTTATAAATTGCCCCTACAACAGATAATGGAATTATGCAGCTACATCAACATAATCACATTCTGTTTGCGGTTGAGGAATTGTTAATCCATCTTCTATTAATGCTTCTAAGTGAAAAGCAATTGCTTCTTGAATGTTTTGTTTAATTTCTTCTATTGTGTCACCAACAGTCACACATCCAGGTAAGTCAGGTACGTAAGCAGAGTAGTTGTCTCGAGCTTTTTCAATAATAATTGCGTAACGCATTATCATTCCTCCAATTGTGATTGTTTAAGATGTTCGGATAAGTAGGGGAGGTTGGTGTTGCCGAAGTTTTGAGGAAAAATGTGATCCATGGGTCACAAAATTGAGTTGCTTTCCTAGTAAGGCTTATGTGTACACCATATCTCTCGATAGTGGATCATGGAGTGAACCATAGGGAGTTGCAGAGTTGGGAATTTAAGGCTAAGATAGTAGTTACACTCGTAATTACATTGGCGAAAGTTTAATGATCCAAACCTTAAAGTTACGCAAAATTGGTAATTCAGTAGGGGTGACTTTTTCTAAGGAGTTGTTAGAAAAACTCAATCTTTCTGAAGGAGATACCGTATTTGTGACGGAAACTGAACATGGACTCCAGCTTAGTCCTTATGATCCTGAGTTTGAGAAAGCAATGGATATTTATCGGCAAGGTAGCCAGAAGTTTCGTCAGGCATTGAAGGAACTCGCTAAGTGAATGAACCAACCTGGCTAACTGAACAGATGGTGCTTGCTATCCATGAGGATTTGATTTCTCAGTATGGTGGGTTATCTGGGGTGAGAGATAGCCCGTTATTAGCAGCGAGTTTAGCCCGTCCCCAGCATAAATTTTCTTATCAGTCGGAGGTTTCGCTCTCTCGATTGGCGGCGGCTTATGGTTTTGCTTTGTGTAAAAATCATCCCTTTGTGGATGGGAATAAGCGGACAGCTTTTATGGCAATGTATGTTTTTTTGGGGTTGAATGGTCATGGTTTTAACGCACCAGAGCCGGAGATAGTATTAATGATGGAGGGTTTAGCATCTGGAGAAATTGACGAAAATGCTTTGCAGGTTTGGTTAGGAAAATATGCTGGTGAATTGCTATGAATAACTTGATGCGATAAGTAATGCGAGAAAATTTATTACACAAGTGATTTTTGTGTTACCTGTTAACTAGATTATTGTGACTGACTCCCCTTTTGGCGTTTGATAGCTGCTTCTGTCATTGCTAGTAATTCACCCATTTCATCACCAAAAAATCCTATAGGCCAATTATTAATATTGCCATAAGCATCTAATTCTAAAGGAATTAATTGGGAGTTTCCTTGTTCATTTAATTGACAAAAGTACAATGCAGCGTCTTTTTCTTGGAGTTCAGCTTCAGCAATACGTCTTTGTAACCTCCGCAGTAAATGTTCACTATGAGTTTCGATAATTATTTGCATATTTCTAGTTTTAATGACATCAATAAATACGTCTGCTAAACCGGCTTGTACTGATGGATGTAAATGAATTTCTGGCCGTTCAAAAATCAATGTTGAACCTTTGGGGGCATAATAGCAAAGCACTAAAACTGGTAAGATTTGAGAAACACCAAAACCTACATCTGTAATTAACACTTCAGAAGAAGTAGGAGTGCGACGCACACGTAATTCATATTCTTGACGATTTTCGGCAATTGGTTTTAATTGAAAATCATAAATTAATCCTAATTGACGTAACCATTCTGCTACACGCTGTTCTATTTTTTCCTCTTTATCTCTGGTTCTGGAAGCTAATAAAGCCGCAATAACTTGTTCTCCTTTTTTGCCTACATCCTGTGGTTGATATCCAGCCCATGTGTAGCTACGACGTGGATAATTTCGCAAGGGTCCAAGATAATAAATATTTTGAAAAAGTCCTTCAAAGGCTAATACAAAATCTGCCAAAAAAGCGGTATTTTGATAATAGGAATTTATCTGATTTGGAAAGCCATAACTTTTAATGGGTTTTGGTAGTGGCCATGCTTTACCTTTAAAGTGCTTTACAGTGTAACCTTGAGATAATAATTTATATTCACTTTGATTCTGATTATCTTGTTGCTCGATTCCAAACAGATAATTTTTATTTTCATAATCAAAAAAATAAGTCATGCTTTTTACAGCCAGATTTTCTGCTGTAACTGCAATGTTGACATTAAATGATAAAGATGGAATGGAAAATATAATATCATCTAATTCCCCTTCGGGATTAATAATATTCAGATATTCTGGTAAGTCCCAAGTTAAAGAAAAAGCTAGTTCTCCGGGAATTTGATGCTGATATATGACATCATAAATTGTCCCTAAATCAATATAAGTTTGTTCATCTCCTGTATGCAATACTCGTTGACAGTCCGCTGATTCAACAGTTTGTTTCAGCATTAATAATAGTTGAATAATTCCAGTTTTTCCTGAACTATTATTCCCAAATAATCCTGTTAAGGATGCTAATGGCATTTGTCCAGTATTTTGCCAAGATTTAAAGTTATGAATAGTTAGGTTTCTCAGCATATTTTTAAATTGTAACCGCTCAATAATCCGGGGTAAATTGTTTAATGACAAGCCTCAAATGGCATAAAATCGTTCCTGAATAGGTAGTCCGCCCCCTTTTATTGAGCGAATACTTTAAATTGATATTTGAGAGAGAATTGTTCAAAATATACAATTTATTTGGCACCACTACTTACTATTCGGTTAGGGCTTTATAGACAACGATATTCCAAGGGATTCAGCCTCCTTTATTTCCTTAACCGAGCAGTATTGCATCACTTCCTGGTCATTAACTCCCTAGATTGCTCCACTAAGCGAATAAACTCACCGCGATAACCTTCCTGATCTTCGCCCTGACCTTGAGTTGCCAATTTCATTACCAAATCATAGTTAGCATTCCCTTTGTACTCAGAATCACGGAGGATCATGCCAAAAGTGGCGATCGCCGCCGCAAATCTCAAATTAGTTGATGGTGTTTGGTTAACGTTGAATTCACTATCTTTGATAGTCTGAGTAATTAATTGACTGGTACTATCTTGAGGTGATTTATAGCGAAGTTTCACCAACATCATCTCATTATCAGCAGTATCGGTCGCAGTTACACCAGAACGCTGATACCGCAAAGGATCTACCTCTGGTAATTTCACATCACTCTTCGTACCAGTAGGAATAATTTCATACAGTGCAGTCACCGAATGACCAGAGCCAATTTCCCCTGCATCTTTCTTATCATCATTGAAATCTTGGTTTTGCAACAGGCGATTTTCATAGCCAATTAAGCGATATGCTTGCACTTTAGCGGGATTAAATTCCACCTGAATTTTCACATCCTTGGCAATAGTAAATAGAGTTCCCCGAATGTCATTAACTAGGACTTTTTTAGCTTCCAATAAGGTATCAATATAGGCGTAGTTACCATTACCCTTATCAGCTAGTTGTTCCATTTTGCCATCTTTATAGTTGCCAGTACCAAATCCCAGCACTGTCAGGAAAATTCCCTGGTCTCGCTTCTGTTCAATTAATCGAGTCAATTCAGCATCACTAGAAACCCCGACATTAAAATCTCCATCGGTAGCTAAAATGACTCTGTTATTACCTGATTTAAGGAAGTTTTGTTTGGCGATTTTGTAAGCTAATTCAATCCCCTGACCACCAGCAGTCGAGCCTCCAGCCTGCAAGCGGTCAATTGCCGCTAGAATTTTCGTTTTCTGATTTCCAGGGGTGGCAGGTAGGACTACACCCGCATTTCCTGCATAAACTACTAAACTTACCCTGTCTTCAGGACGCAGTTTATTTACTAACAATTTTAAAGACTGTTGCACCAAGGGTAATTTGTCGGCTTCACCCATAGAACCGGAGACATCAATTAGAAATACGAGGTTACTGGGTGGTAAGGTTTCATTTTCTAAGCGTTTACCTTGTAAACCCACTTGTACCAGCTTGTGTTGGGGATTCCAGGGAGCAGCAGTTACTTCGGTGGTGACGGAGAAAGGTCTATTTCCTGTGGGTTGAGGATAATTATAGGGGAAGTAGTTGATTAATTCCTCTATCCGCACGGCATCTTTGGGTGGTAATTGTCCTTGAGTAATAAACCGTCGCATATTACTGTAGGCTGCTGTATCTACATCTATGGAAAAGGTGGAAAGAGGGTCATTACCAACACGATGAAAGGGATTATCATCAATGCGGTTGTAGTTCTCGGTGTTGAATTTGCCACCTGTTTGGGGTTCGGGGGCAACCATACCACGAACACCACCTCCAACTGTTAGTTTAGGGCTACTGCGACGATCAACGGACTGATTAATAACAGGTGAACTCGCTGGGAAATTCAGAGGAGGTGCAATAACTACGCCTGATGGTTTAGTCTTACGGATAGATTGGTCTTGAATGCGTTCTCTGCTAGGTTGAGTGGGAGCGATATCGCTATGAGCTTCTAATTTATCTTTGGGATTGTTGAGAATTGCTAATTCTGGGGCAAATTCTTTTTCTAAGCGTTGTAGGGTTTGTAGGTCTGCTGGGGCAACTGTGGTAGGGTTATTTGCTATGAGTTCATTGATGCGCTGTGAACAAGTATTCAAGACTGTAGCAAATTCTGTGCGGGTGAGGGGAAGAGTGCCAAAGTTGGGGACGGAAGCGACACAACTATAATTGTTAACTAATGCCTGAAGTGCTTGGTAGTTAGGGTGATTGGGTAAAATGGAGTTGGCTGAGATGGTTGAATTGGTGGGAATTGCTTTTGTCAGAGACTGATTTAAAACGGCAATTCCTACTGTTGGTATTAATAATAGGAGTGTTAAAATACTGACTCGCTGCCACGTTTTGGACGGAATCGGGTAAGACATTACTAAATCCTCACAGATGTTTGCCCTGTTGTACTTACCTAGAATAGTCCTGAGCAGGGTGAAATTTGATCACTGTTACAGTTTTGGTAACTATAAAGGATACAATACTTTACAATATGGCGTTAAGCAATTTTTTGATAAACAACATTAATTTTTTCATGTCTTTTGCTGCAATAACCCGATCTAACCCCTACCCTATGAGTACATTGAGGGTAGGGACTGCCGCGATTACTTCAATCCCGCGAGGAATTATTAGCAAGATTTAAAACTGACGATTATTGTTGTTTTAACCAAACTTCCAAATCTGCTAATGTTGCAAAATTAAATAAAACGTTTCTCATGGCTTCTAATTTTGGTAAAGATAATACCTGAATTTCGGCTATTAGTGATGAATTAACGTCACCAAAGCGATAATTGAGAAAACTGGTAATCCATTTGACAGCTTCTTTTTTTTTACCCTTTTGTAAAATGTCCTGATAAATTACTGACTCTTGCATAATATCCTCCCATAAAAATTGGCGAATAACATCTTTTTCAAATTTCAATCCCGCTAAAATCTCTGTACACCCTGCTATATTTTGTCTTTCTTCCCTATTAGGAATTTTAGCAATTTTTTCAGCAACTTGCCCTAATAATATAGATGGTGAATTGGTGCGGGTCAGTGGTGCAAGTGGTAATAATGCCGGATTATTGAGAAATAATGCACCAATCTTGCTCCCACATCCTGATTACACGATAGCGATGTCTGGTTGTTTCATCTCTAAATTCCTCTGTAAAAGCTACTTCGTTATCAGTTTGTTGTAAAAATATTAATACCTGAATGACAGGACATTTATATTAACGTTTTAACCTAACAGAATAATCTAGCATTCGGAAATCTAAAGGTGTTCTAGACTTTGGTAAAGTCTGAAATTCTATATGCAGAATTAGGTTATATGTCCGCAAAAAAAACTCACAGAATCAGCGCGAATTGGTTCTAATGTTATAGCGGTATGCACTTGAATGAGATACAGTCATAAGCCCCATCCTCGCTTGCGGGGAGGGGGTTGGGGGTGGGGTTCATATATCTCACTTAACTGAGAACCGCTATAGTTCAGTCGTGAAATTGTATCTATGCTGCAAAAACTTGATCAACTGTAATATTTAATTCTGGAAAAGTTGGAGATATAATTATATCTGTATCTCGATAAGCGTTTGGTTGATAAATACCTTGTTCATTGAGAATATATACAAAAATTGTTGGTTCTTTAGGATTACCTAAATAATTACGACTACCAATAGCTAAATAATCAACTATCCAATATTCAGAAATCCCTAAACGTTGATATTCTTCTAGTTTATCTATATAGTCATCTTCCCAATTTGTGGAAACTATTTCTACCGCTAATTGTAATGGTTCAATAAAGGCAGTATAAGCGGATAAGTTAGCATCCCAGAGGTTTTTATCTACTACGCTAACATCAGGAACACGACCTTGTTCTTTACCGCTGGTTGTTACAGTTCTAATGGAAATTCTTCCAGAGACTCTGTAATTGAGATTCAGACGTTCAACTTCCTGGTCTAATTTTCTAGTGAGAAAATCTGCTAAATTATCATGTTTTCTGGTTGCTTGTATCCGCATGATTTCTCCATTTACAAGTTCATAGCGACCTTCTTCGGGGAAGTCGTAGTTGAGGAATTGATCAAAGGTGAGTCGGGTTTTAGTTAGAGTCATAAGACCTCGCGATAAGATAGAATGAGTTATAATTCCAGGATACTTCTAGATTTAAAAATATTGGCTCTTGCGTTGTTTTTATGGTGATTGATTGAAAATTGATTATAACAGTTGGTCAATTCGTCACTTACGCATATTCATCTCATCACCTCCCCATCGGGTAGGTGAGAGGCTTCTACTGTTTAAGCTAAAAGGAAAAGGGGCAGGGGGAAGACCGGGACAGGTTTGGACTCCGCACCGTATAAGTGTCTTAGAAGAACGGGGCTTGTACCCATGTTCCGCACCGAAAAGCGCGTTGGGGGAAAGGGTTTGTTCCCCCTACTAAAAAGCTCCCTTCCGCCCTGTCTCTTCCGATCAAAAGTATTCACACTGGGTGCATCATGAATCAAAATTATACATTTAAATTTAACTCCTCCACAGCTTTAGAAGCACTCAAAGCAGGTAAATACGATCGCCTGGACTTTTACGAAGCACGTCTAGACCTATTTAAACTATCGGTCATGGCAGACTATGACCAGTTAGTGTGCCTTCCCACCCTCACTGCCATTGACAAATATTGGTATCAAATTGAAACAGCCCGCAAGGTTCTGAGACAACTGGGTGGACGGGCATTATTAGCAGATGAAGTGGGTTTGGGCAAAACCGTTGAAGCCGGAATTATCTGTGCTGAGTATTTAGCTAGAGGCATGGTACAGTCCCTACTCGTACTCACTCCCGCATCCCTGGTTTCTCAGTGGCAATTAGAATTAAGTGAAAAATTTAACATTGCCACTATTACCACAGATAACCGTGACCCCCAACAACCCGTAGAAGATTTTTGGACGCAGAATCCCCGCATTATTGCTTCACTCAACACGGCTAAATCTGCCAAGCATTTTTCTCATGTCACCGGTCGCACCTGGGACTTGGTAGTTGTTGATGAAGCACACCACCTCAAAAATCGCACGACTCTTAACTGGAAGTTGGTAAACGCCCTTAACAAGCGGTTTATCCTCATGCTGACTGCAACCCCAGTCCAGAATTCGCTGATTGAACTATTCAATCTCCTGACTCTACTGAAACCAGGTTTATTGCAAACAGAAGCTGCGTTTAAAAAAGAATACGTTGATTCCAGAAATGGACGTATTCCCAAAAATCCGGAAAAACTGCGTTCCTTGATGCGGGAAGTGATGGTACGCAATACCCGCGCTTTGGTAGATGTGAAGTTACCAAAACGATTTGCTACTACAATTACGGTGGCACCTGCGGCTGGTGAACAGAAACTTTACCAAGATTTGAGTGATTATCTGCGTTCTTCTGAAGATAAGTTAGACAGACTTTCTCGAACTAATTTGTTAATGCGGGCTGGTTCTTCCCCTGGTGCTTTGGCTGACTCTCTCAAACAATTGACTAAACGCATACCTGATGATGAAGAATTGAAGTCTTTAGCTAAACGTGCCGCACAGGTAAAGCAGGTGGAGAAAGCGAGAGTATTGGTAGAAATGCTGTCAAAATCTAGTCAGAAAACATTGGTTTTCACTACTCACAAAGCCACCAGTGAATATTTAGCTAAAACTCTGTCAGCAGCAAATATTCCCTTTGCAGAATTTCAAGGGGGGATGTCCTTAAAAGCAAAAGATGAGGCGATCGCTGCTTTTCGAGATAGTGTTTCTGTGTTGTTAGCATCGGAAACAGGTGGAGAAGGGCGGAATATTCAGTTTGCAAATGCGATTGTAAATTATGATCTGCCTTGGAATCCTATGAAAATAGAACAGCGCATTGGTCGTATTCACCGCATTGGCCAAACTCAGGATGTATTTATTTTTAACTTTTGTTTAAAAGGCAGCATTGAAGAATATATTCTGCGAATATTACATGACAAAATCAATATGTTTGAATTGGTGGTAGGTGAGATTGAGACAATTCTAGGGAACGTAGATGATGAATTTGATTTTAGTGAAATTGTTATGGAGATTTGGTTGAAAAATCAGAAAAAACCTGAATTAGATACAGCTTTTGACCAATTGGCAGATAATTTGTTGAAAGCTAAAGACCAGTATCAACAAGTGCAGGAATTAGATGAACAGATTTTTGGTGAAGATTTTGAGGCTTAGGGACTGGGGACTGGGGATTGGGGACTGGGGATTGGGGACTTGGGGATTGGGGACTGGGGACTTGGGACTTGGGGATTTTAAGTAATAGGACAGAATTAATTACATAAGTGATTTTTCTGTTCCCTGTTCCCTCTTTTAACAAGTGAATTTAATTTTGTCAGACTTTTTATACAGATGGAAAATCGAGGTTTTGAATCTTTGGATTTTTATCAGGATAGTTTAAAACTACTCAAAGCGGCTTATAGACTAGCAGATGTTTTGCCAGACTATGAACGTTATAATCTCAGTGATCAATTGCGCCGAGCATCCTGTAGTGTATTACTGAATATAGCTGAAGGCTATGGGCGTTATCACTATCTAGACCGCTTACGTTTTATGTATATTGCTCGTGGATCTTTAGCAGAAACTAAAAGTGCTTTCATCATCGCTGAAAAGATTGGATTCTGCACAACAGAACAATTAGCTTGGGTAAATCAAATTGAAGCACAGATTGAAAAAGGTCTTAATGGATACTGTCGCTTTATTCGTTCTCAAAAACAAGGTGGAGAAGAGTATGTAAAACAATATATTCGAGAACCAGTAACTAAAGATTAGAAATTAGTATTTTACCGCGACTTTTATATTACGGTATTAAAATCAAAGGTTTATTAGGAAAATCTCAAAACATGAAAACTCAAACTTTCTAAGAAATACAGCCTAAAACAACGTTTTATTTATGATTAGATTCAATAAAAGAATCAATCGGTAAAGCCATATTACAGCACTTCCCGCTATTGTGATGTACATACTTAGTGCTGAAAGGTGCCAAATCCCCAATCCCCAGTCCCCAGTCCCCAGATGTTATCAGATCCAATTATTTCCACGTTAGAAAAAATTATTGCGTTACATGATGGTATCGCAGAACCAGCTAGTGAACACACTTTGAATGTTTTGCTAACTGAAAATTTAGCGTCACTACTATCCCTACCAGAAGATGTTACATTTACAACAAAAGCTGATGTATCTCAAAGTGTTTTTGTTACTTATCATTCCGAAGTATTAAATAAATTATCTGATTTATTATCTACTACAGGACAAGTTAGTGCATTAGGTATTAAATATGATGGATACCTCAAAAACACGAATTTTGATAAGCTGCTTACGGAAAGATTTGTGGCTCAAAATGGCTTAATTAAATTTGTTGATGCTAAACCAGAAATCACCCGTTATATTTTATGTAATGTAGCTTACACAGCGAATGCCGAAGAGAAAAGAATTGGTTTAGTTTCCTTTATTATCAATGAATTAACGGGAGTAACACCAGTAGAAATTGGTAATGCTTTATTCTGGGAAGCTGATAGAATTGCAGTAGATGAACAAGATTTAGAATTATCACTACCAATTGCTGATTTGTTAAATTTAATTGAAACCCGCAGCGAAATACTAGTTAGTCAAACTTTGAAAAATTGGCAAGCTAAATTAATTAGAGCAAGAACTAGGGATGAAGAGCGACTCAAGGATTATTACAACACAATCAGTGCCGAAATTCTTAGGAAGATAGAATCTAAAGGTTTGATAGATGCCGATAAAGATAAGGAATTAGCAAGAATTGAAGCAACAAATAAAGAGTTAGAGAGAAAATTATTAGATGTGCAAGAGCGTTATACAATGAGTGTAGAGGCTTGGTTACACAGTTCCATGATTATCCATTTACCTACGGTACATATTCAATTCTCTTTACAAAGAAAGAAAGCAAAACGGATTGTCACAGCAGTTTGGAATCCTTTTACTAAAATTATTGAACCATTGCGTTGTGAAGTTTCTGGTGAACCTGTTTATGATTTTTATTTAGATGATGCAGATGCTAAAATTATCTCCACGACTGTTTGGAAGAAATGATTTATATGTCAAATCCCAAGGGACAATTTTCTCTAAAATCAAAGTTAATATAAAATTAAAGTTAACATATAGCGTTCTGATTTGATTTATAAAATAATTCATGAAGGCTAACTATGGGGTTTATGGAATGATTTTTGTTCACTTTTTTCTAGAATGGCTATATAGCAATTCGATTTAATTTTTGGATTGATTTATGAATAGATTATTTGTTAATATCGGGAATAGGACATGAACAATTAAGATATACCCCATGCCCACTTAATAAAAGAGGATAATTATGAGTGAATACCAGTATTATGAATTTCAAGCTTTAGATAGAATATTAACAAAAACTGAACAAAGTTACATTGAAAGTCTTTCTAGTCGAGTGGAATTATCACCAACAAAAGCAGCTTTCACTTATAGTTACGGTGACTTTCGGGGCAATCCCCAAGATTTGTTAGAAAAGTGTTTTGATGTCATGT
>CAINGU010000109.1 GCA_903848645.1 uncultured cyanobacterium | reverse complement strand
GATAACTCCTGATGTCTTCCTAGTGATAGCATTCGTGTAGCATCTCGTGGAGAAGCACTATTTTCAGTAGAACGCTCCCTCTCTAAAATCATCTCCTCTAACTCACTTGCGGCTGCTTCTGAAAGCGGAAATATCTCTTCTCCTGTGTGAATATTCCCTCTACAAATCGTTCGCTTATTCTCATTTCGCACAATAAAATCACCACTAGACTGAACATAAGCCGTCCACTGTCCACCAATTTTAAACTGCTCAATTTCCTTACTTTCAGATTGATTAGCCTGTCGCTGTTCGTAGGTAATACCAATCGCTTCTACCAAATTATCAAACATTTCCTTTCGCCAAAATTCACGGTGAATAGCTCGCAATTCCCCAGCATGATCTAACTTTGGTTCTGATGCTGGTAATTTCACATCTGGCAACTCTATCGAATCAGCATTAACCTTGAGGATAATACTAGAACCTTCTGGTTTTAACGTAGCTGCAAATGTAGTTCCAACAGGCAACTTCGGACTATCAGGTGCAAAAGTTCCTAAATTCTGACCATCAATTTGTAATATTGGTGTCCCGTTATAACGATAAAAATCTGGGTGTGATTCTGGTAATTCAAAAACTCCTACTTCTAGAGTCACACTCCGCTTTCTCCATTGCTGACTGGCAAAGTTTTCATCAGCAAAATCATTGTATTTAATCCCCAACACTTTTATTTCTTCAAACTGAAAATCCTGAAGCTGTTGACATACTTCCTCTGTAAATAAATTATATGCCAAAGCTCCTACACCCGCATCCTGACGTGATGTTGCCCAACTATGATCTGCGGGAGGAATAATTCGTAAATCTTTGGGGATATTCAATTCATCTAAATCGTGAATATTGTCACCAAATTTAGCTGCTAATTTCTCAACTAATTTAGGTGATAAATCTTTAAAAGCAAATTCAATCACAGGTAATTGGGGATGAATAGTGGCATCAAATTCAATTCCCTTTTGTTCTAAAGATTCCTTCCATTTAATCGCATCTTTCCCAAACGGAACAGTCAAAACATAAGTATCTTGTGGTAATGCTGCACTAGGCATTTCATAATTATGCTCAAAGGAAAACGTGATTTCCATCTGTGCTGCCAACTGTAAACATTCCTTACGATGTCGGTCTAATTCTGGACGAGTGTGTTGGGTGTGCCATAGTGCTGCTGCACCCTCAAATCTATCCTCTGGAGTAGTGAATAATTCATCAATTTCGGCTCTATAACTATCGTAAAGTTTGCCCAATTCTTCATTAAATGCTTCTCTATCATCTCCCACCCGTTCTTTAATTTCATCTCTCGATTGTTGAAACCTAGTTTTTAATTCTTCTGCCCATTCTAAGGCATCTACAGATAATGTTTCTTTGGGAAATAAATAACGAAATTCATGTCTATCTCTACTGCGAATCCGTGTTGGTTCCCACAAGGGATTTACTACTTCTCTGGCAATCACATTTATTGCTCCTGGGGCATCTGCTGGCATGGCAAAGGAACGATAAAGCCGGTCATCTTTTTTAAAGTCAAAGAAGTAACTGGGATGAGATTCTGACCATTTTTTAGCATCTGCTAATAAATTTACACCATCAATTTCTTTGATGTCTTCTAATCTTTCAGCACTTTTGGGTGAATCTACTTCTACTTGTAGTGCTTGAAAAAGACGATTTAGCAGCTTCCTTTGTCGTCTGGCAAATCGTTCGCTATTTTCACCTTCACGAGGCGTTGAGGACTGAACACGCCCAATGTTTGTCGCCACTAGACCTACTTTATTTTGACTGCTGGCAGCGGCAATTTGTGATAAATCACGGTATTTTAAATTGCCTTCTTCATCTGTAATTTCTGTATATGCCAGTTTAGGACGTTGTTTAACTGGTTTAAAATGTCCAGATTCACCTGCGCGGAGTGTTTCTTTGGCAATATTGGGCAGTTTATTAGCAGAACTAACCATTAATTGGTCGCCGTCAAAATCAGCTTGATGGTATTCTTCAGCGTCTTTGGGGTGAATCCAAACTACGTTGCGAGTTTTCTTTAATTCTGGATCATGGACGTTACTGTAAAGGCGGATATTGTCTGAGTTGACAATAGGGTAACGGGTAAGAATCACATCTCCTTCTGGTAGATGGGGGACACAAATTGTCCCTCGTGGTAAAGTGTCGCATGGCATGGCCATACCCGAATTATGGCTGTATCCACTTTTAATGGCTAAAT
>CAINGU010000108.1 GCA_903848645.1 uncultured cyanobacterium | reverse complement strand
CCTTTGGCATGATTACCAATGGTAATGAGTTTTTATTTTTAAAGGTATTGGAACATAAATATGCTAATTCACGGCTGTTTTCTTTGGTAAATCCTGATAATGAGCTTTATAGTGTATTACAGGTATTAAAACGTTTGGGAATGGAGGCGATAGCGTAGTTATTTAATTTACTACTATATTCAATGTATAAAATAGTGATTGCACCAAGCTCACAAAATCGCATTGCTCCCCCGGAACTCTTGTCCGCTAAATAACCCCCGATCAGTTTTAAGTCTGGTACAGTTGACGGTAAACGATTTCCGTCAGTTTTGCCCCGGCGGTTTCAAACTCAGTTGCGGGGACACAAGCAAGAAAACCAAAGGCTATTTTGAAGGGAGTCTGAGCGGCATTATCTACCATCAATTCCACACCTGCCTCAACACATTGGCGATTTCGTGAGGGTCAGAGACAGTTGCCACCGTACCATGCACCGTCGCTAATCTAGCAAATTCACTAGGCACAAGCATGGAGCTTTCGATATGAACATGAGCATCAATAAAACCGGGAAGAATGTACTGTGAATATTGCCCCTGGTCCCGAACTATGGTTTGAATCCGTCCATCTGTGATGTGAATAGTACCGGGAAAAATGGTGCGGTGGAGAACATCAACAATGTTGCCAGAGAGTGTTAAGTTATTCATAATTTTATCCTTAAACAATAACTAAAGGTAGAGTTTTTATGACAAAAAAATGCAATAATAAAGTCAGGATTTTGTTAATAAATTACCCCTGATTTTCCCTGACTCTCAAATATAGTCCTTTCAAGGTGACTAACGGAAATACGTCATTTCATTACTATCATCTTGAATCTTCCGCTCATATTTTGGGTTTTTTGAAGGTTGAAACAACCAATCTTCGTTCAAAATTTCACCACCTTGAAAGGGCTACTCTCAAGTATTACCATAAACTGTAGAACCAAGAATTTAAAGAAAATTGTGACTAAAATTATTGCTATTTTCAATCAAGCCGGTGGGGTGATGAAAACCAGTCTAACGATGAATTTGGGTTATCATCTCTCCCGCAAACACAAAGTTTTACTGGTGGATACTGACCCCCAGGCATCCCTGACAACTTTTATGGGACTTGAACCCCATGAACTTGAAGAAATCGTTGCTGACTCACTGCTCACACCAGAGACTAAATTACCAATTCACCACAATTTACACGGTATGGATTTAGCCCCGGCTAATATCACCCTCAGTGCGGTAGAATTACAACTCTCTGCGGTTATGGCCAGGGAACTACGTCTCAAACAAGCTTTAGAACCCATTTTAAATAACTACGATTTCATTTTGATTGACTGTCCTCCCTCTTTAGGTATCCTCAGTATTCTCGGACTCTGTGCTGCTACTCATGTTTTAGTGCCAGTTCAGACTCATTACAAAGCATTCAAGGGAACGGAGTTATTATTGGATAGCATCAAACAGGTGAAGAAACATATCAATCCGAAATTAGCGATCGCCGGATTTGTGCCAACCTTGTACGTAAACGCCAACCAAGACAAAGTGATTTTGGAGGCTTTGGAACAGCAGTTATCACCACTAGCCAAAGTTTATCCGAAGATACCCCGTGCCACAGCCTTTGCGGATGCAGTAATGAATAGTCAACCATTGGCTGTGTATGACCCCAAACATCCAGCGATCGCAGTTCTGAAAAAGATAGCCTTGGGGATGGAGAAACTGTAATGGTCAAGAAACCTTTAGAACTCCCGAAAATGCGTGGTGTGGAAGATTTGCTGAGTATGGATGTGGAATCTCCCACTGCCACTGCCACCGTTAATATTGATAAAATTCGTTTACCTGCTCAACAACCCCGACGGTATTTTGACCCGGAGAAACTCAATCAACTGGTGCAGTCAGTTAAAGAACACGGGATTTTGCAACCTTTATTAGTGCGTGCTGTTGGTGGTGAATATGAGTTAGTCGCTGGTGAACGCCGACTCCGTGCGGCCAAAGCAGCGGGGTTAACGGAAGTACCGATTATCACCAAGGAATTATCAGATCATCAAACCCTGCAAATCGCTTTATTGGAAAACCTGCAACGGGAAGATTTAAACCCAGTTGAAGAAACTGAGGGGATTCTAGAATTATTAAGTATTGAACTTGATGTAAATTCTGGTGAGGTGATCTCAATTCTCAATCAAGTTGCCAACGCCAAAAAACGAGGATTAGAACTGACGGAAAACGTTTCCCGTCAACTGGAAATTATGGAATCTGTGTTGTCAGGTGTGGGGAGATTCAGTGCTGAAAGTTTTCGGACCAGTCGTTTACCATTATTGAATTTACCCGATGATGTATTGGAAATATTGCGGCAGGGGAAAATAGAATACACCAAAGCCAGGGCGATCGCTAAACTCAAAGATGACGGTGAACGTAGGGAACTACTGGATAAAGTTCTTAATGAAAATCTATCTTTAAGTGAGATTAAGCAGTTAGTAAAGGAATTAACCCCAGGGAAAATCACAGTCAAAGAAACATTGAATGCTAAATATTCCGAGCTTGGTAAACGGTTGAAGAATGCTCAGGTGTGGGAAGATGCTAAAAAAACCAAAAAGCTAGAGAAATTGTTGAGTGATTTAGAACAATTGTTGGAATAGAACCCCAGAAATAATCAAAACAGGAGAGGCACTATGGCGAGAAAGTCCAAGGATTTTAAAGATTTGATGAAACAAAAACAGAGTTCCCAAGATAAGCAGAAAAACCTGGAAGCACTTAGAAAGAAGATGGTAGAGGGGGGATTTGGGGAATTGGCTGCAAATATACCGATAGAACCCAAGGGCGCTCCAAAAATGTCAGAAATTCTCCAACAGTTCGTTGCTCCGTACTTAGATAATGTACACACATCAAAACGACGTAAATCATTATTTAGTTTGGCTGTGATAGCCTGGAATGCGGCGGTGATGCCTGAATCTCAACAAAAAACAACACTTGATACTTTCTTGGAACAACAGTTATCAAATCAGGATGCAGAAACTCAACAGGGGGTTACACAAATGATTGCTGAACTAATTGCTAGAAAACATCAGCATTTTTCTGATAATAAATATTTTATTCTGGACTTTCAAATTACAGAAACAGGACAAAGATATGATATCTCTGTGGCTTCAACTTTGTGGGAAAATCCTCAATGAATTATGACTGTAGCACCTATGTCACACAATTTTCTTAGAAAAGAGTAGATTTGTTTGTGTTTGCCGCGAAGAAAAGCGATCAATTGTCATTCCCAGCCTTGTTGAGATTCGCTAAATGTTCTAGTTGTCTTGTTTAAATTCAAATCAGCCGCCATTAAATCAATACCATCAATAATTTTACTGGGTTCGGCAATTCCCAAAGCCGTAAAACATTTGTCTCGATAATTGGGGTGATTTTGGAAAAAGGCGATCGCTTTTTTTAAAGGTTCAATTACAGGATAAGCTAATTCTGCCTTCTCAATAGCTGCTTGAGGAATGGGAGAATTGAGCCTTTGGATAGCTAAATCAATTAAATCTCTCGACTCTACCGAGGAATCATTCCATCTGTCAGAATTAGCTAAAAGTTTTTCCGCAAAACTGTCAATTTGATTTAAGCATGGGACAGGCGACCAAATGGGATAATCTGCTTCTCCCAATTCAATCCGTCCTTCCATAATTATCTCAAATTTAATCAGAGTTTCATCAACAATAATGGCAAATCTTACTCCGTACTGATCAGCTTTAATTTCTCCGGGTAGGTTGAGATTATTTTGAGTGTTAAAAAGAGCATTATATTGATTTTCAGCTATTTTTTGTCGCAGTAATCGGTAGCCAGTACCAGTGGAACAGAGAAAATCTATATCCTTGCTTAATCTATATTCCCCATGATTTAAACTAACCAGAGTCCCACCGCCAAAATATGCGCCACACTCTAATAAAAAATTAGCCTTTAATTGGTGAAGAACATTTAAAATTTTTTGATGAAATTCCCTTTCAAACATTTTTGCTCCTAACCATGAATGATAATATTCAGCTAATTGTTGCACAAATAAGGCTTCTATTTGGCTCAAGTCGCCTAAAACTCCCCGGTAGTGCCACCCTCGTTCATATATTCTCAGCATTTCTAAAGGAGTCAGATTTTCTATATCTTCTCTTTGCCAACATAATTTTTCTAAAAACGGTAATTTCTCTGGAGTTTTAATTTGAGGTTTAATTAACATTGGGGTTATACTGGAGTTTAGTATTTTGAATCAGGGAATAGGAAGAAAATTGAAGAAGGAGTCAGGTTTCGCATTGATAAATAATTATTATAATTGTCAATTAAAGCAATATTGTAATTATATCCCATATATCTATTTATCAAAAACATTAATAAAATCCTAATAATAGGAAAAGATAGTAATTTATTGGTACATTTATCAACAAAAATGTTATTATTTAATAATAGTAAAGTGCTGATATTAAGATTCAACAGTTATCATGGGATACCCAAAATACTGGAAAGAACTAGCCAAAACCATCAAGGAAAAAACTAATTGGTGTTGTCAGAAATGTAATCGCCTTTTACCTCCAGATCAACCAAAGGAATCCCGTACATATCTACAAGTTCATCACTGGAATCGTGATCCATCAGACAATAGACCCGAAAATTTAGTAGCTTTATGTCCAAAATGTCACCTTAGTTATCATCGTGGTGGTAAGGGCAATATTTCTGTGGGGCAGTTGTCGTTGTTTGATTTGTCGGGGTTCGAGAATCGTTAAATTTTCTTGGGGGAAATTTTGAGTGGTTTGCTTGCAGCATTGAGTATTGTTGCATTTACAAGCATCCCAACTCTACTTATTTTTAAACCTACTGATAGTTAAGGATTACCAAGGAAATCGCGCTTACCCAGTTCTACACCACAATGTCTAAGAATGTTATAAGCAGTAGTGACATGAAAATAAACGTTAGGCAAAATAAAGTAAAGCAGATAAGACAACCCCTCAAAATTTATGGTTTCTTTGCCTACTGGTAGGGAAATTGACTTTTCTTCTGAACCATCAATTTGCTCAGGTGTTAATGTTTCCAGATAAGCGATTGTTTTTTGAAGACGAGCAATCAGATCAGGAAAGGTAGTTTCGGTGTCTTCCATTTGGGGCGCTTCCAATCCGGCCAGTCTAGCTGCACCTCTTCTAGCAATATCAGAAGCAATTTGAATTTGTCGCACTAATGGCAACATATCAGGATAGAGTCGGCTATTAATCAGTATTGATGGATCTATTTTTCTAGCTTCTGCGTGTGCAGCACCCTTTTCTAGAATTACCATGAGATTATTCAGCGAACGAATAATTGATGGCACTAAAGCTTGATACATGGAAATAGTCATGAAAGTTTCTCCTCAAAACAGGTCTTCAAAACTATTCTCTGCTGATAAGTCACAAAAAGGTAACAGACCGAGATCCTTGTAAAAACCTGCAAGATGGTCTGGAAACTCTTGCTGTGTCTAGGTTTCAGCCTTAGCGTACTATTCTCCCGGTTTGGCAGGGTGGCAACTGAAAACCTTTATTGGTAAGACTTCCAGGCTATCTTGCCCCTGGTAACAGCAACGCTAGACTCCGGGGATTTATGGGAAAACCACTGCTAAATTTTCTTGGGGGAAAAAATCAGGCTGGGGAAAACTGGAATTGAGAACACCGTGCAGAATTTTCTTAGAGGAAATCTTGATAGAGGGCGATAGCGTCCCGGAGGGAACTAGCGCTGCTGCAAGCAGTTCGCCTGGAAAGTCTACAAAAATTGCCCCTAGTAACGCGCCCACTTCCCTCAAATTACACGAAATGGCACTTTCGTGTAGACCATTCCCGTTAACAAGGATTTTTGCTTATTTCTACTATCCCGCTACATTATTCCATGCTAGTTTGCCAAGACATAGCAAAGCCACCTGAAAACAAGCAAAATCAACTCATTTTTCTTTAGGTAATTGAACTGTAAAAGTGCTACCTTTACCCAATTCACTTTGGACATTTAATTTGCCTTGATGTGCATGAGTAATTGCTTGAACAATTGCTAATCCTAAACCAGAACCACCACTGATCCGAGAGCGATCGCTACTGACACGATAAAAACGATCAAAAATTCGCGTCAATTCGTGTTTCGGGATACCAATCCCCGTATCTTGAACTTTAATTACAGCATTATAGTCATTGGCATCTAAAAAAACAGTTACCTCCCCTCCTTTTGGTGTGTATTGAATCGCGTTGACAATTAAATTAGAAAACAAGCGGTAAAGCTGGTCAGAATTACCTGTAATATTTAGAGATTGAGGCTCTAAAATTGAAGATGTCAATTTTACCCCTGCGGTAGTTGCCATTGCTGCAAACTCCTCAATTAAATCGCTAATAATATCATTTAGGCAACAAATTTCACATTGTAACTTTTGCGCTTGTTTATCCAGACGTGCTAACATCAATAAGTCAACAACTAAAGTCGTTAGCCGTTGATTTTGACGCTGTATAGTTTGCAAAATATCCCGTGTCTCATCAGTGTTTATTTGTGACATTAAAAGTGCTGATTCCACTGTTGCACTTGTTGCAGCTAAAGGAGTTCTTAATTCATGGGCGGCATCGGCTGTAAACTGTTGAATTTGCCGATAGGATTGATAAATTGGCTGCATAGCTAATCCTGATAACCACCAACTAGCACCAGCAACCATACCCATTGCAATTGGCAAACCTAATACCAAAATTAGTTTGACACTATCCAAATAATGATTAAACTCTTCTAGACTTCGCCCTACTTGCATATACCCCCAGTTTTGATAATTTTGGGTATGCAGAACTACAGTAATTTGATGGTAATCTTTACCTTTACTATCTTTGAGAAATTGCCAAGTTTTTTGATTAAAAACATCGGGTAGTCCCTTTGGATAATGACCAGCATTAGCAATTAATTTTCCTGAAGTATCAAAAAATCTTATATAGTAACTAGTTTTAGTAACAATACCCAGAAGATGACGTTGAGAATGCGATAGCGCAAGCCCTGTTTTTTGGATGCCTGTTCGCGTAGCGTCTCCTAAAGGAGAAGGGCTTTTGTCAGTTCGTTTTTGAATACAATTAGTGGCTTGAATGCCACAGTTATCTATATTTGGAAATAACTGATGTACCAAAGGTTCTAATTTTCCAGGAGACTGTAGTTTCAATTCAATACTGTCATGAAGTGTCCCCGCTACAGACTCAATTTCACTGTCTAAAGCCACAACATGGGCATGGAATACTGCTCGATAAAAACCGAAGGCAGATATGCTTAAAATTAAACCCATAACTATGGCATAATACAAAGCCAAACGAATCTGGGTAAGCCGAAATAGTTTATTTTGATTCATTAGTGAAATTAAGACGATATCCCAGACCGTGCAAAGTTTCAATCAAATTAGGACAGTCGCTATTGGTGAGTTTGCGACGTAATAAACGTATTTGCGCTGCCACTACATTGCTACTAGATTCTGCATTAACTTCCCAAATTTGATTGCGAATTTGTTCAGTCGTGACAATCTGTTTAGGGTGCTTCATGAAATATTCCAATAATTGGAATTCTTTATTAGTTAAAGTAATTACTTGCTGTTCACCCTGAGTATTTTGTCTGATAACTGTACTGTTGCCATAATCTAAAGTCAAGTCACCAACAGTCAATTGTTGGGGTTGAAAGTGCGGAGAACGACGCTGCAAAGCCCGCAATCGTGCCAGCAATTCCACCATTCCAAAGGGTTTCACTAAGTAGTCATCTGCACCCGCATCTAAGCCAGTAACTTTATCTTCCATTCTATCTTTAGCAGTTAGCATTAAAACAGGAAGAGGATTTCCTTGGCAACGCAGTCTTTTGCATAATTCTAACCCACTAATTCCTGGAAGCATCCAATCGAGAATTGCTACTGTATATTCTGCCAAACTATTGTCTAAGTAATCCCATCCTTCATTACCATCCATTACCCAATCAACTAAATACTTTTGTTGATTTAAAGTGCGTTTGATAGCAACTCCCAAATCTGGTTCATCTTCGACTAGCAGTACCCTCATATTAAATTCAGTTTAATTAAGGTTAATCGTAAATTTGTGACGTAAACATAGTTGGTAATAACAATACAGTTATCCCCTAATAAATAATGTCACAGAAATTGAAAATTAGGATGAAATTTCTATGAAATATCATAATTTTCTATCTAAGTTGGTAACTTAGTAGAAACCAAACCAAGCTATACCTATGGGAATTTCTGCATTAATGCCAACCTCTTTAGCCCAGAAGCTATAGACAGAACCATTACCAAGATTTTGTCTTTTTATTTTGTTAAAGTCAATTTCAAACTTAGTGTTAGCAGCAATTGGTTCGGGAAAATCTAGTAGTATTGTTTTACCATTGACAGATACATTAGTGTTAATTTTATGTTCATTTTCATCCATAACATCAATATTCCTAACGTCACTATTCACAGTTACATTGTCTGGAACTTTGATAAGTATTTGGGTAAGAGCTTTGCTATTTTTGGGAACGTGTAAACGGAAAGTATGTCTAAAAATTCCCCAGCGGGTGGGAGGGAATTGTGCATTTCCATCAATATGGGGAACTCTACCATTATCTGTTCCAGCACTTGCATAGCTAGGAGTAATAATAGCTGTGCTACTCAAAATCAATACAATGGCGTAAATCAATGACCTCTTCATATTTACCTCAAAAATAATTAAATATGTTAATGAAAGTGTAGGTTCATACTTTATGAATAAATCTGCTCTTAATAGATAGATAAAAACTTGGCAAAACCTTATGTAACTACTCCCTTTATACAGCCGTTAATCAGGAGCAGTAGTTAGTTAGCCTTTATCAGGTTCAGATTGTCGGTGATGTTCTTACAGAAGAGCTATAGTCCCTCTATCTACTAGCATGACAAATCATAATGAAATCAAGATGAAATTCGTTTGTTTGGTTATTTTTTTTGAAAACCTTAGTTTACAATCATTGAAAATCTTATCCTGTAAACATTTCATTTAGAAAAGAGCATACTTCTTGATAACCCTTGCCTCGTAATTTGGCTAAGGTATTATTAGTAATAAATATTTTTTATGTCACTAGACAGATACAAACGGATTAGTTATTTATTAATTTAAGGGCGTAGAGATATAAATACTGTCTCATGCGAAATTGATGATTTTGATTTTAAATCGGAGATACAATTATGACCACAACCAAATCTCGCCAATCCTTGCTTGAAAGTTGCATAGAGGCTTGCTTTAATTGCCTACGCGATTGCGAAAACTGTGCCAATGCCTGTTTAAGTAGCGACATGGTACAAATGATGGCTCAATGCATTAAGCTGTGCCGAGACTGTGCTGATACTTGCGCTTTGTGCGCCCGTTTCATGTCTCGCAATTCGGCTCTCCATGCTCAAATGTGCGAAATCTGTGCCCAAGCTTGCGATCGCTGTGCCAGTGAATGTGAAAAACACGATAGCGACGAATGTAGACGCTGTGCGGCATCTTGCCGTCGCTGCGCCGAGTCTTGTCGCCAAATGGCTACAGTTATGGCGTAAGTATCTGTAATTGCTGAGTGCTGGATTGCAAAATAATTAAAAGATACAATACACCATGTATTACGTAGATAGTTGGCTTGACCTTACCTCGTAATACATGGGATTTCTCATAAACTCACGAATTATGAATTATTAAAACTATGGATACTCTTAATCTTAAACTTCGAGGCATGAGTTTGAGCAGTGCTAAACCCCTACCCGAAGAATCAAGTAATTAAGCCGTGTTGAGTATATATATAAATAAAATTCGCAGAAAAATCTCATAATTTGTTAGCTAATGCTAAAGTTGTCTAAAATTTTAAAATATACATTTATTCCACACGAACAACATCTCTTATTCCTAACCAGTTATAGCGTCGAATAAACCAAGGTAACACTATAATTACAATGAGAAAAATAATAGAAATAGCAATTCCTAAAGGTGTTCCTACGCTTAATACTCCTCCCATATAGGTCAGTAAAAATGTTGAAGGAATCATGCCGAAAAATGTAGCCAGGGCATATTTAGGAAGAGAAAGATCAGCGATGCCCGCAGCATAACTAATCAAATCAAAAGAAAATATTGGCAGCATTCGAGTAATAAAAATTAACCAGCTAAGATAAGTCTCTCCTTTGTTCTTCGAGAAATAAATTATTTTACCAGTTAAAGCTTTAATTGCCGAACGCCCCAAAGTACGTCCCAAAAAATAAGCAATTAAACCACCTATAAAACCTCCTATTATGCTGTAGATTCCTGCCATAAACGCTCCCCAAATAGTGCCAGCTATGATTGCAAGCGGCGCACTGGGAATAGGGCTAATAACTACAGATAAAGCCAAGATACCAATATAGACAAATGGTCCGAGTAACCCTAAATTCTTTACCTCTTTTCTAAATCCTTCTGGTGTTAATAGATTTATCTGGGGATTCAGCAACCAATAACAGACTGCTAAACATAGCAATAAAATTGCAATTGCCAATCCATTTTGACGATTAAACAGGATTTTGATTCTTTCCTGGTTTTTCACCTCAGTTCTCACTCTTCCCTTTTCAGGTATTACTTCTATTTGCAGTGCCTCCCAAATGGGGGAAAAAAGCTGGTGTGTTGCTGGCATAGCGATCGTACTCTTCGCCAAATTCTGCTCGCCCCTCACGCTCCTCTTGGTGTGCCAACTGGGTAATTCAACTTTCTTCTGGCTTTGACTTATACCAATCCTGATACCACTGCTGCATCTGGTTAATTTCAGATGTTTGAGTTTTAATGATGGACTTAGCTAAGTTACGAATTTCTGGTTTGTTGGTTTTTTGAGCAGCCATCTTCGACATCTCAACAGCCATGCGATGATGAAGAATCATTTGTCGGATAAATTCTTTGTCAAAATCTGGTGCATTTTTCAATGTTTCTAAATCTACATTCATCCCTCTCATGTTCTGGTTCATTGGCATTTTCATCATGCTCATGTTCTGGTCCATCGGCATTTTCATCATGTCTGGATTGGGCTGTTGACCCATGCCTTGATGTCTTGCCATCATTTCTTGATGATTCATAGCTGTTATGGGTACTTCCTTGCCGTACCATGCTGTGTACCAAATTCGCATTTGCTGAATTTCGCGGTTTTGGTCTTTTTTAATGCCTTGAGCTAGTTTTTTGATTTCAGGATGTTGAGCGCGAGTCAATCCGATATCAGCCATTTCTACTGCTTGCTGATGGTGCGGAATCATCATTTCTATGAAATGCTGATCTGTATGAATCATCATCCCTCTTTGGGGGGAAGGCATAATTTCTTTTTCTGGATTGGGAGTTTGGGCTTGTGTGCTATTGATGATTAACAATCCGCCCACAGCACTACTACTTAATAATCCGATAAGACCATAAATCAAATTTTTATTTTTCATAAATTTCACTTCTTTGGGAGGATAAAGATTTAATACTTTTGAAGTATTGAGTTACAGCCGTAAAAATTTCTTTGTTTGACTATAATTCCAGCTTTTCATTGTAGAATGAAATCAAGATGAAATATCTTTTTGTCTCAATATTTATTTACAATACGATTACTTCTATCGGTTGATTTGCGTCATTGAAAGTTTATCTAAGGAAATATGCTAATTTTCCAACAACAGAAAGATCCCCGACTTCTTAGATCAATTTATAATTTGTTTACAAAATACAAAAAGAAGTCGGGGATCTAGGTCTTTTGGCAGATGCCTTATTTATGGTTTTTAGCTAATAATTTTGTCAGAAATCTATTGATTAAAAGTAAATCTACCATTTACTTTTTCACCTTTCACATCAGCAGTAACTTTTACCTGATATTGACCAGTTGCTTTTTCAGTTAACTTTGTTGTGTAATGTTTATCATTAGCATCATAAGTAAAAGCAACTATCTTTTGTTTGCCATCAGGTAACTGGATTTGAGCCGTGACTTTTGCATCAGGTACTGTTTGGTGATTCTCACCTTTTAGTACATATAAATCTAAATGAGTGGCGGTTGCTTCTTTCTCAGGCACAAATTCTAAATGATAACTTCCTGTTTCTACAACTTGACCTCCATGAGATTCACCATGCTTTTCCTCGGTTTTAGTAGTAGGTGAAGTTGAAACAGAGGGGGCTTTAGTTTTTGCGATAGAAGTGGCTGGACTATTTTCTGTATTAGCTGCTTGATTACCGTTACTACAAGCTCCTAAAAACAGTAGTCCCAAACTTCCGAGAATAATTAAGCTAGATTTAAGTGATTTCATTGGTTGATTCCTTCTTTAAAATGTGTTGATAATTGAGATATTAATGAACTTGAATATCATATATTTGTGTAGTCTGATTCGGAACTAAAAACCTCCCAAATTGAGAATATAAAGCAGGTAAAACTAATAGTGTTAAGGTAGTAGAAGTAAACAATCCTCCTAAAACTACGATCGCCAAAGGTTGCAAAATTTCTTTACCTGCACCAGAACCAATAACTAGAGGAACCATACCCAAAGCAGAAGAAAGTGCTGTGAGGAGAATTGCCACTAATCTTTCCATTGAACCATCAACAATTACTTGTTTGAGTGGTATTCCTTCTGCTAAACGGTGATTATAGTTATCTACTAATAACAATCCGTTGCGAGTAGCTACACCAAATAAAGTGATAAAACCAACCATCGAAGCAACGGAAATAATTCCACCACTGATAGCTACAGAGATAACACCACCAATTAATGCCAGTGGCAAGTTGATCATAATCATGATAGTGGCAGGAATTGACTTAACAGCAAAGTAGATCAGTACAGAAATTACCAGGAAAGCGATCGCCCCGGCAATTATCAAAGTCTGCGTTGCTTGTTCCTGTGCTTGAAACTGACCCCCAAATTGCACATAGTAGCCTCTAGGAAATTGAATTTTTTTGACTCGTTCCCGCACATCTTTAATTACAGAACCTAAATCTTTTCCAGCAACATTGGCAGAAACTACAATCAGTCGAGAAACATTTTCCCGATTAATGGTACTCGGTCCGGTTCCATAATCAACTTTGGCAACTTGGGATAAAGGAATTTTTTGTCCATTCGGTGTATCAACCAGCAAGTTAGCAATTACGTCCAAATTTTGACGATAGCGTTCTGGCAACCAGACAACAAGATTAAACGTTTGTTGCTGCTCCAATACTTGGGAAACTGCTTTACCATTGAGTCCAGTTTCTATCGTTTCTGCTAGTTCTCCCACAGTTAGTCCATAACGAGCGGCTGCATCGCGGTCAAATTGAATTTGAATTTGTTTAACCGGGATTTGGGGTTCAAGTTGCAGATCCACAATTCCGGGAATACCACTCATGGCAGATTGTACCTGTTTCCCCAGGGTGCGAAGTTGTTCCAGTTCAGTTCCGTAAATTTTGACAGCGATCGCACTTCTCACGCCAGAAAGAATATCATCTATGCGGTGAGAAATAAATCCACCAATATTAGTTGCCACACCAGGAAGTTTTTCAAACTCTTTGCGGAGGGTGGCCACAGTCTGCTCTCGATTTTTCGCCCCTAATTCGCTGATCTGCACATCCAACTCCCCAAAATTTACCCCTGCCACATCTGGATCTCCTTGAGCAAACCCAGACCGTAAAGCGATAAAATCAAAACGGCGATCGCTTTTCAGGGCATCCATCACCGCCAAAGCCGCTTGGTTAGTGGCATTTAGAGATTCCCCCGGTAAAAGAACCATTGAATTAACTAAAGAACGGTCTTGAAACTCTGGCAGGAAGACCTTTCCCAACCCCGGTAGAATAATTACGGAAGCTACAAACCCCGCAAGTGCCACCCCTAAAATCACCTTGGGGTAACGAATTGAGAACTGTAACGCTGGACGGTAAACTTGATGTGCTTTGCGCTCTAGCCAAGTTTCCGTCATCGGTAAACGACGATTTGCTAGTAATAAAGCACATAAAGCTGGAGTTAGTGTTAATGCCACCAAAGTAGAAGCGAGAATTGCCAGTAAATATGCCATTCCCATCGGTGTGAAAATGCGACCTTCGACTCCAGATAGAACGAAAATTGGGGCAAAGACTACTGCGATAATAATTGTTGAAAAAATAACACTAACACGCACTTCCACAGAACCATCAAACACAACTTGTAAAGGATTTTTTGGGTTGTCTGCTACTTGGTTTTCTCTCAATCGGCGGTAGACGTTTTCCATATCAACAATCGCATCATCCACCACTGAACCAATAGCCACCACCAGTCCCCCCAAGGTCATAGTATTAATACCTTGTCCAGTCCAACTGAGAATAATCATGCCTAATAGTAAGGACAAAGGTAGGGCGCTAAGACTAATAATTACCGTGCGCCAGTTCATCAAAAAGATAATCAGAATAACTGAAACAATAATGATGCCATCCCGCAAGGCTTCTTCAACATTTTTCACCGAAGCTTCGATAAATAAATCTTGATCAAAGGTTTTAGTCACCTTCACATCTTGGGGTAGTCCTGGCTTCATCTCCTCCATTGCCGCTGCTATAGCTTTGACTACAGTGGGAGTATCTGCCGCAGGTTGCTTGGAAACAGTTAAAATTACCGCTCGTTTGCCTTGAAATAGTCCATCTCCGCGTCTGAGTCCTGGGCCAATTTTTACTTCTGCTACCTGTTCTAGTAATATGGGTGTTCCTTTAACCGCCTTGATAACTGAACCCTTGAGTTGGTTAATTGACTCAATTCTGCCAATTCCTCGAATTAATGTTTCTTCGTCAGGAGTAATGAGAAATCCCCCTGGAACGTTGACGTTAGCATTCTGTACTGCTTTGGTGACTTCTAGCAATGAGACATTATAGGCTCTTAGTTTCGTTGGATCTACCAAAACTTGATATTGGCGCTCATCACCACCATAGAGAAATACATTACTCACCCCTGGTACAGCCAATAAGCGATTTTTTACATCCCAGTTAGCAATGCGCCATACTTCCATCATGTCAGTGGTTTCCGCAGAAAAGGCGTATTTAACAGCCCATCCTAAAGGCGAATTAACAGGCAAGATTTCCGGCTTCTCCACTCCTTGTGGCAGTTTCACCCCTTGTAATCGTTCTGTTACTAGTTGACGCGCCCGGTAAATATCAGTATCCCAGCTAAAGACAGTTTTAATAGCAGCAATGCCAATAGCAGATGAAGAGCGCAGAGATTCTAGTCCAGGTGTGCCATTAATCGCGCTTTCAATCGGGCGAGTTACCAAGGACTCAATTTCTTCTGGCGCTAAACCAGCAGCTTCGACCTGAATTTCGACTTGGGGTGGTGCGAAGCTAGGAAATACATCCAGGGGCATTTGTGTGATCACCCGCAATCCCCACAAACTAATTAATATAGAGGCAATAACGATTAGCCATCGTTGAGCTATTGACCATTTAACAATAGAGTTAAGCATTATTTTTTAGACTTTAGCTGTCATACCTGCTTGGTAATAGCGATATTCAAAGTTAGGCATTGTATTTAATATCCCAAATCAAAATGAAATCAGGATGAAAATTTGAATGTGAAATGGCTGATAGCGTTCAGCGCTGCTGCAAGCAGTTCGTTAAAAAAAGAATGTGTCAGTAAAAATAGTGAGTAGGGCAGCAACTGAAGCAATTTTAGTCACAACTTGCGCTGGAGTTTCTTGGTCAGTGAGCATACCAAGTACAAGGGATGTGAGGGCAAATACACAGATGCCATTTAAGGCATCCGCCCAAGAAATTCGGAGGTAGGGATGATCAACATTTAAATGTATGGTTGACCGATTAAATTCAATACTCCAATTCCAGAGAATAGATGCAACTGCTGTTGTAATTGCAGTCGCAATTTGTGTTCTTTTAGCTGTGTTAATTTTGAGTATTTTTAACAGCCCGATAACAATTATTCCATTGAGAATTGACCAGAGAAATATGTAAGGGGTGAGATAGAAAATGGGGTTTTTTAAGAATGTAATCATTGAATTTTAAGTTTTAAATTTTGAGGTGACTTTTGATTCTTGAACTGCTTGCACCAGCGATCCGCTATCTGATGTACTATGTTGATCATCTGGGCTTATAGAACCATTAAGAGAATCTTCTAATCCGTCATAGACTAATTGAGGTTTGTTCCGCCGTCCAGACCAAAAAGCACCACCCATAAAAGCTACTATAGCTATTGCCACTCCTCCACCTACTCCTAGCAACCACAACGGTACTGGTAAGGTAGATGTTTTCACTTCAGTCAACTTTGCAGGTGCTTCTTTTGTCTCACTTGTTGAGTTATTACCACCCCGCAATGATTGAGCATAAAGTTGTGGCGCACGCTGCGTTACAATCATATCTCCCTCAAACAAACCACTTTTCACCTCCACCATATCTCCAGAAGTTTGTCCCAAAATAACTTCAGCAGCTTGGAAGGAATTACCATTTTGCAGATAGACAACTTTTTTACCATTTGCATCAACCACTGCTGAAGTAGGAATAGCTAAAATAGGTGCTGATGTCTGATTTGTTAAAACTTCCAGTTCTGCAAACATTCCCGGTTTTAGTTCCCCATTAGAGTTATTTACCTCTGCTTGGACTGGGACAATTCGTGTTTCTCCTTCCACTGCTGTAGCAATGCGAGAAATTCTTCCAGAAAAGGTATGCTCAGGTAAACTGGCAACTTTTAAACTAATTCTTTGACCAATTCTGACCTTATCTAAATCTTTTTCATAAATATTAGCTGTAGCAAAAAGCCGACTATCATTAACAATCGTCATTAATTTGCCACCAGCATCATTAAAAGTTTGACCAATAGTAACTTCTCTATCAGAAACTTTACCAGAAATAGGAGCAGTTACTATTACTAATCCCTTAGAATTTGCCAGAGTTCCTAGTTGAGAAAGTCGAGTTTGATAATTAGTATTACTACGATTAATATTTGATTTTGCCAACTGAACTGCTGAGAGCGCACGTTTGAGTTGATTTTCTGCTTGAATAACCTCTCTACGACTTTTCGCTTTGGTAAGTTCAGATTTTGCTTGTGCTAACTGAGTTTGGGATTCTAAAGCATTGCGACGGGGTAAAGCACCATCATTAGCTAACTGTTGATCTTTATTGTACTTTTCTTGAGCAAAGTTAACTTGACTCTGTGCTTGAGCAATTTCCGAAGTAGCTATTTGTTGATATCTTTGGTAATTTTGTTGAGCCAGTGTTAAATCAGCTTGCGCTTGCTGTAAATCAGCTTCACCTTTGGCTAATTTGTCCTGAGAGTCTACACGCAATGTGATCAAGTCTGGACTGGTGACAACAGCAAGAGGTTGACCTTTTTTTACTAATGCACCAGGTTCTACCAATAATTCAACTACTTTCGCACCTGAAATTGGGGTAGTTACTTCCACTTTTTGGCTAGGAAGAGTTTCAATTTGTCCCGTGGCTTTAATACCAACAGCTAATTTCTGGCTTTTAACCGGTTCAAGTTTAATTCCTAACCGTTTGGCTGTATTAGCGTCAACTTGAATAGAATTAGTAGTTTGAGTGGCTTCATTTTCTTGATGAAATTCATTTCCATGTCCGCCATGAGCTTGAACAACTGCGGGATTTGCTAATAATAACAAGCTCAGGAATGTGATATAAACACAAGGAATTGCTATAGGTGTTTGCGTTTTCAGAGAGTTAGACATTGCGCTTGTTAGGTTTTTGAGTACGAAGCGTCAGGAATTGTGAGCGGTCAAAAGTGATTTTAAGTTTTAGATATGCACTCTTACACTAGTATTTCATTTAGAAATGAAATTAGGATGAAATCGAGTTTTGATAGTGAAGTGATCCGGAGAAATTGCTCCATACTTAGCTAAAATTCATGGGTAGCAAAAGCTCATTTTACCTAAGCAAAATTGGTTAAGATCCTCTTAAAATGGAGAAGCGATTAATCCCCTGCCACTTGCAACGGTATAGACTGGAGTATAGAAATTAGTCTGGAAGTAAAATTAGACATGAGAGTGTCAAGTAGACTGGTGTTATCCTTAATGACCTACCCCGGCAAATAAAGACCACTACTATCGCTTGGTTTAGCGTGTGCATACCTACTCGTAGTTTGCAAAGAAGTATGCCCCAAAGTCTGCTGTACCAACTGCACCGGCGCACCTCTATCCAAACTATGAGAAGCATGAGAATGCCTTAACCAGTGTGGACTTACCTTCCCCTGAATCCCCGCCTTCTGCCCTGCCTCCCCCACAATTTCCCAGATATGGCGGGGCTGCAACGGTTCACCACCCTTGCGACTTTTAAACACCGCAGACTTGCCCGTATCCTCAGCAGCACGCAAAGCCAACAAAGCCGAATATAACTTCTTGGGAATTAAAACCGTCCGCGACTTATCCCCCTTGCCAAACAAACTCACCTGTCCCTGGTCATCCCGATTGGGGCGGATATCAGCCCAACGCAACAGCCCCACCTCCCCCACTCTTGCCCCAGTATAATAGAGAAACTGAATCAAACAGCGATCGCGCACATTACTCGTTAAGGCCACCATCGTCATCACCTCCGTTTCCGACAGTATGCGTTCTGCTAAGGTATCTTTTGGTTTCGGTAACAAAGTATCCGCCGCCGCATTAAACTGGAGATACTTAATTTTGCACCCATAACTCAGCAGACTCTTGATAGCAGCAATTCTCCTCGCCCGACTAGCAGCAGACAAAGGCTTACCTATTTTCGCCGCCGGATGAGTCTCCAAGAAATCGGCAAACGCCTGCACATCATTAATTGTTATGGAACGCAGATCGATATCATTCAATCTCACCATCTCCGGTGATTCCTGTAACAGAAAACCAATAAAACAGCGCACATCCGTCTCATAAGCCCGGTGAGACTCCTTACTGCGTTTAGTTGCCAACCACAGAGCCACGAGTTGGGCAGTATTGGCAACATCAGCCATCTTCGAGGTTGCCACCTCTTGCTGATATCGAGTTAACATAAAGATATAACAAAAAAAATGCGTACAAAACCCTGCCTTGCGGTGGGGTTTCTTCTTTTATTTAAGCATTGAAACTAGGAAATCCTCACATCCCTGATATCGGCAGCGGTTTTGGCCTAATAAATCCCTCAAACACAGATAATTAACGTTATCTGTGTTTGGAGCAAAATTGATATCGGAAACTGATGGCAATGCCTGCCTGGGGCTTTAACCAGTGTTAACATCAAGATATGACCGCCGGGGCCGGGTGAGGAAGTTAAACAATGGGCTGTACAGGCGATTACAGCTTCATCTCTGCACAGTAACAAAGTTTGTTATTCCCTGTTATTTCCAATATAATGATCTGTAGAAGCCTTTTTAGCGATTTCTACGGATCGCTTCACTATCACCAATGAACGTTTCTCTTACCACCGAACTAGAAAAATGGGTACATTCTAAAGTAGAAAGCGGTATGTATACTTCGGCCAGTGAAGTAATTCGGGAAGGACTGCGACTACTCAAAGAACAAGATGCCCTGAAAGGAATACGTCTTGCTGAGTTACGACAAGAAATTCAACAAGGTATTGATAGCGGAGAATCTACACCTTTAAACATGAGTGAAATCAAAGCCATTGCCAAACAACAGCGGCAGGAGAAACAGTCTCAATAATGGCAATTATTCTGAAGAAACCCCAAGAGTAGAAGCTGATTTGTTAGATACGATACTTGGGATTTCATAGCTAATGTTACAAAATTAAATAAAACATCTCTCAAGTCTTCTAATTTTTGCAGAGGTAGTACCTGGATTTCTGCTATTAGTGATGAATTAATGCTACTTCCATAATTTTGGAATCTTACAAATACCTAATCACCCCAATTCCCAATTCTCAAACCATGAAAACCATACCCATTCAATTACCAGAAACCGCATTTTCTGCACTGCGAAAAAATCCTGAAGAATTTGTTCAAGAAATGAAAATTGCAGCCGCCGTAAAATGGTACGAATTAGGTGATATATCGCAAAATAAAGCGGCAGAAATAGCCGGACTAACTCGTACAGAGTTTATTCATGCTTTATCTCGTTATCGAGTTGATTTTATGCAATATACAGCCGAAGAATTAGCTGAGGAAATGTCAAATGTTGATTAATCGCATCATTATTAATTCCTCACCTCTAATTGTGTTGTTTAAAAGTCAACAAGCAGAATTATTACCACAATTATTCACAGAAATTTTAGTACCAGAAGGTGTTTTTGAAGAAGTTACTCAGGGTAGAAAAGAAGATATTGCATCAAGACAATTATCTACTGTTCCTTGGATACAAAGAGTAGTAATTGATAGCATAGCACCTGAAGTAGCAGCTTGGGATTTAGGAAAAGGAGAATCACAGGTATTGAGTCTAGCGTCAAAAAATTCAGATTACGCGGCTATTATAGATGATAGAGCAGCACGGCGTTGTGGTCAATCATTAACTATTATTACTATGGGTACAGGAGGTTTACTAATATTAGCGAAAAGGAGGGGATTAATTTCTAATGTATCTCCTAGAATTGAGGCTTTACGTAATGCTGGATTATGGTTATCAGATAGTATGGTTAATATACTTAAGCAGCAAGCTGGTAAATAAAATCTGAAGGTAAACAAACAGGCGTAATACACTTAACATTAAGCAACCAAGAAAACACACACGTAGAATCTTTAATTATTTGCTACTGCTTAACTGGATAATACAAACCATCTTGAAATTTCCACCCTAAACTACTGGGATCTCGGTTTCTGGACCAACTGATAAATTCCTGCTCACTCTTGCTTTCCCGTTCTGTGATTAGACTCTGCTGTGTTACCCCCAACCGTTGCGCTAAGTTCTCAGGAGCAAATTCTTTGATCTCTACTGCTTGTTGTTGATACTGGTAGGGATACCCCGACCGCCGGGGTCTAGAATTACCACCACTGTATTTGCCAGAAGCGATCGCTTTTTCTATTTTCTCTAACTGTTTACCAAGCACTTCTAATTTAGTGGCCACCAGTTGATCTTGTTGGCAAAGATGGGTTTCCAGTTCTCCCAACTTTTCCTCCACCTGCTGCAATTCGTTAGTTACTTCTAGTTTTACACTGCTATCGAACTGCGCTATCAATTCCTGTAGCCCTTGCAATAAGGCTGTTGTGTGACCGTCGCGGTGGATTTTTGCTAGTTGCCGTACTACCGGAATTAGTACAGTCGGCACGCGAATCATTTCACTGGGTGGGGTCTTGTTATTCATGGCGATATCAGGTTTGATATCAATTGTAAACCAAATTTTCCTCTAAGAATTTCTCAAACTCCGTTGTCGGTTCGCAGACAAAATGAAAATTGGTCGCGGACTAAGTAAGTGAACAGAAAAATTTAAAGGTATATGTAACGTTGTCCAAAACCTGTTCCCTTGTCATATATAACAACAATTTTTAACGCCAACCTACTTAATTGAAAATATGCTTGTGTAACCGACAGATATTTGCGGTAGGCAAAGATGGACACCAAGAGAAGCAGTTCACCACCTGGGCAGTTAAAAAATATGCTAAAATATAAGCGGTGGAAATTTTCTGACAAAGAAAAAATATGCAAATTTCTATTGTTTTACCCGATGCTATAGCTCATTATCTGACAGAACAATGGGGTGATTTAGATACTAGAATCATGGAAATGATTGCAGTTGAGGCTTATCGTCAAGGTTTAATTAGTGTAGGTAAATTAAGAGAATTATTAGGTATGAAAACCCGTTTAGAGGTAGATACTTTTTTGCAATCTCAAGGCATTTATCTAGCTTATAATGAAATGGATTTAGAGCAAGATCACCAAACACATCAACAATTACAAGAATCAGGTATTTTGTAGAAAAATGTTAGTTATATCTGATACTTCTCCAATTTGTTATCTAGTGTTAATTGGTGAAATTGACATACTTGTAAACTTCCCTCAAAAATTATTCAAACTTTGCCACAGATACCAACAAGCGATGGTGCGGTAAGGTTGCCATTGTTGACCAAATTGTTCTACAGTTTTTTTATTGGGGAATTCCGGTAAATTATAGACATTACGAATAGCATTGCGAATACCCAAGTCATCCACTGGTAAAACATCCCAACGATGTAACCGAAACATTAGTAACATTTGTACTGTCCAACGTCCAATACCTTTGATTACAGTTAAAGACTTGATGATAGTTTCATCATCCATTGTTTGGAGGATATCTATACTGGGTAATTGTTCATATCGTTGTGCTAAGTCTTTTAAATAGGTGATTTTAGGACGGGAAATACCCACCGAGCGTAAAACTTCATCAGGAGTATTAATAATATCAATAGGTGTTAAAGAATCATATAATTGTAAAAATCTATGGTGAATAGCCGATGCTGCTTTACCTGATAATTGCTGATAGATAATTGCACGGGATAAACAATATAATAAATCCCCTGTTTGTTGTACTTGATTTAAACGACATTCGCCTATTTGCTCTATAACCTGAGATAAAATAAAATCTTGTTTAAGTGTTTTAATAGCAATTGAGTAATTCATTGATAATAAAGTCTATGAAACTCTCTGATTTTATTATTTGCAGTAATGATTTAATTTTCTTCAATCTCAGTTTTAGGGAAGTTTTTTGACCCCACAGTAATTAGTGAACCGTGGGGTTTTGTTTTCTAAAACTCTGAGTTACTTTCTAACCATTGTTCTAAATCAGTGATAGAGGAGAAATCTAAGAGTGCTTCACCGAGTAATTCTAATTTGTCAATTGTTAATGTCCGAATTGTGTCAATGAATGATGATTTAATTTCACCAATTCGCCGATTTAGTTGCCGAATAATTAGTTGTTGTTCACCGCGTTCCATTGCTAATTCTTCTGTTGGACTAATGAAAGGCATTTGATTTTCCTCCTCTAAATGTTTGATTTTAGCGACTAATCCTCGTTGCAATTCTTTGGGCAATGTCATCATTTTATCAATTATCTTAAAAAGGTTAACAATTTTTTCTTTTGTTAAGCCTCGCTCGTAAAGTCCCCTAATTAATGTCCATTTCCATTGTTCCCGTTCTGATAAATTCCCCGTGGTGGCTTTGGTTTTTAAATGTGCCATTACTATGATAGCAAAGGGATTGTCACTCGATTCTAATTCCTGCCAACGGGATTCATAGTCTAGCAGTTTAGCAATAGGGAACTTCAGACTTAATTCACAATCTAACATGGCTTGATGATAACTGTTAGGTCGCCAAGTGGAACTTGTGTCTCCTAAAATCGCCAAACCCACCACAAATTTATGATAAAGGTCAAAGGCTCGGTAGTTATAAATGTACATTCGTTCCTGGAAGTCAACATCATATTGGCTTTGAATCTCAATATGAATTAAAATCCATACTTGTGTTTTATCCAATAACCAAACTTTGTACAGTTTATCTGCAATGCGTTTTTCGGTTGCTGACGACGCTGTAATTTGTTGCAGTTCTTTGTCTAGTGATTCCGGTGGTTTTGTCCAATCAATTGCTTTATAAGCCACAGGAAAGAAGAAGGATAAAAAACTATCAAAATATTCGTTTAATGCTTCTTTCCAGGATTCATCGTAATTTGCCGTGATTTCATTTTTAGTCATAAAATGCTATAATAGAAATTGTTATTACAGCCTCGGTTTATCTAATTTAATTTGTTTGTATCTATCTAATATTTTAACCTAAAATAGTTACTTTTTCATAAATACTCTATGTTTCAACTAAAGTAAAAACCTATTTTTAAATACGGAGAAGTTTTGATTAATTTAGATACTAAAACGGCAATGTTTACTAAAATTGATTCAGTTACCATTATTAATAATGTTACCTTGTTGGTATTCTATACAGAAGCCCATTGTTGGCAGTTCCGGTTAATTAGTGCTGGTGGTGAGGTATTTGGGGAACGCAAGCTTTATTACAGTCCAGAAGCCGCAGAAAAAGCCGGCAGAGAATGGATTGATCTGGATAGTTGATTTTTTCTTAGGGGATGTAAAGAGAATTGATTGCAGCAAGGTATTGTTTAAATCTACCTTTTGATTTATGAAATTTTTCTAGGGGATTTCTATGATCAATTATAGTTTGCTAATTGGTCAAAAATATCACTTAAAAAGAATGAAACATAATAAAGTTAGTCGAAACATAGAAATTACTAATGATGTCGCTCCAGGTGCAGCTATTTACAGTAAATTTATTCTTGAGATTTATGATTTGTTTGTACTAGGTTTATCAAATACATTTTTTTGGCAATGTCCAACTAAATTAATTCTCGAATTTTATAACCAACATATCTCCGATCAACATTTAGATGTAGGGGTAGGAAGTGGCTATTTTTTAGACAATTGTAAGTTTCTGAATCCTAATTCTAGGATTACTTTAGTAGACTTAAATCCTAACAGTATTAAATTTACGGCACGACGGATAAAACGATATAAACCAACTTCGCTTATTGCCAATATTTTCCAACCCTTACTTTTAGCACCAAAAAGTTTTGATTCTATTGCCATCAACTATTTATTACATTGTCTTGCTGGTAATAACATCTTGAGTAAGGAGATTGTTTTTGAGAATCTTAACATCTTGCTTAAAGATGGTGGAGTTTTATTTGGTACAACCATTCTTGGTAAAGGATTATCACACAATTTATTTGCTAGACAATTAATGCGTGTATACAATATTAAAGGAATATTTGGCAATAAAAATGACACTTATGATGATCTAGAAAAGATTCTCATAAAACATTTTCGTGCTTATGAAATTCATGTTGTAGGTTGTGTTGCTTTTTTTGTGTGTCGTAAATGAAAAGTAAATGAATTTAGTTTTGATTAACTACTAATTCTTCTAACATTGCTTGATTAATTCGTTAGGATTCTTCACTAAAAGTTTACCAAATCCTTGACCCATAATGCTACCTCTGTCTATATGGGAATTTTAGCAGATTGGAAGGTGGTGTTATCTTTGTCATGTTAGAGGTAATTGCAATTTTGCAGAAAAATGCTAAACATTGGATTGCATATCTTTGAGCATCCGACGTGCTAATTTAACATAGGTTTTCGCGGTGGTGTAAGGTATTTCTAAATCCTCGGCTATGATTTGTAAAGATTCCCCCATTTCCCGCCGGGCTAAAATCGTTGCCCAAGTTGTAGCGATTTTTTCGGTGCGTTCTCCTCCTATCCGTTTACGTTGTGCTGTGAATATTGTTGTCAATTTCTCAATGCGTTCTGGTAGCAAATTTGTTATCGCTGTGGAAGATATATTTGATTCTGGGTTTACCCAGTTCAAGCAGGTTTGTCCGAGTCCAAAGGTAGTTTTGTGGCCTGTTCCACAGTAGGGAGCAAGTTGCACTAAAGCATAAAATAATTGGGTAAATTCAATGTTATTTAAAGCAGTTTTAGTTAATCCTAGAGAAATTGCCCCTGTAAAACCAGTCACCGAACCCCGTTTACCTGCTGCAACTTTGACTGATTCTAAATGGTGCTGGTGGATAATAACGTTTTCATCTATCCATTCTAGAAAAGCATCTTGTTCTATGGGCATTCCTGAAAAATCGTTCCAGCGTCTGAGGTAACTATGGAAAAGATTGAAGGGAACAGGAAGGGGAAAATGATGCCCTTTACGGCGAAAACTGGTAGGAGAAATAAAACTCAGATTAATGTTTCTATGGTTTATAGATGATTGTAGTAGTTGGTTGTAAGTAGTTGGTGAATTAACAATACTTATCTGTTTTATTTGTAAGCAAGCATCCCTTAATTTTAAAGTAGTTGGCGGTTGTATTAACCACTGACTCAAGAACTGAACTACTGGTTGAGAAATGGCGTTTATCTGCCAACGATATATCTGATTTGCTTGCAGTTGTAGTTGTTTTCCGGTGGGCAGTAATTGACCTTCTAGTGCAGAAATGCTGAAGGGTTTTTCTGATTCACTATCATGTAAATATGCTGAAAGCGTGGGGTTAATTTGGCGTACCTGATCCAGAAACCAAGCATGAAGTCCAATGGTATATTGCGAATATAGAGCGGTGGAATCAGTTACTTCTAGGTCAAAAACTAAGCTAACTAATTCGGTATCATCTGCCCATATTAAAGGGGTGTTTTTTGATGGGTTTTTACGTTTGCTAGATGTAGCTAGTTCTGACATTTTTTTTTAATGCTACATGATTTGATACTCAATATTTTACAACATTTTAGTCCCCTTGTGGGGATTAAGTAATAAGAAACTTGGAAATGTAAATAGCGATCGCTGTTTCAGTCCCCTTGCGGGGATTAGATATGCGGAAACCGGTGAGTATTTTGAGCCACAATGTAATCATCTTAAGTTTCAGTCCCCTTGCGGGGATTAGATATGCGGAAACGCGG
>CAINGU010000107.1 GCA_903848645.1 uncultured cyanobacterium | reverse complement strand
CCCAATTTTTGTGTAATTAATTTTGTCCAATTACTTAAAAAGCGTCATACCAACGGAGTTGGGGGGCAGAAAAAATTGGCGCACAAAATTTATCTCTGGGAAATTTGTGCGCCATGGCGCACAAAACAATCCGCAAAGAAAATTTACTCAATGACAAATTTTCGGAAACTGACGCAATAATCAGGGGTTGAGCCATCATGAGTTAGCTGAAAAGCCGACTGTATCAACTTCTTGATTTTATGGCGGTAAATAAGTATACACAAGAAAAGCAAAATGTATTGCGTTTTGTAAAATGCCTGAAACTCAATCAGAATATCGCATTCACATAACTTTACATACCGTTACATGACCTGAAATTTTTCGATCAATCTACTTACTAGCTATTACAAAAATCATCCAATCTCATCTCTTTCCAGATTTCAGAAACCTGCCATCCTGTTTTGCCAACAGAGTAAACTATGGGATTATCTCGGCAAGAAATGTAGTTAGGTTGTTGGTTCTCTACATTGATTACTCTGGTTTCCTCAAGCACAGGTTCTGGAGTATTAATAATCTCAGTTTGGAGATTTTCTTCTTCCGACTCCATACTCTTGATTTTGTTGAGAATTAGCTTTTCAGATTTTTTAATTAGTTTCATAGTTTAGCCCTTGAAAGTTTTGAAAACAGCATATAAAAAATTGAGAATTTTAACATAGATTATGAGCTAGACTAGGGTAGTCTTTCAATCATCTTCAGAAAAATCCGCAAAAAGTTTTGATGAAGTTTAGTTATCCAAAATTACATTGGGAAAACTAGGATACAACATTTTTCTGGATAATAAAAGTGTTGTGCCGAAAATTTATGTAACTTTGACTCTGATGCTCAATTTATGCTTTAGTAAAGCTAGTAACGTAACGTAAGACAGAACTCAAAAAGATTATCGGGTAAGCTTTTCGCACTAAAACCAATGGGGTATTTTTTTATTGGAAGTTCCTTATTCACGGGTCAGCAGTTCCAAGTTATGACCATTGGGGTCATAGAAGTAAAAACCTCGACCACCTTTTCTGTGATTAATTTCACCTTGATGTTGGTGCATAGGGTCGCTACTGTATTCCAAACCCATTTCCTTTATCCGTGCAAAGATAGCATCAAATTCTTGATCTGTAACATGAAAAGCATAGTGGTGTGACTCAAAATTTTCTCTATTATCAAAATCAAAGGTCAATTGATTGTTTACACGCACAACAGCAAAGTGAGCAAGGGGAGGTTCTACCTTTAAACCAAAAATTTGGGCAAAGAACTGTGCAGATGCTTCTTTATCATGTGCTGGTACTATGGTGTGATTAAGGGTAATTGTCATTTTACACCTCTGATTGTAGAAAGTAATTAATGTCAGCTATGTATAAAAGTTGATAGTAACGATGTTTTGTGCTAGTCAATTTTTGAAACTTCTTCTATCTTACAGTATGCCAAAATTATTTGTTAGTTGACATAAAATCAACCAAGTTATATGGCGAGTGATTTATAAATATCAAGACTGTAATCAACAAATTAATATTGATACAAATTCACCAATTTAACCAAGCTGCATAACAACTTAATATCCCTGATGAATCCATTCACGACCGGCTTTTTCGGCAGCTTCTGGAGTGTAATAAAGTTTGCGTTCCCCAAACACTTCACCACCAGCACTAATTAACCGGAACTGCCAACAATCCGAGTCTGTGTAGAATACCAACAAGGTAACATTTTCAATAATAGTAACTAAATGAACTTGAGTTGACATGATATATAGTTTTAGTTATCTACCGTAATCAAAACATATTTACTCAAAAACTATTGTTTCCTCCCGTTTTTCAGGAAAAATAAGAAAATGCCCAAAATTACAGAATGCGTTAGCACAATCTACCATCAGAAAGATAATTAGCAACTTCAATATTATCCACCAGATAGATGAAAATCATGAATAATTTTGTCAAGTTATAGTCAAAGCAGGTTATCTTCTGGAATTAGAAAAATGACTAACGCTATCAAACTTTTAGCGATGATTTAAAAATCAAGCTCTCAGCTTTTTTTAGGATAAATTAGGTAAATCATTGACTTTATTGAGAATAAATAAACTTTCATCTCCCCCACGTCCAATTCTTAAAGTTTCATCTAAATAAGTGATATCAAGAGTGGCAATTCTCCCTTGAGGATTATTAGCCGCTACGACTTTAAAGGGATTTAGTTTAGGCGTATCAATACCTACAATTTTCTCAATCGCCAAATAACGTTTATCAAAATCAACATTGATGCGTTTGTCTGCTAAACCCGATGTATCTAGAGCAGGTTCAAAACTAGCTGTTACTTTCACATATCCTGATATGATTTTCAGAGGGTGTTGCACTTGAGCT
>CAINGU010000106.1 GCA_903848645.1 uncultured cyanobacterium | reverse complement strand
CTTCTGTAACTGATTCTGAATTTGTAAAAGTTTGAAGAGAAGGAATTTCTCCAACTGCTTCTGAATTTGTAAAAGCTTGAATAGGAGGAGTTTCTTCTGTAACTGATTCTGGATTTGTAAAAGTTTGAATAGGAGGAGTTTCTTCTGTAACTGATTCTGGATTTGTAAAAGTTTGAATAGGAGGAGTTTCTTCTGTAACTGATTCTGGATTTGTAAAAGCTTGTATAATCCCATTTTGAATTGGCGGAGATAAATGAGAGTAATTGTCTTCTGATGAATTATAAAAAGATTGATTCGGTAAATTATAATCTGAATCTTCCTGCCTTGATAAAGCTAAAGTATCAATGTTACTTAGAGATTGTGTTCCTAATGGTGATATAAATTTGGTAGACAAAAAACTTTGTCCAAGAGGATGAGATGAAGATAAAGGATTTTGTATTCCCAGCGGTGTTAAGTTGTTTACGTTCTGGGAATCAGTATCATGATTATCTATATTTTGAAGTTGACTATCTTCCATCGTTTACTTCCTCGTCTTGATCATAAACTATCTATATTAATTAAATTTTTTATATAGGATTCATATTTGATTGTTGGAAAAATTAGTAGACTTTAATTGTCTAAAATATTCTTAACTGTCTAAACAAATAAATTGTTTTCATTATTATTCCCCCCCCAATACACTACTTTATGTTCCCTTGGTTATTTTCAATCCTTCGTAAGCTAAATTCAATTCCTCGATAGCAACGCTGTTCCCACTGGCTTGTAATGAAGGTGCTTTCCAACCAACAGGAATAGCTCTTACTAATGTCCAGGTTTGCATACGATCGCCTGCCTGATTAAATAGGATAATATTAACATCATAGCGTTGTTTTTGTGCGCCACTTAAAACCTTACTCACCCATTCCCAAAAACTGATATCATCCGTAATTCCTCTTTTTAGATTGACATCATTAAATTTTGCCTGTTTGAGTAGAACGTGTTGTTGATCATTTAATCCACCTTCTAAGTAAATTTCTTTATCTATGGTTACTCCTAGTCCAGAACATTCACTAAACGACGCACGAATAATGCTATCAACTTCCACATAAAACCGATTGGCTGTAACATAGTTCATTGGATTATTCATTAGACACCCCCTATTATATTAATTATCCTACTCTACGCTCTTTTTGTCGGTATAAGTCCTCTTGCATAAGCTGATAAACTCTATTTCCCAACTTAGTTTGCATTTGGGGATTATTAATAATTTTAGTCACTAATGGTAACAAATCATGATTATCTTTGGTTTCGCTGGCGAGAATTTGCCAAGAAGCCGCATATCCGGCGATCGCAATCAAGTCTCCTACTGGCTCGAATAACGACTCTATTCCAGGCTCAAAACAAGGTTGGTCTGTTTCCGAAGAAGAAGGCATGAGACTATATTTAATGAACTTACTACAATTCTATATTTAAGTAATTATAATATACAGCAGGAATAAATCAATATTTCGTATATCCGTGTCACATATTTTCACAAACCCTCTTTTGACTTCCACTAAAATTTAGAATAAAATACGTAATCATACTACTTTGTTAAGTAGATATGTGTAAGTGGTAAATAATTACAGATAACAATTCACAAACGGAGATGAATGTATGAATTATTTTAAGTATTTAGCTTTGCTGTCTTCAACTGTATTAGTAGCTCTGGTTAGCAGTACCAGTTTACCAGTAATAGGATCTAGTGTTTCTAAAGACATTTTAACTAAACTGGAATCCAACCGAGCAGTTGCATTAACAAACAAACCCAGAGCCAGAAAACCTGGAAGAAGAGGTTTAATGTTTCCCCCTAACCTCAATATGAAAGCTCCTTCTAATCTTAGTTCACGTTTCGGTGGATTGCGGAGTCCATCTTGCAAGCAACAAGGTGATATTATTGCTTTACTACCTGCTGCTCAAAAAGCGACAGACTTAAATAAGTCCGATAAACGACAAGTTACTGATATTACTCATTTAACTGCTGACCCATATCCAACAGTGTTATTTTATCTTCCTCCAAACTCTCCTACTAAAGCACGTTTTTATTTACAGGAAGAAAACAAACAGTTAGTTTACTTAGCAGATGTTCAAATGCCTAATTTAACAGATAATAAGCAAAATGGTGTAGTGATTTTAAACTTGTCTGATGTCGCTAAAACCAATAATTTACCAGAGTTAAAAATTGGCAAAAGTTATGTCTGGAAGCTGAAACTTTTCTGTGAAGATAACATTTCTAACATTGATAAGAAATCTCCAGAAATTAGTGGTTGGATTAACCGGATTGATCCTAAAACTTCCTTAAAGGGTCAATTAGGATCTAGCTATATCAATAATCAAGATTCAAAAGATCCTGATATAATTGCCGATCAATTAAATCAGGCAGAAACAAAAGATTATCCCACCGTGTATGCAAACAATGGCATTTGGTATTCTGCTGTTAGTAGTCTAGCTCAATTACGCAATAACAATCCAGAAGATTTAGATATTAAATCAAACTGGAAAACTCTCTTAGACTCGGTAAAGCTTGAACAAATTTCTGATAAACCAATAATAGGTTCAGCTACTATCAAAAATATTCAAGTAGAAAAAAAATGATAAACATCAAACTAGAAATTTTTGCAAATTAGATTCTGCAATCTTTCAATTCACAAAAATCATACTAATTGCGATCGCATCCCATCTCTGGCAACCTTTTCTCTCGACTGATTTGGACTAAATGATCTTTACTTCCACTGCCAATCACTATATCATTCTGGACAGCTTTAATATCCAGGCTATAGATTGTTTCCCCATTCGATAGGTTGCCAATTTCCTTACCATTATTAAATAATGGAGAACGAATACCTCCTTTTGTCAAAGGCCAGAGCCTAATCTTAGCATCATCACCGCCACTAACTAAATAACAAGCATTGGCAGTTAAAGATATACTTCGCACAGGTTGTTTATTTTGTCCAGTATTCCACTTATCAACAACTTGACCACAAATTTTGCTGTTAGTTTCTAGACAATCTTTGACATTCAAGATTGTAATGTCTCCTTGATTATTGGCTGTTGCTAATAAATCAGGGTCAGATTCTGCCGTCGCTAAAGTGGTAATATAGTCGTCTTTTCCACCTGGATTTGGATATGATATTTGATTAGTTTTATTTTTTTCCCAATTCCAAAGAATTAGCTTGTTATACTGACCAGCAATAGCTAGGGTTTTATGGTCTTTACCAATAGATTTAATAGAAGATATAGCAAAATCTAGTTGTTTGGTAAGAGGTTGTAACTTTTGAACAGTGGAATTTCCTGAACTACAATTAGGAGCATTTTGTAAATCCCATCCCATAACCAAGCCACTACCATGACCACTAAATAGATAGCGTGAATCATTAATAAACTCTAACGCCAACACTCGATCATCTTTTCCCGGAGAAAAACAATATTTTGGTTTTTTATTCTCACTTAATAAATCCCAGATTTGGATTTCCCCATTTTCTAGTCCTGCGGCTAAGAAGTTATTATCTACAGGTCGCAAACGAATCAATCGTACTGCTTTACCAGTATTACCGATTTGGCGAATTTTAGGATTAGCCCAAAACTTGAAAATATTAAAACCACTAACTCTCCAATTAATGATAGTTTGGTCATCTGATGCGCTAATGATATTTTCACCTACACCATTAAACTGGACAGAGTTAACAGCATCATTATGCCTAGTGGGTGGTTTGAATAACAACCACCAGAATAGACATAATAATAAAATCACACTACCAGCTTGGCACCAGTAGGGAATAATGGGTTTAATTAACAATGGGATTTGTTTAACTTCATTGGGTAAATCTAGATTTTCTCCTTGAGACCAGGTAGCTTCAATTACTGGTGCTATGCGTTTGGCTTGACCTAGCCAATGTCGAGGACAGCTTACTTCTAGATTTAATTGTTTAGTATCTTTTGGTGGTAAAGGGGATGTTTCTGGAGTGACTATAAAAGTACAGGGTTGTTGATCAAGATCAACAATTTTTATACCTACTTCATCTTGATAGACATTACTATTATTTTCAAAAATTAGATCATAGGTAACAGGATCAGAACGCCAAAATTTCCAAGCTGGTTTAGCCGTAATTTCTTGAATTTTTTCAGGTTTGCAGACAAAATTCACACTCCCTTGTGGAAGGATTTTTATTTTCCCTTCTATAGAAGCTTTAGGAATATTTTGATGAGTTACTTCAACTTGAAAAGGATAAATCTTACTAATGATTTGATAATTATTGGGTAATTTGAGAGAAAAATTTTGTTTCCCTTTTTCATCAGGAGCTAATTTTAAATGATATTCGGCAGTTCCATCCTTAATCCAACTATAATCTAAATTTAATAACTTGATTTTCGCCTTTATTTCTTGTTGATTAGGATTATAAATATAAACTGATATATTAAACTCCTGAGTATCAAGAATTTTTTCTAAGTAATCTGGAGATAATTCGATTTTTACCGGTTTTAAGGAAGTTGCTGGTTTAATGTTTAAATCTTTAATAAGTTTTCTAGTGGGTTGATTTGGTGTAGCGGTTGAAAAAACTTCTACCGTAATTGGCAAATTTCCCACAAAGCCAGGTTGTGGGGTATCAAAAATTTCTATAGAGAATTTTGTCAAATCTCCTTGAGGAATTAACTTACTAACTTCTGGACTGACACGATACCAATAATCGTTTGGCTGATTTTTTCCATAACTTGCTTGTAATTGTAATTGAATATCCGCATAGTCATTAGTATTATTACTAACAGTAACTTCGTATTTAGCAGGTTGTTCTCCTGGGGTTAAGTCAACTTGTTTTGACTCAACTTCAATCTCAATTTGATTGTTTTTCATTTTTTGCTTGATAACTAACTACTAAATGATGACTAATTAAGGTAATTTTCTTGAGAGTTTAGATTGCTATAACTGCTTTACTAATTGAGTAAGTTCTCTTCTGTGCCAAGCAAAATGTAGAATATTCGTTCCCATTTCTTGAGCGCTACGAATAGCTTCACGAGAAAGAGAAAGATTTCCATTTAATCCCCAAGCAGATGATAAATTACCAATTACAACAATAATTCCTTCACAATTCAAAATCAAGATAGGTTGTTTATTGATACTAGGAAGTTGATCAAAAAGAAAAGGTGTGTTTCGCAAAGGATGATTTTTTAACTGTTCGATAGATTGTAAATTAGTTTTGAATTTTTGATCGTAAAATTCAGCTATGTTTTTAATTATGGACTCTAATCTATCCGTAATTTGTTTTAATTCATCCAATAAAATTTCTCGATCATCATTTAATTCTACCTCTTCTCCTATATTAATAATATCTTGTTGTAATTCTTGTTTAATTTGCATAAATTGTCCAATTTCTTTAGCTTTTGTAGAATGTTCTATTAAGATCACACCTCCAGTTTTTAAATATTTCTTTATATCATCAATTTGCTGTTGCTGAAAGTTTTGAAATTGTTGATCATTTAAAGAAATTAAATCACATTCTGAAAGTGAATTAAGACTTGATTTGTTACTTATTTTTAAAGTGCCTAAAGCAGGATAAATTTGATCTAGAGATTGGAGTAAATAAGAAAAATTTGATGGTTGAAGATTATCAGAGAATACTTCCTGCCATTCTTTTGAATTTGTATTATAGATAGCAGTGCGAATAATTGAGAGCGATCGCCATTTTGCTGGATAACGATAGCGAAAATCTAATTCATTATCTTGAGGAGAAAATACATTATCAGCAACTTTGACATTTTTGGAAGCAGTTAGATTAACTCTGCATAGTTCTACCTCATTTTCTTGAGGAGGATCAGTTCTTTCCTTAATTTCATACTCTTCAGTTACCTCTCCATCAAGATTTTTTAATTGGCTAGGATCTTTATAACTAATCACAAAATAGACAAGTAAAGATTCTCCCGGTATTACCTGAGCAGCAATTACTTTCTCCCGTTCTTGTTCAAGAATAATACAGTTACCATATCTATCAATAGCAATACCTGGTTGAAACTTTAAAACAAATTCATATTCAGTTCTAGTACCAGTTTTTTTGAAAAGATGTACACCTAAACCACAAACAATCCCAGCTTGATTGAGAGATTGATAATGAAGATTCTGGCGTTGATGATGATAATTATGGGCTATCTGCCATTTTTTACTATTGATGAGTAAGCCATCTGTCACTTCAAGACGCTTTAAGGGTTGTTTTTCTGGTTCAGACCAAGGTTTTGTCATGGAATTTAGGTATTGAGGTTAGGGGGTTCAAGATTAATAATATCAATATTAAGTTCGTAGGTACAGAAAGCTGGTTTTTCTTGTTCAATAATTTGACGAACTAACTGTTCATTTATCTGAACTGTCTCTGGATGACATAGACGGACAATAAAATGATAAGGCTTACTACCACCCATGATCGAATCTGTTCCCAATTTAGTTTTATTACCTATTTTAAAACCTTGTGCAAAAATATCCTGAATATAAATGTATTGTTCATCTAAGGGTAAACCTGTGTACAGATGGAGAAAAAATCGTAATCCTTTCTTTGTCCCTCTCCATCTATAAATTTCCATCGCCTGATGAATCAGATAGCGTTGGCGCTCTAGGGTGATATTGGGGATAAACCGCCAGCCTACCCAATAAGCTAAAAAAGGCAGCATGGCTTCGGGTGCAGTGCGAGGGTCTAAATAGGCGTGGAGAACATCTAATGCATCAACAACTGGTTCAAAAGTTTGTTCAAAAATATTTAGTAAGCGACCAATAAAATCTACTTCTCGATAGAGATCAGGTAAAAAATTGAGGTAAAGGCTACGGGGACGCAGATAAAGATGAAAATCTGCGGATTTAATATATAGTTCTGCTGATAGATTGGCTAAATTTTCTGGAGTTAATCCTGGGTGATCCTGAAAAGTATAACGAATATGAATTCGCCCAAAATAATCCAAGTTGATAGAGATACCTGATTGCCAAGATGTTTGAGATTCAAAGAAATCTTCGGCAATTTGACAGCAAAGCACCGCTTCTATTTTTCCTTGAGGAGTAATTTGGTTGCTTTCAATCCGAAAAACATACCAATGATCGGGGAAATTTGTCTCAATTTGAATTTCAAAGTAGATATGTTTTTGTTGGCTACGATTTTCTAGTTGGATTAGCATTTCACTAGCTTCTCCTGGATAGATAACTAGATCCTTGCTACCTTTATTGTCTAAGTTGCTTAAAGCCGCAGTCATTGAGGAAGCTTGGCCAATTTGTGAACTGGTAGTAATTGGCTCTAGCGCAGTTTCTGCTATCTTCATTGGTGTCAGTTGCAGACCTAAAAGTTGAAGATCAGCGGAACTATTTGTGGATAAGTTGACCATCACATCTCCAAAATATTAACTAGAATAAGTCAAACTATAGACAACAGAAAAATTGATCACCAAAAACCATCCTGCTTTCTTGATTTTGTATAATACACTATTAGCGATCGCTATTACAAGTAGCCATATCTAATTTTCTCAAAGGGATCAAACCTGCTTCTGATAGTAAACATTGAACTTGAGTAGTTTTCAAAATCTCCGCAAATTTTTCTCCAATTGGCTCTTGACGATTATCTCTTAGATAAATCACAGATAGAGGGTAAGCTAGAGGATAGCGTTGGCTGGTAAACGCCGCTATATTAGGAGCGTAATTTCCCTTATCATTACATAAATCTATTTGCTGAGGAGTTACAGGTTTACCATCTTTTTGAATTAAAGGAGAAACTGGATCATTATTATTGTCAAATAAGGCTAAGGGATAGACTGAACATTGACCATAAACCTTGCTCAAAGAATCAAACCCAATACTCCCAATGGGGGGATTTTCATTTTCAAAATCCTGAATTACTGCTCTCATTAGCTTAGTGCTTGGTAGACTAGTAGCTACTTGTGAACTATTTTCTTGGGTAAAATTATCTCCTTTTTGACGAAAAATTAATCTTTCAAAGCTATTAATTAATTCTGGCGTTTTGAGGACACGCTGTTTAAAATTCATTATCGCCTCATCGCTAGATGGAATATATAGTTTAATAGGTAGTTGTGGTCCTCCTAACTCTTGCCAATTTGTAATTTTACCAGTATATATTTGCTGTAACTGTGTTAGAGATATTTTTCCATTTAAAGCTATAGGTAGACTCTTATCTCTGCCTTTTTTGCTAGAAGCAATAAAAATAACTAGCCCATCGTATGCAAATTCTTGATATCCTAATTCAGTATTTTTATCAATATTGATCAGACTACTTATAGCAAAATTAGCTGCTCCTGTTTTAAGCATAGATACAGGATCTGAATTAATTAATGGAACACTCTTTAACTGTAGTTTTGGTGATAGTTCTCTGAGTTCATTATTCAGAGATTTCTTCCCTATTAAAAGGTTTTTTTCTGTTATATAATACCAGATACCATTTGGCTGTCCTTCAGATGTATAAGTAAAATTACCCGCAGGAATACCAGATATTTGTTTGACGGAATCAATAGATTTATTAGCAGTAATTTTTTGACTTCTATCTTTAGTTAAAAACCAAATTAATCCTCCGATACAAGCAACACTAAAAATACTGAAAATCATCCAAAATATTAGTTCTTTTGATTTTTTTTGCGGTTCTTCCTGTAGTTTATTTTGGTTATGTAAAAGGTAGCTATTTTCTAATAATGAAGTAAGATTTGGTAAATTGTGACGAGCAACTTCTGCATCGTCAAACCTACCATGAATTAGCTGCACAATAAATTTCTGAAGATTGGGTTCAACTCCCATACTCCATTCTTGTTCATTTTCGCAGTTTACCTGATCATTACCTACTAACAAATAACAGCAAATTTTACCTAAATCTTTTAAATCTTGTTGCAGCCAAAAATCTAGGTTGTTTAAATCAGATTCAATAATCTGATGTTCCCATAAAGATAGATCGCAAAGGTAAATCAAAAATCCCTGTAAATTGCATGATATCAGTAAACTATCCAGACTTAAATTGCCATGGGGTGTCTTCAAACTTTCTAAACCTGAAGGTAAACGAAATTTTTGAGTATGGAGAAATTGTAGACTTTGAAGAACTTGATTTAGGACTCCATATACTTCTATGCTAGTCATTGCACCAGTTTCCTGGAGATAGCTACTAAGAGTTGGGGAATTGTAGAGATTATCTGGAAAAACTAAGTAGCAGTATTCTTGATAAACGATTGCTTCCCAAGGAATAATTAGCCGGAAGTCTTGACTTCTGCCATCCGCTAATTCTATTCCAGAGATGCGTTGAAAAGTATATTGTTGATTATTTGGTAATTCATATTGTTTAATAATAATTGGCTGACGATTCGGTAATTGCACTGCTTGATAAAAATTACCTTTGCCTCTAGCTCCCAAGCAATCTTCTATTTCATACTCACCCCGATTACCTAGAATTTGTTTTTTTTCTGGTAATCTATTCCCCGGATCAATAGATGGAACTTGAGTAATTTCTGCACTTTCCAACTCTGACTGTTTGGTTTTTCCAGTCAATCTATCTTGAATATTTTCCAGACTTGGGGCTTGAATATCCAGTTCTGAGGCAATAAAAGGCAAAAACGATCTAAATTGTGCTGGAACTAAACTTAATACACCGTTAGTGCTATTGGAAAGAAAATTACCTAATCTACCAGATATATCACTGATAGTCCGCTGTTTTATTTCCTGCCCGATTGTTTTTGCTATTTGCTGAGGATTTTTCTTAGCCACAACCATTCCTTAGTTCTAAGAATCTTGCACTATGTTATGTATCAATATCTTCGCCAAAAACCTGAAACCTATTGATATCACAACGATTTTATCGGCTTTTAAACCTATATTTGGCAAATTGGCGAAGGTCTTGATGTATTATATTACTGTTGGTGACAATAAAAAAATCATCTTAAAATCTTGAAAAGATCATAACTTGGGTTACATAATTTTAAGTAAAAAAGAGTATAATCTAATGTATGTATATGAACATGAGATTACTTTTGCAAAGATATTTTTACACTTCTTCCCATATAGATCAGTTTTAAACTAAACTGTGTTTTAAGTATTTTTCGCGCTAATGTTTCGGATTACTGACTAGATACCTAATGGAGGATGACTACTCATGGCATTAGATTATTTTGCTCCTGGAGTTTATGTTGAAGAGGTAGATCGGGGCAGTCGTCCCCTGGAAGGCATCAGCATGAATGTCGCTGGATTTATTGGTTTTACCGAAGATGTTCGAGGTGATGCGGAACTTTTCAAACCAATCATGATTACTAATTGGGAGCAATATAGACAATACTTTGCCAAACTTGATTCTGATGGGTTTACAGACTTTGGAGCCTATTTGCCTTTTTCCGTACAGGGCTGGTTTTTGAATGGAGGTGGGCGCTGTTGGGTTACGAGTATTGGCACAAAACTACCTGGTTCTCCAGAACCAGAGGCCAAAGATATTGCAACTAAGGTATTAACTTCTGGTGGTAAACCTGCGTTAGCTTTTAATCTCAAGTCACAAGTCCTTGCTCTTCCTGGTAGTGATACTGAGGATAGTAATCCTATCAATGTTAATCGGATTCAGATCATCATTACTGATGGTAAGCCCAGTGAGCCAGAAAATCCTGGCGCTGATTACAAACCTCCTGTGGATAGTGGTCAATACTTTACGCTGATTATCAAAGAGGGTGACGAAATCCTAGAGAAGTTTGAAAATCTTCTTAACTATCAAACTCCAGAATCTTCACCAGAAGCTCAATCCAGCACTTATGTGATTACTGCTCTTCAAGATAATCCTTATGTAGCAGTTAATGATATATGTACTCCAGGTGTAGGTAGTCCTCTTAGCCGCCGTCCTAAAAATGGTCAATACGAAGTAACCGGTGGCGCTTATATTACTAGCTTGGGTGATGAAATCCGTGATTTACAGGGGCAAAAAGGCGATCGCGCAGGGATACAAGGTAATTTTGAAATTGACGAAATTGCTATCATTGCCTGTCCAGACTTGATGCTACTTTATCAAAGAAACTTGATTGATTTAGAGCAAGTTCATGGTGTCATGGAAGCCATGATTAGCAACTGTGAAAACTCTTTTCCAGGACCAGCTTTTCGGATGGTAGTTCTAGATGCACCACCAGTTAAACCAGGCAAAAATAACAACCGCGCCGTTGCACCTGATCAGCAAAAACCTCAAGATGTAGCTGAGTGGTTAAAGCAATTCAATCGCCGTTCCATGTTTGGTGCGCTTTATTATCCTTGGATTAAAGTAGCCAATCCTCGTGACAAAGGTAAACCCATATTAATCCCACCTTGTGGTCACATGATGGGTATTTGGTCTCGGACTGACGAAGATCGCGGAATTTTTAAAGCCCCAGCCAATGAAACCCCTAGAGGAGTTTTGGGTATTGCCTACGATACCAATATGCGGGAACAACAGTTACTCAACCCCGAAGGTATCAACTGTATTCGTAACTTTAGTAACTTTAGCCGTGGCTATAAAGTTTGGGGTGCGAGAACTTTAGTAGAAAAAGACAATATTCAATGGCGTTATATCAGCGTTCGTCGCTTGGTGAGTTACATTGAGAAAACTATTGAAAATGGGACTCAGTGGGTAGTATTCGAGCCTAACGATATGGATCTTTGGGAACGAGTAAAACGCACAGTTAGCACTTTCCTAGAAAGACTCTGGCGAGAAGGAGCTTTATTTGGAGCTACGCCTGGGGAAGCTTTTTATGTCAAATGTGATGGCGATATTAATACTCCAGATACAATGATGATGGGTCGTCTCTATGTGGAAGTTGGAGTTTCTCCAGTTCGACCCGCTGAATTTGTGATTTTCCGTGTTAGTCAGTGGTCTCCTAATGAGTAGTTGATCCTGATAAACTTTAGATTTATCTCCTACAACGGTTTTTGATCAAACCCTTCACAAAAATAAATCTGACAACGAATTTTAATGCTGGTTTTGATCATTTCCGTCGGTGATACAGTTTATTGTAATTCGCTGGAATAATTACACCCCAAAATAAAAATCCCCATTCAAAGAGGATGTGAAAAATGGCTGAATTGAAACCAATTCCTACCAGTCGATTTTATGTTGAATTCGATGGACACACACAAAAGATGGTCAAGAGTGTAACAGAAGTAAATTTTTCTGGACAAACTTCTGGACATGAAAAACCACTGGCTTCAACTAAAGGTGGCAAAAGCCTATGGCAATCAACTTCTGGAGGATATGAAGAGAACCCCAACTTTACAATTGAGGTTTTTTTAGCAGAAGGAGATATGGAATTTTATAACTGGATGAAAGCAACAATGCCAGCTAGTGAAGGGGGTGATGGCAAGTGGTCGTCAAATCGTAAAAATGGCTCAATTGTTGGTTATGATTCCGAGGACAAAGAAGTTTTACGTTGGAATATCACTAATGGCTGGATTAAATCTTATAAAATGGGAGATTTATCTGCTGAAAGTAAAGATTTAGCCTTTGAAACTTTTGAAATTGTCTGCGAACAAATTAATCGAGTTAAGTAACACGCATCTGTAGTCCGATCAAAAACTTCAATCAAGTTTTAGGAGTTAATTATGGCATCTGGTGAACTTCTTGCTAGTTCCAAGTTTTATGTTCAGTTTGATGGTTTGGACGACCTAATTGTCAAAAAAGTCAGTGGTATTCAGATTACTTTAGAAACTGCTGGGGATAAGAAACCTCTCGGTGTCAGTAAAGGTGGCAAAAGCCAAATGCAGGCAACAGTTACTGGGGTCAGCAATGGTAAACTTACAGTAGAATTTGTGAGTACGGTTGAAGATGATCGTCTCATGAAATGGTATGAAGAATCCCATTCTGAGCCAATTAAAGGCGGAGGAACAAAAAGTAAAGGTTCACGGAAAACTGGCTCTATTATTCTTTATAATCAAGGCGGTGATGAAGCAGCCCGATGGAACATAAAAGGGATCATGCCCCAAAGTTATAAGTCTTCTAAGTTAGAAGCAGGTAGCACTAATTTAGCAACAGAAACTGTAGTTATTGTTTACGAAAATATGCATCGAGTTAAATAACTCATTTAATCATTTACTTTTGAGGGGGTGACATAATGGCAGCACCAAAATTTGAGTATCTTACTGCTTCTCGCTTTTATTTAGAAATTAAACTCAATGACATCCCCGGTTCACAAGATGATATTGACGGTTACTTTATGGAATGTCAGGGTTTTCAGCGCTCTCAAGAAGTGATTGAAATTGCCGAAGTCACCCCTCAAAAATGGGGCAAAAATGATACTGCTAAGTATGGAAGAGTAGTTAGAACTAAAATTCCTGGTAATTCTAAAAGTGATAACATCACTCTGCGTCGAGGTTTAACGATATCACTCGCCATGTGGAACTGGTTAAAAGCAGTAGAACAGGGGAATTGGTCTAAACAGAAACGAGATGGTGACTTGATTATTTACGATCAAGGCGCACAAGAACAAGCTCGGTACAGATTTATCGGAGCATGGCCTGTTAAATACAAAATTTCTGGTGTTAAAGCTGGTAGTAATGAATTTGAGATTGAAGAAGTAGAATTAGCTGTTGATGAATTCATTAGGGTTAAATAAAATCAGATGATGCAAACAGAATTTGAATTTAACCTAGTTAAAGGATATCTAGATGCCGATGGCAATGTTCACCGCACCGGGATTATGAGATTATCCCGCGCTATGGATGAAATCGTTCCTATGCGTGACCCTAGAGTCAAATCTAACCCAGCTTATGCAACAGTAATTATTCTTTCCCGTGTAATTACTCGTTTAGGGGCTTTGGATGATGTTAGCCCGGCTGTAATTGAGAATCTTTTTGCGGCTGATCTCAGTTATCTTCAGAAGTTTTATCGGCAAATTAATGGGTTAGATGAAAATAATGAAGCTAAAGTTCCACCTAGTTAAACTCAGTTTCATGAATTTAATATCATTTTTTTAGGAAAAAGAAAAATGTCTTACCGAGAATTTTCCTTTATTCTCCCAAAAGGATTGATTGATTCTAGTGATGAGATTCATCGCTATGGAAAAATGCGATCTGCTACTGGTAAAGATGAAATTATCATTCAGCAAGATGCCGAAGTTCAAAAGTTTGCAGAATATGGGGTTTTAGTGACTTTATCTAGGGTAATTATTGAGTTAGGTCATCTTTCTCAAATAACACCAAAGTTATTAGAACAATTGTTTTTAGTGGATTTGATATATTTACAAGAACTTTATGATCAGATTAATCAACCTATTACTGGAGGTTGGTTGAGTGAGGGGGAGTGTTAGGCTACCCTTTGGCACAAATGTATCAAGAGGTAGCTTTTATTGCTCTCAATTTTCACTGGTCTAGAGAAGAAATTTTAAACCTGGAACATACGGAAAGACTGCGCTGGGTAGAAGAGATAAAAAAACTCATATAACCATTTGTACTTTCCTTTCGGGTTCTAACATAATCAAAAGTTTCTATATTATTTCATGTCATTTCTTTTTTTCATCAAAGTATATCTTAGATTTACTAATTCTTTAAATTCTGGAAAACAATACAGCTAAGAAATTATGAAATGTTTCTGTTTACCATCTTATTATTTGTCTTTCATTGCTGTTTTGGGCGGTGTATTTGCCAGTTTCCTTTCTCCCAATATACCAGCATTATTAGCTCAATCTATTACACCAGCCGGAGATGGAACGGGAACAACTGTTACTCCTCACGGTAATCAGTTAAATATTCAAGGTGGTACAACTTCTGGTGATGCTGCTAATTTATTTCACAGTTTTGATAAATTTAATCTTAATTCTGGAGAAACTGCCAACTTTTTTTCCAATCCGCAAATTCGTAATATTTTAGGCAGAATAGTGGGTGGAGATGTTTCCCGAATTAATGGTTTAATTCAGGTGATCGGAGGTAATAGTAACTTATTTTTGATGAATCCTGCTGGATTTGTTTTTGGTGCTAATGCTAGGTTAAATCTCCCTGCTAACTTTACAGCTACAACTGCGAATGGAATTTCCTTTGGAAACAATTGGTTCAATGCTTTTGGTGCAAATAATTATAGTAATTTGATTGGTGATCCGAATGCTTTTGCGTTCACCATGGCAAAACCAGGTTCAATTATTAATGCTGGAAATATTGAGGTATTTTCTGGTAACAGTATTACCTTATTAGCTGGAACAGTGGTTAATACTGGAACAATTTCAGCTTCTGAAGGACAGATAGTGCTTGCTGCTGTTCCTGGACAAAATTTAGTTCGTCTGAGTAGTCCTGGCCATTTATTAAGTTTAGATATTCAACCGATTACATCTGATAACAATTTACCAAATAATGTAGTAATACCAATTAAGTCTTTGCCTGATTTATTAACTACTGGTAGTGCTGGTTATAATTTAGGCTTGGTAACTAATGCTGATGGTAGTGTCAAACTAGCTGTTAATGATGTCATTATTCCCAAAGATCCAGGAACTGCGATCGCTAGTGGTAATTTAGATGTTTCTGGTCAACAAGGAGGAACAGTTAATATTATAGGAGATAAAGTAGGAGTAATTGGTGGTAATATTAACGCATCTGGTAATAATGGTGGTGGTACAGTATTAATAGGTGGAGATTATCAAGGCAAAGGAACAGTACCAAATGCTAAAATTACCGTTGTGGACGAAAATTCTACCATTAAAACCGATGCAATTAATCAGGGTAATGGCGGAAAAACCATAGTTTGGGCAGATGATAGTACAACATTTAAAGGTAATATATCTGGTCAAGGTGGAGTTAATGGTGGTAATGGTGGTTTTGCGGAAGTTTCAGGAAAGGAAAATTTAAGTTTTCAAGGTAATGTTAATTTATCAGCAGCACAAGGACAAAAAGGTACATTACTTTTAGATCCGAAAAATATTATTATTGCTACCAGTGGTAGTGATAATATCAATAATAATGATTTATTTACCAAAAATCCAACAACAGATGTTACTATTAGTCCTAGTGATATTGTTAACAATTTAAAAAATAATAATTTAGTTTTACAAGCTAATAATGATATTACTGTAAATAATGCTATTGATAGTTCTAATAATAACAAGACTAATGATTTAACATTTCAAGCTGGACGTTCTATAGCTCTTAATGATAATATTAAGATTAACGGTAATTTTTCAGCAACAGCAAATGATACTAGTGCTGTCTCTGCTAACCGAGATAGTGGAAATGCAAGTATTACCTTAGCATCTGGAAAAACAATTGATACCAGCACAAGTAATGGTGATATTGCCTTAAAATATGGTAGTGGTACAAATGCAAATACCATGAATTTAGCAGGTGATTTAAAAGCTGGTACTGGTAAAATTAATTTAGATAGCACTACTCAACCTATTACAGTTAATGGAACAATTAGCAGTGCAGGAGAAATAGCAATTGTTAATAGTGGTGGTACAACTTTTAGTAATAGTGTTAATGTTGCTAAATTAACTATTCAAGACACTACAGGAACAATTACTTTTAATAATAATCTTACTGTCGGTAATACTTTAATTACAGCAAATAAACCTTATAATGTTTCTTTTCTGGGAGGAACAAATTCTATTGCTAATAATACCATATTTACTAATACAGGGATAATAACTTTAGCAGGTAATACTAACTTCATAGGAGGAGTAGATACAACTGCTGCATTAGGTGGTACAAATATTTCCGGTACAGTTAGTACGACTAATTCATTAATTAAGTTGGGAAATACTACTCTGACTGGATCTAGTATAGTTAATAGTAATAATGGTGATATTAATTTTACTGGAAATGTTAATAGTAAAACTGGACAGAATAGTGATTTAACTGCTAATGCTGGTACAGGTAAAATTAGCTTTAGTGGTAAAGTTGGTGATCACACACCATTAGGAAATGTGAGTTTAACTGGTAATGAAATTGATTTTAGTGATAATGTTAAAGGAACAGGAAGTTTAACTTTACAACCATTTACAGCTAATAAAAATATTACTATTAGTGCTGCTAATAATACTAATACAGCCGATTTAAATTTAACTACCACAGAAATAGGATTTTTGCAAGATGGTTTTAGTAGTATTAATATCAATAATAGTTCTGGTAATATTGCCATTAATGCAGTTAGTTTTAAAGATCCTACTACAATTAAATCTACTAGTGGTACTATAACAGTTGATGGTACAATTACTGGTACAGATAATGCTGCTATTACCTTGGATGGTAATACAAACCTCAAAAATAATATCACAACCAATAATCAAAATATTACTTTTACCAAAGATGTTACTCTTGGTGCTAATTCAAGTTTAAATACTGGTACATCAGGAAATATACTATTTAGTGGTAAAGTTACTGGTAATAAAGATTTAACTCTTGATGTTGGTAGTGGAAATATTACATTCACAAATAGTGTTGGAGATAGTATAACTTTAGGAAAGATTATCGCAAATAGTACAGGAATAACAACTTTCAACATAGTCAAAGCAACTAGTTTAATTACCAATACAGGTGGTACAACCCAACTTAATGGAGATATTACTACCACAGGTGGTACGCAAATTTATAATGATAATGTTAATTTTGCTGGTAGCTCAATATTAACAGGTAATAGCATACTTTTTGATCAGAATTTAACTGGTACTGGTAATCTGACAATTGATGTAGGAAGCAATGACTTTACTTTAAATAAAGATGTTAATATCGGTACAGGAAATTTAACTATTAATAGTACAGGTACAACAATATTAAAAGGAATTACCGTAGGAAGTTTAACAACTAATCCAGGTGGGACAACACAATTAAATGGTAATGTTACTACATCAGGAAATCAAACCTACAATGATAAAGTCAATGGTGGAGATTTAACACTTGATGCTGGTGTTGGAAATATTACCTTTGCAGATACAGGAACTTTTGGGAATTTAATATTAAATAGTACAGGAACAACATCATTAAAAGCAATTACTGCCACTAGTTTAACTACAAATGCAGGTGGGACAACACAATTAAATGGTAATGTCACTACATCAGGAAATCAAACCTACAATGATAAAGTTAATGGTGGAGATTTAACTTTAGACGCAGGAAGTAGCAATATTACCTTTGCAGATACAGGAACTTTTGGGAATTTAACATTAAATAGTACAGGAAAAACATCATTAAAAGCAATTACTGCCACCAGTTTAACTACAAATGCAGGTGGGACAACACAATTAAATGGTAATGTCACTACATCAGGAAATCAAACCTACAATGATGATGTAAGTTTTGTTGGTAATTCCATACTCACAGGAAATGGAGGTATATCTTTCAATAATACCTTAACTGGTACTGGTAATCTTACAATTGATGTAGGAAGCAATGACTTTACTTTTAGTAACGATGTCAATATCGGTACAGGAAATTTAACTATTAATAGTACAGGAACAACTACATTACAAAAAGTTGATGCTGGAAGTTTAACCACAAATGCAGGTGGGACAACACAATTAAATGGTAATGTGACAACCACCGGAAATCAAACCTACAATGATAAAGTTAATGGTGGAGATTTAACTTTAGACGCAGGAAGTAGCAAT
>CAINGU010000105.1 GCA_903848645.1 uncultured cyanobacterium | reverse complement strand
AGTATTAGATGATCTTGCTAGTAAAATCAATCCACAGAAAAAAGCAGCTACCAACGTTGATAATGCAACTAAAAAAGCTAGTCAGTTACCTATGGCATTAACAACAGCGAAAGCTATCACAGAAGCTAATGATGCTATTAATACTCCTGTGCCAGCTTTAATTGGGTTGTTAAATGCGAGTGTTAAGAGTAAATATACTTGGATTAATAAATTTGTTGCAAGACCTAAAACAGTTCCAGGTCACTATACTATTCACATGATTGCTAGTGATCATATCATTGATAATGATTATACTACTGGAAAAGGTAAACAACGAGAACCTATTACAGATCCGAGAATTATCAAAGAATTGCCATTAGGACAAGTTGGCACACCTGAAGAACTTGAAAAAGCAAGGCAGTATTTCAAAAATCGTAAACTAGAAGCCAGAAGAAGATGGGAAGAGAGAACAGGTGAAAAATGGCCAATAGATAAAGCTACAGGTCAACCGGCTAGAGCATCCCACCCACGACCACTAGCGGATGGAGGAGATCCGATGGTTGTTGAGCAAAAATTTGGAGATCCTAACACCGAACACATGATTCCCAATCCCGTTACTGGTAAAACAGATCAGCAAAGGTTTTGTAGTAAAAGGAGAAATTAGGACAAATAAACGTTATTGAGATATCATCATAAATGATAATCTTGTTATTGATACATAAGAATTTTATAACTTGTGCAGAAAATATCTATTAAACTTAATGAAGGTTAGAAACTTACTTTATTTACGGTAGAGAGGTATAAAGAACTATGTACGAATGGTTAGAAAAAGAAATTTCAGAAATTAAAACACCAAAATTTCATATTATTGAGGGTATTAAAGCTGGGAAGATTCTTGATACATACACAGAATGGATATCGTGTTTACCTCCATCCTATCTGGAGTTCATTACCAAATTTGGTGGTGCAAAATTATACCGAAGAAATAACTATTATCAAGTAGGTGTATTGAATCTTCCACAAGAAAAAACTCTGAATAATGGAGAAAAACTCTTCCTATTCGGATACTTTGATGATGCTAAGGCATATTTTATTTGTTCACAGTTGCAATCAGAACAAGAATCATCTATTTATGAATGGACTGAAGATAGTTTGGAAAAAGTAGCTGATAGCTTTGAAGAATGGTTGATTATGAGATGTACAGATATGCGTCGATCATATTCTGAAAAAGAATGGAACGATATCTTACAAACAGGCAAGATATTAACAGATGAAGAAAAGGCAATAATGGAAGCAACAAAACAATTTCAATGGCAAGTTATGGAATTTAATTCAAGTAGAAAAGTTAAACTTGAACTCATAAATAACTCAAATATGGTCTTACAAAAGCTAATTATTGGGATGAGGACAAAAAATCTGACACAGGATGGTCAAATCTGGGAAAGTGGAATTTATCTTAATGTTTCTGATATCCAACCAGGTCAAAAATCTATTATTGAGCATCAAATTCATCAACTAATTTTTACACCCGATAATACAGAGTTCTTTGCAATTAATCCATATTTGTATTTGCTTGAAAATTGACTTCAGCAATAGTTACGGGTGGGAGATGCCTTGATCGCAATTGGCGATGTATTATTAGCAGCATTCCCAGAAATGCGCGATCGCTTCCGTAATGCGATTAAAGCCACTGTTAAAGCCGCAGAAACAGCAGTAAATGCTCTGGCGGAAAACCTCAAAAAAGGAGTTCAAGTCGCCCTGAACCTCTTAGGAAAGGGACTAGATGCTGCTTTAGGATTGCTAGAGAAAGGCTATTTATTAGCAGTGGATATTGCCAGCAAAGCAGTGCAGGGAGCTATATCTGCGGCTAAAGCGGCAATTGATACATTAGGAACATTTGCTGTTTTAATTAAAGATATCGCTGGGAATCCTTTTTACCAATCTAAACTTTTTTAACACAAAGCCTATACAGAAAAGCGAAAAGATGCCAAAATAAAAACAAAGCGTACCGATGGAATTCTAGGTATAACCATGCAGAGTCGTGAAACCGCCAACCCCTCAAAAACTAGCCAAAATCACACCTCTGCACCAAATCCCTTCCAGGCGCGAATATTCGACGTTGATACCCCAAAAGAACCAAAACTTCAAAATGCAGACTCAGAACAGGTAGAAGAGGCTTCTCAACACCCAGGAATTAGCCTTTTCCATGTCCCCCTATATCCACCAGGAACAACCCCACCACCACACCAAGAATCATTACTACCATCACCTAGATTTGAAAACTCATCTAGGAAATATGAATTCTTGGGAAATCCAATTGTCTCACCAGAACCAGCACAAACAGTACAGTTGAAAGGGAATGAAACCAAATCTGCTCCTGTCAATGTGGAAGAGAGTATTAATAGTAAAAAGGGTAGTGGGGAAGCATTAGCAGATAATATCCGAGAGCCAATGGAAGAGGCTTTTGGCGCTGATTTTGGTGGAGTGAAAATTCATGCGGATGGAGAATCAGATCAATTAAATCAATCATTAAATTCTCGTGCATTTGCTACAGGGCAAGATATCTTTTTCAGACAGGGAGCGTACAATCCTGGTAGTAGGGATGGAATTGAGTTATTAGCACATGAATTGACTCATGTTGTCCAGCAGAATAGTGGAGTGCAGCGGAAAAAGCAACCAAAAGAAAACAAAGATATCAAAGGAATCCAAGGAATCCAAACCAAGAATATTTTAGGACAAATACCAGAAATTCCAATTAATAAAGACCAAGTTTCCGCACCAAAATTAGTAGAAACAGCACAAAATTCCCTACCAGCTAAGAATCTTTTCGGACAAATACCAGAAATTCCAGTTAATAAAGATAAAGTTTCTGCACCAAAATTAGTAGAAACAGCGCCAAATT
>CAINGU010000104.1 GCA_903848645.1 uncultured cyanobacterium | reverse complement strand
ATCACATTCATCTAAACTATGATTTGTGTGATTTATCTGATTTATCTGATTTTTTGACTACCTTTTCCCCACAAGAGAGATGAATCATAAAAATCACATTCATCTAAACTATGATTTGTGTGATTTATCTGATTTGTCTGATTTTTTGACTACCTTTTCCCCACAAGAGAGATGAATCATAAAAATCACATTCATCATAAAAATTATGATTCAGACGTTGAAGAAGTTGCAAATTTTAGTGGTAAAGATAGCACATAACGGTATCCTGATTCTGGTGAACCTTGAATAGAAATTTGTCCACTATGTAATTCTGCTAAATGACAACTTAATAAAAGTCCTAGTTTTTCACGAGAAACATTACCAGATAACTTCCCAGCTTTCTCGAATAAACTATTATCGAAGATATCTGAGTAAGAATGAGGTGATTTTAGGGGATTTTCCGGCTGAACATAATCATTTGTACACTCATCTACCACAGCTTCTATTTGAGAGGAATTGCTATGGAAGTAAGAATCACAATCAGTAATACCATCTCCTAACCAAGGGTGAGATACCCACACAGTAACACATAAAGTATCTTCTTTATAAGCAACGTGAATTCTCACTATACTACCCATAGGAGAAACTTGAATCACGCTGAAAATCAAATTATACAAAATTTGCCGCACCTTATCTTTATCTAAAGATAAAAGACGATTGTATCCGGGTTCTATAGATAGGCGAATATTTTGCTGACGACGAATAACTAAATCTTCTAAAGTATTGATAGCCTGTTTACAGAGCATTTCAATATCTACAGGAACTAAATTTAGCAGATGAGAATTTTCATTAGTTACGTCTAATTCAGTAATTTCATTCACTAAAGAAAGTAAATAGCGTCCACTGTGTTGAACGATTTCTAGATATTCTTTCTGTTTAGTTGTTAAAGGACCATAAATTTCCCTTTCTAGAACACCAGTCATACCTAATATAGATGTTAAAGGTGTCCGTAACTCTTGAGTTAGCTGGTTTAAAAGTCCTAGTTTAATTTGTTGACTAAAATCTAAATCTGTGTCTTTAGCAAAAGGAGCAATTTGCAAATCAATTATTTGCTCTTCTAGAAGTGAAAATTTGAGATTAGATGGAGTATTGTCTATTTCTCGCTTGTTTTCTAATAATTGGTTGCGCTCAAATTCACTCATACTCCAACGCGCAGTAACTTGTAAAAACTCAATATCACGATTTGTGAAATTACGAGGCTGACGAGCCATAACTGCCAATGTACCTAAGCAGTTACCCGCTGCATCAAGTAGAGGCACTCCTATATATGCACGAATCCCATAATTACTTACCAACTTACTTTCTTTAATGATGGAATTCTTTTCTTTACTTATATCATTAATTACCAGAAATTGCGAAGTTTCTACTACCTGAGAGCAAAATGACTCCCGACGCAAAAGTTGACGGTTGCGAGCCAAATCATTCATTAATCCTAACCGAGATAAGCCCACCGCTGATTTGAACCAATGAAATTTTTGATCAATAAATCCCAAAATGGAAATTTCCACTTCTAAAAAGTGAGCAGCAATTTGGGTAGCTTCTTCAAATACCGGAATCATTTCTGACTGTCGCAAACCCAATCTTGACAAAGCTTCCAGTCGTTGTTGTTCTTTTGTGGTTATGGAATTCCAATCATTTTGGGGAGTAAATAATTTATTTTCTGAACTTGGCATTGTCATTATTACCCTGATAACTACTTGATATGTTAATTTGAATAATCTCTAGAGCTTATTCCTTCATATTTCTAAGGATTCCCCAATTGTGTATACAATCAATATGTTCACAGAAAAAATTTATCTTAATAGCGATCGCATGATCTAGAGTTTATAGATCATGTTTTTTGTCAATGAGTAAGTCCTAGACAACTGGTTTTTAAAATATAATCCTAAATCGGGTCAAGCTATCGGTTGGACAACCTGGAGAGGCAAACGTTATCCTTTATCTTGTTCAAAGAAACAACGTTAGTAGAGATTGTGTATCAGTAATTTAGTGCATAATTACAGCCTTTTGTTGTTACTTTGGGCCAAGCTATGACTTTAATCACAAATAGATTCATGACTTTTGACCCATGTGATTATCCGTATCTAAATTTTATGATTAGCATAGCTTGGATTTAACAAACACCAAGCAAGCAATTTTTATAACATTTTATCCACCACGGAGCATAAATTTACTATGGTCGCACGTCTTCCAATCATGGCTGCTACTCTTATAGTGTCCAGTATTAGCATTACTACCCTTTTGAGCATTGCTACCCCAGCTTTAGCTGAAGAAATAATCACCTGTGAAAGCGTGAATAATCAGAGAACCAGTTGTGTAATACCCACAACAGATAAGGTAACGCTGGTTAGGCAATTATCTAATGCTAGTTGTAGTGGAAATTGGGATTATAACCGAAATCGTATTTGGGTGAAAAATGGTTGTCGAGCAGAATTCTCAGTTGGCAATTTCAGTCACAAGAGAGATAGGCGACATAACCGATAATAGTGTTTACTTATCCCAGACCTAATACCTTATCTTTGACATACTCACCGACCTAAAGGGGCGATTCCTGAGACATTTAAATCCTCGAAGACAATAGCTTGGTTTTCACTAACAATCTTAGTGGATAGTTTGTGCAAAAAGTCTTTACGGGTATCTGCTTTTTTGTTATGCAGGTGCTTCCAGGAAAAATATATCTTCTTTTACGGTAGATGCTTCCATGCCTCTGGGCTATCCTCTGACTCTAGTTCTTTCTGGTGCTTGTTTTTCAACAGGGAAATTTTTTCAATACCTTTGTTCTACAAGCATTTTCTAATTTACTCCCTTTCAGTATACCGTCTTTTGAAAAGAGCCGCACCTAAAGCAATAATTGATATAGCTGTTGTCAGTTGTTAGTGGTTAAGAATTTTCTCCCCTTTTTGTGTCTTACCCATTCCCTGTTCTCTATTCTCTGGTATATGATTATGAGTATCAATAGTTAGATATCAGTTATTTTACTTATTGAACAACTAGAACACTAACTTTCTTTTTAGAGAAGTCGGGGAACTAGGAATGCTGCTAGAGTTTTTTAGGCTACTCAACCACTAATTAAAATGACTGTAAAAATTCCTTTTGTTGATTTGAAATTTCAACACCAGCCAATTCAATCTCAACTGCACCAAGCAATAGAGAATGTATTGATAAAAGGTGATTTCATTTTAGGACAAGCAGTATCAGATTTTGAAACAGCCTTTGCAAAGTCCTCGGGTACAGAATACGGAGTTGGGGTAGCATCAGGAACAGATGCCATAGCTCTGGGGTTAGAAGCTTGTAATATTGGCATTGGTGATGAAGTAATTTTACCAGCTAATACCTTTGTCGCTACATTAATTGCCGTGCTAAAAACAGGAGCAAAGCCAGTTTTAGTAGATTGCGACCCCAAAACAGCCTTAATTGATTTAGAAGCGGCCGCAAAAGCCGTTACACCCAAAACTAAAGCCATTATCCCTGTCCACCTCTATGGACAAATGGTATCACCTAACCAGTTATTAGATTTTGCCCATACCCATCAAGTGATCATTTTTGAAGACGCAGCCCAGGCACATCTGGCAGAAAGAGAGGGATATAAAGCCGGTGCAGTGGGAAAAGCCGCAGCCTTTAGTTTTTATCCTAGCAAGAATTTAGGAGCTTTGGGAGACGGGGGAATACTGCTAACAGCAGACGCAGATATAGCCGCAAAAGTCCGCCGTTTAAGAAATTATGGCTGTTCTCAAAAGTATGTTCATATAGAACCGGGAACTAATAGCCGTTTAGATACTCTACAAGCAGCTATTTTACAACAAAAATTACCATATTTAGGGCAGTGGAATAGCGATCGCTTTACCATTGCCAAAGAGTATAATCAAAAACTAGCACCTTTAGCATCACTGGGAATTCTGCCTATAGAAAACCAAAGTGGTACAGGTCATGTTTATCATCTTTATGTGATCAAAATAGATGAATCTTGTCCCTTAACCCGCGAACAAATACAAACACAACTAACAGCAACCGGAATTCAAACAGGAATTCATTACCCAATCCCTTGTCATTTGCAACCAGCATTCACATATTTAGGTTATCAAAAAGGCGATTTTCCCCATGCAGAAAACCTATCTTTACAAATACTATCTTTACCTATGTATCCTGGTTTGAATAGTGATCAAATCACAGAGGTTATCTCTACTATAGGAGTCCTATTTGATTCATAGGAAAGGGAACAGGAGCATAGGGGATATTTACTCTTGCCTTTTGCATTTTGCCAATTATCAATCATCAATATGACATTTCCACAACAGGTAAAAAAAACCAACACAGCACAACTTTTAAGCTTCGGAATCATAGGAATTTTAATCCTACTTTATGCACCGATATTAATCCACTGGGTAGATGGTTGGTTACACAAAAATATTAGTACAGAACACGAATATTTCAGCCATGGTATTATTGGGATACCATTTGCATTTTACCTAAGCTGGTTAAACCGGAAAAAATGGCAACGTCTTCCAGATAATAACAATCCTTTCGGTTTATTATTATTAATAGTCGGCGCAGGATTTTACTTAAGTGGTGTGGCTGAATGGGTAAACCTTTCTTTACCTGCTATACTGACTGGAATCTGCTTGTGGTTAAAAGGTATTCCCGGTTTAAAATTACAGGGTTTTTCCCTCGTATTAGTATTTCTAGCTACTCCCACAGCCTTACCATACATCATCGCTCCTTACACATTTCCTTTACAAAGCTTTATCGCTGGTACAGTCGGGTTTATTCTCAATCAAATGGGTATAGATGTGAATGTAAAGGGTATAAATATATATGTAAGTGGAAGAATTGTGGAAGTTGCTCCCTATTGTGCAGGGCTAAAGATGTTATTAACTACCCTCTACGTTAGCTTAATGTTACTTTATTGGACAGAGGCTTTATCTTCACGTCGTATCAGTACGATATTTTTATCTGCTGCTGTTATTATCAGTGTAACTGCTAATATTATTCGTAATACTTTTCTAGCATTCTTTCACGGTACAGGCAATGAAGGAGCTTTTATCTGGCTGCATGAGGGTTGGGGTGGCGATTTATATTCAGCTTGTATGCTGTTATCATTAATACCTCTACTCAATTGGCTGAATAGCTATTTTGCAGTAGAACTAGATACTGATTTCCCAGATTAACTAGAAACAAGGGAGGAAGTTTGACAACTAACAACGGAAGTAATCATAAATGATATTTGAAAACTTTTAAGTAGTGTAGGGTGGGCAATGCCCACCAAAACCCCCCTATGGTGGGCATTGCCCACCCTACGTATATTTCAGAAATCAAATATTAGTCCTATAACAACTGACAACTGACAACTATGATTTCCCCATTTAGGTTTCTTAAACAACAGAACTGGTATCAAGCAGTGGTATTAATGTTACTATTACTACTATTATTTGTGGGAGCAGTTCCTGGATATATAACAGGAAAATGGCAATGGAAACAGCCACCACCAGTTACCAATCTCAATCAGTTACAACGCATCCACAAAGCCGGATTAAGTCTGCCTGGGTGGCAAATTATTGAACAATCCCAACAGGCAATTGGTGAACACAAATGGTCTTGGCAACGCATGAAGAAACAGGGAACTTCTAAGGAGGCTATGTTACTTTTGTTTCCGCAAAACGGACCTAGAGATGAACCTGAGATAGAATGGACAGATGTGAATAACTGGGGAAATTGGGATGTAGCTCAAGATAGTCTGCGGGAATTTACTGTTAAAAACCCCTCAAAAGAAGATGTAAATGCGACAATTAAAATTGCGGCTAATTTTTTCCGTGCTGCCAGAAAAGAGCAAACCTTTGCTGTTTTACAATGGTATGCAATGCCGAATAGTGGTAGTACAATACCTTTTAACTGGTTTGTTGCAGATCAATTAGCACAATTGCAGCAGCGGCGTATTTATTGGGTAGCGGTTACTATTTTACTACCTATAGAGCCTTTGGGACAAGTGGAAACATCTTGGAATGAGGTTCAGTCACTAGGTGAAACTGTGCAGAAAGCTTTAATCACAGAGGTTTTGTAAATTTAGATTTTTCATCAAGATATCTTGAGAAAATTCCCAAAGTATAAAAAATAGTGTTAATACTAAATTAAAAGCTCTTTGACTAATGTTGATATTTACTAGTTTTAATATGCGTAAATTTAGTTTCCTGTGTTTAATAACTGTTCAAATGGCAACATCCTTGCGTCCTGCTTTAGCGGAGAATTTACCACCTTTACAGTCATTACCCTCACCACCGGAAAGTGCTAATGTCAGACCCACAAATACAAACAACGAAATTTCACCACAATTTAGTAGTTATCTTTTAGCCCCAGGAGATACAATTAGCGTTGCTGTACAGCGTCCTCCTGGGACATACCGTTTAGGAATTGGTGATTCAATTAGTTTGAATGTGCAGCGGTTTCCAGATTTGAGCTTTCAAGCTGCAATTAATCCAGAAGGTAATATTATCGTGCCATTATTGGGAGTAGTGCCTTTACAAGGTTTAACTTTGCGAGCAGCAGAAACAAAAATTCGCTCCCAATTAGACCGTTATATTATTAATCCTATCACAGTTTTATCACTAGTAGGACAACGCTCAGACTTAAGTTTTCAAGCCGCTATTGGGATAGATGGTAATATTGTCTTGCCACAACTAGGAAAAATTTCCATCCAAGGTTTGACCATAGAAGAAGCACAGGCAAAAATTCGCTTGGCTTTCAGTAAAATTGCTGCTAATCAAATAGTAGATGTATCTCTGTCGGGAATGCGTCCTGTACAGTTAACTATTACTGGTGAGGTATTTCGACCAGGAATATATTCTGCGACAGCGACTATGCCCAGAATTACTGATATCTTGCCATTGGCTGGTGGTTCAACCGTGAAGGCTGATTTGCGGCAAGTGCAAGTCCGTCGTCAGTTAGCTGATGGTTCGATCATCTCACAAAAAATTGATTTATACGCGTCCTTGCAAAATGGCACATCACCACCTAATTTGCGTTTACAAGATGGTGATGCAATTATAGTACCACAACGGGAAGTTGGTACGGATGAAGGTTATGATCGAAATTTAGTTTCTCGTTCAACTTTGGCTGTACAGCAGATTAAAGTGCGGGTGTTAAACTATGCTGCGGGAGGAATTGCTACCCAATCTCTCCCCAATGGGAGTACATTTATAGATGCTTTAGGAGGTATTAGTCCCGATAATGCCAATCTTCGTGATATTGCTTTAGTTCGCTTTGATCCTGAACAAGGCAAAGCTGTTACTCAAAGATTAGATGCAAAAAAAGCCCTGGCGGGTGATGCTTCCCAAAATGTGGCACTACAAGACAACGATGTGATTGTTGTTGGTCGCAATCTTGTGGGTAAAGTTACTAACTTACTCAATACTATTACTCAACCATTCTTTAATGTTCAGTCCTTTCTCACATTCTTTCAAAACTTTGGTAGCGGTTTATTTCGTGGTACATCAAAGTAATGAAAGGGCTATAAAATCAGGTTCTCCCATTTTGAATTTTGAATTTTTATGACTCCACCAATTGTTAAAAGCTATCTTATTGCTTTTGAAAAGTATAAATGGATTGGATTAGCCAGTTTTAGTTTAGCAGTAATTGGTTCAACAGTAGTAGCAATGCTACCAGATGCACCTGTAAACTACTCGGCCACAGGTGAGTTAACTTATAGTGGTCCGGCTGTGTCTTTCTCCAAAACTGGTACTGACATACAGTTACAGGGAAAGGAATTGACAGATACAGATTTATTATCAAATCGAATAATTGAGTTGGTAGCAACCAAGCTGAAGATAAACCCCACAAACATTGTTAGAAATGTGACTATAAAAATGCCTCCCAAAGATAGAACGGGCAAATTAACATCCACAACTATAACATTGGGATATAAAGATAATAATGAGAACAGAGCGAAGGAAGTGTTGCAAGAATTAATGCAAGCAATGGTTAAGTTGAGTACAGAAATTAATACTAGTAGATTAAAAGCTATTATTCAAAAAGTTAACGAACGCGTACCACAGGCCAAGAAAGAACTGGAAGCAGCAGAACGGAAATTAGAGCAATATGATCGTTTAGAACGACCGGCAATATTAGCCGCAGAAAATGGCAGTTTGTTAACTGGAATTACAGCTAGTCAGAATCAACAACGGCAAATTGCATTCACTATTACAGGTATTGATGCCCAGATTAAATCCTTAGAAAATAAGTTGGGGTTAACAGTAAATCAGGCTTATGTCGCTTCAGCCTTGAGTGCTGATCCAATTATTGCTAATTTGCGAACGCAAATTTATCAAGTTGAATCACAAATGGCTATTCTTAGAAAAGATTTACGACCGCAACACCCAACAATGGTGCAATTACAGCGTCAGAAAGATGCTGCTGAGGAGTTGTTAAAAGCACGAGCTGCTGAGGTGTTGGGAGGTGTAGGTGTGGCTGCTCCTCTTCAAGGTGATTTGATGGGGATTCGTACCCAAAGTAGCTTAGATCCTACTAGACAGGCATTAGCTAACCAAATGGTGGCTTTGCAAACTCAACGGGAAACACTGCAACAACAACTGAATCAGCAAGCCCAAGAAGAAGGAAATCTTCGTAGGGACTATTCAATCATACCGAATAAGCAATTAGAGCGATCGCGTTTAGAGAACGCCATTCTCTTGAAAAAAGCTATTTATGACCAAATGCAAGCCAAGCTAATAGACGCTAAAGCAGCAGAAGCAGAAACTGTATCGAGTCTGAGCATTGCTAGTTTACCAGTAGCTATAGCTGAGGTAGTTAAACCTAAGAGCGTACCTCTGACTATAGCTATCGGTTCTTTCGTCGGTCTTGTTATTGGTGGTGGAGTCATCTTCTTATTAGGCTCTCTAGAAGGAATTTTCAAAACCAAGGAAGATATCCGCGACAGCCTCAAGGAAAAAGAGGTGGCATTGTTGGGAGAATTACCGATTATGCCATTGAATGATTTTCATCCAGATACTATACCAGTCATGATTTCTTCAGATTCTCCCTATTTGGAGTTTTATGAAAAATTCCGCAGTAATTTGCGCCGAATTGGTGAAAAAGACTTTAAAGTTCTGTTGATTACTAGCGTTAATAGTCAAGAAGGTAAGACAGTCAGTGCTTATAACTTGGGTATTGCTTCCGCTCGTGCGGGGAAAAGAACCTTGATTATCGAAATGGATTTGCGATCGCCATCCCGTGCTGCATCCTTAAATGTTAATCTTGATGCTGATGCTGCCCTAGAACCGTTACAGTATTACTCTAGCTTGAGTGAATGTGTTCGCATAGTTCCAGACATAGAAAATTTATACATTATTCCTAGCCCCGGGCCTATCCGTCACTCCGCTGCTATTATCGAATCTAGCGAAGTAAAACGGCTCATGGAAGATGTGCGGGAACGTTATGATTTCGTAATTTTAGATACTAGCACTCTCGGTTTTTCCAATGATCCCCTATTAATTCAGCCTTATAGTGATGGGATGGTGTTAGTAACACGGCCAAACTACACACAGGAAAATTTACTGGGTGAAACCATTAATCAATTAATGGATTATGAAATCAATCTGTTAGGAGCTATTATTAATGGTGCGGATATCCCTGTACAAATCCCTGAACCAGAAGCGGAAGTCATATTCCCCACACCAGAGGTAAAACTGGAAAGTGTAGAACCATCATCAGAAGTATCAGTTAGTGCAAGTAGGAAATAGGTTGGAAAATTAAAAATTGAAAATTCAGAATTAAAAAACAATTTCTCCCAATTACCAATTACCAATTACCAATTACCAATTACCAATTACCAATTACCAATTACCAATTACCAATTACCAATTACCAATTCCCTATTCCCTATTTCCCAGTGCAAAAATTGTCCCAAAAACAAAACCACCAAGATGCGCCCAATAAGCGACTCCCCCGCTTTCTACACTCATCTTAGCTGCTGCTTGGAGACTAGCAAAACCAGAAATGAGATTTTGAATAAAGAAAATACCAATAATTACCAATGCCGGAACATTAATTGTAGTGATAAAAAAACCTAAAAAGATTAAAGTGGTAATTCTTGCTTGGGGAAACCAGATTAAATATGCACCTAAAACTCCAGAAATTGCCCCACTTGCGCCCAAGGAAGGAATATCAGAATTCATCCCAATAAACCATTGACATAAAGCAGCTAAAGCACCACAGGTCAAATAAAAAAATAGATATTTTAAATGTCCTAAACGGTCTTCAATATTGTTACCAAAAACCCAAAGATAGACCATATTTGATATCAAGTGCCACCAACCTCCATGCAAAAACTGTGAGGTAAATAAGGTTGTCCATTCTCCACTCCAGTTGGTAGTTAATTCTTGAGGTACTACAGCATACAATTCGAAGAATTGTTCTAGTTGTGCATTTGATAAACTGACTTCATGGAGAAAAACTATCACATTCATTCCAATCAACCCATAGGTTAAAAATGGGGTGATTCGGGTGGGGTTTTCATCGTAGAGGGGAAACACAAATATTGTTCCTAATCATCATTAATACCACTATAACAGGAGTCACCGAGTCAGATATTCCCTATTCCCTATTCCCTACTTAGGGCTTGCTGAATAAACATCTGGAGTTTAGACTAAAAACAGAGATATAAGTTAAAACTACTGAAAAATAATGAGTTAAAAATACTACCGATTACAGAGAATAAAGAATTGGCGAAAAAAAGCGGTCAGTGATGTAAAACTGACCGCAAAATATTCAATGCTGATAAATGTAAAAAGGTTATCAGATTGACAATGCCATTAACTCTATAACCCTATTACTTTGAGATTTGAAATCGGGCTTTTTTGCCTTGTGATAACAGACCAAAACCAGCAACTAGTCCAAATCCAAGTAAAGCGGAGGGTTCAGGTACTCTAGTCGGGTTGGGAGCATCGTAGTCGTATGTCACACTCAGATTTCCTTTAGCTAAGGTATTGATATAGGAAGTTATATTACCTGATCCTGTGACTGTCGATGTAGCTATAGCTGAGAACAAGAAATCCAGATTTCCCGCACCAGTAAATATACTCAGTGATGGGGTATCTGTGAATAACTTAGAGATAGATTGTGAGGCAGTTAAGTCTCCAATGCTTCTGCCAGAAATACCATCATAATCTGTTCGACCATCATATCTAGGAACGTTGTAAGAATAGGTGTTGCTGGGATTGATTGGAAAGAGAGGCTGTAAGCTTAATCCTGCTTTTGTTAAGTCTAGTGTCGCACCAAGGTTTACTATGACTGTAGAAGCTTTGCTGCTACGGTTTTCAAAACCTGCATTTCCACTAATTTCACCAGTAAAATTTAACAATACTGAATTGAGAGTACCCAATGAGGAATCAAATTTTTGAACGCTGAGTGTCTTCTCAAAATCTGTATAATCAAAATCACCCGAAGAAGTGGTGTAACTGATGGAAGCTGCATTTGCAGTTCCAGCGGTGGCAACAATTACTGCTAAGGTACTGGCGGCGGCTAAAGTGCCAAGAAATTTAGAGTTCACGGTAGTTTGCTGTGTTTTAACGACTTTCAGTACACTAATTTATATCTCTAAAACACTGATTACCGCTTCCGTAAACGTACTCAATCATGTCTAAAGTTTTGATGATTCCAGTTCAATATTTCTGATATTTTCCGTAAATATTCTCTACGTAAGGGAAAATACTATAGCAATCATATTTGATTTCTGAAAATTAAAAGACTCTGATTTTGAGTTTCTCTAAAAATTCGTCCATTACCTTGGCAGAAAAAACAGACTAATTTATCTCCTGGAAGGGTTGCTCAGTCCTTCTGGGTCATGTTGTCATACCTTAGTCTAAACTCCAGTAAACATAAAACCTTGATAAATCAATGAATTGAGGGGGATAAAACTTGAATAATGTGCAAGGAATAAGCTTTGAAACCATCAAAAAGCTATCACTTTCCCAGATTCGAGACTATTCTTATCTCCTTCTAATTCTTCCTCCTGACTTCTGACTCCTGACTCCTAGCCCTCACGAAAAGACTTTTATGGCTTACGCCACGCTACGCTATCAGCAACCCCTACTTACAAAAGATTTGCTGATTCATAGAGTCTTCTGAGAATAGCTGTAATCTTAATTCCGTAATCTAAATCCGCAGACCAGCGCCCCGATAATTGATGAACTGAGGGAGCAACACCCCTAGTAACAAAGCGAAATCTAGGATCTACTTCTTGCTGTACCAAAGGTTCTAAACTGGCATAGGCTTTTAAATGTTGAATATGCGCTCTCACACCAATTCTAGCACTGGGAAATGATGCTCCCTCAGCACCACCACCAACTCCACCTAAAGCAGCAAAGTTATTTTGCTGGGGTTTAATATCAGTACCAAAATGTAAAAATCCAGTTTCTAAACACATTTGACAAAAAGCAATATCATGATTTATGCCCTCGATAGTTGCTTCTTCCCGGTATAGTTTAGGAAGATCAGGAAACTGTGTAATGGCAGTTTCATTATTGTTTTTTAGAAATAGTTGTAACTGTAATTCTGATGTATTGCCATTGGAGATAATTTGCTCAATTTGTCCGGGACAAACTGCCAAAATTGAGCGTAATTTTACAGTTTTCGTGGCACTATCCCAATCAATAGAAACATGAGAATCTCGAAGTTCTACTGCTTTGATATAAACTATTTGGCGATAAGTAATCCGTCCGAAATTAGCAGATTTTGCGGGATCAATGCGTAACCGATCTACTAAATCAATGGGGATGTAAGCATTACCATTAATTAATAATCCTTGTTCTGAGTAATTTTGTCCATTGATATTGATATTAATATTGGGATAATTAGTTTCCGCAGTTGCTTGCTGAGGGTCATTTACCTGACTCCAAGTGGCGAGTCCTTCAGCAATTCCGATGGCAAAATCACGACGACGACTTTGCAACAAAGCGCGATCTTCAGGACTGCTCAAAAAACCGACCTGTAGTAATAAAGCCCCAATCTTCGTTTGACGACAAAATTGCAGATTACCCAAGCCGCTATCTGTATCTGGTTTAACTCCCCGATTTGGTAATTGGGGGACACGGCGTAAAAGTCCCATCAATACCGTTTCTGCATTTTGTTTGCGTTGGTCATTTTTGGCAATATAGAAGGAACTTGCTCCCCGCACAGATGGGCTACTAGCAGCATTAGCTTGAATTTCTAGGGCTACATCCTTGGCATTAGCGCGAGAATTAATCCAAGCTATGGTTTGAGCCGCACTCAAGTCATCAGGAACGGCTAAAACTTCTAAGTTACGGCTGCGAAGTTCTGTCACCACCAAATCCCGCAAGAGAATCATTTCCTTTGCTTCCGTTGTGCCTCCAGCGATCGCCCCAGGGTCATTTTTACCCGCTTCTATGCCACCATGTGCCGCAGAAATAAAAATCCGTCCCATTTTTACCTATTTCCGTTGTTAAGTCCCAGCAATTGCCATTTTATCGCAACCTGTAAATATCCATTGTCTCCATTGCCTTGGTAATAGTGCTATAGTTACCCCAATCGGTTCTAATGGGGAGCAGCCATTGGACGTGAGGGGGAAAGTCTGGTGCAAATCCGGCGCTGTCCCGCAACTGTGAGCCATAATATGGTGAGTCAGGATGCCCGCCGATAAGAAAGAAAAGACGTTTATAGAAATCTGCGAGGTACAGATGATATCTAGAAAAAAACCGGGGTTAGTTAGTCTAATCCTCATGGCTGTTATTAGTTTTTACTTGGTAGTTAATTTTCCCAAACCTGCCTACGCAATGCACATTATGGAAGGTTTTTTACCTGTGCAGTGGGCTGTTTTTTGGTGGGTTGTGGCATTACCATTTTTTGTTTTAGGATTGCGGAGTTTGACTCGCATTACCCAAGCTAACCCGGAATTGAAACTGCTGTTAGGTTTGGCTGGTGCTTTTACTTTTGTCCTGTCAGCTTTGAAAATTCCTTCGGTTACAGGTAGCTGTTCTCACCCCACGGGAACAGGGTTAGGTGCGGTGCTGTTTGGACCGCTGACTATGACAGTTTTAGGTAGCTTGGTATTGTTATTTCAAGCTTTGTTACTGGCACACGGTGGTTTAACTACCTTGGGTGCAAATGCTTTTTCGATGGCGATCGCTGGACCGTTTGCGGCTTACTGGATCTATAATCTCACAATGCGGCTGAGTGGTAAACAAACAATCGCCATATTTTTAGCCGCAGCTTTGGCAGATTTACTCACCTACATTATTACTTCTATCCAACTGGCCTTGGCTTTTCCTGCACCTGTGGGTGGATTTATCGCTTCATTTGCCAAGTTTGCGGGAATTTTTGCTATTACTCAAGTACCCTTAGCAATTAGTGAAGGATTACTAACTGTCTTAGTGTGGAACTGGTTACAATCTTATAATCCTCAAGAATTGGAACTTTTGCAATTAATCAAGGGGAGAAATCAAAGTCATGAATCAATCTAATAAAAGTTTAAATAATTGGTTTTTAGTAGTAGGCGTTTTAGCCTTAGCAGTCGCACCATTAATATTTGTACGAAGTGGTAAATTCGGCGGTTCTGATGATAGAGCCAAAGCCGCTATTACAGAAATACAACCGGAATATAAACCTTGGTTTAAATCAATATTTGAGCCAGCTAGTGGAGAAATAGCCAGTTTATTATTTGCTTCTCAAGCGGCTTTAGGTGCGGGAGTAGTTGGTTATGCAATTGGTGTATATAAAGGACGCTCTCAACAGCCAAAACGTGAAGAATGAGCCTACAACTAGATACTTTAGCTTACACGAATCAACTGCGAAGATTACCACCGGAACATAAACTAATTTTTGCATTTACGACTCTAACTATTTCCCTTTGCACTCATCCTTTAGTGCAAATTTTGATGGCAATTTGGATGGGCATTTGGACAGTGATTTATGCAAAAATTCCGGCTGGTGTTTATTGGCGATTGTTAATGTTCACCATAGTTTTTTGTTTAACAAGTTTACCCGCACTCATGGTAAATGGAGTGGCAATTGCTGATTTGCAAATCGTCCAATTAGACTCATGGTATGGGTTAAATCTTGGAGATTTCTATATTTACATCAGTCGTAGTGGCAGTATTCAAGCATGGGAAATTTTAACTAGATCATTAGCCTCTGTTTCTTGTTTATATTTTCTCATGTTAACTGTCCCGTTCACAGAAATTTTGCAAACTTTACGTTGGTTGAGATTTCCAGCACTTTTAACTGATTTGCTATTACTAATGTATCGGTTTATTTTCATTTTGCTAAAAACAGCTAATGAATTATTGACGGCACAAAATTCTCGTGGTGGCTATCGCAATTGGCATACTAGCATGAAAAGTTTAGCATTATTAATTGGACAATTATTACAGCGAACTCTACAACAATATAGTCAGTTTTCTCTGGGACTGCAAGCAAGGGGTTTTAGTGGTGAATTGCGATTTTGGCATCCTCGACGTTATCGTTCATCTCTACGATATACAATTGAAGCAATTTGTGGCTGTGTATTATTAATAGGATTAGAAATTTGCCGAAATGCAGGAATATTTACTAGAATTTGAGCAAGTACATTACACCTATCCAGGTTCACAAAAATCAGCTTTAAATGGTTTAACCATGAGGATTCCTTCTGGAAAAAAGTGTGCCTTAATTGGTCAAAATGGTTGTGGTAAAACCACACTTTTCTTACTAGCTAACGGACTTTATAAACCAAATTCTGGAATTGTTAGTTGGTGTGGTGAACCGTTAATTTATAATCGTCAGCATCTCAGTAAAATTCGCCAAAAAGTCGGGTTAGTATTTCAAGATCCAGAACAACAATTAGTAGCTTCTACAGTTGAAGAAGATATTTCTTATGGTTTGTGTAATTTAGGTTTACCAGCAGCAGAAATTCAAAGTCGAGTAGAACAAGCTTTAATTGAATTTGGGTTAACTACTTTAGCAGAAAAGCCAGTACATCATCTCAGCTTAGGACAAAAAAAGCGAGTTTCCATAGCTGATGTGATGGTACTACAACCGCAACTATTAGTATTAGATGAACCAACTGCATATTTAGATATAAGACATACTCGGAACTTGATGAAAACCCTCAATAAAATTCATCAAAATGGAAATACTTTATTAATGGCAACTCACGATTTAGATTTAGTATATCGCTGGGCAGATTGGGTTTTTGTCATGGATAAAGGACAATTGATGCTAGAAGGAAAACCAGAAGATATATTTAGCCAGCGGACACTATTGGAAGAATTAGAATTGGGTGTACCATTAATATATGAAATGTTAGTTAATGGGTTATCTCCTGAAGAGGGAATAATTATAGAACGAGTCCGACAACGAATATTAAAAGATGGTTGAAAATATATCTAACCGTAATATATTTTTGTGCATATATTGTAGGTTGGGTTAAGCGACAGCGCAACCCAACAAAGTTCCGACAATATTGGAAGTACAACCCAACAAAGTTCTGAAAATATTGGAAGTATAACCCAACAAAGTTCCGAAAATGTTGGGTTTCCTTGCGTCAACCCAACCTACTTGTAAGTTAAATGTCAAAAGACAGTCTGTCAAACATTTATTATTATGTTGAAAAAATACAAAAGCGATTATTTACAGTAAATTAGGTAATTAAACTCTCTGTGGAAATTGGATATGCAGCTTCAAGAAGTCTCTAACCTTGCAGTTATCGTTGGTGAAAATGCCGTTACTGTTTCTCAATTACCTTCTGTGTGGCAAGATATTGCTAAAGGTAGAGCAAATGTCAGATTCAGTAATCCACAAATTTATGTGGAAATGGCGCAGTTGTTTCAATATAAACTGCAATATGGTGATGTTGATTTGTTTAATGAACGCCCCCATTTATCTCATCTAATACCTTCATTTTCCCAGCTATTTGGACAAATGGCACAGGAAACTCTGGAATTTTATGGACATGACTTTATGGTTCACAATTATCCAAACTTTGAAGAAGTTTTAGGTAATTTTGAATCAAAAGGTTCTGATTACAGCAATGAAGTAAAAGTAGCACGCATTGGACTAGAACTTTTTAATGAATTTGGATATGATTTACCAGCTAGTTTCTATCATGTACATTTAGCACCAATTTATCGAGATCATGTATTTGAAGAACGGGCTTTAAGGTTTGATCAACGAGATATAGAACATAAACGTTCTTGGGATGCTATACTACACGCAGGTAAAGTATTTGCGATGCAAATGAAGGTACAAAGTATCGCCTCTAAATACGGTTTTACCTATCAACATGGCTGTGGTTGTAACTCTCATTTATCTTCCATTGATGAATCTTTTGGTGCATTTGAGTATGAATTAAGTTTGGAAAAACGTCAACGCTGGATTCGGAGTTTTATCTGGACAGCGTGGTATGAGTATGCAATATTTCCAATTGTGCCAAATACAAGCTATCTTGTTTAATCAAACGACAAAATAATTTCATAAGTTAAAGGGAGATTTATATCTCCCATTCATTATTATGATATGATGCCTATCATGACATTTATTGATAGGATTTTAATAGTAATATATTCATCTTAAATAAGATGTGAAAATGCTATACATCTTTTTTCTTCACCTTTGCGCTCTCTGTGTCCCTGTGGTTCATTAAGTAATTGATTTACCTGCAATGATTATGCTTTTACTTGTCTCCATAGGGATTACTAAAAGCAGGGTTTTTAATAAACTCTTCATCAGTCAGACTTCTCAAAAATGCAATTAAATCCTCTTTTTCATCTCTACTTAATTTAAAACCACTAATAAACTCACTTTTAAAAGGATTTGTACTGCCAATTCCGGCAAACTCCCCTGTATTAATAGTTCTGCCACCTGCTTGATAATGGTCAATAACTTCTTCCAAAGTCGCTATACTACCATCGTGCATATAGGGAGCAGTGAGGGCAATATTTCGCAAAGTAGGAGCTTTAAAACGACCCATATCTGTTGGTTTAGAAGTTATTTCATAAACACCAGTATTATCTGGTGGATAAGAACCTTTACCATCAATATTATAAAGTCCAGTGTTGTGAAAAGCAATTTCTTGAAAAGCTAATTTTTCGTGCATGACTGAATCTGTAAAATTAATCCCACCATGACAGTGAAAACATTCTAAATTTTCGCTATTAAATAATTTCTCACCCCGTTTAGCTGCTGCTGAAATAGCATTAGCATCACCACCAAAGCGATATTTATCATAGGGAGAACTAACAGAAATTAAAGTGCGTTCAAAAGTTGCTAAAGCTTTAGTGATATTATTGAAATTAATAGCATCTTTTTCATTTCTAAAAGCATCTGTAAACATCTGCGGATATTTCGAGTCATCCCGCAACATTGCTAATATTTGTTTCTCCCTTCCTACCATCCCCATTTCTACTGGATGTTCCCCAAATATTGGTACTAAAGCTTGATTTTCCAACTTTGTAATTAAAGGATTAGCCCAAGTTAATACGGGATTGTAGGCAATATTAGCAAGACTCATGGAGTTACGAGGATGTTTTTCTCCAGTTGCCCCTAAAGCCACTGTTTTACCATCAGTAAAAGCCAATTTTTGGAGATGACAAGAAGCACAAGAAAATTCACCTGTAATTGATAAACGTTGCTCATAAAAAAGATGTCTTCCCAATTCAACTTTCTGGGAATTCATGGGGTTATCGGCTGGGACAATTGGTTTAGGCATCCAAACAGGAATATCCCAGTTATATGCTGAAGTTGAAGATGCAGAAATGGCTGTACTCAGTCCAATTGATAAACAAACTGAGAACAGACAAATTGTAACCAAAGTGAACCAGCGAGATAATATCATTGAACTCTAAAAAATTTCTGTTTAGCAGCAGGTTTACCATTAAAAGGTAGACCGAAATTAGGCATAATCACATTGCAGTCAATATCATCAGGAGATGACATACAACCAGGAGGAGTATTTTTTTGATTAACTGTTAAATTTGTGTTTCCTATGAGGGTTTTCATGTCAGCAATTACGACATTTTTATTAATATCAAACTTGGCAAAAATGATTTTTGAGGTATTCAAATTACTGCAAGTTGATAGTTTTTGACTTCCCTCATTTGCTTGACAACCTGTGCTACCCAAATGGATTGGAAAACCCTGAGCTTTGTCACTTTTTTCACCATGCTTTACCTGAGAATTATGACTTTGATTTTCCCAATCTAGACGAGCAAATTTATAACCGAAAAGCCAATTCCACCACAATGAAGTTAGGTTTAATGGTGATGGTGCAGTGACAGAATCAGCATGATTGAGGTTTACAGGAACACCCAAGGTAAATTGTAAGCCTTGATAATTGCCTTTGGGTATTGTCCCAACAACTTGATTGCGTGTTTCTGTTGTACCGTTAGCACAACCACCGGATTTATTTTCAAAGTCTAAGAGAGCAACATTTTGATATTGCCATTTTTCGTCCTGTACTAAATTCACAGGTACAGCTTTACCATTATTATCAATTAAGGCGATATCGGATACATAAAAACGGAAGTCAACAGGAGTAACTTTCGTGGCTGGCTTACCTAAAGTATAGGTTTGACCGCATTCAAATGGCTGTTTACCGACCTTTCCCTGAAAATTAATTTTTACCTCTTGGTTGTTACTCGTTTGAGCAAAAGTTTTGGTAACACCACCGAAATTACCCGCCAGAATAATTCCTGCTATTGTGGTAGATGTTAATAAGAATTGCCGATTCATAGTTAGTTTTATCTCATGAATAGTTTTCCAAACATCCGAATGTTATGAACTAACATTAATGGTGTATAATAATTTGAATGGCCGGAAATTAGCTCCAGGTTTTGCAGAGCCACTTAGTTCTAAATCGTAAGTTCCCGCTTTGGGAAATACAATCTCCGCTCCTGGAATATCTTTATATCGCTCTTTTGATACTGCTTTTAACTGTGGCTTTAGTAGTGGTAAATCACCTTTTTTATGTGGCTCACGGTAGATAGCTATCTGACAATTACATTCTTTCAGGGGAATAAGTTTTCCTCCTTTACGGGTGAGTACAATCCAAGCTTGGGTAGTTTGGCCTGAGTGGGGATTGTCATGTGGTTCAATATGTAGCATACCCCCGACATCTTGAGATACCTTTTCAGTATGAGCAGCTACTGGTGTAGATATTAGTACCAAAAATAGTACCCATCCTAAATTTTTACCTAAGTTAAAACGGAACATATAGTTTTTGTAACCATGCTAGATAAGTAGATATGATTGAGGCAAGTTATAAAATATCTATAACTATTACCTTGCAATAATCAGTAATAACTATCTTGGGTTAAGTAAATCACCTAGTCAAAAGACAAGCTGTCAAACTTAATTTTTGATTTTGTGGGTTTGGACAAATCGCTAAATATTTAAATTAAAAGAAGCCTTAGTTTGAAAAACCAAGACTCCATGTGAGATTATTTAATATTTTCCTAATTTAATTAATGTTTTATTTGTTGGTTCAAAAACTGATTTACAGGTTTGTCAACCATCCAATCAAGCCATTTCCTGTGATTACTTCCACAGCTATGAGTGAGACAAAACCTATCATTGCTAAACGTCCATTCAGCTTTTCTGCGTATTCTGTAAAACCTACTCTTGGGGTTTCGTCTACGTATACTTTAGGTTCAATTGCAAAGCTGTTGAGTTGACCGAGTTCGTTGGTGGTAAAGCCTTTAGCTGTCATGTTTTTTTCCTTTTTGTTTTCTTATGTAAATAAATATAACAGTTTGTAAATATATTTTGCAAGGGCTTGACACGATAAAAAAATACGGTATACCGTACAAAGTCCGTCGGGTATACTCTATGTGCGTAAGTAAATACTAAATAAACATTTAATTATGACAGCTTGTCTTTTGACAACCTGACTCCATGAAGTAAATAATCATACCTGAAACTCTGAGACGTAATCTCTCTAGTTATTTTTTCGTGGAATGTGGGGGTGTGGCTTTGAAATTAAAACAGTGCGTATATATAAGTGTGGTAAGTACGATTTGTTTACTGGTATCTCAGAAAGCAAATGCAGAAGCTGTTCCCAGTGCAGTCAGTGAGATAAAATCACCTGTTACAGATATTTCGGGACTAAGTGATATCGAACGTCCGAAAACGAGTATTAAAGATTGGTTAGCACAGGAATCTCAAACTCCTCAAATTCTGCAAATAATTGGTGTACGGTTGCAAAATACGGAAACTGGTTTGGAAGTTGTTTTAGAAACTCCCAATGGGGAATTAGCCGCACCAGAATCTTTAATTGATGGTAATATTTTAATTGCAGATATACCAAATGCGGTACTAGCTTTACCAAATCAAAAAGAGTATACAACCAAAAATCCAGCAGCGGGAATTGCTGCAATTACTGTTACACAACAAGAAAATAACAAAGTCCGAGTTCTTGTAACTGGAATTGAAGACGCACCAAAACTACAGATAGGTGCAAATAATGGCGGGTTAACTTTAAATATATCTTCCGCTACATCAGATCCAGACATAGAGATAACCGTCACCGCCCAAAAACGGACAGAAGACGCTCAGGATATACCACTTAGCCTTACGGTAATTCCGCGTCAGCAACTCGAAGACGGGCAAGTTAGTTTTTTCTCTGGTATCGCCAATAACACACCCAACTTTACCTTTTCTTCCTCTTCATCTGGTAGTGCTGAATACAACTACTACAGTATGCGCGGTTTAAGTAATTTCAATGCTTTTACCAACCAGGATACCGTAGCTTTTTATATAGATGATGTCCCATTTGATTACGGTGGCTTTTTAGACCTGAGCTTGATTGATTTGGAACGAGTCGAAGTCCTCCGCGGACCCCAAAGCACCCTCTACGGGAGAAGCAGTCCGGCTGGGGTAGTAAATGTGATTTCCCGTCAGCCGACTCAAAAGGCGGAATTTGGAGTTTCAGCTAGTTATGGCAGCTACAATAGCCGGGAATTGCAACTTTCCCTCAGTGATGCGGTAATTCCTGATAAATTATCGTTTCGATTAGCTGGTACATACAACGCACGGGATGGATTTATTGATAATGTCACACTGAATCGCACTGTTGGTGAAGTATCAAAAGTAGCGGGACGAGGGCAAATTCTCTGGACTCCCACACCAGAATGGAGCGTGTCTTTCAATACTTATGCTAACGATAGCAATGGTGGTAATCCTACGTATAATCTCCGTAATGCCCCTAACCCATTTAAGATAGATCAAAGTGTAGATGGTTTTGCTCGGTTAAGCAGTAATACCCAATCTCTGAAAATTGGCTATGATGGTGCTAAATTTAGGGCTACGTCAATTACAGCCCGGCGTTTTACCAATCAATCCAATTTCCTGGGAGATAACTTTCCCGAACTTGATTTACTCAGGCAGATTATAGATATTAATTCCACAGTTTGGTCACAGGAATTTCGTCTCCAGTCACCGGAAAGTGCAGACAGTCTGCGTTGGTTATTCGGTGGATATTATGAAGCGCGTGATTTTAATGTTGTTAACGATACCATAGAACGCACAGCAACCGCCGCCGCTATATTTGGTTTACCAGCAGGACGTAACCGTGTTTCCGCCGAACAATCTCGTAACACTTACGCTCTATTTGGTCAAGTAGACTATAAACCAATTGAACCGTTAACTTTATTTGCTGGTTTGCGTTATGAAGCTGCGGATAGCACCCTTAACCGTCGTCGTGTCTTTGAAGCGGCTGGTGGTGGAGTTACCCCATTTGGTGCTGAATTAAAAGGAGCAGAAATCAGTAGCAGTGCCGTAATTCCGCGTTTTGGGTTGCAGTATCAAATCACCCCAAATTTAATGGCTTACGGGACAATTGCCCAAGGATATCGCCCCAGTGGACTCAATTACCGCGCTGATGACGACGCAACCCGTCAATATCGAGAAGAAACATCTTGGACTTATGAAGTGGGTTTAAAGTCTTCCTGGCTAGATAATCGGTTGATGGCTAATTTATCGGTGTTTCGGACTAATGTTAATGATTATCAAGTTTTGCTGACAGATAGTGATGGATTTTTCCGCGATATTACGAATGCTGATGTTGATATCACCGGATTAGAATTTGAACTAAAAGCCCAACCTGTCAAAGGGGTGGATTTAATTGCTGGAGTTGGTTATGTAGATAGCAAATTTCAAAACTACAGCAATCCATTTACAGGCATAAATTATAGTAATAATCGTGTTCCGCTTGCACCAGAATTAACTTACAATTTAGCGATTCAATATCGCGGTGCGGGAGGTATTTTTGCCCGTGGAGAATTGCGCGGTTACGGCACAAATTATTTTGATGATGCTAATCAGATTAAGCAAGATCCTTTTGTTTTAGTGAATGCCAAGATTGGTTATGAGTGGAAAAAGTACGGTATTTATTTATTTGCTAACAATTTGTTTGACACTCGTTATATTAACTCTGGTTTCTTTTTCCCACCGCCTAATGTAACGGCGGGATTTGGTGATCCAGCGATGTACGGAGTGCAAATAAAGGCGAATTTTTGATTTATAGATAGTATGAAATCCGTAACGCACTATGATCAAGAATTTGGTGCGTTACGCTATCGCAATCCTAAATTAGTTATGAACAACAAGATCCCGGACTTCTTTAAGAAGTCCGGGATCTGACTCTTACAATGTTCACAAATCAAAATCCTAAAGCCCTCGCACTTTGATAGAAAATAAAACTTGCTACCCAAGCTAAACCAATAGACCAAGCTACCGATATGATGGCAAATTTCCAGCTTTTAGATTCACTTTTCAAAACAGCAACAGTTGATAAACAAGGGACATAAAGCAGAGTAAATAACATGAAACTATAAGCCTGTACCCAGTCTATTTGATGAGCAATCGCACCCATTAAATCTGCACCTTCAGCCTTACCGTAAATGACCGCTAAACCGCCCAAAACAATTTCTTTAGCAACAAAGCCAAAAATCAGAGCTACAGCCAATTGAGGGTTAATTCCAATGGGTGCTAATAATGGTTGCGTGGCTTGACCAATCATTCCTGATAATGTTTGAGAACTGGCAACTGGGACACCAAAAGGCAAATTGTTTAATAACCAAATAGCCACGACACCAAAGATAATAAACCGATTTGACCACTTTAAAAAATGCCTAATTTCCCCCCAAGCACGTAACCACATTTGCTTAATTGTGGGAAAACGATAAGGTGGTAATTCTAATACCAATGGTTCTTTATTAGGATATTTACCTCTAAATAAAAATGCTGTCAAAATAGCCGCGACAAAACTAAATAAATACAAACTAAATAAAACTACAGGCGCTATTTGAGAAGAAAATAAAGCTGTAGTCATGAAAATAAATACATTCAGTCGCGCTGAACACAAAGAAAAGGGAATGACGAGCATGGAAAGCATTCGCAAACCAGGGGAACGCATGACTCTTGTCCCCATAATTGCGGGAACATTACAGCCAAATCCCATTAATGACATGACAAAAGAACGACCATCTAAACCCAATCGTTCCATAAAAGCATCCATCAAAAATGCCGAACGCGACAAGTAGCCGCTATCTTCAACAATAGCCATGCAGAAGAAAAATAACAAAATTACGGGGATAAAAGCCGCAACTGTTCCCATACCAGTATAAAGACCGTCAATTAAGAAACCTTTCAAAAATACTGGTAAACCGCCTAATACTGGTTCTAGTGCTACTCCCTTAAACCAGTCCAGGGTATCTCCCATAAACTTTTGCACAGGTGTTCCCAAGGCATATACTACTTGGAACATCAAAAACATGGTTGCAAAAAACAGCGGTAAGCCGAAAACTGGATGTAAGAGAATTCTATCTAAGTGTGTTGTCAGGTTTTCCTGAACTTGTGCTGGAGTATAAACTGCATCCTGTAATAAACTGCTCATTTCTGAGGCGATTTTACTATCACACGCAGAACACTGTTCTAAAGAACCTGCTGTGATTGGTTCTTCCTGTTGCTGGAGACTATGAGCGATCGCTTTTACGGCTTCATCATAACCGTTACCATACTTAGCACTAATCGGCAGCACTGGTATTCCCAGATGCTTGGCTATTTTATCAGGCTCAACTTTTACCCCAAATTTTGGGGCTTCATCTGCCATATTCAGTAATAATACTGCGGGAAGATGTAAATGTTTTATCTGTAAAGCTAGACTAATTTGGCGATCGATTTGAGTAGCATTGAGAATAATTATGACTAAATGAACTGGTGTACTTTCCAGAAATCGCCGAACGACAGCTTCATCTTCCGAAAAACCCCGTAAATCGTAAATTCCCGGCAAATCTACTACCTCGGCTTCTTCCTCACCAAGTTTGATTTTTGCCATCATCAAATCTACTGTCATACCCGGCCAGTTGCCGATACTAGCATTAGCGCCTGTAAAACGGTTAAAAAAGGTAGATTTGCCAGTGTTTGGCATTCCCAAAACCGCAATCTGTTTGATAGTCATGCTTTTACACTCACATTCGTAACTTCTATTTCTCTAGCTTCCCGACAACGTAACATTACTTCTGTTGTACCAATGCGAACATGAAGTGGTCCTGAAAGCCATCCCCGACGTAGCATCACAATTTGTCTACCAGTGCGGAAACCCATTGCTAGAAGGCGTTGGTGCAATCCAGATTCACTATGCAGTTGGGAAATTGTGGCGATTTGACCAGGCTGTAACAAGCCGAGATGATTGTTTAGCATTATTTAGAAATAATTCTCAGTTGTATTGAGAGTAATTATCAATATAATCTCATGTTTTTACAAAAAATTGAAAAATCATCTAAAAAAATTTATTTTTTATACTTATGTTTTAAATTAATTTGATTGTAAGTATATGTACGATTAATGCTTTTGTATGGAAAATAAGCCAAGGTAGGGGCAAACCCCCTGTGGTTGCCCCATAAATCGGGTAGGCACGGGGGCGCTACCCCTACATTAAATCCAAATCTTTTATATAATCAATTTCGCCTATTTCAACAAACGACTATTTGTCAAACATTTCAAAGGTTAAAACTTTTGGAAGTAATATCATGTAAACAAATATTAATGTATATCCTAAATAGGTATTTAGCCCTTTTGCGTAACTCCCTTAAAGAGTATGGAAATTCTATCTAATACCGTCGCGTTATCACGGTTGCAATTTGCATTTACAGCGATTTTTCACATGATTTGGCCTGTTCTCACTACAGGTATGTCTATTTACTTAATTGTTGTGGAAGGACTATGGTTAAAAACCAAAAATCCCACTTATTATCATCATGCTCGTTTTTGGTCAAAACTCTATTTACTAAACTTTGGTATCGGAGTTGCATCAGGTTTACCAATGGGTTTTCAGTTTGGGACTAACTGGGCCCCGTTATCAGAAGCGGTGGGAGATTTCTTAGGTAGTATTCTGGGATTTGAAGGGTCAATGGCATTTATGCTAGAGGCTTCTTTTTTAGGAATTATGATGTTTGGTTGGGAGCGAGTTCCTCCCGTAATTCACTATTTAGCGACTATTCTTGTGGCTTTTGGGGCGAATCTTTCCACATTCTGGATTTTGGTTGCTAATTCCTGGTTTCAGACTCCCAGTGGTGGACAAATGGTGAATGGTAAGTTCATTGTTGAAGACTATTTTCAAGCAATTTTAAATCCCTTCATGGTAAATAGTGTTCTCCATATGTTCTTGGCAACTTTGGAGACCTCTTTATTTGTCATTGGTGGCATTAGTGCTTGGTATATTCTCAATAATCGCCATTCAGAATTTTTCAGCAAATCATTTAAAATAGTTTTAGCGATCGCAATTTTTGTTGCTCCCTTACAAGTGTACATTGGTCATGCTAGTGGCGATCAAGTTTATCACTATCAACCCACTAAACTAGCCGCAATTGAAGCCCAATGGGAAACAGTCCCGGCTGGTGAATCTGCCAAATGGAATCTATTAGCAATTCCGAATAGAAAAGCCGAAAAAAATGATTGGGAAATTTCTATTCCCAACGGTTTAAGTTACATTTTAGAACTCAAACCTAAACTTTCAGAACCTGTCTTGGGACTCAAAGAATGGAAACCAGAAGACCGTCCACCAATGATTCCCTTGATTTTTTATTCCTTCCGGTTAATGGCAGGAATCGGCTTTTTCTTAGTAGGATTAATGCTGTGGAGTATCTTGCAATGGGTCAGAGGTAAACTGAATGCTAATAATATCAATCAGCAAAAATGGTTGTTACGGGCTTGGATCTTAGCTGCACCTTTGGGCTATTTGGCAATTGAATCAGGCTGGATTGTGCGCTGTGTGGGAAGACAACCTTGGACGGTATATGGACAAATTCGCACTACTGATGCAGCTTCTCATTTACCACCAGGGGAAGTGTTATTTTCACTCACAGTTATTACTCTTCTCTACAGTGTTTTATTTGTCTCAGCCATGTTTTTTGGTAGCCGGATTATTCGCAGAGGACCAGATTTAACTTTACCAATCCCTGGAGGTGAGATCAAAACAGTAATTGCCACGGAATCAGTGAGTCACATTCCCGATAGTCGTCCTCTAGAAACGCCACAATAGGAAGAAGTTATATGACAGCTTTGTTGCACTTTCTACCACAAGTTTGGTTTATAATTCTAGGGATTTTCCTGTTTCTTTACGTGCTTTTAGATGGCTTTGATTTAGGCGTTGGTATTCTCTCTTTAACTTCTTCCGATGAAAAACGCCGTAGTTTATTAATGACCAGTTTAGGTAACGTTTGGGATGCCAACGAAACCTGGTTAGTTTTGATGGCAGGGGCATTATTTGGGGCTTTCCCCTTGGCTTATGGGACAATTCTCAATGCCCTTTATCTGCCTTTGATGGTAATGGTTGTGGGGTTAATTTTGCGGGCTGTTGCTTTTGAATTCCGGGAACATTCTGATAATAAAAGTTTTTGGAATCTTGCCTTTGGAATCGGCAGTTTTATTGCTTCTTTATTTCAAGGATTTGCATTAGGTGGTGTATTAGCAGGAATCAAAGTTGATGCAGCCGGACATTTCATCGGAGGAATGTGGGATTGGTTAAGTTGGCAATCATTATTAACAGCATTGACACTTGTCCAAGGTTATGTATTGATTGGTTCAACTTATCTGATTCTCAAAACTGAAGGTACATTACAGGAAACTCATTTTCGCACTGCCAAATTAGCAGCTTGGACAACTTTTATTGGCGCAATTTTAATTACCATTACTACGCCAATTGTCTATGAAAATGCTAGAGCCAGGCTATTTCATCAACCAGAAGTTTATATTTTTGCCCTAATTCCTTTATTGGGTATGCTGCTGATTTGGTTGCTGTTAGAAAGCCTAAACAAGAAAGAGGAAGTTGCTTCATTTGTTTACACAGCGTTAGTATTTCTGCTGACATTTATCGGTTTAGGATTTATTGCCTTTCCCTATATTATTCCCCCCACTATTACCATTTATCAAGCGGCATCTTCTGCTACTTCAATGGTGTTTATGATTACCTTCATTGGGTTTTTGATTCCGATTATGTTGTTTTACAACATCTATAATTACTTTGTCTTTCGAGGTAAAGTAGTCATTAGTGAAGAGGGAGAATAAATTCCTCATAATTTACCGGGAATGATGGGAGATTTATCCTCCCATCATCACTTTTATAAATTGCTAACCGCTTCCGCAATTTTCCCAGAAACAAAAGGCAAAATTTCCCGACTTCTAGCTTGCTCTTTTCCCTCTGTAAATACCACCAATAGATAAGGACGTTGATCAGGTAATTCAATATAAGCCGCATCGTGACGGACTGTGCTTGTCCAACCTGCTTTTGACCAGATTTGACTATTTTCCGGTAATCCACTGCCTAAGAAGCCTGTAACCTGGTCTTCTTCTCCATTAGTGGGTAACTCTTCTCGGTTAAGATTACGTTTGAGTAAATTCATCATAGCTTGCGATCGCCCACTCGACACCGCTACCCCACCCACGATACTATGCAATAACCTCGCAGTAGCATCGGTCGTTAGCATATTCCGATTTTCAAACATCTCTCCATAAAAAGCTCTTTCCCGTCCATAGGGACCATCACCCCAAGTTTTTTGACAGACATTAATCGCTTGCATTTCCTCCCACCCCAAGGACTGGTAATAGCGGTTAATAATCTGACGTTGATATTTCCAAGTTTCAAAAGGACCTGGGGTTAATTGTGAACCAGAAGTAGTACCAGTGATGATATCAACAATTAAACTGGTAGCATCATTGCTAGAATCAACTATCATATCAGTCAAAGCTCGGTTTAATTCTTCCGAACTATGACTCATGCCTTTTTCTAGCCATTCTTGCACCACTACCAAATAAAATAATTTCACCACACTAGCAGGATAAATCCGTTCTCCTCCCCGATAGCTAAATCCCCTCACTAGGTGTTCCCAAAAAGCGTTGGGAGTCAGCGCACCACCAGTATTAACTGGGACTGGAGGATCATATACAACCCAAGTGAGTGCAATTTGATTAGGAGCTAAAGTTGGAAATTTTGCCCAAGTTGCCTCTAAAATTCGATTACCGAGATTTTCTAGTTGTTCGTCTTTATTAAAAAAAACCATTTGTAAATAATTTCCTGATGATATTAAAAATTTAGTTTCTCGCTTAATCCTATCATTACCTCTATAATTACTGAAGTAGGGAATCTGATTAAACTTATTTTAGGTAATTCTTATAGACCTTTGAAACATCCTTTAAATTATTTCTACAAAACATGAGTAATCTAAAATTAGCAGAATATCAATGTTTAACTAACTTGAATCTCTATGATTCTCCTGAATGTATCCGTTTAGCAACCCAAGCCGCCACAGGACGAAATTTAAGAATAACATCAAATTATCAAGATTTAGCAGTTAAAGTTTGTTTATGTGAAGATGACTATCCAGGATGGTTAACTATTCAAGATTTGCAGTTTCTCGAACCAGCAGAAGCAGGATATCAACCCCAATTCCTATCAGCAGCAGAAATTCAACAACACATACCCGCAGTTATCGCTTTTACTCAAGCAGCAAAGGAACAAGATAATTATTACCTTTGGGGTGGCACAGTTGCACCAAATTATGACTGTTCTGGTTTAATGCAAGCCGCATTTAAATCTGTAGGTGTTTGGCTACCAAGAGATGCTTATCAACAAGAAGATTTTACCCAACCAGTTGCTATGACTGCGTTAAAACTAGGAGATTTAATCTTTTTTGGCACTCCTCAAAAAGCCACCCACGTAGGTTTATATTTGGATAATGGTTATTATATTCACAGTTCAGGAAAAGATCAAGGACGCAACGGTATCGGTATTGACCAACTTTCGGAACAAGGAGATCAAGTTAGTCAGTCTTATTATAAACAATTACGCGGTGCTGGTAGAGTGGTGAAAAGTTATGTTCCAGATCCCCGACTTCTTTACAGCAGATTTCGCTCTAATGAGGTACAAAATTGAATTATGAAACTCTTGTAGTGCGGGCATCTTGCCCGCTATATATGTACCTCATAACACCGGAAAGTGCTGTAAGAAGTTGGGGATCTATTTCACTCCCTAACCATGTAAAATCAGTTATCAGAAATGACTAATTACCAATCACCAATTATCAACCACCAATTACCAATTAGCAATTACCAATCACCAATTTTAGATGTATCAGTAGTTGTACCAATTAAAGATGAAGTAGAAAGTTTACCTTTATTACTAGAAGCCATTTCTTCGACTCTCACAGCCAGTGAATTGAATTATGAAATTATTTGTGTAGATGATGGTTCTAGTGATGGTACAGCGGAATTTCTCAAACAACAAGCCCAAATTCGCACTGATTTAAAAGCGGTAATTTTGCGCCGTAACTATGGACAAACTGCGGCTATGTCTGCGGGTTTTAATTATGCTACAGCCAAAATAATTGTAACTTTAGACGCTGATTTGCAAAATGATCCGGCTGATATTCCCATGTTAATTGCCAAGCTAGATGAAGGTTATGATTTAGTCAGTGGTTGGCGGCAAAATCGCCAAGATGGGGCATTAAATCGCCTACTTCCTTCTAAAATTGCCAATTGGTTAATTCGTGGGGCTACAAGCGTCTATATTCATGATTATGGTTGTTCTCTCAAAGCCTATCGGGCTGAATTAGTGGCAGATATGAATCTTTACGGAGAGTTACACCGCTTTTTACCTGCATTGGCATATATTGAAGGGGCGAGAATTACCGAAGTTCCTGTCCGTCATCATGCGCGACGGTTTGGTCAAAGTAAATATGGGATATCGCGGACTTTTCGGGTATTAATGGATTTATTAACTATTCTATTTATGAAAAAGTTCCTCACCCGTCCTATGCACGTCTTTGGGCTGTTAGGTTTAATTTCTATGGTTTCTGGTGGGGGAATATGTATATATTTAACTTTTGTCAAATTAGCTTTTCATGTAGATATTGGCAACCGTCCTTTGTTAATTTTAGCGGTGTTGTTGCTAGTAACAGGAGTGCAATTATTTTGCTTCGGTCTTTTGGCAGAATTACTAATGCGGACTTATCATGAATCTCAAGGACGACCAATCTATCGGGTGCGGGAAGTTGTGGCGAAAAATGTTAAGTAACGTAACAATAGAAAAATAGCACTTTTCGCATTATTGCATCTGCCGTGAAAGCCTTTGATACTTTTGACGCTAATCTGCGAAAAAATCTGCTGATGTTATTTGCAGCGGGTTTGTTTTTCTGGTCAGGGTTGGCCTCTTTATTGCCCACCTTACCCTTATATATTGAACATATTGGTGCTACCAAGCAAGAAATTGGCATAGTCATGGGTAGCTTTGCCATTGGAATGTTACTATTTCGACCGTCAATGGGAGCTTTAGCAGATATACGAGGTCGCAAAATAGTATTATTAATAGGAATGTCCGTAGCAGCGATTGCCCCTTTGGGATATTTATTTGTCAAATCAATTATCCCCTTAATGATAATTCGTGCCTTTCATGGCATTAGTATTGCTGCCTTTGCCACAGCTTACATTGCCCTAGTGAGCGATTTAGCACCAGAACACCGTCGCGGTGAAGTCGTCGGTTACATGAGTTTGGTGAGTCCTTTGGGTGTAGGTATAGGTCCTGCCCTAGGGGGATTTTTACAAGCAACTGCTGGTTATACCCCATTATTTCTCTTAGCGGCAGCTTTAGGTTGCCTGGGTTTATTATGTATTCTTCCCATTGTTAATCCACCATTAGTTAAAAACCCAAATAACAGCAAAAATGATAATTTTTGGCAAATATTAACTAGTCCTCGCGTGCGAATTCCTGCTATCGTCTTATTTTTGAGTGGTGTGACGTTAGGTAGTTTACATACTTTCATCTCCCTATTCATCAAATCAACGGGAGTTGATTTAAATGCAGGTTTCTTTTTCTCCGCTGCGGCTATCTCCAGTTTTAGTTGTAGATTAGTAACTGGTAAAGCTTCAGATCAATATGGACGGGGTTTATTTGTCACCATGAGTTTGATCGCTTATAGTCTTGCTATCATCTGCGTTTGGCAAGCAAATAACTCTTTCATGTTCTTATTAGGAGCATTAATGGAAGGTGCTGCTTCTGGTACACTTATTCCCATGATTTCTGTATTAATGACAGATAGGGCTTTACCCCATGAACGAGGGAAGATATTTGGCGCTTCTTTAATGGGATTTGATATTGGTTTAGCTATCGCTGGTCCGATTTTTGGCACATTTGCCGAAACCCTTGGTTATCGCAGTATGTTTGGTTTGACCACAGGTTTAACCGTCATAGCCATGATAATTTTTCTTACCCAGTCTAGCCGCAATATCCCGGAATCTTTGCGCTTTGCCTTTGGTCGCACAGAAGATATCTATGCCGTAAAATACAGCGATTCCTGCTGTTATAAGGTACACATAGCGGGCAAGATGCCCGCACCACAAGAGTTTCATTATTCAAACTTGTACCTCATTTTTCCGAAATCTGCTGTAACCGTAGGGGCGCAGGGCCTGCGCCCATTCATATAGTTCTGCGCCCACTCATTCTCATTCCACAACCCATTAAAAATGCACAAACTCCAAAAAAGGAACTTGTGCATTTAAAATTATAGAATGGGCGAGGAGGGATTCGAACCCCCGACACCGTGGTTCGTAGCCACGTGCTCTAGTCCACTGAGCTACACACCCTTGACTCACGAATTTCATAATAACACACACTTTCCCAATGACGCAAGATATTTTTTCAAATTCTTTTCCACTAACTCATCTAGATGCCCAGGGAGAAGCTCAAATGGTTGATGTATCAGGGAAAGTAGCCACTATTCGCCAAGCTGTGGCGACTGGTAAGGTGCGGATGTTACCGGAGACGTTCGCCGCTATTCAAGCCGGAAACAGCCCCAAAGGTGACGTTTTGGCAACGGCTAGGTTAGCGGGAATCATGGCTGCTAAACAGACAGCGAATTTAATTCCTCTTTGTCACCCCTTACCCTTGCAGAAAATTACCGTAGAGATTCTCCCCGATGCCCAATTACCTGGTTATCAAATTAATGCTACTGTGAAAACAAAAGCAGAAACTGGTGTGGAGATGGAAGCTTTAACAGCGGTGTCTATTACTGCTTTAACTTTATATGATATGGCTAAAGCGTTAGACAAAGCGATTCAGATTGAGGCGATTCATTTAGTCAGTAAGACAGGTGGAAAGTCTGGAAATTGGGGTTAATTAACAGTCCTAGTTGGATAAAATTTGGGCAAATTTGGGATGAAATCAGCATTTTTACCGAAACTCCCAAAAAGCCTGTAAGTATATATGCGTATATTTTGAGAATTAATCCTTGCGGGAATGTAAATAACCAACTTCTCGCTTTTTTATCCCATTTTAGAGTTGAGATTTTTGACTAAAAAGAACTTACTGCATAAAGTTTGCAGTTTTTCAAATTGGTATTTAAAACCATTGGAGATTTTTGTTTTGTACAAATACGGATAACTAATATCAGGGTTTATACGGTTTTTATTTTTGCTTCATAAAATTTATATTAGTTATCATGCTCAATAGAAAATTAGTGTAATCCAATTTATTGGTTAACTATAGGACTCATATAGGAATCCCTAAGTATTATAGGGTGGACAATGCCCACCAAAACCCGCATATTGTGGGCAATGCCCACCCTACGTATATGTTCAAGAATCAAATAGTAACCCTATATAGCAATCCTAAATGATTCATGAACACTTCTGTTCCCTGTTCCCTTCCCTCACCGATAAGTTCTTAACTCAAATAGGATTGCTATATTTGATTTTTGATAGCGCAGCCATAGAAGATTCATTATAGTTATATGCCCCTTCTTTTCTGTTCCCTTTTCCCTGATCTTTCTCTTTCCTTTCTAAAATTGTTTGCATTTACTTAAAATTAATATATTTATATATT
>CAINGU010000103.1 GCA_903848645.1 uncultured cyanobacterium | reverse complement strand
TCCTAAAGTTGCCAATTGTCCGGCTAATCCTCCCAAATTTACGCCGTTTACTTCTCGTCCGTTGGTGGCTGCTGTGGCACTTAAACGGGAAGCTTCGTCTAGTGGTTCTTGGGATTTGGATTTTTTGGTAGCAGTTTTATTGGTTTGGGTTTTATCTTGAGTTTTAGTTGGTGTTTTGGGTTGGGACTTGCTTTGGGGTTTAGTTACAGTTTTGGCTTGAGGTTTAGTGGGGGTTACACTAACACGACTAACAGGTAATTCGTCTTCTTCATCTAAGTCGTCTGGGTCATCTAGTTCATTGTTGAAATCGTCGTTTAATAGGTCGTCTAGTTCGTCGTCAATTTCATCTATTTCTTCGTTTTCCTCTTCTAAATCGAGTAGGTCATCTTCTAATTCATCATCTAAATCATCAAGTTCTGTTTCTGCAAAACCGCAAATTTCGGCAATGTTGGAAGGGGTAAAGTAGTTTTCGTCTTTGTTGGTAATTCCTTCGAGGTTTTTAATCAGGTATTTACCACTGGTTCTGTGTCCAGGGTCACTGGTGAGGTAGAAGCGATAGCCTCTAATTTCGTCATCATCATCACCTCCTACGCAAAGTTCTACGGTAATGGGGGCTTTCCCTGATTCCAGGCTGTAATTTTCTACACAGTCTTTAAAGTCTTGATGGGACTGGATAGAATCGTTCTGAATTGACTCAGAAATGGCTTTATCGAGTGTGTTTTCTATATGGCGGAGTTTACGGCGGTCTGTCAGGTTTTCCCAAGAGCGAGTTTGAGAGCTTTGTTTGCGTTTCGGTTTGGTCAGTGTTTTGGTAGCCATTATGTACTCAACTCTGATTGCCTTAGAATTAAGCTAACAAGGCTTTGTATGAATTGACATAGACCTATTGGCTATTTATTTATTGTCCATCTGGCTATTAATGTCAGTTGCTAATTGAGCGACGGGTGAAATCGCTACCATCACACAAGGTAAATGCGTAGTTGTAGCCTTGAGAGGATGGTATCGCTAGGCTCATCAAAAGAATCGCTCAGTATCAGCATAGGCAAAAAAAGTCGTGAAAATTGACAAATTAAAGCTATGATTTATTACATCAACGTAATATAATAGAAAGTGAACTGGGAAATAGAAATAGAATATACGAGTCATAAATACTGCCAAATTGTTCATCGAAAAGATGGTTGGATTTACAGATTTTAAGATTCACATCGGTTAAAACCACCCCTAAAAGGATGGTTCCTGAGCAGTTCGACAAGCTCACTGTAAGACTTGTCGAAGGACTGAGTTTCCCACTTTCCACGAGGTTTTATGACAGGACATCAAAAGTTTAGTAACCTGACTAAAGATTTCTCGGCAGAAAGAAAAGCCAAAATTGCTACTCAAACAGCTAAATTAAAAGAGGAAATGGCATTAGCTGAATTACGCCAAGCTTTTAAAATATCTCAAGCTCAATTAGCTGAAAAGTTGCAAATTAAACAACCTGCTATTTCTAGATTAGAGAATCGTACTGATATGTATGTTAGTCATCTGCGACAAGTTATTGAAGCTATGGGAGGAGAATTGAAAATAACAGCAAAATTCCCTGATGTGGAAGTAACAATTACTAATTTTGAAAATTTGGCAATGGAGATTGATAAGTAGGGTTTAAAAATAGAGCGCAGACTGAGATGTTTTAGCTTTGAGAGTTTTGCTAAAATGTAAATGGCTATAAAACAAGGAAATATTCAGCTATGACACTTGCTAATTTATCAATTCCTCAACAATATACACTTGATATTGAACCAGAAGGACGTTTGACTTTACCTGAAAAAATCCAAAAAATGCTGAATTTAGAATCAGGAGATAGATTAATTTTAACACTTGAAGATAATGGCAAACTCCAATTAGTCAGCCTCAAACAACAAGTTAAAAAATTAAGAGGTTTATTAAAATATAAATCACCTAATAGAAACTTGGTAGATGAACTTATCCAGGAGCGCAAACAGAAGTATTTAAGTGAATAAATCGGTGTTAGATAATTATGTGGTAAGTGTTCAAGCTTACATTGTGGTTGTTGAATTCAGTAAACCTTTAGCATTCATAGTCAAAAAATGAGTCAGATTCAAGAATTACATCAACAAGCTATGGATTTAGCCGAAATGGCACAAGTTGCTAAACTTAGAAGTAACTTAGATTTAGCTTCTCAATTATCCCGACAAGCATTTGAAAAAGAACGATTAGCCGCAGAATTAATAGTAAATGATTTAGCAGCAGAACCAACCCGTTCAATATTGTATGGTAGTGCCGCAACCCTAGCAATTGACTGTGGAGAAATTCACAGTGCAGAAAATTTAATTGCAGTTGCTTTATCAGGAAATCCACCAACTGAAATTGCCGAAGAACTCAAAGATTTATTTGTGCAAATCAACAGCTTTTAAAAAATAACGATTAGCCGCTTTCCATTCCTATTTGCTAAAATTGTAATCATCACAACACCAATTAATCACTATGTACTCCACCAATCCACACCAAGAACTTTTACAAGCGATCTCCAACCTTAGCGATCAACAAATCCCACTTGTCTTACAATTTATCTCATCCCTAGAAACACCTGTCAACAATTATCCAACTTTAGCTAAAACAGTTTTAGAACGAATGGGTGGTTATCCCAAATTTTTACTAGAAGGATCAGGAGATTTGTCAGATAGAGATGTACGCAAAAAAGCAATCGCTGACAGAATTCAAGCAAGACATCAAACAAGAACTCATGAATAATTATCCCCTGATTTTAATTGATACCGGAATTCTGGTTGCCTTCTATGACCGTAAAGACAAGTATCACCAACAAGTTGTTAACTTTTTTAGCACCTGTACCAGTCAACTCATCACAACAATTGCCTGTGTTACAGAAGTGATGTGGTTACTTGCCCCAAATACAAAAGTGCAGAACGAATTCTTATCTGCCTTATCAATAAGAGTTTTCTTCTGCGAACATTTACTACCATCAGACTATCAAAGAATCCAAGAACTTAACACAATTTATCAAGATTTACCCGCAGATTTTACCGATTTATCGCTTATTGCCATTTCCGAAAGATTAAACATTTCTGCTATTGCCACTCTAGACAAAGACTTTAATATTTATCGCCGCTATCGCAAGCAACCATTTAATCGCATATTTTTACCTTAATTAGACGAGCAAAATTAAACTTGTATTGCTTTGAGATAAAGGGCGATAGGGCAATCGCTGACTTGTCAATTCATTTTTTGATTTGTGATAACGGAGTGCGCCACTTGCAATTCTTTTACCTCTACTATACCGAAATTCTCTCAACCAAAACCTGTTGCATAATTTGCTGTTTCAACGAATCCGCTGCAACTGAAGCAATCATTTCCCAATCTTCCTGCGTCAACATTACCCCAAGTAATTCGCGTAAAACCTGATGATTAGAAATAAACTCTTCACCAAAAAGTTCATCCCTCTGCAATACAGTTTGAATATATTCTTTAACATTAGGTGTAGGTAGCCTGAATCTTTCCAGCAACTTCTCCCTTGCGGTAGCAGATGCTATAGAAGTGGCAGTTCCTAAATTCCAATCTTTGAGTAACCAACGCACTTCTCGATTCAACGAAATCCGCAAAGTTTTTAAACGATAAAACAATTCGGGATTAAGTAACAGTTGACTAAAACCAGAACCCCAATCTAACCCAGCACCAATATTACTCCCTACTTCTTCCTCCCCTTCAATACTTTTTCTCAACCATTCTTCGTGCAGCAATAAATCCATCGGAGTTGCTGGTTCTTGCTTAGAGATAGATTTATGATCATATTCTTGTTGGTTCATTACCTATAACTTCTGAATATTTATCAATTTTGTCACCCATTGGCTTACAAATTCTCCATTATTGCTGCTATCACAGGTTTAAGTAGCAATTACTTGTATTATATATTGCAAAGTTAGTAATTGAATTAGTAAAGATAACAAATTTGCGCTATCAGTTTAACTCCACGTCCTTACTTTGGCTATGATGCCTACTATGAGCATAGCTATTCCCTTTGGCATTGGACACCACGCCATCACCAGTATTTGATAACTCCTGATGTCTTCCTAGTG
>CAINGU010000102.1 GCA_903848645.1 uncultured cyanobacterium | reverse complement strand
TGGATACTTGACCAACAAAGCTATTAGCAAAAGCAACACTGGGAATCCAAATATAAACCCCTGTTTTTGCTTGTGTCTTTTCCCAAGCACTATTAGGTGGACGGTGAATACCACCACCTTGGCGATTAATTTCTTCTAAAACGTTGACATAAAATCGTAGGTCTCTACCAGGTTGAACAGATTGTTTATAATAATGTTCGGCAATGCCAATAGCATTTTCTCCTGTGCATCATTAATTCATTAGTATTATGACTCCCATGTTTTGTAAATGTATGCCCTATTTTCTTTCCTTTCATTTCTCCAGTTGGAATATATGCCACCTGAGTAAGTGTTTTGCAATTCTGCCCAGTCATCTGTTAGCTGACCTAAATCAAGTTCTAACGGCTCTTGATAAGGATCATAACGACTCTCTTGGGCAATGTTCCAATAATAGTCAGATGAAACTTCAATAGAATGATATCCTTTTTTTTCTAAGTGAGATATTAGCTGTTCAGTTAATGCCCGAAGATCGGAAGTGCTAACTTGCATTTTATTGTTTAACTCCTTTTAACCTATCTATTGATATCCTGAAATTCTCGATTTCCTTTCTTAAGTGTTTAGCTCGCTTCTCAATAATTCTATCACGTACCTCTTGAGAGGGAGCATTCTTTAAAAATACTTGGTGCGCCTTTTCAAACACCCTCTAAGCATCCCTAGAAGTTTCATCAGACAATCAATACAAGCTATCCTAATAGAAAAAAATTGGTGCTGTATTTGTTATTAGAAAAAAATTGTACGATAGCTGAAGGCTTAAGCTTTGCTTATCGCTTACTATACAAAAGCTCTAGAATTATGAAAATGCCAATGTTTTCGGCAAGTGACAGAAGAGGGGTATCTTTATGGTGTTTTTTGATAATTCTCATAACAGTATTCTAAAGATTGAATCATATACCTTCCTGGAAATCCCTTTGTTTTTAACCAATTTAAACATTTGTTTTCACCATTTAGGATCTCATTTGATAATAAAAAAGCTTTGTGTATTTCATTTAGAGACAATAGATAAGCCCATTCATAAAGTTGGTTATCACTATCTTTTTCAACGGCTTTTTTTTGCATTTTAAAAGCCACTTTTTCTTCTAAAGGTTTAAAATCATCATCTATGCCAAAATACCATTCAGCAATATACAGTATTTTTCCTACAAAAAATAAATATTCTGGATTTTCAGAAAATTTTTGATAGGATTCTTCAAAATATTTTCTTAATAAATTAGCCATTGGATCATGTTCTTCTTCTGGATAATCTTCTTCGAGCAAAATATTATGAAGTAGATATATCATTCTGATATAACCTTCTACATCTTCACTATTGTTTTTAATAGCTTTTACTATTAAATCTATAGCAGATTTCCATTCTTTACTATGTTCTAAGTTTTCCAGTTGTTGCTTCCAGTCCATATTGTCTCCTTTGATTTACTTTTATTTAATAAACATAGTACCAAGTCTCGGCACTCCATCTATCACATTACCCCTGATAAGCACAGTCACACCAGCAACATTAACAGGTATATCTTTAAATATACCACTTACAGGCAATTTGCCATTAGCAGCATTTAACACTGCTCTAATTGTTTTTTCTTTGCCTCCAAGTTTATTAACTAATGGGTCAAGATTATGTTTACTGGGAAATAAATGAACAAGTTTATTCGGGTCTTTTACAACTAAATCTACTGCTTTATCAATAGTAGATTGTGAAAACTGTGTAAGAAGTTTTATATTTCCTTTATTTTTCGCAGTATTCTGAAGAGTAGGTTTCAAAACCTGCTTCATTTCCTGAGTAACAACATCTTTTGTCTTAGCAGATGCTTTTCTTACTCCAGGACTAAGTTTTTCAATTATCTGAATTAATTCAGCAATTTCCTTCCTCAGTTTGAGAATTTTCTTACCATTACGAATAGCTTTAATAGGTTTGGAAACAGCATCACCTAAATAGGGAATCATAGAAACTATAGATAATCCTGCACCAACATAATCACCTTTAGCTAAACTCATGGCGGCACTAATGCCATCAGAAATTGGTGTGGGGTCTACAATACCAGCAATATCTGCCGCAGTTTGTGCTAATTCAAAAGCCAATTCTTTG
>CAINGU010000101.1 GCA_903848645.1 uncultured cyanobacterium | reverse complement strand
TCCTAAAGTTGCCAATTGTCCGGCTAATCCTCCCAAATTTACGCCGTTTACTTCTCGTCCGTTGGTGGCTGCTGTGGCACTTAAACGGGAAGCTTCGTCTAGTGGTTCTTGGGATTTGGATTTTTTGGTAGCAGTTTTATTAGTTGGGGTTTTATCTTGAGTTTTAGTTGGTGTTTTCGGTTGGGACTTACTTTGGGGTTTAGTTAGAGTTTTGGCTTGAGGTTTAGCAGGGGCTACACTAACACGACTAACAGGTAATTCGTCTTCTTCATCTAAGTCATCTGGGTCATCTAGTTCATCGTTGAAATCGTCGTTTAACAGGTCGTCTAGTTCGTCTTCAATTTCATCTATTTCTTCGTTTTCCTCTTCTAAATCAAGTAGGTCGTCTTCTAATTCATCATCTAAATCATCAAGTTCTGTTTCTGCAAAACCGCAAATTTCGGCAATGTTGGAAGGGGTAAAGTAGTTTTCGTCTTTGTTGGTGATTCCTTCGAGGTTTTTAATCAGGTATTTACCACTGGTTCTGTGTCCAGGGTCACTGGTGAGGTAGAAGCGATAGCCTCTAATTTCGTCATCATCGTCTCCTCCTACGCAAAGTTCTACGGTTATGGGGGCTTTTCCTGATTCCTGACTGTAATTTTCTACACAGTCTTTAAAGTCTTGATGGGACTGGATAGAATCGTTTTCTATTGATTGGGCGATCGCTTTATCGAGTGTGTTTTCTATATGGCGGAGTTTACGGCGGTCTGTCAGGTTTTCCCAAGAGCGAGTTTGAGAGCTTTGTTTGCGCTTCGGTTTGGTCAGTGTTTTGGTAGCCATTATGTACTCAACTCTGATTGCCTTAGAGTTAAGTTAACAAGGCTGTGTATGAATTGACATAGACCTATTGGCTATTTATTTATTGTCCATCTGGCTAATTGAGATTTTTTAATCGTCAAATTCTCTTTTCTGAGTTACTAACTTCAAGTTATAATTTAAGCTGTCCATCAATTTAACATTCAACGGCTTATGTAAATTAAATGCTGAAACCCTTATAATATCATTGATAATTCTGGAATTATCGTTTTAGAGAACTCTAAAAACCCGGATAAACTCACACAAAGCGTATTCAATAAAAAGTTACACTAACTAAGCTAAACTTACTTCTATTTAGAGAGTTGTAGATGCCTGAAGCCAATCAGCCACTAAATTACCAATTTCTTCTGCTAACACACATGGTTTGTGCAGATCAGCAAGTTCACTCAGAAGAAGCTCAGGCTTTACGTGAATTAGCAGAGGATGCAAATATTGGAGAAATCACTTTGCTAGAGATGGAAAAGATTTTATCGCAAGAGGATAAATATCTGTCTCTAGAATTCCTTGCGGTTAAGATTCCTCATGGCAAGCAAGGCGAGACAATGCGACAATTACTAACCATAGCCTATGTTGATGGTTATTTTGCTCCTTTAGAAAAAGAAATGATCTATCGAATAGGTCAAATTTGGCATTGGTCAAAAAGTGATGTAGACCGAATCGTTCAAGAAGCAAAAAGTAAACAACCACTCAAAGATAATCAAGATAATGATGAGGAAGAATTATCTTTAGCTGCTCGGTTTCTAGAAAATGAATATAAATCAGGTTTATCACGCGCCATCATTAATTTAGTTGTCAAAATTGCTCCTGATCCTATAAAAGCAACAGTCTCTAAATTAGAGAGAGAAATACTAATTAAAGGTCCAGAGTATGACAAAGCCATAGAACATTGCAGCAAAATTGCTAGAGAAGATTATAATTTTGCATATAAAGCACTATTTAACGTTGATTCTGCACTCAAAAGTTTAGCCAAAAATCTCGAAAATACTATTAAGCAAATACAAAATAAAACTACTGAAAAAGGTCAAGCAAATACTGCTAAAGATGTGGCTGAACAATTAGAACTTAGTAGAAAAGCATTGAAAGAAGACATTATTAAAGAATTATTAATTGTGCGTGAGTCTCTGTACTCTAAACAACGAGCATTGAATCATTTTAGTATTGCTTTTATGGGTAGGACTAAAGCTGGTAAAAGTACACTACACGCCATTATTACTAGGGAAGGCTGGGATGCTATTGGTGTTGGAAAACAAAGAACTACTCGTTTAAATCGGGTTTATGAATGGAAAAATATCCGCATTATTGACACCCCTGGTATTGGCGCACCTGGTGGTAAAACTGATGAACAAATAGCGAAAAGTATTGTTGATGAATCAGATGTAATTTGTTATGTCGTTACTAACGATAGTATTCAAGAAACAGAGTTTCAATTTATGAAACTATTAAAAGAGAAAACAAAACCACTGATTATTTTACTTAATGTTAAGTATAACCTTCGTGATGATCGCCGTTTGGAGCATTTTTTGAAAAATCCACATAAGCTATTTGAAATGGAAGGTAATAGTGGACTTAGTGGACATTTTGAGCGGATACATCGTTATGCAAAACAGCAATATGCTAATGATTACTTCTCCATCATTCCTGTAATGTTGCTTGCTGCTCAAATGAGTAGTGAGTCAGAACATCAAGAAATAAAAGACAAGCTATTTAAAGCTAGTAAAATAGAAGATTATTTAGATTCTATTCGGGAATCATTAGTTAAATATGGTGCAATTAGAAGATCACAAACTTTATTAGGTTCTACAGTAGGATCTATTGATTCACCTTTGCAATGGATAAATGAACAAATTAACATTTATGAACAGTTAATAAAAACACTGAAAAATAAAGTTGAAGAAATCAAGAGAAAAATTAAAAAGGCTGAAGATGATACTTATAGATGGCTAAAATCACAAATAGACTCAATCTTTATCAGTGCTATTAATAGCATTCGACCTTTTGCAGAAAACCATTGGAAGGATAACCAAGAAAGTTTGAATTATGCTTGGGAAAAGAAGCTAAAAGAAATTGAATTTCAAAAAAGAATCTCAATAGTTTATGAGGAAGCGGGGAAAAAGTTTAATCAAGAAGTTCAAGATGTAATTGCTGAAATTGGTACTGAATTAGATTTGATTGCTAAACTTAGTGGTGGTAATGATTTCAAGTTAAAAGAACATGATAAAAAACCTTTTTGGGCTAATCCAGCATTGATTCCTGGTGTTCTTCTTGGAGCAGCAGCACTCTTTATTCTTTTACCTGGAGGAATTCCTGCTCTTGCTGCTTTACCTTTTATTGCTGGAGCAATTCGGAATATAGGATCGTGGTTTAAATCTGAAGATACAAAGCATCGTGAAGCAGTCGAAAAAATCAGAGAGTCCTTAACTGAACAATTAAAGAAACACCAAGATACATTAAACTCGGATTTAAAAAAGAGTTTTACTAACTACTGCGATTCTGCTACCATCAATATTACTAAATACTTTGATGAATTAATAGGAGGATTAGAATCAATCACCCAGGATCTTAAAACCGCTAAGTCCCAAATCAATCAGGCAAATATTTATCTCAATCAAGCCTATGCTAAAAGAATCATAGATTGGTGTGTTGAAAAATATGAACCACTAACCGATGAAGCAATCAGAAACACCATTGCTCAGGTTGAACGTGAATTTGGACGCAATATGATAATTCACACTAAATGTGAGTTACAAATTAGTAAATCTCAGGCTGATATTCAAGAAGTTTTGCAAGAAGATATTGTCATTAAATCCATCGCTAGTTAATAATTAGGAGCAAATTATTATGATTCCAGGTAAACCAAAATTTCAAGCTGCTGAAGTTGTAACTCGCTTTAATAATTACTGTAAGCAATTTTACCAATTACTCCTTCAAAATGATAATGAAGAATTACGCCAAATTCGTCAAAGAATTATTGAGGATTTAAAAGATTATCACAAAGATGGTATTCTATCAGTTGCTTTTGTTGGTCAATATAGTGCTGGTAAATCTACAATTACTTCTGCAATCACTGGTAAACGCGATATTAAAATTGATGCTGATATAGCAACTGATAAAACCAGTAATTATTATTGGGATGGGATTAATTTAATTGATACCCCAGGATTATTTACAGAGCGTGAAGATCATGATGCTATCACTTATGATGCTATTAATAAAGCTGATTTACTGATTTTTTGCCTCACCTCAATGCTATTTGATTCGATAACTGTAGAAAACTTTAAAAAGTTAGCTTATGAAAAAGGTTATCGTTGGAAAATGATGATTGTTGTTAATAAAATGTCTGATGAAGCAGGAGACGATGAGCAAAAAGTTATTAATTACCGTCAAAGTCTAGCAGAAGCACTTAAACCGTATCAAATAGATGAATTTCTCCTCTGTTTTATTGATGCAAAAGATTATTGTGAAGGCATAGATACAAACGATGAATTTCTCATTGAAATTAGCCGATTTCAGAATTTTATTGATGTCTTAAATAACTTTGTTAATAGCCGTCGTTCTCTCGCTCGTTTAGATACACCAGTGCGAATAGTTTTGAGTGGAATCAATGACGCTCAAATTTGCTTCACTCATGATAATAATGAAGATACTGCATTTTTTCTAATCCTCAAACGTTTATCTCGGACAGTGAATCAAGAACGGGAACGACTGAGAAATGAAGTAAGAAATGTTGCTTTAAACTTATTTTCAGCAGTCACAAATGAAGGAACAATACTTGCTTCAGCATTGGGAGAAGATGATAATTCTGAACTTCGCAATGAACAGACAGAAATTAATGTCCGCACTCATTATGAAAAAGCTACCAATGATATAGAATATTGCATGAAGGAGGCTTTTTATTCTATTCAGAATGAAATAGAAAGTGTTTTCAATAGTGATTTAGTGCAGACATTTGTGACTAGATTGCAGCTTAAATATGAAACTGGTGTTAAAAATTCTAATCCTGATCTAGATGTGAATAACATAGCTGACCAAATTCAAAAATTATCAAATATTGGTGAGCAAATAGGTATGAAACCACTAAGAAGTAATTGGACAAATACCTATCAAGGTGAGGGATTTTTACGTTCTATGGATGTTGCAGGTAGCCAACTTCATTACACTGTTCGCTCAGTTGGAGAATCTTTAGGCTATCATTTTAGACCTTGGGAAGCTGTTAATTTGGCTAAGAATATTGGCAACTCTTTGATGATTATTGGCAATGTTGTATCCGTGTTGGATGTAGGTGCTGCAATTTTTCAAAGATATCAAGAACACGAAGCCGAACAAAAATTAGCTCAGGCTCGTTTAGAGATTACCAGTCAATTTATTAAAATGGGAGAAAGTTTAAGAAATCAAATATATGATCAACTTTCAGAAATTGAAATTAAGCTGTATGGTGAAATTGAAAATAAAATTTCTGAAGCTAGGAGAAATCAAGAACAGTCTATAGTAGTTTCTAATAAAGGAATGCAACAACTCACACAAATTCGTAATGAGTTAGAGTCAATTTTGCAATATATCAATAATGCCTCAACAAAAATAGTAAAGTAAATTTGTTTTCAGTTATTCTTTCATTTCTCTTCTCCTCACTATGCCGAAATTCTCTCAACCAAAACCTGTTGCATAATTTGCTGTTTCAACGAATCCGCCGCAACTGAAGCAATCATTTCCCAATCTTTTTCTGTCAACATTACCCCAAGCAGTTCGCGCAATACCTGATGATTAGAAATAAACTCCTCACCAAAAAGTTCATCCCTCTGCAACACAGTTTGAATATGTTCTTTAACAGTAGATGTAGGTAGCCTGAATCTTTCCAGCAACTTCTCTCTTGCGGTAGCAGATGCTATAGAAGTCGCAGTTCCTAAATTCCAATCTTTAAGCAACAAACGCACTTCTCGATTCAACGAAATCCGCAAAGTTTTTAAGCGATAAAACAATTCGGGATTAAGTAACAGTTGTTCAAAACTAGAACCCGAATCTAAACCAGCACCAATATTACCCCCTACTTCTTCCTCAACTTGAATGCTTTTTCTCAACCATTCTTCGTTCAGAAATAAATTCATCGAAGTTGCCGGTTCTTGGTTAGGGATATATTCATCATCAAATTCTTCTGACTTCATTACTTACTACTTTTGGATATTTCAGAATGAACGTCAACCATTGGCTTACGAATTCTCCATCATTGCTGCTGTAATAGGTTTAAGTAGCAATTACTTATATTATATATTGCAAGTTTAGTCATTGAATTACTAAAGATAACAAATTTGCGCTATCAGTTTAACTCCACGTCCTTACTTTGGCTATGATGCCTACTATGAGCATAGCTATTCCCTTTGGCATTGGACACCACGCCATCACCAGTATTTGATAACTCCTGATGTCTTCCTAGTG
>CAINGU010000100.1 GCA_903848645.1 uncultured cyanobacterium | reverse complement strand
TACCTATTACCTATTACCTATTACCTATTACCTATTACCTATTACCTATTACCTATTACCTATTACCTATTACCTATTACCTATTACCTATTACCTATTACCTATTACCTATTACCTATTACCTATTACCTATTACTTTGTCAACTTGGTAAGATAATATTTAACGAATTTCGCACATCAGCCAATGGAGTTTCCCATAATAGATTCCATTGTATTCCAAATAGAGGTTTGGCTTGTTTAGCCATGATCCATCCTTGGGTAATAGCATCCATATATTGTGTAGAAAGTTCAATATCATAGACAACAACTTTCAGCAAATTCTTAGTTAATAATGCCAGCCAGAAACGAGTAGCATATAACTGAGAAACATAAAAAGCTTCTAATTGAATTTCACCCAAAATATTTGTACTGCTACCAGTGATAATATGCCAAATATCATGAGTTTCGGTAATATGGGCTGATAAAAATTGAAAATCATTTTCTACTGATTTGGGCTTTAAAGGTTGTAAATTATTGGAAAAAAAATGATTAGCAAAGGCATATCCTAAAGTATTCATGGGCAGACTATGGAGTTCTTGCAAGTTGATTTCCCCCAACATTGGCCGCTTTTCAAAAGCTTGTTTCCCTTGGGGAGTGCTACAAATAAAATCAATCATTTTCTGCAAGCTATCCTCGTCACTTACAGCATTTGCCAGTTTATCAATATGATCAAAATCTCCATCTGTCGCTTTGACAAAATTGATAATAGTTTCAATGACGCTATCTTGTGATTGTGGATCTATTTGTTCTATCAACTGCATATTTAACACCCCATAGTATTTTGTATTGGAGAAATTATAAATTGTCCGGTAAAGTCAGAATTTCCACCCCATCTTCTGTGACAACAATAGTATGCTCAAATTGAGCAGAAAGTAAGCGATCGCCTGTTACCGCAGTCCAACCATCACTGAGCATTTCTGCTTCATGAGTGCCTTCATTAATCATCGGTTCAATGGTAAAAACCATACCTGGTCTGAGTTTCTTACCTCTCCCTCTAATGCCATAATGGGGAACATCCGGTGCAGTGTGGAAAATATTACTAATCCCGTGGCCGACAAAATCCCGCACCACTGAAAAGCCGAAAGATTCCGCATATTCTTGAATAGCTGCGCCAATATCCCCAATTTTCGCCCCTGGTTTTACCTCTGCAATTCCCAACCGCAAACACTCTTGGGTTACTTCTACTAACTTTTGGGCTTTCGGTGCAGGATTACCAACCAGAAATGTTTTTGATGTATCGCCATGATAACCCTCAACAATAGGCGTAACATCTATATTAATAATGTCCCCATCCTTGAGAATTTGTTTAGCATTGGGAATACCGTGACAAATCACCTCATTCACACTGGTACAAATTGACTTAGGATAACCTTTATAACCTAAAGGGGCGCTTTTTGCTCCATGCTGTAGAGTCCACCTTTCCGCTTCATCATTCAATTGTAGGGTACTTACCCCCGGTTTTACCAAAGGTTCTAAATGTTGTAACAACTTAGCAGCCAAGCGTCCAGCGCGACGCATTTTTTCAATTTCTCGCTGGGATAAAATGACTATGGTTTCGGTTTTCATCAATTTTGTATCTACTCTTTTAAAAATATAGTTAATCCAGTTGTCGCCGCCCTGCGTGCAGCATCTGCTACCTTTAGAGTATACAAGCTTTGTTCTGGGGTGATATATAAGGGACTACCATCAAACAGATAATCTAATACCATAGTCGTATCTTTGGCAAATAAACCCCGACGCGTACCCACCTCAATTAACTTTGTTTCCTCTTTTTGCACCAACATTCCTGTATCACCATCCAGAATTATCGCTCCTTTTTCGCCTTGAACTTCTAATTTGCGTTCTGACTGCCACAAAGTTTCACCCTTGCCATAAATTACCTGGGCCAATAATCCACTGTTGAAGCACAACTGGGCTGAACATAAACAAGTTTGGTAATAATCAGGCTCAGTTTGCCAATATCGTTGATGACAGTTAACTGTAAAGACTTCACCAAATAAATTAATCAGACGATGTAAGCGGGATAATGCCCCAATTAGCGGAAAGCCAAACATCTCATGATCATAAGTCCACTTGCGCGGGGCTGGATGTTGGGGATTCAGGGTACTATAGCGGATATAAAACAAATCACCAATTTGGTCTAAGTGTTGTTTTAAAGCTTGATGCCAACCCCCCAATAGTTCAATGTGTTCGACGTGCAACAGTTTATTAACTGTTTTTGCTAAAGCAATCAGTTCTTCAGCTTCTTTCACATCTACAGATAGAGGATATTCAACGATGACGTGTTTACCACTGGATAGGGCAGCATGAGCAATTTTACCATGATCTCGATTAATAGTGCAGATAACCACCATATCTAAATCTTCTCGTTCTACTAGCTGTTGCCAAGAATTCATGGCTTCAGTTGCATATTCTTGGGCTAAAGCTGTTGTTCTCTCAGGATTACCAGCTATAGCTATTAAATCAGTTCGGGGATCTTTTAGTAACGCCTCAGCCCTGAGTTTAGCAGCATAGCCAGTACCCACTAAACCCACCCTGAGACTGTTTGTGGCTAACGGTGGCTCGTAATTGTCCATGAATTTATCACCAGTTTTCAATATTTGGGTTTAATGCCATATCATTTTATCAAAAAGCCCGCATGGGGAAATGTCAGACACCTCCATCCCATAAGTACCACATATCTTCAACCGCCGAACTCACCAAGACGCACTTTGACATCTATCCCAGCGTGGATTTTATATAACGAAAACTTATTAGTAATAAGTAACTAAATTTCATTACTAATAGGGGTCAATTTTCTGTCATAACTTTTAACTTTTCCCTTAGTATCAGAATTGAAGCAAATTTAAACCAGCGGCTAATCCCATCAGAATAGCTGTAATATTTGCTTGAAAATAAGTTATACTGCCCATTTCACAAGAGAGGATAATTAAATGGCTACTTTTAAGGTTACACTCATCAACGAAGCTGAAGGTACTCTTACTACTATTGACTGCGCCGATGATGAATATATTTTAGATGCAGCAGAAGAAGCTGGACTGGATTTACCCTACTCCTGTCGGGCTGGTGCTTGCTCTACCTGTGCAGGTAAAATCGTTACCGGTACTGTTGATCAATCTGATCAGTCCTTCTTAGATGATGATCAAATCCAAGCTCAATATGTTCTGACTTGTGTTGCTTATCCTACTTCTGATGTCACCATCCAAACCCACAAAGAAGAAGACCTTTACTAAGCTTTAGTAACAAGAATTTAGTCCAAAAAGGGGATTGGGGATTGGCTACTGAGTAGGAGTTTTACCAATTCCCAATTACCTAACTCCTTGAATTTTAGTACCAGGATAATAGAACTCTAGAATCTTGGCACTAGACCAACCTAATTTGGCTAAATGTTGAGCGCCTGTTTGACTCAAACCCACTCCATGTCCTAAGCCACCACCGATAAAAGCATATCCCCAAAGAGTTTTTTCACCTTTATTCAAAGCTTGAATATAAAAAAGCGTGCTAATGGGGGCGGCAAAGGCACTCCGAACTTCATCTTTTTGTAAAGTAAAAACACCGATATCTGTTTTGACAGCCAGTTTTAAAATCCGGCCGCTGGAACTGCGTTCAACGACAGACATGGCCTGAAGTTTTTGGAACTTGCTATAGGGGCTTTTTTTAGCCTGTAAAAATTTTTGCAAGTCTTTGGTAATTCTCTTGATGTCCGTTTCTCTGCGCCAACGGAATACATCCCATTTACTCTCATTAAATCCGGCTTTGAGGGCGATAAATTTCTGGAAGTTTTGATCATCTGCTAAATTTTGACTCGACAACTTCCAAATATTATTATTAGCAGCGTCTATGATTGGTTTTAAATACGGGCGATCTTCACCATTCCAGATATCACTAAAGTTAGCAGTAATGCCACCTGTAGTAGAAGAATACAAAGCATCAACTATTTCATTATTATAAGTCAGGACTTGCCCCCTAGTCGAGGCGATCGCCTGATCTGTATTTTTTGCAACTCCGCTGAGTCCTTGGTAAACTTGACAGTGAGTATCCGCACATAACTGATAATTATCTACTGCAAATCTGCGGACATTGCGTAAAGCATAGGTGCGAGCAATAATGGCTTGGGCTTCTAGTGCTGCCATTGGGGCATCTGTGCCAATTTCATGGGGTAAAACTCCACGCACATAAGTTTCTAATGGGACTGTATTTACTAAGGTATAATTTCCATAGGCGTTGGGCTGCAAGGTCATTTTTCCGCCGTAAACACGCTTTTGTTCTGGTTGATCATCTGTATTAACCTTAATTAAGTCCTTGTCCGCAGTCACTTCTAGATAATTGGGACTATAATTTTTACCGTTTACTACCCAAGTAATTTTTGGTACTTGTTGCCGAATGTTGGTTGCTAAGTAAGCAATTTTATCACCGGATGTTTCTATACTTTGTAGTAGTAAGCGGCGAATTAAGGGGGTGCTGTAAACTTCCCGTTTTGCCCATACTTGCCAACGTTCTGGCTGGGATATTTCCACTTCTATGCCTTGGGAACGCCAGTGGTTAGCACTATCTTCGGCGGTTTCAAAGGTGCGAAAGTCACCCAGCACTAATACCTCCTCAACCACTGGTTGGGTTAAGGGTTGCATGACTGTTGTAAATTGGATGGGTTTATCCGTGACTAGGGTTTGCTGCTGACTACCAACTGCAAATTTCAATGTTAGGCGATCGCCTTTTGTGGGAGCTAATTCTAACTTGGCTGTGGGTTTAGCCCCAAATCGCTGGACGATGCCAATTTGCAATTCTATATCCCTGTTTTTGCTCACAGGTTCTGATGCAGCCGCTAATCCCAATAAGCACAAGGTTGTTATTAATCTGTAGGCAGAACGCCAAATAAATGTTTTCATGAAGACTAAATCTGATTTATCATCCGCCGTTGGAGAGATTTGGAGTTGGCTATGGCATTTGCTAGGTAGCAGTTAACACAGAGTAATTATAAAAATCAGACAAAAAAGGACTTTCAACTCGGTTTTTTGTTTCCTACTATAATTTTCGCTTATGCGCTTCTATAATACCATTGGGTTTTTTTTTCTGCACACTTGCAAATCAAACTCATCATGAGTATGATTTTAGGACACAATTGATAATGAAACTCGATCCACGACAGGGTTTTACTCCTGACTCCTTCTTCAAACCCGATATTTTATGGACAAAATTGATTTCACCGAGAATTTGCAAAATTTAATGCAAAAAGTCGGTTTTACTAGTTTTAAATCTTTAAGTCGTGCTGCTGGTGTTTCACAGTGGCAAATTTTGCAGTTGCGGCGGGGAAAAATTGGACAAATGCGGGTGGAGGTATTAGTCAAACTCTCACAGGTTTTACAAATATCTGCGGATGAGTTGGTAGCAACTTTTGGATCTGCAAGTTCAAACCGAACTCAGTCTTTGAATCTTCATCAAGACTTAAACCGAGAATTTACGGATTTACAGAAAGAGTATCAGAGAGTAACATTATCTATGTTACAACAAAGAGAAAGATTACAACAGGAGTTTCAGCAGTCAAGTTTACAAATATTAGAATCTTTAATATTACAATGGCCAACAGCAGCGCATAAAGCTAGGGGGGATCACCAGTTAGCAGCAGTAAAAATATTACCTTTGGTGGATCAGCCGCTGGAGACATTATTACAGGCTTGGGGAGTCAGTGCGATCGCTTCTGTAGGTTCAGAAATCCCCTACAATCCACAATTACACCAATTAATGGGAGGAACAGCAGAACCAGGGGACATAGTTAAAGTCCGTTATATCGGCTATATGCAAGGTGATAAACTACTATATCGAGCTAGAGTAAGTCTCATGTAAAGTTTATATGATCTGGCATTTGATTATTTTTTTGCTGATAAATTTATCAGAAAATATTGTAATTTCCGATTTGATATTTTATAAACTTGACTATATTTATAATTAAAGATTGCTCAATACTTTTGTGTGCTAAATATCTTTCTATGATCTAATATTAGGATATACTCAAAAAATCACAATCAAAACATTCTTAAATTAAATCAAGAATAGGATATTATGAATCAGCAGGTAAAAGTGATTGCACTCAGTGGGAGCTTCAATGCTAGTACCTCCCCAGACTTTCAGCAAAGTGTTAAAGAAGTAATTGACAGTGGAATCAAAATTTTGTTGATTGATTGTCATAATGTTACCTTTATGGATAGTTCGGGATTAGGCACTCTAGTTTTAACATTTAAAGCTTTACAGGAATCAGGTATAAAGATGGTTATTTGTTCAATTAATGCCCAAGTTAGGATGCTATTTGAATTAACTGGTATGGATAGCAAATTTACAATTGTTCCTAGTCAAGAAGCATTGCAAAATCTTTTGCTTTCTCCCACGTAGTTAATCAAATTTTACTTGAAGAATAGATAAATCATCTTCAAATGTATCTTTGGAGTTTAAGTCAATCAGGTAACTTAGTATATAATCAAGTTGATTATCAACAGAATACTGCAAGCTAATGAGAATCTGAATGAAACCTTCTAAACTCCAAAGAGTACCATCTGGTTGAGTAATTTCATAAACACCATCACTAAAAATATAAAGGGTACTAGATTCTTCGATTTGATAACAAGCATCTACATATTTAGCTTCAGGAAACATACCCACAGGCATTCCTGGAGTTTTTAATCTTTTTACCTCTGTGTTAGTAGGAGAACTTCCAGAAAGTATAATTGCTGGTGGATGTCCAGCACTAGAGTATGTTAACTGACGGGTAACTCGATTATAAACTCCATACCAAATCGTAAAATATTTATCATTTTGATAGTTCATTTGAAAGGTATTATTTAAAGCTGCTAGTACCTCACTGGGTTGATAGTAATTTAAACCTTTGAGAGCGCGAGAACGCAATAGATTTAAGACAGAAATAGAGGGGAGAGTGGCTTTGAGTCCATGTCCAGCAGTATCTAATAAATAAATAGCTAAAGAATCGGAATCAAGCCAATTATAGTCAAAACAATCCCCACCAAGTTGCCGTGATGGCAAAAATTTGAAGTTGATCTTCAGGGGTTTATTGACAGGAAGGGGTAACAGAGATTTTACATATTCTGTAGCTTCGGATAATTCGGTTTCTAAAAGTAGCTTTTGAGTATGTAAATCCTGGCTTAATTGATGTAGACGTAACCCGGCTCTTACTCTTGCTTGTAATTCATTTTGTTCAATCGGTTTGGTGATAAAATCATCAGCACCGGCATCTAATCCCTTAACTCGGTCAGCGACTGAATCTAGAGATGTTAATAAAATAAAAAATGTGGTAGATAATTTGGGATCTTTCTTAATACGATCACATACTTCTATTCCACTCAAACCAGGCATAATCCAATCACATATAATTAGTGCTGGGGGTGAATCTAGGGTTCTTAAAATTCCTTCCTCTCCCGTACTAGCAGTTATAACTTCATAACCTTGTTTTTCTAACATCCTTTTTAGGAACATTTGTATGGATCGGTCATCATCAATGACTAGTATTTCAAACATAGGATCAAGATCAATTAATCTATGATTTAGTGAGTGTCTTTAAACTCAGAGGAAAAAAACTGGGAGACTTACCGCAAACAATTCTTGTTGTCTATAATCGCTGAAAGTCTCATTTAAGACTTTGATCAACTGTCAATTTGGTGTAATTTATATGCAAATAACCAGGGATATTATGAGAGTGTAAATACATATAAATTATGATCATGCCAGAGGATTTAACCAAAACAGCATAACTTGTTTTAATTGGTTTAAATCTCGGTAGACTTCTTGCTTTAACCATTGTCCTAACGCATCAAAAGGGCTAAAAGAACTCCCTGCTTGCCATTTAACATCTTGTCCTAACGGTGTGGTATGAGTTCCTGATAAAGTTTGTATTGTTACCATATCAGGAAAGAGTTGTTGTAAAATTTTGGTTAAGGATGCTGATTGATCCAGGGTGTCTTTATTGAATTTTATTAGTAAATTCCGCCGGATCTGATAGCTTTCTTGGACTATTTGGTTAGTTTGTGCAGGTGTAGGTGTAAACTCAATCTCTAATGTGGAATTTAACTGTTCTACTAAGGGTATAGCCTCATTCGCAGCAAAGTTATTAAAGGATATTAAAATATTACCAGCACGTTGCACTGAAAAAAGACTACCAATGAGTAAATGCAGTTTACAACCCATGCTATGTCCTACTCCATAGGTAGGAAGGTAAAATTTGCGTATTTCACCGGATTCTTGTAAACGTTCTAGGCTACGCTCAAATTTGATTAGTACAGATTTGGCGATCGCTGTATGATCTAAAGAATTAACAAATGGTGTGGCAATAATCACATATCCTTGATCCGCGAGATGTTCAAGTAAGCAACGATAAGTTAAATGTGGTAGAGTCGCTACGAAAGCACCACCTAAAAAATGGATAATACCGATGGGATTACTAGGAATAAGTACCCAGTTACCTCTAATTTCTTTCCAGTTCATTTATCTACCATCTGGTGTATAATCGGGTTTAAAAAAATACAGATAAAATACAGATAGAGTTAGGAAAATTTAAGTGCAAGTATTTTCCATACCTACATCTTACATCTAAACAGATATCATGTATTAATTTTAACTCTTACTTTCCAACCTTTTCATTTCATGCTGCACATCTAAGGAAATTTGCAACGCTTCATTTAATAATCTGCCATGTTCTGTGGCCTCTTCCGTAACTTGCATGGATGCCAAAGCAGCTAGATTATTGACAAATAAATCCGAATTTGTAATAATAAAACTTTTATTCTCTCGCAAAATTCTTTCTGTTTTTAAAGCGCGTATTAAATCATATCTGGTTAATTTAAGTGCTGCTAATACATTTTCTCTCTCTTGTATACCTACTCCTAAGTTACCAACATCCTCAATTTGGTCATTAATATCTATAACTTTAATCACGGAATTATATCTTTCCACATCATTTACTAAAATCCGCAAAGAATTTGTCATATTCCGCTGGAGAAACTTGCTTTTCACTTTCCATAGTAAATACAATAGAGTTTGTGCAGTTCCACCTGCCCACAAAAGTAAGATAATTAATAATTTCCAAGATAATAATGTTACTGACAGATAGGTACAAACGAAAATAGACAGTCCTATAAAAATTACAGTTGCACTTTCTGTACCTTGAGCTTTTTTTAATAACTGTTTACAGAATTGCTGAATAGTATCAGTAATAATTATTAATTTATTATTAACAGGTAAGTTAGTCAATTCTTGCAGTTGATCATGACTAATATCCAATCCCTGTAAATCATCTCGCACAGTTGCTAAATCCTTAACATACTAGTGATTTAGTCTAATATAACAAGTAGATTTCAGGAAGGGAATAGGAAATAGGAAATAGGGAGCAGGGTTGAAAGTATGAGTGGTATCTGATAGAACAGCGTAGTGTTATCTATGTTTGATGATTACTGTATATTCTGACTTACACAGCAACTACCATAAATAACTCTTACCTATTACCTCTCCCCTAACTAAGATACTTTTAACAAATAGCTCATACAGTGTCCCATTAGAAAGTAAACTACCAGCATTGCTGCGGCAGCTAAGGCTACCAGTGTACCAGCCAACATGAGAGAAAATTCTTTATGTTCATAAGCTTTTTCCATCAGGTGTAGCGACCATGCTACAAGTGCCACATCAAAGATTAAAATAGGAATCAACATATTTCTTAATATTTCTTAATAGTAGTACCGTTATCCTAACACTGTTTCGGGGAACTGTGTTTGATCTTTTGAGATGTAGTTGGTCGCTAGATGCTGATATCAAGTAGGAAGACGAACAGGAATATTGCGTTCTTGCAAATAATTTTTAATTTGTGCTACACTAAGTTTCCCAAAATGTAACAATGACGCTAAAAGTGCGGCTTCGGCTTTACCTTCCGTTAATGCAGTGTGAATGTGTTCACAATTTCCCGCACCACCAGAAGCAATAACAGGAATTTCTACAGCATTAGCGATCGCTTTTGTCAAGTCCAAATCATAGCCAGCTTGAGTGCCATCAGCATCCATACTTGTTACTAACAATTCTCCAGCCCCCCGTTTTGTGACTTCTTCAGCCCACCATAGAGCGTCAATACCAGTATTTTCTCTACCACCGCGAACGTATACATCCCAGCCAGGATTCTCAGGATCAAGTCTACGTCTGGCATCAATAGCTACAACAATACACTGATTCCCAAAGCGATCGCTTGCTTGGGTGATTAAATCTGGATTTCTGACCGCCGCAGAATTAATACTAACCTTATCAGCCCCGGCTCGTAACAAAGCTTTAACATTTTCTAAGGTTTGAATTCCACCACCCACAGTCAAGGGAATGAAGACCTGTTCAGCAGTTCGGTAAACCACATCAATAATGGTGTCCCTGTCTTCATGAGTAGCCGTAATATCTAGAAACACTAACTCATCTGCACCGGCTTCATTGTAAACCTTGGCCAGTTCTACAGGATCACCTGCATCCTTAAGATCAACAAAGTTAATTCCCTTGACAACTCTGCCCGCCTTGACATCTAGACAAGGTAAGATTCTTTTAGACAACATAATGACTTTTTCACTCCTGGTAATTGCTAGGAATTTAAATTGTAAAGGCAATTGGGGAATAGTTGACAAGAGAGGATCAATATATAATAGGTTTTGTCCAGACGAGCAGCCAATTAAGTTAACGTGTGATTAAACAAACTTAATTCCTGACTCCTGGTATATTATCCAGAAAATCCTCAAATCTGGTAAATCCTGTAGATATTGGTATGGCTACGCCATGCTACGCTATCAGAAAATTGGTGAATTCAGAAAATGAAATAAATATTTATGTTTTTGCCACTGTAACCGGATTTTAACTAACTGCAAATATCCTATACTGGTTTTACTTCGACGGCTCTAACGGTTTATCGGTGCTAAATCTCTAAGTTTAAACTTCTGAATTCCTGAAAATTATGGCGATTATCTCCTCTAAAAAACAGCCTCCAGAACCCAACGGAGAACCCAAAAAGCAGCGGGAATCAGCCAAAGTACCCCCCGCAGAAAATCTGTTACAATCGGAAGCTGCTATTAATGAACAAGGTAAACCAGAAGAGAGTATTCGTCCCCAGCGGTTTGCTGATTACATTGGCCAAAAGGATTTAAAGGATGTTTTAGATATAGCGATTAAAGCCGCTAAATCTAGAGAGGAAGTCATGGATCATTTGCTGTTGTATGGACCACCAGGTTTAGGTAAAACCACAATGGCGATGATTTTAGCATCAGAAATGGGGGTAAGTTGCAAAATTACTAGCGCCCCAGCTTTAGAACGGCCAAGGGATATCGTGGGGTTATTGGTGAATCTGAAACCAGGAGATGTGTTATTTATAGACGAAATCCATCGGTTATCACGGATGACAGAGGAAATTCTGTATCCAGCCATGGAGGATTATCGCTTAGATATTACCGTGGGTAAAGGTTCTAGTGCCAGAATTAGAAGTATACCATTGTCTAAATTTACCTTAGTGGGGGCAACAACCCGCGTCGGGGCTTTGACTTCACCATTACGCGACAGATTTGGCTTAATTCAAAAGTTGCGCTTTTATGAGGTTGAGGAATTAACTAAGATTGTTCTTCGCACCGCTGAATTATTACAAACTCCAGTTAATGCAGATGGGGCTACAGAAATAGCCAAACGTTCACGGGGAACGCCGAGAATCGCTAATAGATTACTAAAACGAGTCCGTGATTATGCGGAAGTCAAATTATTTGCAGAAATCAATGAAATTATTGCGGCAGAAGCATTACAGCTATTTCAAGTTGATCCTTGTGGTTTAGACTGGACGGATAGAAAAATGCTCAGTGTGATAATTGAGAACTTTAATGGCGGTCCAGTGGGTTTAGAAACCATTGCTGCTACCACTGGGGAAGATACCCAAACCATTGAAGAAGTTTATGAACCGTATTTAATGCAAATAGGTTATTTAAGTCGGACACCCAGGGGAAGAATAGCAACTAAAGCAGCGTATCAACACATGGGTTTTAAGCCACCTAATGAGCAGTTGTCATTACTATAAGCGCATCAATATCCAAATCCAGATCCCGAACTTGTTTAATAAGTCGGGGATCTAAAATAAAATAATGATACTTGTTAGTTACATATCACTTCAGAGTTAGATGATTAAATTAATTGGTATTTTCCTGAGTCTGTTACTGGTTTTTGGCTGGAATATACCAGTTATGGCACAAACCCAAACTATCACCCCTCAAGAGTTACAAGCAGGGGATGAATTAGCGACTAAAGCCTTTGTAGCCACAAATAAAGGTGATTTTGTCACAGCCGAAGCCTATTGGACAGAAATAATTGAAAAATTCCCCAGCAATGCGGGAGCATGGAGTAATCGCGGTAATTCTCGTGTTAGTCAGAATAAGTTAGCAGCAGCATTAACAGATTATAATAAAGCTGTAGAACTTGCTCCCAATGTGACAGATCCTTATTTAAATCGGGGGACAGCATTGGAGGCTTTAGGAAGATGGGAAGAGGCGATCGCTGATTATAATCATGTATTAGAATTAGATCCTAAAGATGCCATGGCCTATAATAATCGCGGTAATGCTCAAGCAGGTTTAGGACAATGGGAAGCAGCCATATTAGATTACCAAAAAGCCACAGAAATCACCCCCAATTTTTCCTTTGCTAGAGCTAATTATGCCCTAGCTTTATATGAAACCAATCAAACAAAAAAAGCCATCCGGGAAATGCGGAATATAGTCCGTAAATATCCCCGATTTGCGGATATGCGAGCCGCTTTAACAGCCGCTTATTGGGTAACAGGAAATAGAGGAGAAGCGGAAAGTAATTGGGTAGCAGCTTATGGATTAGATACCCGCTATAAAGATATGAATTGGGTGAAAAATATCCGCCGCTGGCCACCGAGTATGGTAGCAGCTTTGGATAAATTTTTGAAATTACAATAAGCTAATTTCCCAAGATTCATTATCTAATTGTCGGAGGTGGCGTTATCTCATTAACGCACCTTTCAATCTCTACAAACTTAAAGTTAAAGCCATTTTCTTGCAACTTTTCCTCTTTCGTAATTTCTCCAAAATTGGCAAATTCAGGAAAGTATATATCTCCCTCAAAATTACCTTCAACAATAGTTAAATAAAGCTTATTGGCAATTTTTATGGCTTCAGTATAAATTTCTCCACCACCAGCGATAAATATCTCTTCCGTTTCACTCATTTTAACCCATGTAATTGCTTCCTGTAGTGAATGAAAAACTAGACAACCGAAAGCTTGAAAATTAGGATCTCTGGTAACAATGATAGTTGTACAATTTGCAATCGGTTTATTAAAGGTAGCATAAGTTTTCCGTCCCACAATTACAGGATGTCGGTAAATTATTTCCTGAAAACGAAGTTCATCACTAGGAATATTCCAAGGAATACCCACATGAATATGTTCCTTTGTGGAGTCAGCTAAAATCCGATTTTCGGAAATAGCAGCAATGAGGCTAATTAGAGGCATAAATGTTACGAATTAACAACGCTAGTTTGCAGAACAGGCTGATTTTGTAGACGTTTCCCCTTCACAATCATCTTGACACCACCACCCGGACCTAATAAGAAACCTTTGCGAATTGGTTTAACTGGTTCATTTTCAGCTAATTCCATCTGCCAATTAGATAGCACATTTGCCAATACAAGTTTCATTTCAAATAAAGCAAAAGCCAGTCCAATACAGCGACGATTACCACCACCAAAGGGTAAATATTCAGAAGGAGAAAATTGCCGTTCTAAAAAACGTTCTGGTTTAAACTGTTGAGAATCAGGATATAAATCTTCTCGATGATGGGTTAGATAAATACAGGGAATGACAATAGTTCCTGGCTCAAATTTGTAACCTGAAATTTCTAACGGTGATTTAACTAAGCGATTTAATCCTAACATTGCCACTGGATATAAACGCAATGTTTCCGAACAAACAGCATTTAAATAAGGTAATTTGAAAATTGCATTTTGGTCAGGAACTTCCCCCAAGCTATATAATTCTGCTAACAGTTTTTCATATACATTTGGTTGAGAATGAACCCAATACAAAGCAAATGCTAAAGAACTCGCTGTAGTTTCATGACCTGCTACTAATAAAGTCATCAACTCATCACGTAATTCTACATCTGTCATTGCTTCTCCAGCTTCATCACGAGCAGCCATCATTAATGATAGAATATCAGTGCGAGATGGATCTGGCTGTGATTGTCTTTCGTGAATTTCTGCATAAATTAGATTATCTAGCTGCTGACGTAATTTTAGGTATTTTCCCCAAGGACTCCACGCACCTAAATCCCGTTGCAAGAACGGAAACATAATCATCATTAACCGCAAAAAAGGTCTTTTGGGATTGAGAATAGCAATTAGATTTTCTTTGAGTTTTTCGTAACGTTCCCCGTCTTTTAGCCCAAATACAGCTTTTAAAATTACCTGAAAAGAAATTTCTTGCATAGAAGACAAGACGGGAAAAGTGTTTCCAATTTGCCATTTACTAGTTACTTGCTGAGTAATATCACTAATTAATTCACCATAATTTAGCATTCGTTCCCCATGAAATTGAGGAGTTAATAACTTTCGTTGACGCTGGTGGGTTTTCCCTTCTAAGGATAGGAGGGAATTAGGTCCTAAAAGGGGCGCTCCTGAACCTGCGGACGCACCAGAATCTAACTGTTTGGGGTCTGTGGTAAAAATCTGTTGAATCCCTTGGGGATTGCTAATGAATACTTGTGGTTTAAAAAGTGGTCCAACTCTTAAAGTGAAAATATCACCATAGCTTTTAGCACATTCTTCCATATATCCTAAAGGGTTTTTCAACCAATGGAATGTTTGTATCCAAGGGTGAGTTTTTGGTCCATCAGGTAGTTGAAAATTAGACATTTTGATAAATTTCCTCTGATTTTAAACTTAATGAATACCAACTAAGTGATTAAGAAAAATCTGCTTGTGTTAGATCACGATTCTAACTCAAAAATTGTTTTAATTGTTAATTCTTGCACATTATTAAAGACTATTTTTGCCCCAGCTTGCATTAGCGTTTGTGTATAAGTTTCCCGTCTTTCTGCTGTTTCCTGAACGTGGGGAGGTAATACCCCAACACCCAACCAAGTCCGAGAATTATCTACAGCTTTGGCTTTTTCCACAGTGTGCATATCTGCGACGGTATCACCCACATATACCACCGTTTGTTTTTGATTACTACCATTTTCTAATATATTAATAGTAGCAAAAAGTCCGGTCGGATCAGGTTTACCGGGTGCGTCTTCCATGGCAATTAAGACAGGAGACTGTAACCCTAAGCGTTTTTCTAAAACGTAGTTAGCACTCAAGCGAGTAGCACCACTAAAAAAACCCCAAGCAATACCCGTTTGCGTTAGTTCTTGAAAATAACTCGGCTGTGCTAATAAAGGTTCATGACAAATATAGCCATTCCAATTTTCTGAGTCTGTACCTCGATAACGGCTTTGAAAATAAGTAACAATGCTTTCATAATCTAATTGTAATTGTTCCCGCTGCTGTCCTTGACTGATAAAATGGCGGTAAATTAATTCCTGGGAGGCTTCCCAATCGTTATTCCAAATTCCTTCGGATTTGAGATTGTCAATGTCTACAGGTGTGGGACGATAGGCTTGGCTGGTAAAATGTTCTACTGTATCAGATATAGCACGACGATATGAGCCGCTAACGTCACGGATAACCCCATCTATATCAAATACAACTATCGCTTTGGTGTTTGTGGTCATGGCAGGAAATGGAAAAGGACGATTTACAAAATTCTATAGTAATCCCATGGGATTTTTCAATTTGTGTTGTTTCTAGAAATAAACAAGATCCACAGGTTAAAATTGACTATAGGACTAATATTTGATTTCTGAAATATACGTAGGGTGGGCAATGCCCACCAAAACCCCCCTACGGTGGGCATTGCCCACCCTACACTACTTAATATTTTATGGCTACGCCACGCAAGCTATCAGGAATCATTCAGGAGTCTTATATATGCTGATATAATAAAGCTATTATTTCGATTAAATCAGTGGCAAACAATATACAAAATGATAACTATCGTTGTCCTGATTAACATTCTTATTTCCCTTATGCTCCTTTATCTAGCTCAACAATTACGGAAAATAACATATACATTTGCATTTATAGCAGATATTTTTAATCAATATGAACGTGCTAGTTATGCAGCCTTACATACAGCACCCGATAATATTTATCTCGGTAAAGAAAAGATTCAGAGTCTCCGTCTAGAGAAGCAAATACTTAAACAGCAAATCCAACAACTGCGGCAAATTCTCAGTTTGATTCTCCTAGTTAAGCAAATTTATGAAGGATCATTCTCATTTCCATATCTAAAATTGAAAAATCCGAGTAAACTAGGGTAGAATATCCAGAGTCATTAATTATGCTTAAACGTTCTAAGTTCGAGACAACTCAGTCTCAAATCATGCACCGTGCGGAAGAACTAATTAGTGCGGCATCAAATCGCTATCGCATTACCGTGCAAGTTGCAAATCGTGCCAAACGGCGACGTTATGAAGATTTTGAAAATAACGAAGATTCCATTATGAAGCCTGTACTCAGAGCAATTATTGAAATGTCTGATGAATTAAATCAGCCAGAAATTATTGGCGAATTGTAAAATAAATCCTGGCCAATAGAATTCACCGCTACACAAGCAAAGTCTAGATGGTGCGTGGACTCATAGAAATTTAACCCACGCAGGTGGGTTTTGTCTGTGTAGCTGTGACTTATAGTCGCCCGCTTCTTCTGAATTCGCTAGGATCTTAGATAATGCAAATGAAACAGCAAAAATTTCTCAGGTGGCAATTTTTTTCACCATTTATCATTACCTTAATGACAGTGGTAATTATTGTTTTCGGGACAGGAAATACCAATTTATTGCAGATTTCACCCGCAATTGCCCAAAGAATTTCTCCTAGTGATATCTGGCAAAAAGTATATGAACAAATTCCTGATTTCCCGAAAGAAAATCAGTATCTTAGTAAGGAAACTGGAAAAATTGCCGAAAACAATACTTTAGCTACTCGTCTGATTAAGTATCATATTTATACTAAAGGTAGAGCGCCTAATTATCGTTTGGACTGGAAACTGACTTTAGCTGATTACTTGGATGCCAATGAACCTATAGATGCTAATAGTTATCCAGGTAATGATAGTTTAAGGAAAAATCCCTTAGATGGCGATCTCATTGCAATTAAAAACCTTACCCGTCTTCAAAGAAATAACCTTGTCCAAGTTCTAGTGAATATTTTTAATCCCAAGAATCAAAGTAATTAAAAGATTTAATTTCACCAGATATGGCGGATAAAAACTTAGAAGATTTAATCGTCAAAATTGCCAAAAAGGTAATTAGAAAAGAGATAAAAAATCTCAATCAGGACAATTTACCAATTGTTTTTTCTGATTCTAATTCAACATTAGACAATTGGCAAAATTCAACTGCTACAGAAGAATTGATTGATGATTTAGAGATTAGCCCCTACACCAGATTACCTGATAAAGAAGATATAGAACTTGAGCGGAAATTAAGAGAACTCAAGTTTAGACAAGAATTGAGAAAAGATTGGATTTCCTTTTTAGTGAAAGATGTAATTGTTTATTCTGCAACCACGATTTTCATTTTTACCCTTGTTGGCTTTTATCTATTTCGTATTAATTGACAATGAGGATTTTGTCTAATTCTTGTAGAGACGTTATCAAAAACATCTCTACTTATTTAATATTATTGATTATTCATTACTGATCATTGGTTCTAATGAAACTACCGCACCAGGTAAATGTTGATCCATCCAATTACTTAAATCAGTGATTACCTCAAGATAATTAATATCGTAGTGTAAATCATGATAGCCCCCAGGGTATTCAATTCTTAACTTATCAGTATAAGTAACATTTTGATAAAAAATTTCACTTCCTGCTGGTAAAGCGATTCTATCAGCACCACCATGTAAAATTAATAGCGGTACGTGCCATTTTTCAGCGTGGGAATGAATCCAATCTACTGTCGTAAAAAACTCTGTAGATAACCTAGCAGTAGCGAGAGTATGTCGTAATTGATCTTGAGTATATGAATCTAAGATTTTCTCATTTCGTGAACCTGCGCTAAAATCCAAGCCAATATTCAAGGAAAAACGCGGCCAAACCTGAGAGAGTAACTTACCTAAAACTACACGACTCAGTGGTACTCCTACTTGACCAATGCTGGGTGCAAAAGCAATTATACCTGACAAGGCAGACTTATCTTTTATATAGCGGAGAGCATAGTCTAGCGCAATCACTCCCCCCATACTATGTCCCAATAGGAAAATTGGACATCCTGGTTGTTGTTGTTGAATCAAATTGAGGAAAATTTGCAAGTCATCACGAAATTCAGCCCAGGTATTAATGTAACCTCTTTGACCGGATGAACGTCCATGACCACGTAAGTCAAAACCATAAACAGCATATTCCTTGGGTAGCAAATGCTCAACTATAGTTTTGTAAAGTCCGCTGTGTCCTCCGAGTCCATGTACAAGGGCTAAGATTCCCTTGACTTTACCCCCAGGATGCCAGCTTTGGTAATATAAATCAAGTCCACCCACACCTGGAAATTTTCCTTCTTTACGAGATCCTACGCGATCACTGTGGTAAATCATAGAGTTATTTTTTTACTTCCTTGGCCAGTAAGCTGTACTAGCTTATTAACGTATATTGTAGATAAAATTGCTTCTAACTGTAGGAATAAATACAGATAATTTATATAAAAATTATCATGTATAGATACCCGAATTATCCAAGAAGTTGGGTATCTGGATAAAGTGGTGACTTACATGACAATATTTGATATTGACATAGATTAATATTAAACGTTTAGTTATTTAGTAGTTAATCATTAAAAAAACAACTAACAAAAGTCATAAATTATGAAATTTTCCCTAGCTGCAAATGCTGTGCAAGCGCGTCAAACAAAAGAGAGATTTGCTAAACCAGAAGAGCAATTATCCTATGAATTGGGTAAAGCAGTACAGGAATTACCACCCTTGTATACAAGATTGTTAGCGGGAACAATTAGTTTTGTCATATTCGGTGCAATTTCCTGGGCGCATTTTTCAGAAATTGATGAAGTTGCTACAGCAACAGGAGAATTAATTGCTTCTACCCAAGTTAGACCGGTGACAGCTTTGGGTAATGGCTCTATTTTAGCAGTGAAAGTCAAAGAAGGCGATCGCGTTACCAAAGATCAAATTTTAATTCAACGTGATCCCAATATTCAACAAACTGATGTTAACCGTTTGGCTAAATCTAGTAAATTAATTGAAGATGATTTACAACGATTACAAGCTGAACGTTCTGGGGGAAAAAATGCGGGAACAATCCTCCAAGATGAACTTTTAAACTCCCGTTTATCAGATTATCAAGCCAAACGAGCAGCAGCGGAAGCCGAAGCTAAACGCCAACAATCAATTCTGAATCAAGCCAAAGTTCGTTTGAGTCGGTTACAAGAAAATTTGGTAAATGCTAAAATTAGTTTTACCAATGTTCAAAAAAACTTGGAGAATGTAAAAAGTCTCCGTTCTATGTTAGATAATAATTTAGCAATTGCTCAACAACGAGAAGAAAATCTTCGCAGCTTATTGGAACCAGGTGCTTTAACTAGAATTGATTATCTAGATGCTAAAGAAAGATTAAATCGTGCCAATGCAGATATTGTTAGGAGTTCAGATGAAGTCACCAAAAATCAAAATAATTTAACAGAAGCAAAAGATAAAGTTGCATCTTTAGAAAAAGATGTTGCTGCTCAATATCAAGAAATTAATCAAGCAGAACAGGCTTATCAAACTGCACGTAATCAAAATATCCGATTAACCTCAGAACGTCAAAGTGAAATTCTTACCCAAATCAATAAACGCAAAGAAGAATTAGCTACTGTTGCTGGTCAATTAGAACAAGCTAAACAACAAAAAGACGGAGAAACTATCAAAGCCCCGGTGTCCGGCACAATTTACAAAATTAAAGCTACCAAAGGTCCAGTTCAATCTGGAGAAGAACTACTATCAATTTTACCAGCAGGGGAAGAAATGCTTCTAGAGGTAAAAGTTCTTAACCGTGATATTGGCTTTATTAATCAGGGAATGAAAGCAAAAGTCAAAATCGCCACTTTTCCTTTTCAAGAATTTGGTGTTATTGAAGGTGAAGTAGTACAAATCAGTCCTAATGCCACAATTGATAAAGACTTAGGTTTGGTTTTTCCCACAAGGATTAAGTTAAGTAAACATTCCTTGAATGTGCGCGGACAAGAGGTAGAATTTAATCCAGGTATGGCTGCTAATGCGGAAATAGTCACTCGGAAAAAGTCGGTTTTGACCTTTATTGTCGAACCCATTACTCGACGTTTCAGCGAAGCATTTTCCGTGAGATAATTGACTGAAGACATTAATTACAGCAGATTTCAATGAAACTCTTGTGGTGCGGGCATCTTGCCCGCTATGTGTACCTGATAACAACAGGAATCGCTGTATTTGATTTTTGAACAAGACTCAGTAGGCATCTATCCTGTATTTCCTGTTCCCACCCTACGCAAATCAATTCATAAATTTATATTTTTCTTAATTCATAAATTTATATTTTCTTGGCGTTTTTCCATAAAACAAAAACACCCCCCATTTCTGGAGGGCGTTTTGGTAATTAAGCTATTAATAAAGCCTTAATTATTAACCGTTGATTGCAGGAGCGCTGATTGCAACAGGAGCAACTTCACCAGCAGCCAAGTCTAGAGGGAAGTTGTGAGCGTTACGCTCGTGCATTACTTCCATACCTAAGTTAGCGCGGTTGATTACGTCAGCCCAAGTAGCGATAACGCGACCTTGAGAATCAATAATGGATTGGTTGAAGTTGAAACCGTTCAAGTTGAACGCCATGGTGCTGATGCCCAAAGCGGTAAACCAGATACCAATTACAGGCCATGCAGCTAGTAAGAAGTGTAATTGACGGCTGTTGTTGAAAGAAGCGTATTGGAAAATCAAACGACCGAAGTAGCCGTGGGCTGCAACGATGTTGTAGGTTTCTTCTTCTTGACCGAACTTGTAACCGTAGTTTTGAGATTCGGTTTCAGTTGTTTCCTTAACCAAGGAAGAAGTTACCAAAGAACCGTGCATTGCAGAGAACAAAGAACCACCGAATACACCAGCTACACCCAACATATGGAAGGGGTGCATCAAGATGTTGTGTTCAGCTTGGAACACAATCATGAAGTTGAATGTTCCAGAGATACCCAAAGGCATACCGTCAGAGAATGAACCTTGACCAATAGGGTAGATCAAGAATACTGCGGTTGCTGCTGCTAAAGGTGCAGAGAAAGCTACGCAGATCCAAGGACGCATACCCAAGCGGTAAGAAAGTTCCCACTCACGGCCTAAGTAGCAAGCTACACCGATTAAGAAGTGGAAAATTACCAATTGGTAAGGACCGCCGTTGTACAACCACTCATCTAAGGAAGCAGCTTCCCAGATTGGGTAGAAGTGCAAACCGATAGCGTTAGAAGAAGGAACAACTGCACCAGAGATGATGTTGTTTCCGTAAATTAAAGAACCTGCAACTGGCTCACGGATACCGTCAATGTCAACGGGAGGCGCAGCGATGAAAGCGATAATGAAGCAGGTGGTAGCAGCTAACAGGGTGGGGATCATTAGTACGCCGAACCAACCGATGTAGATACGGTTATCGGTGCTGGTGATCCACTCGCAAAAGCGATCCCATACGTTAGCGTTTGAGCGCTGTTGTAAGGTTGTGGTCATTTTATGAGTGCTTTTATTTTCTTATGATGTTGGTAGGTTTTTTTGCCTACCTTATAAATAACCTTAGAGGATAAGTTGAAATTTGTAAAGATAATTAAAATTAGTATTCCTTATATCGAATATATGTTTCTCTAATGTAAGAATATTTACAGAACTAGAACTTACACAGACTATAAATCTAACTTTTGATTCTAACTTTTGACTGGGCGCAGTCCCTACGCCCCTACCTTCTCAACTTACAGCAGATTTCGCTCTAATGAGGTACAAACTTGAATTATGAAACTCTTGTAGTGCGGGCATCTTGCCCGCTATATATGTACCTCATAACACCGGAAAGTGCTGTATGGCTTACGTTACGCTATCACCAAAAAACTTTTTCACTAAAAATCAAAGTAGATATAGGGTAAGCTCCCTTCAGGCGCTAGTAACCCAACTGCATAAAAGCATAAGGGTACAAACATAATTTTAATTGGCCAGCTAAATTCTAATTTCAATTGTCGCTTAAAAGTAAAAGAAACACCCATTAGCAAAGCTATTCCTAGCAACAAATAAGAGAGTTGATATTGACTCATATTCAGTGCTTCTACATAGACTTTTTCCGCAAATTGTTGATCACCTCCATGACCCCAAAGGTTTTTGATCACTAAAGTGGAGTCTGGGAGGTTGGGAAGACGAAACCAAATCCAAGATGTGAAAACCATTATTTGTGTCAAAAGCCAAGCGCAAATTATTCCTAAAGGGTTTTGCCAAAATACTTTAAGAAATGTTAAGCGATCGCTTAACACACCAATGAGACGATGAACCGCTAACGCAATACCATGGAATAGACCCCAAATAATAAAACCCCAGGCTGAACCGTGCCAAATACCAGCTACTAACATCACTATCAATAAATTTCCGCAGGTACGCATTAATCCACGTCGAGAACCACCCAAAGGAAAGTAAAGATAATTACGCAACCAATCACCCAATGTTATATGCCAGCGTCGCCAAAAATCAGCAATACTGGTACTAAAGTAGGGAAAATCAAAATTTTCTGGGAGAACTAAACCAAACAGCAAAGCACTACCACGAGCAATATCTACATAACCATTAAAATCTAAATATAACTGTAGTCCATAAGCAAAGATAGCTAACCATAAATCTGTACTACCTGCTCTTTGTAAATTACCAAAGCATAAATCTACAAATATTCCCAGATTGTCAGCGAGAATGCCTTTTTTAACCGCACCTCTAGCAATTAACCACAGTCCTTCAGCGACTCTATCAACGCTGGGAAATCGTAGGGTATTAAATTGAACTGCTAAATTATGGTAACGAGTAATTGGACCAGAAATGAGTTTGGCAAAAAATAATTTGTATGTAGCAAATTGGATAAATTCATGAGTAGCTGGAGTGCCTCGATAAACATCTATTAAATAGGCTATACATTCAAATGTAAAGAAAGAAATTCCTAAAGGTGCAGCTAACTTAATTAATGATTCTGGCGAATTTGTTGGCTGATTAAAAACTAAATTTAGGAAATAATTTATGTATTTAAAACCTAAGAGAATAAAAACATTAAAGCCTATACCAATCCACAGTAATTTCAGACGGCGTTGATTCCAATCAGCTTGAGCAAATTGCCATTCTTCGTTAGATAATTTCCAGTCTAAAGAATGCTTTCCTGGTGAGGTATTACTACCAATTTCTAAACCTAAACGGAAGTTAATAAAAGTTAGTGTTAAAAGTAACGGTAAATATTGAAGGTGCAAAGATGCGTAGAAAATAAGGCTGGCTATTAGCAGTATCCATAATCTTAGATTTGCTAAATTAACAGTCCAGTAGATTCCTAAAACACTTAACAGAAACAGCCCATAAAAAATTGATATAAATTTCATTGTTTATTTATTATGAATTGATGATTTTGAATTTGTAATCTGGTGGTATGCACTTGAATGAGCTATAAATTTCTCAAAAAAAGCCATACAGTAATGTGATTTTCACTCCTGACTATTTCTATAGGGAAGAATATAAGTATTTTTGTCATCTTCCAAATTTAATTATTTTGTTGGCCAGGTAATGATTGGATCTACAGCCAGTTTTTTTGATACTTCATAAGCACCATAACGGTTGAGATGACTGGGATCAGAAAAGTAATCATTTGCTTTTGGCCATAGTAAACTTAAATCACGATATATAAAGTGACCATGACTGGTAAAGCTTAATAAATACTGTTGAAATTGCTGTTCATATTTTGTGCGTACAGGATCTAAATAATCCGAAGTAAGAGGCATATTGATAAATACAAGGGAAATATTATTATTTTTGGTAAACTCTAATATTGATTGGAATGCCTGATCTTGCTTACCAGCTAATTGGAAAGATTTATAATCATTGTCGTAATCTCCAGAAACTTTGGGGTGTTGTTGATAATATGTTGTGGGACTAAAGCGAATAGATAAAGGGAGGAATCCATCAAAATCAACTCCTTGAACAGAAGAATTATCTATCTCAGAATCATGGGTGAGATTAATTTTTGATTTTATCTGGGGATTTTGATCGCTAAAAGGTAGATATTGAAGTTGTTTTTGTAAAAGAGTTTTAATTCGATCACGATTTTTATAACTGGCAGATAAATTAGTTACCGACTGATTTAGCCAATCGTTAGCACTTTGATAGATGCTAATATCTTCTCCTCCAGATTTATTATTAATTTTTGCTGGTAAATCTTCTTTGTTTTTAGGAACTTGATCAGCCTTAACATTTGTTTGAGTTTTCTGTAATATTTTTTTGTATCCTTGTGAGGATTCAATAGCATTGAAAGTTATATCTTCTCGGCCATTATTAAAAGCGCGAGAACCATCTGCCCATAAGATCAATTTTGGCAGTTCTTCAGGCTCTAAAACTTGACGGATAATAACATCAACAACTTGCGCTGTTGCTCCATTAATACCGAAGTTAAATATATCAATATTACTATGGTTTTGGGTGACTAAAGCTTTAGAAAGGGCTACAGGATCAATACCTCTGAGGGCGCGAGAAGAGCCAATAATTAAGACATCTGGTGGACGTTTTTTGGTAGCTAAACGCTGTTCATATAGGGCTAATTGCTCATCTAATTGCCTAGCATTAAAACTGGGCATTTGTGATCTTGCTGCTAACAGAATAGCCGTAGCGGTAGCTTTTTCTTTTAATGGTGCGGCTGGCAAATTTGTTGACGGGGAATTATTATCAGTGATAAATCCAGAAGCATTAAAAGCAGACTGATCATGATTAGGTAGTTCAGGTGTTCCTGATTTATTTAAAAATGATGTTTTTTCATGATATTGTACTGGTAGAGATACCTGAGATTGTGAAGATAAGGACGAATCTACATTATTAGTAACTTTTGGCGAACTCTTAACATTATGTGCTAAGACATAACCTAACATCAAATCACTTTGAAAAGCCAGAATTAATCCTAATGCCAGCCAAATTAGACCACTACTAATTCCTTTTTCATCATAGTTTTGATCTGTGTTTTGATTACAGGTTGTAAATAATTGGCTGTTTAAAAGTAACTTTTTGATTTGTCTGTTGGTTTTTGCCACCCAATTTTTTGCTAATTCTTTAACAAAGTTTTGTACGTCCTCATTTGTTAAATCAGGACGTAAAATGACTTCATTAGTTTCACTGCTAATCAGGGAACTTACATATTCAGATGTAGCAGCAAATTCTGGTCTTGCTTCAGGAACTAACGGAGAACGTTCTTCTAGATCAATACCATGATGCCATACAGGTTCTTTATCACCAGCACGACGACCATAAACACGGACACCAGTAATACCAGAAATTTTCAATTGGCGGATAAATTGAGTCACTTTACTAGAAACTTGATGGCGTGTAGGACAAACGGGAGCATCACACATAATGTGTAATAAATCTTCTTTACGAACTAATAGCACCCGGATACCACCTGTTTTTAATCGCCAATCTAGGTCAGGATTGAGTAACCGCTCTAATAGAAAGATAATTGCACGGTTGTCACCTGCATAGGCAAGATCCAAAGGGCATATAACTAAAGCAGGGTGTTGAGATGCTGGTAAGGACACCCAATCTATCCAAGTTGGTTGTTTATCTCCTGTTTTCTGTCCGTATATTGCGGCTGAAAGAATAGCTTGGGGGGCGATAGTTTCTAGTAAAGGGACAATGGACTGTAGAGCGATTTCCTTGTCTGGTGCGGGAGCAGTTTCTAGAGGATCAGAAGCTGGAGTGCAGAATATGTGAAGGGTAGAGTCTTTTAGAGAAGTTTGTACTGCTATTTTGAAACCTAACAATTTCTCAGTTAAAATTCTGGCGATCGCTTGCACATCCCCCCAACGCGCCCATTCTTTTAACATCACCTCTGGAGGTGTCAAATCTACACGCAATCGCCAATCTGGATCTGTTTCCCCCCGAACTTGGGAAACAATGATAGCATCCTGATAACCAATTAGCTTCAAATATCTGAGCTTCTGGGCTACCGTTTCTGCCAATAATGATGGATCAGGACTATAGCTGGACTGACAAAATACCCAAAGACGATTAACGATCATCTGAGAATTATCTTTTGACGGAGATGTCTGAATTTTTACCTGTATTGCTACACCTAAATGACTGAGATGTTCGCTCAGATATCGAGCAATAGCATCTACATCTCCTTGACGTGCCAAACTCTCATTAGAGATAATCAGCGAGCCACTTGAGCTTGTGGGCTTTTCTGCTTGTGCTAATAGTGACTGTTCTACCTGCTCTAAATGCCGATCTAGTTGATTCAAGTATACTCGATGACACCATTGGGGACGATGTTCCCCTTTTTTTCGACCATAAACTAATACTTGGTATATTGACGGTTGTTCGTCATTGGTGAGGGTATCTACATCAGTTTGCTGTAGTGCTTGCAGCAACTCCGACAGGGTTTGCCAACGTTGTGGACACTCAACGCTTTCACAGAGAATATGGAGATCATTGCCTAGCAACCGGACTTTCACCCCGAAAGTATTTATACCTATTGCTTGGCTGACCCATTGTACTAAGGGTTGTTGACGATCAAGTAATACTGTTTTCATGGGCAGTGAAATTTAACAAGAAAGGTGTAAATAGGTTGGCGTTAAAAATTGTCGTTATGACAAGGCAAGAGGTTTTGGACAATTTTAGTTTTCTTTACAGATTTTAGTGATCTAACTTCCACCTACTTATTAGGGGATTTTGCCTATACTTGTGAACTAGAATCATAGAATTATCACATTTTGTAGTTTTTTTTTCATAATTTTGTTACCTGAGCATCTTGCAAAATTGACAAAGATAGTCTTATGGCAGAATTCAGGAGTCAAGAGGTAGAGGTGCAGGGTCTGCACCTAGCCAGGAGTCAGTACCTCCCACAAGGATATATAAAACATGAATAAAGCTGGGTTATCAGGCACTAAAATACCTTGAATTTTTTTCCCTATTCCCTGCTATATCTTTCTCCTGTTAACATTGATGTACTATAGCTTAGGCATAGCTCTCACGTTGTAGCAACGCTATAAATTTTTTCTCCTGCATTGAAGATTGACTTTTTTGTCTATTTTACTCATCAACTAATTAATAAGCATGACAATGTCACCTATAAACCAACAGTCTTTTTCTCAACCTGGATTAAATTGGATTGGGTTCACCATTGCCCCATCTTGTCTTTTACAAATTGGAACAGTATCTATACTGATGTTAGTCATGGCTCAAAAAGCTACAGGTGAAGCATTAATAAGCTTGGGTGAAGCAAGTGAGGAATTATTTCGAGGAGATCGTTTACCTATGCTCAATTTCCCAGATGATCACGAATTAAATCAGGATTAGAAATTGATCAGAAAATCACAGCATATTTCCATTATGAATACCCAAAATAAAACCCAAATTCCCATTCCCTCGCACTTCAACCCCGCAAAAGTCAATGAAGTCTGGCCTGTACCTTACCAACAACGCGCTGCTGAAGCTGAAACTTATGCAAAACAGCACAACATCCAACCAGCAGCTTTAGATAAAACCCGCATTTGTCTATTATTAATAGATGTGCAAAATACCTTTTGTATTCCTGATTTTGAATTATTTGTGGGTGGACAAACTGGAAATGGTGCAGTTGAAGATAATCAAAGATTATGTGCATTTATTTATCGGAATTTGGGAGTAATTACCAAAATTATTCCTACCCTAGATACTCACACAGCAATGCAAATCTTTCATCCTATATTTTGGGTAAATGCTAACGGTGAACACCCGACACCAGCCGCAACCAACATTACACTCGCAGATATAGAACAAGGCATTTGGCAAGTTAACCCAGCAGTTGCTAATAGTGTAACTAATGGTGATTATGAATTATTAGTAAAACAGGCTTTTCATTATGTTAAAAAACTTAGCCAAGATGGGAAATACCCGTTGACAGTTTGGCCTTATCATTCCATGTTGGGAGGAATTGGTCATGCTTTGGTTTCATCAGTAGAAGAAGCAATATTTTTTCATAGTATCGCTCGTCAAAGTCAAACCCAATTTGAATTAAAAGGGGAAAATCCCTTAACTGAAAATTATTCTATTTTACGTCCAGAAGTATTATTAGGATTTGATGAAAAGCCAATTGGACAAAAAAATACAAGTTTAATCAAACAACTTTTAGAATATGATGTAGTGATTATTGCTGGACAAGCTAAAAGTCATTGTGTTGCTTGGACAATTGACGATTTATTAACAGAAATTCAACAAGTAGATAGTACCCTCACACAAAAAATCTATCTTTTAGAAGATTGCACTTCTCCCGTTGTTGTTCCGGGAATAGTTGACTACACAGAACAAGCTAATACCACATTTACTAGATTCGCCGAAGCAGGAATGCAAATTATTCAATCAACGGATTGGTGATTGGGGACTGGGTAATTTTCTTCTTCTTGCTGACTCCTTTCTGGGCGCACCTTCTGCTCCTTTTTGGGCGCAGGCCCTGCTTCTTTCTGGGCGCAGGCCCTGCGCCCCTACTTGCTGAATTCTTACCGTAAAAATCCTTTAGGATCTTTTGCTTCCCAACCCAGAGAACCGTTAGAACGCATTTCAAAATGAAGATGGGGTTGACTGGAGGTTGGTTGTCCTGTAGTTCCCACTGTTCCCAAAATATCGCCTTTATTGACTTTTTGACCTAAAGAAACTTTGATACTGTCAAGTTGGGCGTAACGGCTTTGGAAGCCGCCTGCATGGTTAATAATAACTAATTTCCCATAACTACCCTGTTCTTTGGCAAAGACGACAATTCCAGGAGCGATAGCGACCACGGGAGTATTCACAGGTGCTAACAAATCTACGCCACTATGAAAGAAAACGTCCCCTGTGATCGGATGAATTTGCCAACCATAAGCTAATCCTACGCCTGTGGCACTTGGTAAGGGATAACCAGTAATGTTTTCAGTCGCTGTAGTGGGTGTAGGAGATTTGGCACTCACCCCAGGAGCAAAAGTTACCCCTGGAAGTATCGGTAAAAAGAGAAATTTAGGGTTTTTCTGACAACCATTAATTTCAAATACTGTATCTGGGCGAACTTTATACTGAGATGCAATTTGTCGCCAGCTTTGATTGCGAGGGACTTCCACAATAATTCCATTGAACGGAGGAATTTGTAGCTCTGTTCCCGCAGTTACCTCCCCCTTCTTCACGGATGGATTCATCCCAATAATTGTTTCTGGTGCTAGGTTATAGCGATTGGCGATAGTTGCTAAAGTTTCGCCACTATTCACTTGATATTTTTGAATACGAGCTAAAGCAGGAATAGGACAACTCTCTACACCAGCACTGGCACTTTGTGGTTGTGGCATGGTGGATAATAAACTTAAAGTGCTAAATAAGCTCAAAAAGCATAGTGAACGATAGGAAAATTTCATGTAAACAATTCCAGAAATCGCTAATTTTTAGATTTTACTTGGGGATTCTTAAAGATAGGATCAAGATTTTCCTTCTCTCCTTCTACTACTGAGGTTGAGTCAATTCATGATGAAATCTGATAAGTAGATGTGATCCCCGAATATGCTGACAAATTTCTGATATCTATATGTAAAATTATCTGTTCACTCAACGGTTGCTTGACTACACTAAAGATATAAGAGAAAGCTGTGATTGAGCGCAATTATTCTTAATTATTATGAAACTATCCTGGAAGCAACTGGCTGTTTATCTGAGTTTGGTAGTCATTGGTGGGGGGGGTGGTGTCTTTGCTAGTCGTTATTTTTGGACACACAATCTTTCGTTTCAAGAGTTAAAAAATGTCACAGTGGCTTTACCTGCTGACTCTGTTGTTCCTGATCCTGTAAATGGAACACTTAACTCTCCGGGGAGTGATAATGTCAATTTTATCGCTACTGCTGTAGGCAAGGTAGGACCGGCAGTTGTGCGAATTAATGCGATTCGGAAAGTATCAGATCCGATGTCTGAAGCTTTTAAAAATCCCTTATTTCGTCATTTTTTCAAAGAAGATCAACAACCAATGCCCTCAGAAAAAATTGAGCGCGGCACAGGTTCAGGATTCATACTGAGTGAAGATGGTAAGTTATTGACGAATGCTCATGTAGTTGCCGATACAGATACAGTCCAAGTTACCCTCAAAGATGGGCGGACTTTTGAGGGGAAGGTAGTTGGAGTTGATACTGTTACAGATATAGCCGCAGTCAAAATTTCAGCCCATAAATTGCCGATAGTCAAGTTGGGTAATTCACAAAATTTAATTCCTGGACAATGGGCGATCGCTATTGGTAATCCTTTAGGTTTAGATAATACTGTCACTATCGGCATCATCAGTGCCACGGATAGAACCAGCGCCCAAGTAGGTGTTCCCAATAAGCGTGTGAGTTTTATCCAAACAGATGCAGCAATTAACCCTGGTAACTCTGGCGGACCTCTCTTAAATGCTCAAGGACAAGTTATTGGCGTGAATACTGCTATCCGTGCTGATGCTCAAGGACTCGGTTTTGCTATCCCCATTGAAACCGCTTCCCGTGTAGTTAATGAACTATTTACCACAGGAGAAGTTGCTCACCCCTTCTTAGGCATTGAGATGATAGACATTTCCGCAACCACAAAACAACGACTGCAAGCGGAAGATAAACTAAATATTCAGCCAGATGCGGGAATTGTCATCAGAAAAGTCATGGAAAACTCACCAGCACAGACAGGGGGACTGCTTCCAGGTGATGTGATTCAAAAAATTAACGGTAAACAAATTAAAATTGCTGCTCAAGTCCAGAAGATAGTTGAATCGAGTACCGTTGGGGACGTTCTCGCAATAGAAGTCAACCGCAATGGTAAAACTCAAGTCTTTAAAATCCGTTCAGGAACTTATCCTCAATAGCAGGGAACAGGTGACAGAGGTAGGGGAAGTAGGGGAAGAAATTTTCTTTTTGTTCTTTGTTCTTTCTGATCTGCTGACTTCTGACTCCTGACTCGGTGACTCCTACTGATTAGATAAATGTTCCAATTGCATTCTTTGTTCCATTTGGCGGAGAAAATAACCCGTCATCATTGCCGATGCTAGTAGTCCCGCTAGATTATCCCTGTCTGTGGTAATTTGCACATTAAAATGTTCTGTCGGTATCACTCCCACTAGTCCTTGGACATTCTGAGAAATGATTTGCTTAATTTCGGGGCTGACAGCTTGGGCTACACGGGCTAAAACTTCGGGGGATTGATGCTGTAAATATTTAAGTAATTGATTGGGGTTTTCCCCAAAGTGATCATTCAGAAGTTGATTAGGGTGTTGCTCAGAGTCGTCATGCAAAAAGTCAGGATCAAACACCATTGGCGATTTATATTAGCTTAATTGCTAATTCTACTCTAAACCATATTCATAGATTAACGCATTTTCTACAGAGAAGAAGCAATAACCAATAGACAAGGGCTAATAAATAGGATTCCTATACCAACTTGTTATTAGCCGTCCAACTCCAATTCTAATTGCTGTTCTTTTTCTGGAGTCGTCAAAATCTGGGGAAGTTGTTCGATTTGAAAATACTGATGAAATTTTGGTGTTATTTGCAGAGCAAAGGAACGGGAATCACTCTCTCGGCGTTTGCGAACAAAACCAGATTCTACTAATTCTTGAACGTGCTGATAAGCACCAGAACCCCGAAGGTTAATCAATTCGCTTTGCAATATGGGATTATGCAAAGCGATCGCCGCCAATGTCCGTAAAGCCCCCACACCAAATTCTACTGGTATTAGAGCTTGTACTAAATCATGAAATTCTGAACGCAGTTGTAAACTATAACCATGTTCAGTTTCTATAACTTCTAAAGCGGTATCTCGACGGGCATAATTCTCAATAAGCTCGATAATTCCTTCTTCTGCTGTCAGGCGATCGCACTTCGCATATTCAGCAATTTCACCGATAGATAAGGGTTTACCCTTTAAATAAAGAATCGCTTCTATTTTGCTGGCTATAGGTATATTCTTGGGCATTCGGGATTTTAGATTTTAGATTTTGGATTTTGGATTTGTAAATTATTCTTAGTAACTGCAAAAAATCTTGCTTCTTACTCCCTGCCTCTTGCCTATTCCCTATAATTAAGGATAAATTCTGCGATCGCTAAATCTTGAGGAGTAGTAATTTTCAAATTAGTCTCTTCTCCGGGAACTATTCTGACTTCAATACCGCATTTTTCAAACAAAGCCGCATCATCAGTGACTTCCCAACCTTGAAACACACCTTGAGCATGGCACTGTTTTAACAATTTGACATCGAACCCTTGGGGAGTTTGAGCAGCCCAAAGTTGTTTACGCTCTGGTGTACTTTTAATTATGCCATTGTCATCAACGACTTTAATAGTATCTTTAACAGGTACAGCCGCAATTAAACCAGAACAATCAAGAATTGCTTCTGAACAAGCATTAAATAAATTTGGTGTTGCTAAACAACGAGCGCCATCATGAATCAATACCTGTGCCGCTGTAGCTGGTAATGCCTGTAACCCATTATAAACTGACTCCTGACGGGTAGAACCACCAGGAATTAATTCTATTGTTTTTTTCAGCTTTAAGTCAGCGATAATGGATTTGAAGTCGTCCCAATCGGGAGGTTGAGAAATAATTCCTATCCAACTAATAGAACTTGCGGCTTCTGCTGCTAACAAAGTCCAAGCAATCAAAGGTTTTGAAAGAACCTGTAATAAAAGTTTATTACGGTCAGCACCCATTCTTTTGCCACTTCCGGCTGCGGGAATTAGTAAATGCACAACTTTTCCTTAATCTTCACTGAATAAATTTAAAATGCCTATTGTCAACAGAACTTTATTCACAAAACTCCTAATTTCTAGACTCCTGGGTGCAAGCCCTACACCCCTACCTTCTGACTCCTAATTCTCAATACCTATATTCTCCTAAAATATAAAAGGATAAGCGTTAATAAATATTATGCGTGTAGTAGCCCTTGTACCTGGTTCAATTGATAACCAAATTCTTTTTTTTGCCACTCTTGATGATCTTAAGCGTTATTATCCCCACTCGCAGATAGATGTCATTGTAGAACCCCAGTCAAAGGCTGCTTACCGAGTTAGCAAGTCAGTTCATGATGTATTCACCTTTGATTACAAAGATCGTAATAGTTTAGCTGATTGGGGTAACTTAGTTGGCATGATTCGAGATCGTGAGTATGATGTCGCTATTATTGTCGGACAAAGTTGGTTTGTAGGTTTATTAATGTGGTTAACAGGAATACCCACACGCATTGGCTACCAAGGACAAGGTGCGGTTTTTTTAACTAACCCCATTTCGCCCAAACTATCCCAATATGTGGCTAAGATGTACCATGACTTACTAAAACCTTTAAAAATTGATACTGATTGTCCAGCCTTAGCGGTAAATGTCCCTAAAGTAGATATTGAATGGGCGCAAGGAGAACAAAAACGCTTAGGAGTAGATGAAACAGGTTTTATCCTGATCAATGCTGGTGGCACTACTTTAGATACAACCTATCCTAGAGAAAATTGGCAACAAATCATTGAAGCTTGTCAACAAAAACAGCCTGATTTACCCGTTGTTGTCATTAAAGAAGCTAATAATGAGCCTTTAGTAAAATCGCTTCTAGAACATTGTCACAACATTAAAGTTACTTCCCCCGATAATATTGGCAAATTAACTGCCATAATTGGTGGTGCTAGTTTAATGTTGTCTGTAGAAAATAGCCTCCTCCAACTCAGTATAGCAGTAGAAACATATACAATTGCATTGCTTGGTTCTACTGATTCACAGAAATTATTACCCACAAGTGAGAAGGTTTTGACTATTACCTCATCAACGGGGAAAATAGCCGATATTTCACCCCAAATAGTTTTAGAGAAAATTTGGGGGGGTTGACTATCAATTTTGGATTTTGGATTTTAGATTTTAGATTCAAAATCCAAAATCATACAAGAACTTTCAGAAATATTGCCTTTTTGTTCCCTGTTCCCTGTTCCCTGTTCCCTGTTCCCTGTTCCCTGTTCCCTGTTCCCTGTTCCCTTTACTAATTACTTTTTCCAATCATTTCAAAGAAAGCATCATCCAATTCATAACCCAAAATTTGCGCTAAAGATTTAAGTCGAGATGGACTAGTAATATTTTGTTTATGCAACCAATCACTTAAAATAAAGATTTTGTGCATCAAAAATATTTCTAAAGCTTCAGGATTGTACTGGATACCTTCTTTAGAACTAAACTGATGAGGTACTAACATACCTGCATACCGAGCTAATTCTCCCGCTTTCCAATCTAGTAAAAATGGCAACCAAGGATACTTGGCATCAAGACGCACAAACCACAGCCTTACCTCTGGAATTTCTGATAATTCCCGTGGATCATTTTCAACGCGTTCATAATTAATTTCTAAACGTAGTTGCTGTTCATGGGAGGAAATGTTTCCCTCTTGCAGCAGTGGTTCAATCACCGCTAAGGCAGAGGATAAATCTAAACTATAAATAGAGTCGTTGTTGAGGGTGATTGTGATTGTCATGGGAATGATAGCTACTTTCTTACTTGCTCAACAGTGTTGAGAATCCACAGTAGCAGCTTTTTAACCCCTTTAGGTAGACATTTAGACGAATTTTAAGTTAAAGTTGTAATGAGTTTGTTTTAAATTAAGAATTTATCAATTACATTAGTGCGGTATGCACTTGAATGAGATACAAAATTTATCTAAAAAACCATACACTACAAGATTTTCAACTCTGTTCCCTGTTCCCTGTTCCCTGTTCCCTGCTATAGCGGTTACTACTTCCTAAAAGTTAACAAACTGAAATATGTACAAGCAAGCAAGTTCTCCTAAATCTATTCGTTCTTTAGAAGACGCTCTACTTCGGTGTCAAGTCTTGGGGATGCGTGTCAGTCGTCAGCGTCGTTTTGTTTTAGAATTACTTTGGCAAGCTAAGGAACATCTTTCTGCTAGGGAGATTTATGATCGTCTTAATAAAGAAGGTAAGGAGATAGGACATACATCAGTTTATCAAAATCTAGAAGCTTTATCTAGCCAAGGCATTATAGAATGTATTGAACATTGCGATGGGCGATTATACGGAAATATTAGTGATACCCACAGTCATGTTAATTGTATAGATACAAATCAAATCTTAGATGTGCATATAGAGCTACCCGATGACTTGTTACGTCAAGTAGAAGCACAAACAGGGATAAAGATTTCTGAATATACTATTAACTTTTATGGTTATCGCCAGCAACCAAGTGATTAGTATAGCAGGTTACAGGCTACAGAGAGTAATTACCAATCACTAATTATTGATGATCATAATCATCTTCATTCAAGTCTGTTGTTAAGAGAGGAATACCTTCCGCTATTTGAATTGGTGGATGAATGGATGATGTATTAGATACCCAAATTCCGGTTTCACTATTGCTGGGAATAATCTCAGTATTAGAGTATAGCTCATTTAACTGTAAATCAATTACAGAAGGAAAGTCATTTGGTGACAATAAAGCACCATTAATGGCTGCAAATTCCTTATCAGCATCGTCTAGGATAGCCCCAAATAAGCAAGTTTGAGTGAGATTGACGGAATTGAGATTTACTCCTGTTAAATTAGCGTTAGTGAGATTAGCATTGGTGAGGTTAGCATTAGTAAGACTGACTCGTTGAAGATTTGCACCACTGAGGTTTGCGTTGCTAAGATTGGCTCGTTGTAAGTTAGCCTGTTGTAAGTTGGTGTTAACTAAATTTGCACCGATTAATTCTGTATCAGATAAATTAACACCCTGAAGATTAGCACCATTCCACATCACATTTGATAATGACGCACCAGAAAGATTAATACCAGTTAGTAATTGGGAGAAGATCCGAGATGAAAAAGCGTGTTTGTGTAGAATTCCTATGCGATTCATTAACTCAATGAGTGCATGAGGATAGAATTCTGCTAAATTTGAGGGATTACCACAAGGCCAAAAAGTTGTTTTGGCTGCGGTTGCAAGATGACAAAGCAGTAAAAATACATTTAATCCAACTGCGGCATTTATTTGCTCAACATTAATAGGGTTGTGGAGAGTTTGTAAATAATTCCAAGCTTGATGGGTTATCCCTTCATTTAACCAACGACTTTGACAGTAATCACGCCAAAAATCTTCTAAACGTTGATACAAAATTACCAAAGAAAATCCTTGATTTTGCTGTTTTTGTAATCCTTCTAGGAGAAGTATTTCCAGATCCTGACAGAGAATACCATAACCAAATAGTTGATAAATTTGCTGGGCAAAACTTATGGGAGAATTAATGATAAAGGTAATTTTTCCATAAGTATCTTCTTGTTGTTGCGTCAGTGCTTGTAGTTGACTAACTATAGCTTGGACACAAAGATATTCTCCTAGTTTAGGGTGAGAGAATTCAACGCTGATTTTTGATTCTTTCTCTGTATTGATGAGACGTGAGCGAAAGTAAAAAACTGGTAAGTTTTGGTTAGTTGATTCTAAAGGTAAGTTAACTTGATAGCGATCGCTATGGAGAATTTTCAAAGCGATATTTTGCATTTGATTGAGTAAATCTTGGGGATGACAACCCATAAGTAAATTAGCGATCGCTTCTGGTGTCCGATGAATGTGGTTAGTTCCAGCGCGTAATAACATAGTTTTGATGCCATTTGTTTGCGGATAACCTAACAACCAGCGACTTAAACGATGATATATTTCCCACAATAAAGGTGCATAATTCCCCTGTTGATTATGAACTCCTAATTCCAACAGTTCATCTTCTAGTAGTCCTTCACGGTGTAAAATCCCCAACAGATACAACATTAATGGTTGACGCACCAGACTAGATAATCCTGATAAATTTGATGGTTTAGCAAATAAACCAGCCTTTTTTAAGAACGTAAAGAAGTTTTGGGCAATAGATAAAGATTGTACTACTGACCAATGTTGAAACCATTGCCTTAGTTCATCTATATCCAATGCCTGAATTGTGATTTTTTGTGATATTGCTAATAATTCGGGAGCAATTTTAGCCAGTATGTTGCATCGACTTGTTAATACAATTTTATGTTTAGCCTGAGATTGAAATTTAAGCAATTGGTCAATAAAAATCGTTTTTGCCCGATTATTTTGCCCAATTGGGTATAATTCATCCAAGCCATCTAGAAGCAACAAACACCGAGGATAATCCTGTTCTAGCCAATTTCCTAGATTAATTTTTTCATTGACAGAAAAAGCAGAATTAAGAGTTTCTGCCAAATTTTTGCCATAATTAATATCTCGTAAACGAATCAAAACTGGTATCCAAGTAGGGTAATATTCCTCTGCTATTTCTGCTGCCCAAGTTTGGCAAAAAGTAGTTTTACCATAACCAGATTCTGATTCAATTACCGCAATAGTTGTTAAATCATCTAATTGTTCCCGACCCCAAGCCATTAAATCTAAAGGTTTGACATCTTTTTTCTCAACATCATCAGCAATTTTGTCACATAATAAACCAGTAAGAGGAACATATATATCCTTCAAAGCAAAGGATTCTATGTATAAAGGCATACTGCGACTTTGCAGTAAACTGGCTCGATAATATTCTCGGTATAAATCAATTTTATCCGCAACTGTGGAGAAGTTAACTATACCGGATAATTCAATTTGTGAGTTAATAGTATCTGGGGGTAATGAATTACCCAAACGGACAAATTTTTGCAGTTGAGCTAAGGGGGCAGCATTATTAGTAATAACTATGAGTAAGTGACCTGGAAGTGAGTGCAGCAACCGTTTAATTAACAATTTAGCTTCTGTTTCTTCTGCACCATTAGCCACTAACCAAGCTAGTGTAGCACTATTCATTTGTTGAACTAGCAATGAGTCCGCAACCAAAGCAAGTGCTTGTTCAGCTTGTTTATCTGTTAACTTACCTGGACTGAGATTTTTAAGCAATTCTTCTAATTTGCTATCTAAAAGGGTAAGTTCTTCTATTTCCCCATTAATAGGGTTTATAGGAATAATAGCTCTATCCAACCATTGTCTATTGAGACTAGCTTCCTGAAGCAGAATCTGTTGTAAAGCTTGGAGATAGGCAATTTGAAACGCTAACCATGTTCCTTCGTTACGTCTTAATGCCTGTTTTTGACTGAAACTACCTAAGACACTTGCCGTTAACTGGGATAGAAGAGGTATTTCTTGCAACACCATATTTAGTGGTAATACTAATACCTCAGCGAAAGTACAAATGTCAAATGGTGTCAGGGTTTTGGACTCTATCTCGTGGACGATACGATAGGCAATAGCACCGATTTGCCCAGTGGACAATTCTTTGTTTTCGTTGATAGTTAGATGACGCTCTTTTAACCAGTGCCTAATACTCAAGTTCATTTAATTACATAGTAAATGGCTGTATATCGAAATTGTCATGCAATTTATAACACATTGATCAATAAACAAAAATAAGTAAATAATTGAGTATACTAATGAGTGATTCCCCTTTAGAATTCTTATTAATTGACCCAGATCCCATTTTCCGTTTAGGACTAAAGGTAACACTGGAAGCTATTCCTAATTTACAGGTCATAGCAGATGTTGCTACGGATACTGCTGCTTTGCAGGTTTTAGCAGAAATACTAGCTAAAAATCCTCGGCAAATTAAATTAATCATCTTAGCATTAGATAATCAGCGATTGGGATGGCAATTCTGTAAACAACTGAAAACTTTATACCCTCAGATAGCTGTATTACTCCTTAGTTCTATATCTCAACCAGAATTACTCATATCCGCAAAAGCGGCAGGGATAAATGGGTATTGTCCTAAAGGTATATCCATTTCTCAATTAGTCCCCATTCTTGAAAAGGTAGCCAATGGTGGTGATTATTGGTTCACAGATCCAGAAATTTCTCATCCTCCCTTATCTTCTCTACCATTTGTCAAGTTGCGAAATAACTTACAAAGTTCAGGAATTAACTACATTAATCATACTCTCCATCAAGTCACAGAAGAATTAAAAATACCGGGAATCAACCTATTAGATCAGGTAATTTTAGCAGGACAACGACGCGAACTTTTAGCGGCTCGTTGGGTTGTTAATCATTTATTGATAGTACCCCCGGAAAGACAACAAATACTACCAGAAAATCAATTACCATCATTAGATGCCCATCTCAACCAAGCTACTATCAAACCAGATACACAACCATTGATTAATATACCACCTGTAGTTAGTTCTCAACAACTGCAAGCTGAATTATTAACATTATGTTTAAGTAAACTGCAATTTCCTTTAGATAATCTGACTAATACACCTTTAGAAATTGATATTCTCCGAGAAGATAAAAAGCGAGAGTTGCTTTATATTATCTTCCGTAAATTTTCTCAGCAGTTGGATGAAATACGTGCTTTTAATTTTGACAGAAATCAACTATTTAATTTACAAGATCAGATTTTAATGGATTTATGGCAATTCACCATTACAAATTTTTTTGGTAATTACTCTCATGTGATATTAGATAAACAAGAAATCAACCTAGTTAAGTTTTTATTAGATAAAACCACAGATTCACAAACAGAAATAATCAAGAAAGTTCCCTTGTTTTTTGAATTATTATCTTATTTGGTATTATTGACAGATTTATATATTGATAATATGTCTTATCCAGCAGCCAGCAAAGAAGCTCAATCTCAAGCATTAGTAATTTTAGAAAATTTATTTATTCATATAGCTAATAGTGTAATTCAACCATTATTAAATTATTTAGCAGATGTAGAAACCATCAAACAAAACTTTTATCATCGTCAAATAATTTCCACGAGAGAAATGGAAAAATTTAGAAATAACTTATCTTGGAAATACAAATTACATCAATATATAACGGAAGCACAAACAATTTTTGAAAGCCGTTATGAATTATTCGTTTTTGCGTCTCGTGGTATTGCTAAAATATCAATTTATGCCGCTCGTAACCAAGAATTAGCAGAACTTTCTGGTATTCCTCTAGGGGTAACATTAATGCTAGAATTTCGAGATGCCATTTCCCCACGCATACAATCATTAGTAGGTTTTTTAGGAAGTGGAATTGTTTTTGTGCTGACTCAAGTAATTGGCAAAGGTTTAGGTTTAATTGGCCGGGGTATTTTACAAGGAATTGGCAGTGTTTCATTAACAGAAAAAAGACCACGCAGGAAGAGCGAATAGGCAATGCTCACAAAAACCTGTGGTGGGCATTGCCCACCCTACGGATAGTTAAAAAATCAAATAGATACAGTAAATTTCGCTCTAATGAGGTACAAACTTGAATTATGAAACTCTTGTAGTGCGGGCATCTTGCCCGCTGGATATGTACCTCATAACACCGGAAAGTGCTGTAGAAGTCCTAATATTGAATTACTTCACCCCGATAAATCTAGGGCAATTAATAACGCTTGTTCCAGATGTGCCATTACCACCCCAGAAAGTACACCTCTTAAACGCAAAAAGCGGGTTTTAGATAACACCCGCACCTGATCTGCCATTGCGATTGAGTCTTTCTTAAGTCCGCCATCTGGTGATAGAATTAAAACTTGAGTCGGGTAAACTCGCTTCCCGTCTTGATAAGTGGTACAAGGTACTGCTAAAACTACTGGGCTGGATAGATTAATCACATCACGACTGACAATGATTACTGGGCGAGTTCCTCCCTGTTCTGAGCCTTCAGTCGTTTCTAGACGCGCATCATACACCTCACCCCTTCTCATCTTGGAGATTCCCCTAACTGCAAGGCCTCCCACTGCGCTGTCGCAAATTCTAATTCTAACTTGAGGACTTCTGCCTGGTAATCTGGGTCATTGGCCATTTCTGCTAATGCAGCATCAATTTCGGAGCGCTTTTGCACTGCTAATTCTCTTCGTAAAGCCTGAGCGACAAAATCATTCCGATTTTTAGCTTTTCCTTCTAAAACTGCTTTATCTGTGGCTTCTAGGAGTTCCCTGGGAATGGTTAATGTCGTGCGAACGGTTTCTGTTTTCATAGCGCGTTCATTATTTTGATGACTGAAGTGATGTCTTATATCATATCGTTTTACGCATCAATTAGTAAACGCAAGTTTGTCAAAAAAAAGGACGAGGGGGAGGGAAAGTCTTTTATTCGTGACTTATGACTTATGACTCCTGAATTCTGCTATCAGTAGTTTGTTCTGTTTGTGTTTCTACCTTTTGCCCAATTTTTGGTTCTGTCCCGGCAATTAATCGCTCAATATTGGTGCGGTGACGGATAATTACATATAAACCACCAGCAAAACCAAGAAGAATATAGGCTAAAGGTTGCTGAAAAATCACCATTAAAATAGAAACAGCAACAGCCCCAGCAATAGAACTTAAAGACACAATTCGGGAAATAGCAATTACTACGGCAAAAACTCCTAGTGTTGATAATCCTACTTGCCAACTTATCGCTAACAAAATTCCCACACCACTAGCCACAGATTTACCACCAGTAAAGCCTAAAAAGATTGATTTACTATGGCCTAAAAGGGCAGCTAATCCAGTTAAAGTAACTAAATAAGGTTGCCAAATTTCGATATTTACAGTTGGTGGAATTAAATTCTGACTAGAAGCAATATTAAATAAAGCATAACCTAAATTTATTGCTAATCCACCCTTCAAAGCATCAATAAATAACACAAATGCCCCTGGAACTTTACCCAAAGTTCTCAAAACATTAGTTGCACCAGTTGAACCAGAACCAACTTCCCGAATATCAATTCCTTTTAATAGCTTACCTGCTAAATATCCAGTCGGAAAAGAACCAAATAGGTAAGCTAATAAAACCACCACTCCACACAAACTTAACCACATAAATTTATTAGTTGTCAGTTGTCAGTTGTCAGTTATTAGTTGTCAGTTGTTAGTTGTCAGTTGTTATTTGTTTTGCCACTGACTAATAACTAATAACTAAGAGAACTCCACAAAAAAGATGATCTAATCTTGTGGGATGGGCATCTTGCCCGTCCTTGTATTATTAGCAGGCAAGATGCCTGCACCACAAGAAATTTTAGGATATTTTTTTAATTGGAAGTCTCTAATTAAAAATCATCATCAAAATCCCGATCTTTCATAGTTTTCGGGTCAGGGGCAAAAGCTAACCAGAGAGGGAATTGTAACAAACCTAAACTGATTTGTTCCTCAGAATCATCAATAATAATTAAAGGCATTTGGTCGGCTTTAACTAATCTATCTGCTTTCTGGGCTAAAGCTGTCGCGGCTTCAAATAATACTACTCCCCTGTCCGGTCCAAAATCAGGACGACCAATACCTAAACAATCTTGTAAACCCCGTCTCCATTCACCTAAACGTTCTGGCGTATTTGCTAAAATCAGAGTTCGCACACGGTCGCCATATAATTGATGTAATATCGAAATTGCCGACGAAGCAATTAAAATATTTTGTAAGCGGCTACCCATTGTCCGCAAAGCACCCCTTCCACCTAACGTAAATAACCAATTTGATAGTCTTTCCGCGTGAATTGGTTCAAAAGTCCGGCGTAACTGCCAAGGTGGTCCATAATAATCTGGTTGGTTGCGGTATTGGTCAAGCAAGCGGCGGATTTTTTTAGTAGTATCCTGAAACTGCTGCTGGCCAAGTTGTGGCATTTCTAATTGTTCTTTAACAGGTTTAGCTTCTCTAGCTGCTGGCTTTTCCCGTTCTCTCACAGGTTGGACAAGTTGCATTTGTTCCGCTGCTGATGCCAAATCCTGTAAACTACCCGTGAGATAGTCTTTAAAACCCTGGACTCGAATTGCTATATCTTGAGATGTTCCAGCAAAAGTAGTCCGCATTTCATTGCGAATTCGTTCTTGACGACGTTCGAGTTGTTCTACAGAAATTTGTAAAGCTTGTTTGCGTTGTTCTAACTGTGATAATGACTCTTGGACAACTTGCGAGAGTGCGGTTTGAGTTACACTTACTTGGGTCTGAAGGGTTTTGTATGTAATTTCCAATTCAGCAATTTCCGCTTTTAGGTCTGCTGACCTTTGCTGTAACTGGGTTAATTTTTCTGATGCCTGTTTATATAGTGAATGTTCCGATTCTATTGCTGTTGTTTCCTTGGTTAATGACGTTACCAATTCATCAGATGCTTCAGTTTCTAATTCTAAATCAGCAGATGGGGTTTCTGGTAGTTCATCTGTAGGGGGTTGCACTTCTATTTGTTCCAACCATTCATCTATTGGTTCTGGTGTTTGAGATTCCTCTGGGTTCATAAATATTAATCTAAATTTTCCATGATACAAAAAATATCTTTCCCAAAATATACAATTAACTAGCTAACAAATCTAATCTATTCTGGGACAACGTTCTTCTAAACAAGATTTTAAGGTTTTGGGGTCAAATAAAATTGGCAAGAAGTGAATACTGTTAACTTCCTTAAAATAGAACAAAATGGGAACTCGATTCCAGAATATCCGCCAGTTTTGCCATTCTTGGTAAGGAAAACGCCGAATTAACTTTTCTCCTCTATAAAGATCAAAATCGGTAGCGGTAAATTGAAACCGTAGTGTTACAGCTTGCAACATTAAAAACAAACCCAATAGCGTTAATATGCCTCCTACCCAAGGTTGTATCAACAGTATGGGAATAGCACCCAGAACTAAGACAACTGGAATATTGTAACTTGGCTTCAATTCTATTGTTGATATGGTGTTAGGTGTCAATGAACTAGTCAAAATCTTTTCTCCTACTTCTATAATTCCTAATTAATTTTGTCTCTTACCTCTAAATCACTTTCCTGGTGAAACTCCACTACCTAGACCCTGGAACATTACCCAAGATAAAAAGAAGTTACTAATAAATATAACTAATAAGGCAGTGACAACAGCAGTTGTGGTAGATTGTCCCACACCTTTAGCACCTCCGGTAGTGGTTAAACCCCAACTACAGCCGATAATAGCGATTAATACACCAAAGCAAGAGGCTTTAATCATGGCATTGCCAATATCCCACATATCGAGAAAGTTCCGGGCTGAGTCTAAAAATACTGTATCTGAAAGGTTGTAAATATGGGTGGCTATGAGCAATCCTCCAGACATTCCTGTCACTAAGGATAGCAAAGTTAAAATTGGCAGCATAATAAAGCAAGCCAGAAGCCGGGGAATGACTAGATAATCAATAGGATCTGTTTTTAACATTAACAGAGCATCTATTTGTTCTGTGACTTTCATTGTCCCAATTTCTGCTGCAAAAGCTGAACCTACCCGTCCTGCTAAAACTACTGCTGTCAATACAGGGGTAAGTTCTCTAGTCAATGCTACTGCTAATACTCCACCAACGAGGTTTCCAGCCCCAAAGTTGATGAACTCCCGTGCTACCTGAATTGTGAATACTGCACCCACAAATATAGCTGTTAATAAGGCAATAAAGAAGGAGTCGGGTCCGACTATTGCTAATTGTTCTAGGGTGTTGCGGCGGTGAATTTTGCCTTGAAGGAGATGAAATAAGACTTGTCCACCTAAAAATATCGCGGCCAGCAATCGCTGACTCCATGTTCCTAAACTGGATTTGGTCATGGGAATTAAGCTTCGCTGCATGAGTTTAATTTTCTGGGAGTCAATAGATTTTGGATTTTGGATTTTGGATTTACTCCTTCCTAAAGTGTGGAGCTTCTCTGATTTTAGATTGGCATTAGCGAAGCGTACGCAGCGCAGCGAGTATTTTGGATTAATTCCGCCCTGAAGGGGCAGGGCTTGTACCGAAAATTCCCAATCCAAAATCTAAAATTTTTCGGTGTGCTATGTCAATCACATTACTTAGCAAAACCATGAGACTTAACGGTGGTTTTCTTACCCAATAACCAATCTAAATGCTGTGGTAAAAGGGTTTCTAAATCATAATTCTGGATAATTGTTTTTCGCGCTTTGGCACGAATAGAGAACATATCTTCTGGATTATCCAAAGCTTCATCTACTTTTTTAGCAATTTCCTGGGGAGAAAAGAAATCTACCAGCAGTCCATTTTTGCCATCTTTAATTACCTCTAACATTGGTGGAGTATTAGAAGCTACTAATAAACATCCAGCGGCCATTGCTTCTAACATTGACCAGGATAAAACAAAGGGACGGGTTAAATAAATATGGGCTGAGGAAGCTTGTAATACTTGCAGATATTCATGGTAAGGTAATCCACCGGTAAAGTGCAATCTAGATAAATCCAAATCTAATTTTTCTAACATTAATTGTTTATAAGTTTTACCATCGGGGAGAGTTTTTCCATAGGCAACTCTATCTTCTCCTACAACTACAATATGAGTGTGAGGTCGTCGTTGTTGAATTAATGCTACTGCTTCCATGAATTGGGGAAAACCCCGATAAGGTTCCATTCCCCTGCCTACATAAGTTACCAATTCTTCTACGTGGGAAAGGTCAAGATTAATCCGGGGTAAAACTAATTTAGCTCCCGGATTGGGTTTAAAAAATTTAGTATCAATACCATCGTGACAAACAGTAATTTTACTATGATATTCTGGAGGAAATTGTTGACGCTGCCAATTAGTGGGAGCAAGTCCGCGATCGCAATTGTATAGATCTAAGAGAATTGGGGTATTTTTGATCCGAATGCGGCATTGATCATCTGTACTTAGGGGGTCGCTGGGGTCAAAATCGGCATCGCTACCACGAGCATGATAAAACCATTCAAAGAAACACAGTAATTTAGCTTTGGGAAAAATTTCCCTCATAAATAATGTTGGACCCCAACCAGAATGACCATAAATTATGTCTGGGACAAAACCCTGGGCTTTTAGTTGTTCAGCCATGCGATATACAGCTTGTCCTGTAATCACGGCATTTTCTAAATTGCGGACATAATGATGAGTTGGTGCGGTAGCTTGACGGGAAGGTTCATAAATAGCCTTCAGTACACCAGCGATTGTTCCTTCTTGGCGATTAGTGCCAAATACAACTTGGTAATTACTATTTTGAGCTAAAGCCGTAGCCAGGTGGCGAAATTGGGCGGGAAAGTTGGGATGTAAAAATAAAATCCGTTGAGGATTTATAGAAGCAGGTTTCATATCTTTTGTCCTAGTAGCTATGCGCTCCTGTCAGTGTCTTACTTTTTTATTAAATTATTAACTTAGTTTACGGCTAGTCTCATAAAATTGAGCGGGTTTTTACAGTGTTTTTACTTCTATTAAACTGCACACTGAGATGTAAATCCTGATAATTTCAGGGTTTTACAGATTTTAAACATCAACAATATCCAATTCACTTGGGGTAACTAGTACCAGTGTAATTTAATGAAAACTTAAGATTCTTGACGAAATGAATATTTGGGAGCGATCGCCAGTATTCTAGAAAGTGGCAGATAAATTTTCGGCTATCTCTCAAGTTACCCACTACCCCTGTCTCACAATGACTATTTTTAGTAACTTTTTCCGATCTTTAGTCCTGACCACCATTTTTAGTTTTCTTGTCCCTGTGTTCCTCGTTGGTGGTATGTTGCTAGTTTTATCCCTTTTTAGTTATATTCCTGGGCTACAAGGGATTGTTTCCGATGTCTCTATCCAAATTCTGCATTTTCTTGCCACTTTCGGCAGTGGTAGTTCCCTCAACGGTCTCTTGACAATTAGTTTAACCTGCGGCTTTGTTGGGGCGCTGTTTGATATCTACGTTTATTACCGCTATCAAATTCTCCGCACTGACTCTTGAAATTTAGCAACGCATCAGGTCAGCGTTGATGAGTTGGATAATCACAAAACAAGTAATCTTGCTCATTATTAACTATAGCTAATTTTGCTAAAAGCTATTGGCTCTGCGCTGGAGACTTCTATTTTTTAATGTCGTTATTTTCCCAAATGCTTGTGTAGTGCAGCGGTACAACACAATAGATTTATATGTCTATATTTAGTCAAAGCGGATATTTTTCAATAATTTGGCTTTTGTTTCTTAAAGATACCAAATAAAACTACACATAAAATCTAAAAACTTTCTTAAGTTTGTCAATATTTGGTCTAGCTGCTAACGCGCAGTCCTTGCGCCCCTACCTTCTGAGAAGGACAAGATCCCCGACTTCTTAAAGAAGTCGGGGATCTAAAGAATGTTAGATTTAACGAATTAGCAAATAAATTCCCCAAATAGCCATAGGCCGGAGATAGGTACTAGCACGGAAAGTACCATTAGCGGTGATAGCTTCCGGGGTGCGGAATTGCAAACCATTGTTGTAAATTTGCCTCACCACAGCCTCCGTTAACCGCATTGCCTCATTTTTCATGTCCATTTGCACAAGGAAGGCTGCTAGACCAAAATTGATGCCTGTCCAAACTTCCAAAGGATGTGTAGAATTGGGATTTTCTGGTAAACCATTGGGAAGAACACCGTTAGCAGCACCAAATTTACCATTTTGGAACTTGAGAAAACAGGAATCATATACTTTTGTTAAGGCAGATAAAGCGCGATCGCTGGGGACAATATCTGGTAAACTCAATAAACGAGCGTAAAATTGCCCACACAATTGATCAGCCATCACCACCTCAGAACCACTTTCACTATCCAAACGGTAATACTCACCATTCCACAGCTTTTCTTGGTATATTGGCTTAGATTGATTTAACCAAGTTTGATAAATTGATTTTTGCGTTTTTGTGTCTTTGTGTTCTGCTAAAATATCACTGATAGCGATCGCACTTTCTAAAGCAGCTAACCACAAACCACCACAATAGGCACTAACACCTTGTAAACGCCAATCATCAAAAGTTTGGTCAGGAGCGCCAGAATTTTCTGGTATACTATCACCATCGAGATCAAATGTTTTCACATAATCGAGAGTTTGCACAATAGCATCCCAACAATCTGCTAAAAACTGGATATCATTTGCACCGGTAAACAGAAAATCTCGATATACCTGCAAAACGAAATCACAACCTAAATCTTTCCACAGATTGCAATCTTGGTAACTAGTATAATTGGTTTTTTCCCAAACGTGTTCATTGGGTGCGCCTAAATCGTGAGGTGTCGCACCGGCAACTTTACGAATTGCGTTGGGACTTTCGGATTTGATAGTCAGATAATAACCGATAATTCTAGTTCTGTCATCACTTTGGGGAATTGCCCTAGCAAAAGCGCGAATTACCGATTTTTCCAATTCAGGAAATAACATCAACAGTCCAAAAGAACCGTATAACCGGACATCTAGACTTTCATACCAACGGTAATCTAAACATTCTAGCACGGCAAATTGACCAACGGGATCAATTTCTGAGGCAGCACTCCAGAGAGTTCCTCCGCTGGTTAAATCGTAAAGTTCGTTAAATAAGGCCATTTTGAACCAGTCAGGTAAATCTGATTTTGCCAAAATGGGGTTTTGCCAGTTTTGAATGAGCGATCGCCAATTCTGATATTCTTTAAGAGCAGTAGTGGCAATCTGCCAAGCATTCTCACCATTACAACCAAAAAAGTCTGTATATCTGCGGTAATAGTTGACTCCCGCTGCAAATTCTGTGATTGGAAAATCCCAACTCAGCACAAAAGGAACTTCTAAATGTTCCCCAGGTTGCAAAGTGAAACGTACCGCAATTGCTGCACCTAAACGAGTATTTTCATCTGCGGGAGTTTCATCTAGATAATTAGGTAAAGAACCATTTTCTGAGAAACTTTGCCAAACATCTTCACCATTACCAACCGGATTAAATCGGGAATTATGAAATATCTCAATTTGGGGATTCTTTGCAGTTGCAATACACCAAGTTCCGTCACCTTCTTGAACAGTTTGACTATGAGAAACTTGACCTAAAACGCAACCAAAATATTGATCATCTTCTGCTAAACAATTATAATTTCCTTGACTTTCTCCCCAGCGTGGTAGATATTCATAAACTGGACTTCCATCATCTCTCACTCTAACTTCGGGAGATTTTAAAGTATTAGTAAACCAACCTGCCATATTTTCCCAAGTTAGCATAATGCTAATAGTAATTGGGGCATTTGTAGGGTTGTGTACTTTCCACAAGAAAACCGCTACAGGATAACTACTTTCTTGATAATTATCTGCCCAAATTGGGGAAAATTGCTCACAGGTTAATTGTGTTTTTAAGACATTTTCATAAACAAACCAACTGCGGGGATAAAGTGCATGATATGTACCTGAACTCACTCCTTTCACAGAGAGGGGAGAAGGTGAATACCATTGCCAAGATTGCAGTGTATGATCTTCTGGAGGTTGGGTAGATAATGCGTAAGCTTGTCCAGATTCAAAGATACTAAATTGACAAGCGGGAACAGTTTTGAAGGTATGTTCTCCTCCGTCAATGTGCCACAGGTTGAAATCTCCCCGTGAAGAACGTCCTATACACCCTGCACCAAAGCCACCAAGGGGCATTCCGTGCCAGGGACCATCATCAATATTACTAGGGTAACGGACGGTGTAGGGTTTCTCCCAGCCTAGTCCAATGGGACGTTTCCAGGTGCAGGGGGGTATTTGGGGGTGATTTGTCATGGTTTGAGTTTCACGGGTTGACGCTAATGAAGACTAGCGCGATGTGTGATTTTTCTCAAGTCATCTCTGGTGCGTTCTTTGTGCCTCTGCGCGAAATGGAATGGTGAAATTCCAGGTTTACAGGGAGTATGGGCAAATTATCAAACCTTAGAGGGTGTTTGAAAAGTTCCTCATGGTGTATCAAATATTTTTAGATCCCCCTAAATCCCCCTTTTTAAGGGGGACTTTGACTCTAGTTCGCCCCTTGCTAAGGGGGGGTTAGGGGGGATCTGTAAGTGCCTAAAATCACAACCTAAAACTTTTCAAACAACCTCTTAGAAGGTTGTCGTTGTGAATTAAGAGAAGCATTAAGTGATTGGTTAGCTTTGCGTTTACGTTTAGGTTTAGATATTCCTGTAATTGAGGATATTAACCTTTAAAAAGAATCGAAACTAAGATGTTTTCTAACAATTCTAATACTGTTTTGAGTATTAGAAGAGAGAGGATCTAATTGCAGTGAATATTCTAAAGATTGCAAAGCTTCTTCATATCTTCCTAGCTTATCGAGTGCAATTCCTTTACCTTGATAAGCACTAGCAAAGTGCGGATTTAACCTTATTGCTGTATCAAAGCATTCTAAAGCTTCTTGGTTGTAGCCCAACATATCTAAACAAATCCCCTTCAAATAATGTGCCATTTTACTGTCAGGCATCAATCGTACAGCTTCATTAAGTGATAATAAAGCTTCTTCATATCGTCCTGATTTTTGTAGTAAACTTCCCTTATCACGGTGAGCCATTCCATAATCTGGATTTAAGAGAATTGCCATATTATAACAAGCTAAACCCTCTTCCCAATTGCCACTGTTCCACAAAGCACTGGCTTTGTTGTGATATATACTGCTATTCTCTCTTTGATTTGGATTTACTTGTGCTTTTAAACAATTATCAAAAGCAACTGCTGCCTCTTGATGTCGTCCTAGCAACCCTAATGATACCCCTTGTTCATAGAGTATGTCTCCTTTTAGTTGATAAGCTATAAGTAGATTGTCGCTTTGAGGTGAAGCAAACTGTATCGCAAAATCACAATGTTGTAAGGCTTCATCAAATCTGTTCAAGGAAAAAAGAGTAAATGCTTTAAATCTATGAATTTCAGTAGAAAATGGATTTAACTTTTGAGCTTTTTCCAAATTATCTAACGCCTTAATAAATTGCCCTTGGTTGATTAATTCATGTGCTTGTTGAATATAAATTTCTGCTTGGTTAGGATCGACAACTATCCTTATAGTTTTTTCTGTAATAACATCTTTCGGTGGTGCTTGCATTCCCCCTGATATAATTGTGGGTGATGGTGGTAACCAAACATAACCTTGTATAAATGGTTCAAAATTTGAAGGTGATCCCACTTGCTGCCAAAGTATTTCAGGTAAGATAAGTCTAGCCTTTACTACATGAACAAATAAAGTAGGTATATTAAGCTTTATTTGAGGATTTTCAGAAGATTGGCGAGTGATTAACTGACTATAGGTTACTTGCGAACTGCTATCAGTTAATAACCCATTTAAGTCTTTATCTTCAAGTTCCACCATAAAACCATAACGAAAAGGAGGGGCTGATTTTAAATCTTGTAAATGGATTATTTGTAATTGCACAATCTGATAATGAAGATAATTTCCTTCTGCTCTGTTAGCAGGAGTCCAATCTATTCCAGTTGCAGATAAGCTACACCACCAGTTGCCCTCAAAATCTTGCTTAATTTCTGGATGACATTCAGACTCAATATCATCTATAAGAGTCCAAGAAATTCCTTCAAAATGCTGAGAAAATACTTCAGCTTGTTGTTTACTTCCACATTCAGCCAAAAAAATGACAGACATTTATTTCTCCTTTGTAATAAATGATATTTCTTTATTTTTGATTAAGCTACAGCAAACTCCGTCAACTTACGAGTTTCTGTATCATGAAAAGCCAAAACAATATCCTCTCGTTCAATTCCCCAGTAAATATGACAAGTAGGACTCATTTGGGGTAATAAATTTCGAGAAATGCGACAAGAAAGTTAAAATCATTTAGGAAACTTTACCAAATCCTCCACCTCCAGGAGTTTCTATGACGAAAATATCCCCAGTTTGCATTTCTACTGTAGCTGTATTACCTAAATTTTCTTTAGTTCCATTTTCACGTTCTATCCAGTTTCTTCCAACTTTTCCAGGTTCTCCACCATTCAAACCAAAGGGAGGAATTAAACGATGACTAGAAAGAATATTTGCTGTCATTGGTTGGAGAAATTTAATCCGACGAATTACCCCATTCCCACCTGAATATTGGCCTTTACCACCACTATTAGAACGCAAACTAAAACTCTCTACTTGCACAGGATAACGGGTTTCTAAAACTTCTGGATCAGTTAAACGGGAATTAGTCATGTGAGTATGAATTGCATCAGTACCATTAAAATTCATCCCCGCACCTGAACCACCGCAAATTGTTTCATAATATTGATATTTCTCATTCCCAAAAGTAAAATTATTCATCGTTCCTTGGGAAGCAGCCATAACACCCAATGCACCATATAAAGCATCAACAATAGTTTGCGAAGTTTCTACATTACCAGCGACTACTGCTGCGGGATAAATTGGGTTTAACATACAGCCTTTAGGAATAATAATTTCTAAAGGTTTAAGACACCCAGCATTAAGAGGAATATTATCATTAACTAAAGTACGGAAAACATACAAAACTGCTGCTTGGGTTACAGCTTTGGGGGCATTAAAATTACTATTTAGTTGTGGAGATGTTCCAGTAAAATCAATTATAGCACTGCGATTTTTCCTATCAATAGTAACTTTAACTTTAATCTGTGCATGATTATCCATTTCATAAATAAATGCACCATCTTTGAGAACATCAATTGCTTTTCTGACTGCTTCTTCTGCATTGTCTTGAACAAAATTCATGTAAGCTTGAACTGTCTCAAGTCTGTATTGTACAACCATTTTATTTAATTCCTGAACTCCCCTTTCATTGGCAGCTATTTGGGCTTTAAAGTCTGCTATATTTTGATCAGGGTTGCGGGCTGGATAGGGATGATTTAAGAGTAATTTTTTTGTTTCTATTTCTCGGAAATGTCCCTGTTCAACTAAGAGAAAATTATCAAAAAGAATTCCTTCTTCTTGCACTGTGGTACTGTGAGGAGGCATAGAACCGGGAGTAATTCCACCAATATCAGATTGATGTCCCCGAGAAGCAACATAGAAAATAATTTGTTTTTCGTCTGTGTCAAAAACCGGAGTAATTGCTGTTACATCAGGTAAATGTGTTCCACCATTATAGGGATTATTAGATAAATAAACATTTCCTGCTTTTATGGTGTCACCTTGATCATTAATTAAACTGCGGACACTTTCACTCATTGAACCTAAATGTACAGGAATATGCGGGGCATTGGCAACTAATAATCCTGAATAATCAAAAATAGCGCAGGAGAAATCTAATCTTTCTTTAATATTAACTGATGCTGCTGTATTTTGCAGAACAATTCCCATTTGTTCGGCGATGAATTGATAGAGATTTTTGAATATTTCTAACCGAATGGGATCTGGTTGAGATGTGGTGTACATTTTCATTTTGAGTCCTATATTTTGAGTATAAGTAAAATTGTAGGTTGGGTTGAGAAACGAAACCCAACATTTCCCAATACTCCTCAATTAAGGGCATAAAATAGGCTCAGACTCTTGAAATATTGTTATCTATAATGCCTAAAAAATGCTTAACCGAGCAGTATTGCAATATTTCTGAGATTTTGTTGGGTTTTGCAAAGCCTCAACCCAACCTACAAAAAATGGCGTTGTAAAATTAAATGATTTTTATCAGTTAATCTGGCTTCCCAGTGGGGTTCAACTACAATTGTGCTAATTTTTTCGATAATGATTGCAGGTCCGATAATACTATCTTCTAGTTGTAAATTATCCCGGTGATAAACGGGGGTATCATGCCATTTATCAGCCGTAAACATTTTTACTATTTCCACAGGTGCGGGAACTTCATTTAAAGGACAATTACGAGTAATTAATGGTTCTTCAGGAGTGTCCATTTTTTGAATTACTTCTACTGAGGCTGATTCAACAATTAAGGTTTTCTCTGCTTGAATAAAACCATATCTATTTTTATGTTCAGTTTCAAATTCTTTTCGCATTAATGCCACATTATCGGCAAAATTAATGTTTAATGTAGAGTTAGTTCCATCATATTTTAAGTTAATTTTTCGGACTATTTTTTCTCTATTTGTTTTATCGGAGTTAATAGTATTTTTTGCTTGGTTTTCTAGCGATATCATTAATTGCTGTAACTGCGGAATCAATGTTTGATTTAAAGGCTTTTCTACTCCAGTTTCTTTAATTGAGCGAACATCAGCTAATCCCATGCCATAAGCAGAAAGAACTCCTGCATAGGGGTGAAGAAATATCTTTTTCATTCCTAAAGTATCAGCAATTAAACAAGCAACTTGTCCACCTGCACCACCAAAACAACAAAGGACATATTTTGTGACATCATAACCACGTTGCAAACTGATTTTTTTGATGGCATTTGCCATATTTTCGACAGCAATAGCAATAAATCCCGCTGCTATTTGTTCGGGTGTAGAAGTGTTTCCTGTAGCGGCTAAAATCTCCTGGGATAGTTGAATAAATAGCTTTTTGACGATATCTTTATCTAAGGGTAAATTGCCTGCAATTCCAAACACAGAGGGGAAATATTGAGGGTGAATTTTTCCTAACATGACATTAGCATCTGTGACGGTTAATTGTCCCCCACGTCGGTAACAAGCTGGCCCAGGATTTGCACCTGCTGATTGGGGTCCGACACGATAACTAGAACCATCAAAAAAGAGAATTGAACCGCCTCCAGCAGCAATTGTGTTAATTGCTAATACGGGAACTCTCATTCTTGTTCCAGCAATTTCTGAATCTAATTGTCTTTCATATTCTCCTTTAAAGTGGGCAACATCTGTACTTGTTCCGCCCATATCAAAGGTAATTACTAATTCAAAGCCCGCTCTTTTACTGGTTTGAATTGCACCAACAATGCCGCCAGCAGGACCACTTAAAATACTATCTTTGCCTTGAAATTGTTGTGCGTCGGTTAAGCCACCATCAGATTTCATGAACATTAATTTAACCCCAGGTAGTTGACTGGCTACTTGGTTAATGTAATGCCGCAAAATCGGAGTTAAATAAGCATCTACTACGGTTGTATCTCCTCGACTGACTAATTTCATTAATGGACTAACTTGATGGGATATGGAGATTTGTGTAAAGCCGATTTCTTGGGCTATTTGTGCTACTTGTTGTTCATGTTTAGGATAGCGATCGCTGTGCATGAAAACAATGGCACAACTCCTGATTCCTGTATCATAAGCCGCTTGTAAATCATGTTTTGTTTTTTCAATATTGACGGCTATTAATTCCTGACCATGAGCATCATAACGTTCGTCTATTTCAATTACCTGCTCATAAAGCATGGTGGGTAAAATTATCTGCCTAGCAAAGATATTTGGACGATTTTGATAACCAATTTTTAACGCATCTTTAAAGCCTTTAGTAATAGCTAAAACTACCCGATCTCCTTTTCTTTCTAACAGTGCATTTGTGGCTACTGTTGTCCCCATTTTAACTATTTCTATGGCTTCAGTAGGAATAGGTTCTTGGTTGGAAATGCCCAGAATATCCCGAATACCTTGAATTGCTGCATCTTGATATTGTTCAGGATTTTCTGATAGTAATTTATAGACTATTATCCATTCTTGGTTAGGGAGAGGAACGATTAAAAACCGTTCTTGATGTTTTGAAAGTCTGTTGATTATTGTTTGATTATTAGTGACAGCGACTATATCTGTAAATGTGCCACCTCTGTCTGCAAATACTTTTAACATTATTTAATTTCCTCAATGCTATAAAAATACAATAACAACAATATTTGGAGTATTTCTACTTCAAGCATAGAATATTTTGACGACAGGTGTGAAACATTATGAAAAATTAGTTTAGTTTATTTAAAGAGTTCAGAAACAGAAATTAACTAGGTTGTAAGCTGATGTGCAGCTAAATTGTAGAAAACAAAAATTTTACATTTTTGTAGTGGGAGCATCTTGCTTCCTTCTGATATATAAATTAAATGCACAACAGCTTATGTAAACTCTAATTTGCAAGCAAAATTCAACAAAATTCACTTTTATATTTTTTGAAATACTGTCAGGCTTTGTTTTTTTGAGAATAGGGGTATAGCAAAATACTACAAACAACCACAAATAAGGGACCCCAAGAGAAAATGGAAAATAAAAATGAAATAGCGAATAAAAAAAGATTCATTAGCAAACTATTACTTCGTTTAATTCGCAATAATGGTTCAGAATTACTATTGAATAAATTATGAAATTGAGCTAAATCTGTCTTAGCTTCTTGGGGTACTAACCCGAAATAGCACTGATATTCACGCCAATAAACTTTACCTTTATCTGTTATTAAATTAATTGTGTAACTACAACCTTGATAATCGCTTGTATTATTAATTTCAGCATTTTGTAGTTGAAAATTTTGAATTCCATGCCAATATCCATACAAACGCCAAGATTGATATTCACAAATAGTATTATTTGGATTTAAACGTTGACAATTTACAGCATCTACTGCGCCTATCCCCCAGCTAATTAACAAAGGTGAAGCAAGTGCAAAAAACACTGATACTAAGAAGCCACAACCTATGCAAAACTTGATCATGGTCTGAATAATAAAAAACAATAGATTTCGTCTAGCCATTAATTCTCTTACCTGAATGCTATAAATATAATCTAGCGGTAAGACTTTCAAGATTTATGCTTCAAGCGTAGAAAATTTTGACGACAAGTGTGAAACAATTTTTATTATTAAACTGTCCATTGCCATTTTTGCTGCTGTGCATCCCATTTTACAGCTACTATTTCTGCTGGAGGATTGATGCGATCGCCATTTTCATCAAATTCGATAATTCCTGTAACTCCTCTCACTTGTTTTTTCTGTTCTTTAAAATATTGATTCATCTTGATCAGTAAAGATTGACTATCCTGAATGTATTTGTTATGTTTTTCTAAAGTTCTCAAAATTATTAAGACTGAATCAAAAGCAGTTGCACTACGCCATGTTAACTTTTCTTCTCCCCATAATTCTTTGCCTATTTCACAAAAGTTTTTGGCTAATTGATTCTCTCCATTACAGCCATTTTCTTGACTGTGCCAATGCCAAGGAATACAGGCTATAATTTGATAATTATTTTGATTAACTAAGTTATTCTGACTTTGCTCATCAATCCAATGTAAAACATTTTCATGATAAAAGGTAGCTGAACCTGCTATTAGACAATTATTGAGATTTAATCTGCTAATCAGCCCAGTATTATTGAGAGAATTAGATTCAATTCCTCCATCGGGAATTACAATAATAATATCAACACCTTTTTGTTTAATATCTTCTATATATTTTTGAAATTGATAGTAATTTTCACTGATATAACTACATTCTGATAGCAAAATAAATGATTTTTCATATTCTTCTAGATATTTCTTAATAGAATTTCTATATGAATTACTATAACTACTATTTTTGTTATAGATAATAGCTACTTTTGGTTGACTTTTAACTGCAAGTATGTTCTTTAAATAGTCACCTAATTTTTTGGCATTAATGTTATCTTGAGTAGTTAATCTAAAAAATGATAAGCTTTCACCACCAGATAAATAGGAAAGTTCATTAGATGTACTACTAGAATTTACTAAAACCAGACCTTTTTGAGAATAAAATTGTAGTGCCTTTTTAGTCATTTCACTGGAATAGTGACCAATAATAGCAATTAAATTTAATTGTGATGCTAAATTAGCTAAATTCTCTGCTGTTTGGTTGTATGAAGCATACAAATTATTAGGATCATTAACAATTAAAATCCGTAAAGCTAGAGGATGAACTGTATTATTTAAAGTAAAAAATGTATGAGGTCTAATGTCCTCTAAGTTGATCTCTTTTTCTAAATTAATTTTGTCAAATATTGGTAAATTTAATTGTAATTGAATTTGGGCTATGCCTCGCAAAATTTCAGCCGCAACATGACCATGATTGTGATAAAATGGCACAACTACGGCTAGAGTATAAACTTCAATTCCTCTTGTTTGTAAAAGCGATTGCTTGTATTCAATCAAACAGTTATTAATATAAATTAAAATTTCTGGATTACCAATTCCGTAAATCTCTAATTCTTTTTTCCAAGCCCAAAGAAAGCACTTTAAGGCTTGATAGTAAAGTCCTTGTTGATAAAATTGTGTTCCTTCAATCTGCAACTTAACAATTTCTGGATTAGGTGGATAAAGAAAAATTTGTCTGCCAAAACTTCCTTGGAAGTTATCATTATTTAATTGAGGGGCAGGATTTAATTTATAACCATTATTGGTATTAAGTAAAAAATTGAGAATTATTACCCAGTTACCAGCTATTTGCTCTTGGTCAACTTGCATTAATTCTGCTATTCTAGGATAGATATATTTACTCAATCTATCCCTAATATTTTGCTCAGATAAATTGACTATATTAGCTATTTGTTGTCGAGAATATCCCAAAAGTGATTGACAAATAATTGTCTGATCAAATTCACTAAGTTGCTTTTTATTTGGCAGAATATCTAACTTTTGAAAGAAAAGTTCAATATTAATATCTAGCTCTGTTATCACCTGCTGACAATGTTGACACATATTCAGATACCCTGCTCTTTTTCCGAAAATGATAGCTTGATTCTCGGTTGAGGTGAGCCTATGGGTGTGAAAATAATTTCTACAGATATAGTCAGGGGTACACTGAAGCATACCCCCATACTTTAAACTAACTAAGAAAGGTCTTTCAACTCAGCGGTGCGGACTGAAAGCATCTGTGTCTGATTACCTCTTTGCACTTTTACCTGTAAAGTTTGACCAAGGGTACTGTCTTCTACCACACCTTGCAACTGTTCAGCGCTGGTAATGGCTTTGTTATCAATTTGCACAATTACATCTCCGCGACGGATACCCGCAGTTGCAGCCGGAGAATTAGGGACAACCCGCATCACCAAAACACCGGTGACTTCAGGAATCGCAAACATGGAGTTAGGATCAGTGTTATTTTGTTTTGCTAATTCCGGTGTTAATGTCACCATTTGTACACCTAAGTAGGGGTGAGCAACCTTACCATCACGTTGCAATTGAGCAGCGATCGCTTTAGCCTTATCAATAGGAATTGCAAACCCAATCCCCATCGCATCGGCGCGAATTGCGGTATTAATTCCAATCACTTCTCCTAAACCATTTAATAATGGTCCACCGGAATTACCAGGGTTAATAGCTGCGTCAGTTTGAATGAAGTCTAACCGTTTATCGCTGATTCCTACTTGGGCGCTAGAACGTTTCAGGGTGCTGACAATACCCAAAGTGACAGTATTATCAAATCCTAACGGATTACCCACAGCGATCGCCCAATCTCCTACCTCTACATTATCAGAATCACCTAAAGGGGCAACAGGTAAATCCTTACCAGCATTAATCTTAACTACAGCCAAATCTGTAACTTCATCAATGCCTTGAACTTTACCTTTAAAAGTGCGACCATCCTTGAGACGGACTGTAACTTTATCAGCCTTATCAACTACGTGAGCATTGGTAAGAATTACGCCGCTTTTGTCGAGAATAAAACCAGAACCTAAACCTCGTAACTGTTCAGTTGGTGATTGTTGGGGAAAGCTATCACCAAAAAACCGCCGAAAAAATGGGTCTTCCAGCATTGGATCATTTCGGCGAGTAATCGTTCGTTCAGTATCAATTCTCACTACTGCCGAGCCTACACGATTTACTGCTGCTGTCACAAAACTATGACTACCAATGACAGCGGTAGCGGAAGATGGCTTTTGAGCAACTTTTGTTGATAACTCAGTGACAGGATTGGGACCCGGTTCTGCTGCTGAAGGTAACACACGCAGGGAGGTAACAGTCAATATCACTCCCAGAAAAATCGCTAAAATATGGGTATTGAATTTTCGGATAGACCGGGCTAATTTGGAAAATCGCATAATCACAACCTAATCTACAAGCCTAATTTTTGCTGTTTCTTGATAAATCTATCTACGCCTATTTTTACAGATTAAATCAGGATTCTAGTTTATTGACATTTTTACTCAATTTTAAGTTTCTGTGATTGTCATAATTGCTAATTAACCGCAAAGATCCTCTAGGTAAAATTTTCTACTCAGGCTTTATTCAAATCTTTCACTGCGCTCTCTGGGCTAAAATATTGATTAACGCCAAAATGCCAGAACAAATATTAAGACAATCACCTATGAATGGAGCAAACCCAGTAACTAACGACTCCTTGGCTGCATCAGAGTTAGGAGAACATCACCACAATCATACAGATAATCCACATAATCAGGGTGATTCTATTCATGCTCATATCCATAGTGAAGAGTCCTTACGAAAAATTGTCAATCGTCTTTCCCGTATAGAAGGACACGTTCGGGGAATTAAGACAATGGTACAGCAAAATACCCCTTGTCCTGATGTATTATTACAAGTTGCTGCTGTGCGTGGGGCAATAGATAAAGTAGCACGCATTATTTTGGATGAACATTTAACTGAGTGTATCGCTAGAGCCGCCCAAGAAGGTAATATTGATGTAGAAATTGAACAACTCAAAGCGGCTTTAGATCGGTTTTTACCTTAACCTTAGCAGACTCAAAAATATCCATTGCCATTATTAACTGGGTAGATCAAAACCACTGAGAATATTTTTTGGTTTCTATATGTCAGAGCATCTATTTTAAAATATTAAATCATGATAGCAAAATTTCAGCAAATAGTGCCTAAATATTTATTTTTTCCAGGAAAATACCGGATTATTTTTCTTTCAGCGGCTCTATTTTTGTGTTTTGATTTAGGTGTTCTTCTTCCTAATTTTTTGATATCTTCTCAATTAAAAGAAGATGCTATAATTATTAACTTGTCTGGTCGTCAGCGAATGTTATCACAAAGAATTTCGAAAACTATCTTACAATTACAAATAGCAACACAGACCGCACAAACAATCACTATTCCACAGGATGAATTAGCACAGGCTTACAAACAATTTGATCAAACTTTAATAGGATTAAAAATAGGAAAAACCGTAACTGGTAGTGATGGAAAACCAGTATTTATTCCCGCTATGCAAAATACTAAAATTAAAAATCTACTCACTCAATCTGAAGCAATTTGGAATCCATATAAACTCAAAATTGAACCTATTATTTCCTCTAGAAATAAAATTCCTCAGCAATCATTACAAGATGCCATAGCTTATTCAAATAAGAATAATCTGCAATTACTAAACTTAATGAATCAAATCACTACAGAACAGCAGAATATATCTAATAATAGAACATATACATTACAAATTATTCAAACAGCAGGTTTATGCCTAGCATTAATAAATTTTTTCATCTTGCTTTTTCACACATTAAAAAATTTAACAATTAGTGATAATAAAATTCAAGAAGCATTAGAGGAAATAGAAAAAACCCAAATTCAACTTATCCAAAAGGAAAAAATGTGTAGTTTGGGACAGCTAGTTGCGGGAATAGCTCACGAACTTAATAATTCTATCAATTTTATCCATCCTAACCTCCCTCATCTTCACCAATACATGACAGACTTATTACAACTAGTAGAACTTTATGAAAAATATCATTTCAAAGTTGATAAAGAAATAGAAATAAAGATTCTTACGAAATTAATTGATTTAGATTTTATTAAATCAGATTTACCAAAAGTTATAAAATCAATGGAAATCGGTACAAGTCGCAGCCGCGATATTGTGCTGTCTCTGCGAACTTTTTCTCACTTAGGTGAAACTGAAATCAAAAAAGTTGATATTCATAAAAATATAGACAGTATTCTCATGATACTTCATTCTCAATTTCATAAACAATTAGATTCTCCAGCCATTGAAATTATTAAGAAATATGATGATTTACCACTAATAGAGTGTTATGCAGCAAAACTTAACCAGGCATTTTTGAATATCTTAACCAATGCTATTGATGCTTTAGAAACTAAACAATTAGTAGAAAATCCCCAAATTTCCATTACTACTAAATTAGTAGAATCTAATTTTATTTTAATTGCCATTGCTGATAATGGAATTGGTATTCCCAAAGAAAATCAGCAACGAATATTTGATCCCTTTTTTACAACAAAACCTGTAGGTAAGGGAACTGGTTTAGGATTATCTATTACTTACCAAATTATTGTTGAAGAACATAAAGGTAAAATCCGCTGTTTTTCTAGTCCTGAAAAAGGTACAGAATTTCAAATTGAGATTCCTATCCAGGTTATTTCTTAAATGACATATATATTCAATTATTCTTTAACAGGTAATTTTCATAAACCACTAATTCTATTTCTACATGGCTTTATGGGTAATATTCATGAATTTGACGAAGCCATAAAATTACTATATAATAATTTTTCCTATCTGACTATTGATTTACCTGGACATGGGAAAACTCAGGTTTTAGATGATGAAGGCTATACAATGGCCTCTACAGCCACAGCTATTATACAATTATTAGATCAATTAAAAATAGACCAATGTTATTTAATTGGTTATTCAATGGGAGGAAGATTAGCTTTATATCTCACCCTGCATTTTCCCCACAGATTTATTAAAGTTATTTTAGAATCTGCTTCCCCAGGTTTAGCAACAGAAACAGCAAGATTAACGAGAATTAAAAGTGATGCTCAAATAGCTCAGAAATTAACTAGAATGATCAATAAAGATGATTTTTATCACTTTCTCAATAATTGGTATCAACGGCCTATTTTTGGAGATATCAAAAATCATCCTCAATACCAATCTATGATAGCCAGTAGATTAACCAATCATCCCCTCAATTTAGTCAAATCATTGCAGTTTATGGGAACAGGTTCTCAACCTTATTTATGGGAATTGTTAATTAAAAATACTATTCCTCTATTATTATTAGTTGGTGAAAAAGATGAAAAGTTTATTGGCATTAATATTGCAATAACTGAAAAATGTAACTTTGCTAAATTACAAATAATTCCTCAAGTTGGACATAATATCCACCTAGAAAATACTTTAGCATTTGTGCAACATATTCAAAATTTTCTCTAAGAGGATGTTTGAAAAGTTTTGGGCGAATATAATATGGCTTCGCCACGCCAAGGGCGAACGCTACTACACAAACCAAGTCCACCTGCGTGGACTAGCGAAAAATTAAGCTTTTTAACCCACGTTCGCGTAGCGTTCCGAAGGAATAGGTGGGTTTTGTCTGTGTAGCCGCGTATCCCTTACGGGAGCCGAAGGCATCTTTCTAATCGCCAGGGCTAGTATGAATTTAGACTTTTCAAACACCTTCTAAAAAGCTTTAGACTTATTCCTGCTATATTTAATTACTTTCGATATAATTTTCCATCTTTAACTTGCACCACTGGATGATGACAACGCCTTACTAATTGCTCATCATGGGTAGTGATAATCACCGTTGCCCCAAAGGAATTTAACTTTTGAAAAATTTCAATTACTTGCCAAGAATTATCAGGATCAAGATTACCCGTAGGTTCATCAGCTAATAGTAAAGGTGGTGTGCCTACAATTGCTCGCGCAATACTTACCCGCTGCTGTTCTCCCCCAGAAAGTTGATCTGGAAATCTGTCAGCTTTAGATAATAAACCCACTAATTTTAAAGTTGGTTCTAAGCGACGTTGAATTTCTTTGCGAGTATAACCTTGTGCTTGTAATACAAAAGTGATATTTTCGGCAACTGTGCGCTGGGGAATGAGTTTATAGTCTTGAAAAACAATGCCAATACGACGACGCAATAATGATAAACCATAGTTTTCTAAAGTGGCTACATTAATATTATCAACTATCACTTCTCCCTGGGTAGGTAATTCCGCACCATAGAGCATTTTCAAAAGTGTGGATTTACCAGAACCACTAGCACCCGTAATAAATAGAAATTCTCCTTTATTTACTTGCAGACTAACATCAAGTAAAGCATGATGACTATGAAGATAAGTTTTGGAAACAGAATGCAACTCTATCATTGTCCCAGCTTGACTGTGAACTGTTTCCGTATTTCCCGTAGTGCTTAATATAGGCATAGTTATATTTTTCTTCACCCAATCTAGAGATATTACACGCAACTTCTCTATAGTAAGTAGCTTGGCACAATTAAATATAAAACCTCTCCCCTACCTCTCCCTAACCCTCTCCTACAAGGAGAGGGAAAAGGAATAACTCTTAATACTGGAGAGGCTTTGACTCCCCCTTCCCTCGTAGGTAAGGGGGTTGGGGGGTTAGGTTTATATTATATTTTTTAACGCCCACTTACTTAGGAGTAATTTACTATTTATGATATCAAAAATAAAAAAGCAAATAAAAAAGGTCAGTTTTCCAGCCATTTGTTGCGAACATGACAGGAAAACCGACCCTTTAATATCTGTTGTTAATAGTCACTTAAGTGACTATTTGTTAACTAAAATCTTCTCTTGATTAATCTGAGTGCAGCTAGAGCAAATAAGCCAAAGGCTGTTGTTGCAGTAGGTTCAGGAATTTTCTTAGGTTGAGGAGTTGGAGTGTAGTAAGGACCTGGAGTGGGTGTTGGAGCAGGTGTTGGAGTGGGTGTTGGTGTTGGGGTTGGTGTTGGTGTTGGTGTTGGAGTGGGTGTTGGAGTGGGTGTTGGTGTTGGAGTGGGTGTTGGAGTAGGTGTTGGTGTTGGTGTTGGAGTGGGTGTTGGAGTAGGTGTTGGAGTAGGTGTTGGTGTTGGTGTTGGTGTTGGTGTTGGTGTTGGGGTTGGGGTTGGGGTTGGAGTAGGAGTAGGTGTTGGGGTTGGAGTAGGTGTTGGAGTGGGTGTTGGAGTGGGTGTTGGAGTTGGAGTGGGTGTTGGTGTTGGGGTTGGTGTTGGAGTAGGTGTTGGAGTAGGTGTTGGGGTTGTGTAGCCTTCATTTAGTGCTGTACCATACTGAAAGCGAATGTTACCAATCTTACTAATATCAAATGTACCTGATAAAACGAAAGTTGCAGTATTGTTAACAAAAGGATTGTCTTGTATTGGTGAATTCGCACCGCTGTTGTAGCCATCTATGATGCCATAGGCCTGTTGGGTTCCGCCACCTATGCCTTGAAAAATACCTAAGCCAGCAGTACCAAGTCCATAGTTTTGAGTTACTGGTACATAACCAGTAGAAGAAGCTCCACCTAAGCCAGTGGACTTATATGCAAATGCCCATTCTGGACTATAAGTAGTCTTACCCGCTTTAGTTGTACCAATATTAAGAAGATCGACATTACTGGTGGTGATGTTACCAGTCTCTGTAGTTACTTTTCCTGCTGTGGCTGAAAATAACGATACGTTTGAAGGGGAATCAGCATTGTAGTCCCAGAAAAGTGAAGTCAGAACATCAGAAGGCTCTTTTGCACCTGTCCCAGTATTAGTAAGAGTGACAGTCAATTTACCTGGGTTTAACGAGTCACTAAAAGTAACTGATGATGCTAGACTGCTACCTGTTGCAGAGTTAGTTCCTGTAGCGGAAAAACTTAAACTAGCTGCGTAGGCTTGAGGTACTTGAGAAGCCATGAACACAGTGAAGGATGAAACTCCGAGAGCTACATAACCTAGTATTTTTTGAGAGGATGTTGTTAACATTTTTTATATTCCCGTATTGGTGTGTTGTTTTTTTTGCAAAACTTTTTGACTACTGAATATACTTTTGCATGATTGGATTCTTGTGTCTATGTTTTATTCGCAACTTCATCAAAGCTTTAATTAAAGCTCTTGATTTATGAAGATTGACATATAGAAATGCCTGAAAATTTTATATATCAGGGTTTTATTTATATAAATACATATTGTTTGAATAGAGTTGCACATACTTAATTTGCGTATATATAACTATGTTCTACCTAATAGGAATAATCAGCATGAATTAGCGATAAACCCCACCATTGATAGTAAAACTACTATCTGCAAAAGCTTAAAAAATAAAAATTATATTTAATACTTCGGGTAGATAGCAACTAATGAAGAAGACAATATTGTTGCTACGAGATTATACGGTTTGCAATAACTTCACCTGGCGATTAGAAAGATGCTTCCAGCACCCGTGAGGGATAGGTGGCTACACAGACAAAACCCACCTATTCCTTCGGTCTTGTAAGGGATACGTGGGTTTAAAAGCAAAAATTTTCCAGTTTTTATACTACATTTATCAGGGTTTAGTATTGCGCTTTATCCCTACTTAATCACCTTTAAATACTATCAGGGTCTACACCCAAAGCCTTTAATCTTTCCGCTAATAATTGAGCGCGTTCATCACCAGTAGGTAAGACAGTACCATCTTCATAACACCAACGCAACCAAGAACTATGTCTACCTTCAAATTCTCCTGTCCACAAAGTTATACCTAAGCCAATCTCATCTAACCAGTTGTTTGTAGTTTCTATATAACGTCTAGCTTTGAGAGTGTAAATTCTTAAAACTTGCTCTCCTAATTGTTGATTTGGGTCATAGACAATATAGTAAGATACCCGCATTTGTTCATAGATTTTCAGTTTTTTACCTAACTCCTCACCTTTTTGATTAGAGACAATTTCGATGACAACTTCCGGTGATTTACCAAATTTCCAAACTAAGTAACAACGGTTTTGTTTTTCCCACCAATTTTCAGGAACTTCAACATCAAAACTGATAAATACATCAGGAACTATAGCAGGTTCACCATAAGTATGATAAACACCAACATTAGCTGCTGCGAGAAAAACCTGATTTTTTAAGGAACTATAAAGAGAACCAACTAAAAGACGCTGTTGTTTTTCAGATGCGAGATTATCCACGGGTGTATCATCTTCGGTGACTAGCAGGTTGACATCTGGTACATCACAATTATCAATATCATTGATTAAAAGTTGGTTAACCATGATTTTATCCACTACTTGATGACTTTTTATTTATTGTATACTATTTTTCTGAAAATTAAGATCACAATAGACACCTGTAAAAAATCCCAATCCCTAAAATCTACTACTAATCATAGAGAAGAAAATCACTAACCAAGGTATTGTTAAATCAGGAATTAACCAAGCATAATTTCTTAAAAAAGGGATTACCCTTGGTAAAATAAACCTCAAAGAACGTAAAGATACAGGACGATTGCCATTTTGATCTACAAATCCATATCTCTTGGCAACTTCAGCGACAACTTGGATTTTACCTGTATATTTGATAATATTATCATCAGATGCTAAATGAGCGATCGCTCTCCCAGTAAATAACGGTGTTTCCCAATTATAACCATCACCAAATGATGAAGAATTACCGTTTTCTAAACTCTGTTCTTTGGCAAAACTTGTAATCTGTTCCGTACCCACAATACCCGGATAAATAGCTAAAGAAGTCACATGATAATCTTTTAATTCTTTAGCCATATCTGCGGCTAATCTATCACAAGCACTTTTCCCCACACCATAGGGAACACTAAAAATATAAGACATTCCTCCCCAAGAAGAAATAGTAAAAATAATCCCTTTTTTCCGTTTTGTCATCATCCTTGCGGCATAAATACTAGCCACATAATGACTTCGTAAACCCACATTATTAGCAGCATCCCAAAAACTCGGTTCAGACTCCCAAAAGGATTTACCAAAGGATTTTCTGATGGCTTCTACTCCTGCATAAACATTATTAACTAAAATATCTAATTGACCATTTTGTTCTCTTTCAATCCGTTCAAAAAGTTGCCGAATTTGCTCATCATCACTATGATCAACTTGCACAGAAACACAAATACCACCAGCTTCGACAACGGCGGTTTCAGTTTCCTGTAAACTACCACTGAGACTATCATCATTAGTAGGTTCAAGAGTGCGTCCTGTAATATATACAGTAGCACCAGCTTCTCCCAAACCTACAGCAATTCCTTTACCAATCCCTCTGGTAGCACCTGTGACTAATGCTATTTTGCCTTGCAGATTTTTACTCATTTTTCTGATGTGAAATTTTAACTAAATTGTCAGGATAAGGGAGAATCAACAACCACATTCAGATTTAGCAATAATTCTGCTATGATAGATGACTGTGGGATTTGCTCCTAGTCTTGGTGCTTACTGCCCATTTAGCATTTTAAACCATTCGTCCGCCTAAGACTGAAGCCGTGATTGGCGACAGGCCGATGTTATTTTTGGAGTTCTATGTCTTTTTTTGATCTCGGCTTGTCCCCTGAAATTGTCCGTGCTGTCACTGAGCGGGGATATGATCAACCCACACCAATCCAGAAACAGGCTATCCCTGTGGTATTGGCTGGGGGTGATATTATGGCTGGAGCGCAAACTGGTACTGGTAAAACTGCCAGCTTCACTCTGCCCCTGTTACATCGTTTGTCTGCTCATAAGAGCGTTCCCAGCAATTCTCAGGGATTTCCCCCAATTCGGGCGTTAATTCTGACACCTACCCGTGAACTCGCTGCACAGGTGCAAGAAAGTGTCCGTGATTATGGTAAATACTTAAATCTGAATTCCATGGTGATGTTTGGGGGCGTGAGTATTGGTCCCCAAAAACAGAAATTGAGAACCCGCATAGATATTTTAGTTTCCACCCCCGGACGACTGCTAGATCATGTTCAACAAGGGACTGTAAACCTATCCCGTGTAGAAGTGTTGGTACTGGATGAAGCAGATCGAATGCTGGACATGGGCTTTATTAATGATATTCGCCGCGTCCTCTCACTTTTGCCGAAACAACGTCAGAATTTGCTATTTTTTGCCACATTCTCTGATAAAGTTAAAACCCTGGCGGCTGGGTTACTAAATAACCCGACAATGATTGAAGTTGCACGCCGGAATGTGACTGCGGCTACGATATCACAAAAAGTTTACCACGTTGACCGGGAACGGAAGCGCCAATTACTTTCCCATCTGATTCGGGAAAATAAATGGTATCAAGTATTAGTGTTTAGCCGCACTAAGCATGGGGCTGACCGGTTGGTGAAGCAGCTAGGAGAAGACCGCATTCAAGCCTTGGCTATTCACGGTAATAAGAGTCAGGGAGCGCGAACACACGCTTTAGCTAAGTTCAAAGATGGGACTTTGCAGGTATTGGTAGCAACGGATATTGCTGCGCGGGGTCTTGATATCAGCGAACTACCCCACGTCATTAACTACGATTTACCCAATGTCCCAGAGGATTATGTCCATCGCATTGGACGGACTGGACGCGCTGGGGCGGAAGGTCAAGCGATATCCCTCGTATGTGTTGATGAACATCATTTGTTAGCGGATATTGAGCAACTAATTGAGCAGCGTTTACCTAAAGAAGTGGTGTCTGGTTTTGCTGTGAACCCGGAAATTAAGGCTGAACCAATTCCCAATGGACGCAAAGCTCCTTCTGGTGGTGGGAATCAGCGGACTCGTCGTTCTGCTCCTAAATCTGCTTCCCAAAAGTCCCCTAGACAGCCTTCTTCACGCACAGCAGCAGGTGATAAAAAGTCTGGTCCTAGTTCTCCTACACCACGTCGTTCTGGTAAACGTAGGTAATATTATAAGTAGTTGTGCAAAATAATTGTACATTTGGGGAGGGAACAGGGAACAGGGAACAGGGAACAGATAAGAACTACAGGGATTTTTATTTGTTCCAAAAATATTCAATTAATTTTGCTCAGGTACTTAATGATGATCATCTGCTAACTCTTCTCGTTGCGTGGGGGTATAACAAGGGATTTCTTGTGGCACAATTGATAGTAATGATGATCACCCAATTTATAGAGGTTAATCCATGCTAAAAACCGTTCAGGGAATTTATAAAGATGGAAAAATCCAACTTGCTGAAATACCAAATGGCATTCACGAAAGCACTGTATTAGTTACATTCCTAGAAAACAAAACTAGAACTTGGTCAAATCTAATTTTGCAACATCAAGGTTTTGCAGATAGTATTACCTTTGAGTCCTACCGAGATGAATTACTGCCACCTGATGAAACCATATTTTCAGTTTAATATTTTTAATTGAATTTATGCAATATTTACTTGACACTTGTGTAGTAAGTGATTTTGTCAAAGGTGATCCAAATACATTACAACGACTAAAGCTGATTTGCCCTGACGATATTTCTGTTTCCGCAGTGACATCAATGGAATTGAAGTATGGATTAGCAATTAATCCACAACGAGCTATCAAAATTCAACCACTGATTATATCCTTTCTTAATTCTGTTACAATTTTACCTTTTGCAGCAGCAGAAGCAGAGCAAACTGCTCAAATCAGGAGCTTTTTAAAACAGGCAGGAACTCCGATAGGTGCTTACGATGTACTCATTGCTGCAACGGCAATAACCCATGAACTAATTCTTGTAACTGCTAACGTTCGGGAGTTTGAAAGAATTCCAAACCTGCAAATTGAGAACTGGCGAGATTAACATCCATTAGTTAACAAAGGAGTTACCGCTAATGTTAATAACAAGGGATTTCCTCTGGCACAATTGATAGTAATGATGACTTCTCAATCGGTTGAGATTAATCCATACCAAAAACTATCTTTGTAAAACCTGTTTTAAAACCATCGCAGTCCAATCAATATCCGCTGCCGTTGTCTGTTTTCCTAAAGTTAATCTAATTCCTCCCAAAGCCGCTTTCTCAGAATATCCCATTGCTAATAAAATGGGACTAGGATTTAATTTTCCACTATTGCAAGCAGCACCGGCACTAATCCCAATTCCGGCTAAATTTAACTGCCTTACCAATGTTTTACCGCTGATTTTTTCCCCGTCCGCAGCTTCTAAGTAAAAACTAAGATGATGGGGTAAACGGTGAATTCTGTCACCTGTAGGCATTAAACAGGGAACATCTGCTAAAATATCAAAGAGGCGATCTCGTAACCCCATTAATCTAACCCTTTCTGTCTCTAATTCCTGTGCTGCTAACTCCGCAGCTACCCCAAACCCAGCAATAGCGGGCGTTGCTTGAGTCCCTGAACGCAGTCCAGCCTCCTGTCCACCCCCACCCAGCAGCGGTTTTAATTTCACTCCCGGACGCACATATAACGCCCCTGCACCCAAACCACCATATAATTTATGACTAGATAAACTCAATAAATCTACAGGTAAAGTCTGCACATCTATGGGTAAACGTCCAGCAACTTGCACTGCATCAGTGTGAAATAAAGCACCGTGTATTTGAGTAATTTCCCCTAATTCGGCAATGGGTTGGACTGTTCCTATTTCGCTTTGTCCATAAATCACAGATACCAAGACGGTGTTATCTCGCAAAGCTGCTTTTAAGTCTTCGGGGTTGACTCTTCCTTGATGATTTACTCCCAAACGGGTAATTTCCCAACCCCAATTTTCTAACATTTTCGCTGGTTCGGCGATCGCTGAATGTTCTACACTGGAAATAATCAGATGTTGGGGAACAGTGTAACATCGCGCTACCCCCATAATTGCTAAATTATCAGCTTCCGTTCCCCCAGAAGTGAAAATCATAGCTTCGGGAACAGCGTTAATTAATCCCGCAACTTGCATTCGTGCTGTTTCCACAACCAAGGCGGCGCGGTTGCCCCATTCATGTAAACTGGAAGGATTACCCCACTGTTGAGTTAAGATTGTTTGGATAATAGCGATCGCTTCTGGACGAGTGGGAGTAGTTGCACTGTAATCTAGATATACTTGCATAAAAATTAAGAATTAATAATTTACGTATTGCGATTTTTAGGTAAAAGTTTCACGCAAAGGAAGAAATTAATTCAGGGTATGATATAAATACATTAAAATCCCTGTAATTTACTTTTATCAGATTACTGTGTTTATTTTCCCACAAATCCGTTATTTTCCTTATATATTTTTATTACTTTTCACTCTGATTAGTTGTCAACAAGTCCAATCATCAAACCAGCGTTTAGCACCATTACCCCAAGATCCTTTAATTCAAGTTTACTTCAATAATTCCCAATCTTCAGAATATCAAGAAAACTATCGGCACAAAACCCGGTTAGGAGATGATTTAGAAAAGCAGATTGTTGACACCATTTCCCAAGCTAAATCTACTGTTGATATAGCTGTACAAGAATTGCGTTTACCAAAAATTGCTCAAATATTAGCAGAAAAACAGAAATCTGGGGTCAAGGTCAGGTTAATTTTAGAAAATAAATATTCTCGTCCTTGGAGTAGTTTCACTTCCTCAGAAATAGCCAAGTTAGGGAAAAGAGAACAAGAACGATATAATGAATTTCGGAAATTTGTTGATATCAACCAAGATAATCAAATCACATCTGAGGAAATTAGTCAACGGGATGGATTAGCAATTATTCAAAATGCTCAAATTCCTTGGATAGATGATACTGCTGATGGTTCAAAAGGTAGCAGTTTAATGCACCATAAATTTGTCATTGTTGATCATCGTTTTGTGATTATTACTTCTGCTAATTTTACCTTAAGTGATACATCTGGAGACTTTACAAATCCTAGCAGTTTAGGAAATGCCAATAATTTACTAAAAATTGATAGTCCTGAATTAGCAAAACTAATAACGGAAGAGTTTAATATTATCTGGGGTGACGGAGTTGAAGGAAACCCAGATAGTAAATTTGGAGTGAGAAAACCTGTCCGTAAACCGCAAACAATCACATTAGGTAATAGCAAAATTACAATTCATTTTTCTCCAACTTCTCCCACTGAACCTTGGAATATTAGCAGCAATGGGTTAATTGCTAAAACTTTATCTACAAGTACAAAAACCGTTGATTTAGCATTATTTGTATTTTCTGATCAACAACTTGCCAATATTCTCGAACAACGTCATAATCAAAATGTGCAAATTCGAGCTTTAATTGAACCACAATTTGCCTATCGTACCTACAGTGAAGCTTTGGATATGATGGGATTTGCTTTAAGTAATAATTGTAAATATGAAGTTGATAACCGTCCTTGGAAAAATCCTATTTCTACCGTGGGAGTCCCCATTTTAGCAAAAGGTGATTTATTACATCATAAATTTGCAGTCATTGATAACAAAACCGTAATTACAGGTTCACATAATTGGTCAAAAGCCGCTAATAATGGCAATGATGAAACATTAATAGTGATCGAAAATCCGACGGTTGCAAATCATTTTCAGCAAGAATTTGACAGACTTTATGGTAAAATCAAACCAGGTTTACCACAAAAGATTAAATCTAAAATTGATGCGGAAGTTAAAAAATGCTCCTAAATCAACAAACCATTATCTCTGGTAAATCCCATTACCAGTAAAATAGATATATAAATGATTCCAACTATTTCAACTATTCCCCTTTTTCAACTCGCTTCTGGTGAGTTTCTTTCTCTCCAAATATATAAATTTGTTGGTGCTAAATCGGGTAAAAAGGTATATATCCAATCTAATTTGCATGGTGCGGAAATTGTTGGTAATGCTGTTATTTACCAAATCATTGATTTCTTAATGACATTAAATAATACTCAGTTAATAGGAGAAATTTGGCTTGTTCCTGTTTGTAATCCCTTAGCTGTTAACCAACGAACTCATAATTTTTCAACAGGTAGATTCAATATTTATGATAGTAAAAATTGGAATAGAATTTTTTGGGATTACGAAAAAGAACATGATGATATAGAAGAATTTGCTCGTTCTCAAATTGGCTTAGATATATATAGTATTAAGCATAATTTTCTTCAAAAAATTAAATCTAGTTTCCATAGTCTTTTAGATCAAATCAATTCCCCTAGTAGTGTACAATTAACTGATAAATATCGCTATAAGCTGCAATCTCTTTATTTAGATGCAGATTACGTCATTGATTTACATAGTCACACTGGAGAAGGAATAGAATACCTTTATTATTTCCAAAATCGAGAAGATAGTGTTAATTTATTTCTCCTCAATTATGCTATTCTATTTGATGAATATGATGGTGATGCTTTTGATGAATCATTCATGAAACCCTGGTTAGCTTTAGAGAATGCTTTATTAAAATTAACCGGAGAAAAAATCAGATTTGATATAGAAGCATGGACTTTAGAATTAGGAACGGGAATGCAAATGAATCCAGATTCAGTATCTCAAGGAGTGCGCGGAATTAAAAATTATTTAACTCAAAAAGGTATTTTAAACATACAGGATTTAACCCAACCAGAAACCATATCTCATCAAACTATTTTTCGTTCACTCAGTCAACTCAAAAAATATTGGAGTCCCGTAGGAGGAATGATTTTATCTAAAGCTACATTAGGGACTTCAGTTAATCAGGGAGATTTGCTATATCAAGTTCTCACGTTTAATAAAATCGGTGAATTACCCACAACTATTCCTGTTTATGCTGAGAAAACAGGTTTGGTTTATGATATATCCATAAATAACTCTGTTAACGAAGGAGAATTCGTATTAGCGACTATATAATTTGCAATTGTAAGCAACTGAATTTAACTATGAATAATATAACTCTTATATATATGGGCGCATAGATTGCCACTATAATGTTATAGTAATGGAAAGTCCGGGATTTGTCAACTACCTCACTGATAAATTTCTGATAGCGTAAACCATATTAAGATTAAATCAAATTTGACACTCTGCGGTCTAAAGACACGCAGATTCTTTAAGACCTGCTTAAAAAGGATAGTCAATTATCCTCCTAGACGCTCAAGGCAACTACCAGTACGATAGGTATTGCAATTGCGCTTACTTTTGATTTTTTTTGCTGCTTTTGTGAGTCCATCAATTTTTAATGTTAAACGCTCCATGATTTACCATTGCTTGTTTACCCAGGCTGCAGCTATACCGAGACGAGATAAATCAGGGGTTTCTCCTTAATAAAACACTTCTTTGCGTTGATGGTTATTCCTACTTGCTAATTAATTCTATCATCTCACGGCGAATAAATAGAGCCTCCGGCTCCCGCAGGGATACGCCGTTGGCACTTCCTCCACGCATCTATTGCCAAGTGGCTTCCGTGCCTTTCGTTCTATTTTGTGAGAATTAATAGAATTTACAAATTTGTTTCCTAGCCCTGAAAAAGATTACATTTAATGAAGTTACAAATAAATTAGAGATATGTCCATTGAACTGCAAGCAGAACTAGGTCAAGCGGTGGAACAACGTCGCAACTTTGCGATTATTTCTCACCCTGATGCTGGTAAAACTACATTAACTGAAAAACTATTATTATACGGGGGTGCTATTCACGAAGCTGGAGCGGTAAAAGCCCGCAGAGACCAGCGGAAAGTGACTTCTGACTGGATGGCAATGGAACAACAACGGGGAATTTCCGTAACCTCTACTGTATTGCAATTTGCCTATCGCAACTGTCAAATTAATTTACTCGACACTCCAGGACACCAAGATTTTAGTGAAGACACCTATCGGACTTTAGCCGCAGCCGATAATGCGGTAATGCTGATAGATGCGGCGAAAGGTTTAGAACCCCAAACCCGAAAACTGTTTGAAGTCTGTAAAATGCGGGGCATCCCAATTTTTACTTTTGTGAATAAACTCGACCGTCCAGGCAGAGAACCGATAGAATTATTGGATGAGATTGAGAAAGAGTTGGGATTACAGACATACTCAGTGAATTGGCCGATTGGTATGGGCGATCGCTTTAAAGGCGTATTTGACCGTCAACAGCAGCAAATCCATTTATTTGAACGCAGTTCCCATGGTAGTAAAGAAGCAAAAGAAACTATCCTCGATATAGGCGATAAGCGACTTGAAGAATTAATAGAAAAAGAACTCTACCACCAACTTAAAGACGAATTAGAACTCTTAGAAGGAGTTTGTCCAGAACTAGATTTAGACTTAGTACACGCCGGCAAAATGACCCCAGTGTTCTTTGGTAGTGCCATGACCAACTTTGGGGTGGAATTATTCCTCAAGAACTTCCTAGATTTTGCTCTCAAACCAGGTACACATAGCAGTAGTGTTGGCGATATTCCCCCTACCTATCCAGAATTTACTGGATTTATTTTCAAACTGCAAGCGAACATGGACCCCAAACACCGAGATAGAGTGGCTTTTGTCCGGGTTTGCACAGGCAAGTTTGAAAAAGATATGACAGTAAATCATGCTCGAACTGGCAAAGTTGTCCGTCTATCTCGTCCGCAAAAACTGTTTGCCCAAGAAAGAGAATCTATTGATGTCGCTTATCCAGGGGATGTAATCGGTTTAAATAATCCGGGTGTTTTCGCAATTGGCGATACAATTTATACAGGACAAAAGTTAGAATATGAGGGAATTCCTTATTTCTCTCCGGAACTGTTTGCCACGCTGAGAAATCCCAACCCCTCAAAATTTAAACAGTTTCAAAAAGGTGTTTCTGAATTGCGAGAAGAAGGTGCTGTCCAAATTATGTACTCAACTGATGAAGCCAAGCGTGAGCCAATTTTAGCAGCGGTTGGTCAATTGCAATTTGAGGTAGTACAGTTCCGCTTACAAAATGAGTATGGTGTAGAAACTATTCTCGATTTATTACCCTATAGTGTTGCCCGCTGGGTTGAGGGTGGTTGGGAAGCTTTAAAGCAAGTGGGACGTTTATTCAATACCACCACTGTTAAAGATAGCATGGGACGACCAGTATTGTTATTCCGCAATGAATGGAATTGTCAACAGTTAGAAGGTGATCATCCAGAGTTGAAATTAAGTGCTATCGCTCCCGTCTTTTCCCATCAACAACCAGTAGAAAATTAACAATCACCAATTACCAATTACCAATTATCAGGGTATCTCAATTAGTGCTATTTGTAACCCAGAACAGATTGGAGTCCCAAAGTTTGTATGCCTTCCCACGCTGAATCATGTTTGGAGGCTGGTTTAGCTGCTCTCAAGCAGGGGAATTACTATACAGCGATCGCTAACCTTGAACCACTGGCCAAAGACCAAAACCAAGAAAAGATTTGTTTACAGGCACAGGTTGGGTTAGTTATGTCTTATGCTCGCACTGGCGAAGTCTCTAAGGCGATCGCCCTGTGCCAAAATCTCATTGCCAATAGTAATCCCCAAGTTCAAGAGTGGGCAACACTTGCTCTTGAACACCTGCATAAACGCAAAAACCAGAAACAAAAATCTCGCAAAACCAATACTAGAGTTATTCCCAGTTTAAACCCTTCCCAACAAAAGCCACAAACCGCTTATGTTGGTGCTGATGGTAACACGAATATCAATCCAATTAGCATTTATTGGCGGAATGCCAGACGCGCTAAAGTTTGGCAACCTTTACGCAAACCTAATATCATTCCCTCTCGACTACTTGCCCTCGGAACATTCATTGCACTATTTTGGATGTGCCGAGAAATGTTTAAATTAGTATTGGGCTTAACCAATCAAATTCTATATCAACTGCCCTACTTAGAACCCATCCAGATTTTATATCGTGATCCTAGTTCTTTGATCTTAGGATTATTTGTCATCTTAATGGTATCATCTCCTTGGTTACTCGACTGGATACTAGGAAGATTTTTTGGTCAAGAAGAGTTAACCAAAGAGAAATTAAATTCCTATAGTCGTGAGACATCCAGGGTATTACAACGCACTTGTCAACAGCGGCGCTGGCCAAGTCCCCAACTGAGAATCTTGCCAATTTCTGCTCCCATGATGATCAGCTATGGCAACCTCCCCCGCACAGCCAGAATAACTGTTAGTCAAGGTTTATTAGAACAACTGGCAGATGACGAAATAGCTGCTATCTATGCTTTATCTTTAGGGCAAATTGGGCGTTGGGATTTCATAGTCATGTCCCTAGTCCTGTTAGTAACCTTACCATTCTATGGACTATATCAGCAAATATCAGTTTGGGGAAATCAACATCAAAGTAAAATTTGGCGTTGGCCAGCTACATTTTTAGCTGCTATTACATATTCAATTTGGTGTGTTTTCACTGGTACAGCCTTGCTTAATGCCCGGTTACGGCTTGACCATAGCGATCGCCTATCAGCAGAAATTACAGGTAATCCCAATGGACTAATTCGCGCTTTACTGAAAATCTCCATTGGCATAGCTCATGATATCAGTCTCCAAGAACGTACCTCTTGGCAATTAGAAAGCCTCAACCTCCTTGCCCCGGTTGCATATCAACACAGTATAATTTTAGGTAGCACGGCTGGTCATCTACCTTTTGAATCATTTTTAAAATGGGAAAACTTTCATCCCTATCGGCAATGGTTGACAATTAATAGTTGTCATCCTTTGATGGGCGATCGCATAGAACGCCTTTGTCAAATAGCCCGCAGTTGGCATTTAGATACTGAATTACATCAAACAAACCCACCAAAGCCCATCCTGATTAAGCCGCAATCCTTCTGGTTACAAATTGCCCCTTGGTTGGGAATCCCCCTTGGTGTTGTATTCGCCGGTCTGATTTGGTTAGTTTGGCAAACAGCTTATGCCTTACATTTGTTAAACTTGAAGTGGATATATGATAATTGGTCTTTTATTACAGGTTGTATGTTGATTGGTTTTAGTATTGGCACAGTAATGCGAATAAATGCCTTATTTCCCGATATTACTGCTGCCAATGTCCAAAAAGATGAAAACCTGACTAGCCTATTAGCAAATCCCACTATTTTACCAATTGATAGCATTAAAGTCCGTTTTACTGGTAAACTGTTAGGCCGTCCTGGTATTGGCAATTGTCTAGCACAAGACCTCATCCTCCAATCTAGCCAAGGTTTAATGAAATTACATCATATTCCCTGGGTAGGAAAGTCATTCAATCCTCAAGAATTGATTGGCAGACAGATCACTGTTACAGGTTGGTTACGACGCGGGGGAACTCCCTGGATAGACATTCACACCCTAGAAACTCAAAGTGGCAAAAAAATTAATAGCCCTCATCCTATTTGGTCTACCGTGATTGCAGTTTCCGCTCAAGCCTGGGGTGCTTATATTATGCTCACAGGTTCTTAGATATTGGTCATTGATCATTGGTCATTGGGAAGAAATATTCCCCCCTGCCCCCTGCCTCTTTTGCCTCTTGCCTGAAAAATGTATTTGATGTTACGATGTAATGATACTCTTGGCTATTGGCGGAAAAGTTTCTGCTGAACTAGCTACGTAGAAAATACCATGATAATGTTAAGCAATGGTATTTTATTCTGCGGGCAAGAATTAAGAAGAATGAATTTACTGTGGTGGATAGTTGGCTATTAAATTTACAATTCCTAAAATTAAGGTGATATTAGCCGACGAGTGCAGATGCGCTTTCGTGCCAAATAAGCTTGATCCCAACAAAAAACTGTATTCTATAAGTTGATAGTTTGGATTGAAAAAATTGGTTTCTGGCAGATTTAGTCCATAGTATCTATTCAAAAGCCAAAGCCAATTGATTGTTTTTGTCTTGCCCTGTTTAATCCCAATTTGGAGGTATAGTCCATGTCCATTCGCCTATATATAGGAAATTTGCCAAAAGAAGAAATAGATCGTCAAGAGTTGCAAGCTGTTTTTGCAGAAGAAGGCGATGCTGTCACCACTAAACTAATTAAAGACCGGAAAACAGGCAAATGTCGTGGTTTCGGTTTTTTAACAGTGAATAATGACGAACAAGCAGATCAAATTATTGAAAAATATAATGGTCAATTGTTCAAAGATACAGCCATCAAGCTAGAAAAAGCTTTACCACGGACTAAAGGTGAAGAAGGCGAAGAACAACCACAAGTTCCCAAACCAGTTATTCAAGGTCAAGGTACTAGCTCTCCTGTTCCTAGCAGCAATAAAGAAGGTGTCCGTCGGGATAGAGGCAAAAAATCTCGGCGTGGTGGTGGTGGTGGTGCGCGTGAGACTGCTACCAGCGTTGATAACGAAGCTTTTCGTCCCGATCCTCGTTGGGCAGCGGACTTAGAAAAGCTTAAACAGATGTTAGCTGCACAAACTACCAACTAAATTGTCTGTTTAACTAATGTGCTTTGAGAGTAATTCTTAAAGCTTATTGGGTGTCAGTTTCAGCGTGGACAAATTTCTTTCGTCACCCGCAAAAGACCAAATACGATCAACAAGCAGTGCAGGTAGCCACCTACGGTTATCTGCACTGTTTATTTTGGGGATTTTTTGACGTTTGAGCGCATGATTACACGAAATTTGCGATTTATTGCTAAAACTGTATCTAAATTAACAAAAATTCTGATAATGTAGGAATAATATAAGCAAATACACTTATCTTAATCAAATCGCTGCTTTGAAAAATGATGAAAATTAAGGTGATATTTTTGGCAAATGAACTTTAGTGTATTTAACATTAGTTGAAATTATTTTGATTGCCTGAAATTTGTAAATAGCTAATTGCAAATATCTAGTATTAGAATTTAGCTTTGCTAATTCAAATGAGTTTTATCATGGATTAATTAAGAGGATGTTTTAAAAGTTTTTAATGTGTAAACAGACCCCTCTGGTAAACCTCTCCCCTACCAGGGGAGAGGCTTTAAAACTCCCATTCCAGCTAACAAAAGTTTTTCCGCTTCCCTCTTCTCTTAGGAGAGGGTTAGGGAGAGGTAGGGAAGGGGGGTTAGGTTTTTGGAGATTATGTGTTTCATATAATACTTTATGGCTAACGCCACGCTTCGCTATCAAACAACCTCTAATATACCGTGATAGATATATTTATTCATCTATATATAAAGCTAAAGGAAATATCTATTGAAGGTATTAAATATAAATATAGAATTTGGGGGATATTAACCAATATTTTGGTAATAATTACAATAGAATCAATATTAATTATTCAAAGTTCCCCAAAAAACACAGATTAAGTTTAATAAGCACAAATTCTGAACTTCCTTCTATCTTGTTAAAACCAGGAACATCACAAATTTATGAAAGCTACCACTAAAAAACACATTGCTTTAATTTCAGTCCACGGTGATCCAGCAATTGAAATAGGCAGAGAAGAGGCAGGAGGACAAAATGTTTATGTCCGTCAAGTGGGTGAAGCCCTGGCACAGCTAGGATGGCAAGTGGATATGTTTAGCAGGAGAGTGAGTGCTGATCAAGAAACGATAGTACAACATCATCCCAATTGTCGAACTATTCGTTTAACAGCAGGACCAGTGGAATTTGTGCCACGAGATCAAGGTTTTCAGCATTTGCCAGAATTTGTAGATCAGTTAATGAAATTCCAAAAAGAAGCTGGGATTAAATATGATTTAGTTCATACTAATTATTGGTTATCTAGCTGGGTAGGAATGGAATTAAAGAAAAGGCAAGGAACTAAACAGGTTCATACCTACCACTCTTTAGGAGTGATCAAATATAACACCATTGAAAATATTCCCCTGGTGGCAAGTCAACGTTTAATAGTAGAAAAACAAGTATTAGAAACAGCAGAAAGAATTGTTGCCACCAGTCCCCAGGAACTAGAACATATGCGATCGCTTGTTTCCCAAAAAGGTAAAATTGATATTATTCCCTGCGGTACAGATATTCAACAGTTTGGTTCAGTGGAAAAACAAGCCGCAAGAGCTACTTTAGGAATTGCTCCAGAAGCTAAAGTGGTGTTATATGTAGGTAGATTTGACCCTCGCAAAGGCATAGAAACCCTAGTGCGGGCAATGCGGGAATCTAAGTTTTATGAATCAAAACAATTGCAGTTGATTATTGGTGGTGGTTGTACACCTGGGAATAGTGATGAAAAAGAACGCAATCGCATTGCTGGAATTGTCAACGAATTAAGCATGAATGAATGCACATCCTTTCCTGGTTGTCTGAGTCGGGAGATATTACCAGCTTATTACGCTGCGGCAGATGTTTGTGTTGTTCCCAGTCACTATGAACCCTTTGGATTAGTAGCTATCGAGGCCATGGCCTGTGGTACACCTGTAGTTGCTAGTGATGTCGGTGGACTGCAATTTACCGTTGTCAATGAAGAAACTGGTTTATTAGTACCGCCGCAAAATGTCCCGGCTTTTAATCACGCTATTGATAGAATTCTCAGTAATTTTGTTTGGCAGCAAGAATTAGGAAAAGCAGCAAAAAGACGTGTGATCAATAAATTTAGCTGGAATGGTGTAGCTAGTCAGCTAGATCAACTATATACTCAACTGTTGCAGCAATCTGTCCGACAACCTGCATTAGTTAGTAAATAGGCAGCAGGGAACAGGGAGGAATATTTCTTCCCTATGACAACTGACAATTGACTATTCGTGCATAGTTGTAAGATAGGAAAGCATCAAGTAAGCTCTAAACATACTTGCAGTTAGACGGTGAAATGATGGAAGTTCAAGAAATCAAAAAATTCCCTAAACCCAGGAAACCAGACAGCGAATCCCAAAATTTTCAGCACGTCAAAATCCTTGACTGCAACCAACCAGTATGCAGGGTGATTTGTGAGTGTTGGCACTGCAAACAAGGGATATTATCTGAGGTAGACGTATCATCTTCACAGTATTTAGAAGTAGAATGCCCCAGTTGTGGGAAAAGCGCGGTGAGACTAATGGCAGAAAAGGTAATTTCGACCACTCCTATTCCTTCACCCTGGCAAGGATAACCGAATTTTAGATTTTGGATTTTGGATTATACTCGTAATGGTTGAGATTTAAACCTTTGCAACATTACGAAAAATCTATATGCGTAGGGGTTTAGCAGTGCTAAACCCCTATATTAGTTTTAACCAAAAATATCAGAATCAGGATGAACAAGATGAAAGCAGGAATTACAATCTGATGACGCGCTTTATACATGATCAATTCGCAAAACAATATCTAACGGAACTATTAACACCTTATGGACAAGTAGAAACCAGTAAAGATATCACCGCAGAAGTCAGACAAATTGATGTATTATTTATTCCTTCACCCCAACCAGCACAAAGCCTAGAAACACTAGGATTACTGGGGAGAATGTCCACAAATTATGACATATTTGAACCATTCCGTAACCCTGTCAGCAAAAGTGAAATTCGCAGTTGTATGGGTAAATTATTTGACGTTCGTGCAGACTTAGAACGGCAAGCAAAACGTAATGATACGCGAATAGATGAAACAGAATTACCCCAACTATGGATTTTCACACCTACAGCATCAGCAGAAATCTTAGAGAATTGTAATGGTACTCTGGATGAAACAATCTGGGGTAAGGGGATCTATTTTGTCCCAAAATTATTTAAAACCGTAATTGTGATGATTCATCAACTACCCAGTACACCCGAAACACTGTTTTTGAGGGTTTTAGGAAAAGGGAAAGTACAAAGACAAGCAGTGGAAGAATTAGAAGCAGTAGCAAATAATAGTCCGTTCCTTGCGGATATTATACAATTAGTACATAACCATGAAGTTATCGGAAATGTATCAACAACAATTAGAAGAGATTAAAAAACAAGAACGACAAGAAGGAGAAAAACTAGGACTTGATAGAGGGATAGAAAGAGAAGGACGCGCTATGATTGAAAGTATCTTGCAAGTGCGTTTTGGGGCAGTTGATTTACAGTTAGCAACAATTATCAACCCTCTCATTGCTATGAATAGAGAAGAATTTACTCCTTTGCTTTTACAATTATCCCGTGAGGAATTATTAGCTAGATTTGCTTAAAAATGCTATTGAGAGAGAGATCCTTAACTTCTTAAAGAAGTCAGGAATCTCCAAAATAAAATCCTCTCAGAAAAAAGCGCAAAAAGAGAGTATTGGGGGTTGACAACGGATTTTAAATTTGCTATCATAAAATTGATAAGGAAGAACTATCTTAAAATAAATATAAATAACCGGGTAGGGGTTTAGCACTGCTAAACCCTTATATTAGTTTGAGCCAAAAAATGTTAAATTAATATTCTTTGTCAGAAATGGCTAACGCCACGCTCCGCGAACAGGATATCCAGGATTAAAGGATGAACAGGATGAAAGGATGAATCAACAAAATCCTAGAGAAGAAAGTAATTTTGTAGCGACAAAGGGTTAATTGTTTTGCAACCCCTTGACTTTACCGCTTTAACTGCTGCTTGTGGCGAAATCCGCGCTAATTGGTTGCCTGCACGCATAGAACAAGTATATCAGCGCGATCGCTTTACCATTGCCATTGCTTTACGAACCTTAAATCAACGGGGTTGGTTAGATATTTCTTGGCATCCCCAAGCCGCCCATATTTGTATTAGTGAACCACCACCACGCGCCCCAGATACTTTTACTTTTAGTCAACAGTTAAAACACCAGTTGGGTGGGTTGGCCTTGGTAGGAATTGAAGCGATTTCTCCTTGGGAACGGGTAATTGATTTACAATTTGCCCGCCGTCCTGAAGAAACCGCCCTGTATCACCTCTATGCGGAAGTGATGGGTAAATATAGTAATGTGATTTTAACTGATGCGAGTAATGAAATTATCACCGCAGCCCATCAAGTTAGTCAGCAACAATCTAGCGTTCGTCCCATTCAAACCGGACAAAATTACGAAACACCACCAAAACTGACGGGCAAAACCCCTAATTTAAGCGAATCTGTTGAACGCTGGCAAGAACGGGTAAGTTTAGTCCCAGGAGGGATTAAACGCCAGTTACTCAAAAGTTATAGTGGTTTAAGTTCGGCTTTGCTAGATACCATGCTTTTAGCGGCAAACATCGAACCAGATACCAACACCGAGGCACTTACTCCCCATAATTGGCAAAATTTATTTCAACGTTGGCAAGAATGGTTACAAGCCTTAGATTTAGGTAAATTCCAACCGGCTTGGACCCAAACAGGATATACAGTGATGGGTTGGGGTGGAATTGCACCCACAAAAAATATCCAAGAGTTACTTTACCGTTATTATTCTGATCAGCTTAATGAACAGTTATTTGTACAACTGCGTCATCAGTTAAGTCAGAAATTGTTGAATATTTTGGGTAAATTAAGGATTAAAGCGAAAACTTTTAGCGATCGCCTGCAACAATCAGATCAAGCTGAGGAATATCGCCAAAAAGCTGATTTATTAATGGCCAACCTGCACCATTGGCAACCGGGAATGCAGGAAATAATTTTACCAGATTTTGAAACTGAACAGCCCATAGCGATCGCCCTGTTGCCAGATAAAAACGCTGTCCAAAATGCTCAAAAGCTTTACAAACAGCACCAAAAGCTCAAACGCGCCCGTGCTGCTGTTGAACCCTTACTATTTGCAGTCCAAGCAGAAATTGACTATCTCGAACAAGTAGAAGCCGCAATTTCTCAAATAGACAAATACCAAACTCTAGAAGATTTACAAGCTTTAGAAGAAATCCGTGATGAACTAATTGGGCAAAAATATTTAGAAGACTTAGAATACCGCAGCCGTAGCAGCAACGACACCCCCGGCACTAATTTTCATCGTTACCGCAGTCCTAGCGGCTTTGAAGTCCTCATTGGTCGCAATAATGTTCAAAATGATCAACTAACATTTCGTGTCGCTGGGGATTATGATTTGTGGTTTCATGCCCAAGAGATTCCGGGGAGTCATGTCTTACTGCGTTTAGAACCGGGTACAGTCGCCGAAGAAGCTGATTTACAATTTAGTGCCAATCTTGCCGCTTATTTCAGTCGCGCCCGTCAAAGTGACCAAGTACCAGTAGTTTACACCCAACCCAAGCACGTCTACAAACCGAAAGGCACTAAACCAGGACTTGTAGTTTATAAACAAGAAACTATTATTTGGGGAAAACCGCAATTGGTCATTAGTCATTAGTCATTAGTCATTAGTCAGTTGTCAGTTGTCATTTTTTCTCTGTTCCCTGTTCCCTGTTCCCTCATCTTTCCTCGAATAGAAAAGCTACTCACCCAAGGACAGATATTTTTTGAGATATTTTCATGAAAAAATTGTACTGGCTGTTACAATCTTGTTAATAAAAGTTGCTCGTTAAATTTCGGGAACGTGCAATTTGGTTTTCATTCTACTAAGAAGACAACGCGAACAACGTTTTTTTTGCAGACCAGCCTGTGGGAAGGTTGGTCTTTTTGTTGGCTTACGGATAAATGGTATGGTGTATTAATCTCTCTAACTAAACCCTTCTGAATGAAGTTTTTCTGGGTTTTTGCTAGGGTGTGCTTTTAGAAAATATACTAATTGTTTAATAATTGTCTTGTAAAGATTCCATAAAGATTATGTAAAAATTAGATCACGGACTGTATAAATGTCTATTTTCTATGTAATTATATTTATAGTAATAAATCGCAGTAAAACCAATGTCTATTCTACAAAAACTATCAGTAGTCACAATTGCCACAGCCGCTGTTCTCGCAGTTGCTAACTCAGCTAATGCCTTCACTATCACCACAGGTGGTACTCTTTCCGGTACTCCTGCTGGTTCAGATGGGATAAAGTCCTCTGTTGTTGGCGCAACAACAATCGACTTCAACAGTGGTTTACCAGCGCCAGGCGGATTGGCTACATATACTGGTGGTGCTTTAGTTACAGGCACAAAAGCAAGTAATTATGCTGCACCAGCTTCAACTGCATCACAAAAAGATACATCTCAATACTTGACCATTGCTCCAAAAAATAGTGGTGTTGCAGGGGCTACAGATACTGTAACTATCACTCTTTCTCAACTACAGAATTATTTTGGCTTGCACTGGGGTTCAGTAGACGGATACAATTCGATTGCCTTTTATAACGGTGCTAATCTGATTAAAAGCTTTACTGGTGCAGACATTCCTGGGACTACTGCTAGTGGTAATCAGTCAAGTCCTCAAGACAATCCGTATGTTAACTTCTTCGGACAAGGTGCAAACGAAGAGTTCAACAAGATAGTTCTCAAAACAACTGGTATTGCCTTTGAAAGTGATAACCATGCTTTCGCACAAGTTCCCGAACCAGCTTCTATCTTGGGTTTACTAGCATTTGGCTTTTTGGGTGCTGGCTCTGTTGTTAAGCGCACATCAAAAACAGCTTAATCTCATTTAAACATATCCACTAACAAATCTAAAGTGTTTTTTTTAAAATATAAAACCCAGCAGAATAGAAATGCTGGGTTTTATTATTGTATTTATTAAGAATCTGGTTCAAAAATGCTAATCATGCTTTGTGCTAGGAAAATTGTGTTTTCTAGTGCTTGCCCCTAAGAAAATGTTAAGTTGGTTGATAAATTTAGCAACCTAGTATTTTTGCCTTGAGTGCCAATTTTTCCTTTGAAAGTCTCGCTACCTGTAGCCAGACCAAAGCCAGAGCCGGAATATTTTCTACTCCCCACGGACCTGTAGAAACACCCAGATTTATGCCTGTGGGAACATTGGCTAACGTCAAAACTATCACCCCCGCCCAACTCGGAGCAACAGGAGCGCAGATGGTTTTAGCGAATACCTATCATTTACACCTCCAACCGGGAGAAGCTATTGTTGCTGGTGGTGGTGGGCTACATAAGTTTATGGGTTGGTCTGGACCCATGCTCACAGATTCCGGTGGATTTCAGGTTTTCAGTCTGAGCGAAATGCGAAAAATTACTGAAGAAGGGGTAACTTTTCGCTCACCTCACGATGGGCAAATCATTAAATTAACGCCAGAACGCTCCATTGAAATTCAGAATATTTTAGGAGCGGATGTGATCATGGCCTTTGATGAATGTCCTCCCTATCCTGCCACCCGTCAGGAAGTAGAAGCCGCTACTGACCGAACTTACCGCTGGTTAAAACGCTCTATATCCGCCCATCAACGCCAAGATCAGGCATTGTTTCCCATTGTCCAAGGGGGAGTATATTTAGATTTACGCGCCCGTGCTGCTCAAGAATTGGCGCAGTTGGATATGCCTGGATATGCTATTGGTGGGGTGAGTGTGGGTGAACCAACGGATTTAATGGCACAAATTGTCCAAACTACAGCCCCGCTGTTACCGGTGAATAAACCCCGTTATTTGATGGGTGTGGGGACTTATCGAGAAATGGCCATGGCGATCGCTTCTGGGGTAGACTTATTTGATTGCGTGATTCCCACTAGATGGGCTAGACATGGAACAGCTATTGTGTCCGGTGAACGCTGGAATATCAAAAATGCTAAGTTTCGTGAAGATTTTACGCCATTGGATACAACTTGCCCTTGTTACACTTGTGAAAATTTCAGTCGGGCTTATCTATCTCATTTAGTGCGATCGCAGGAAATATTAGCTTATACTTTGTTGACTATTCATAACATCACCGAACTGATTCGCTTTACCCAAAAGATCAGAGAATCTATTTTGAGCGATCGCTTTGTCACAGATTTTGGTCATTGGTTAGAACCATCAGAAATTGATTTAGAAAAAACTGATGACTAAAATCAATAATTCCTTGATGTTATAAGCCCTCCGATAGATTCCTGTAATCAATCCAAAATCCAAAATCCAAAATCCAAAATTGGATACCCTAACCATGATAAAATACATATCGCATATAAAAGCTGTATTTGATTATTAGGTGGATTTAAACAAACATGGAAGCAGCACTATTACTAGCAAAACTGCCTGAAGCTTACCAAATCTTCGACCCCTTGGTAGATGTTTTACCTGTTATTCCCGTATTCTTCTTGTTACTTGCATTTGTTTGGCAAGCAGCAGTGGGTTTCAGATAAATTACCCATCGCCAATTTTTTGGACAGGTAACATACACCTGTCCTATTTTTTTGCATAAAATTAATAGTTCTTAATATCTTGCAATAAATCAATATAATTAATCCAGTCACATCCTAAATTACCACGAACTTACTATGGGAAACATCAAATTTGTCAAAGAGAATCAAGAAATAGTCGCCGCAGATGGTGCTAATCTCCGACTCAAAGCTGTAGAAAATGGTATTGATATTTATAAATTTCTCAGCAAAATGACCAATTGCGGGGGTGCTGGACAATGTACTACTTGCGTTGTCCAAATTGCCGAAGGCATAGAAAACCTGTCTCCCCGCACAGATTTAGAAAACCGCAAATTTAAAAATAAACCTGATAACTACCGTCTAGCTTGTCAAACTCTAGTTAATGGGCCCGTTAGCGTCATCACCAAACCTTAAGGGCTTTTAAAAAATTTGGCTTCACTCTGTCATCTATGATGCTATTCTAGAATAGTTGACTGGAAATTACACAAAAGGCTATCTTGCTATGCAAGTTAATGATTTAGGTTTTGTAGCGAGCATTTTGTTCGTACTAGTACCTGCTGTATTTTTAATCATGCTTTACATCCAAACTGCCAGCCGCCAAGGTGGAAAAGATAGTTAATACTTGCCCTATAAAATAAAAACCCCCTAAACTTATATAGTGCAGGGGTTTTTATTTATGAATGGCTAATGCGAAGGAATTAACCTACAGTTCGTGCCAACAAAACTGGACAAGTAGCATTAACACGAACATAATCAGATAAAGACGAACCAATTAGCCGATCTATATCAACAAAACTTTTAGCAATAGATGGGCGACGGTCTGGAGAACCAATCAATAATAAGTCTATATTCAACTCGTTAGTCAAACGACAAATTTCTTCACCAGGTTTACCACTACTGGTAACACAACGCACTGCTACAGATTGTTTTTCTGCTTCTGCAATAGCCATTCCCAACACAGAAGTTCTCTCTGGTTTGAGATCAGTAATTCCCGATAATTTGCCACCTAAATCCGTATTGATATTAGCTAAAACTAATTGTCCACCCGTAACACCCCGGAGTAAGAACAAAGCTAAATTTAAGGAGTTTTTAGCAGATTCAGAATTATCCATTGCCACCATAATCCGCTTAATGTTTTTGACATAAATGTCATCTTTCACCAGCAACATGGGACGGGAAGACAATTGGAAAACGTACTGACTAACGGAATTTGATAAAATTGATTGTAATCGCTTCAGTCCCCGTGAACCCATAATAATCAAGTCAGCATCCATTTCATCAGCGACTTGACAAACTACATCCTTGGGATCGCCTTGACGCAAAATAGAAGAAACTTGGCTGGGATCTAAATTTAAATACTGAATAGCCTTAGCAAGGATTTTGCCACCTTCTTCCCATTTATCGGTCATTACAGCCGCAGTGCTTTGGGGAGTAACAACATGAAGAACTGTGACTTTTGCTCCTCGAAATGAAGGCATTTCTTTCAAATTCCTGAGCATTTCTTCCGCGTGTCCCAAGCCAGAGACAGCCAGCAAAATTTTTTGGATCATTTTTCCGTCTTTGTCGTGAAGGTTTTTGTGGTTTATTGCTGCTAGTATTGAGCTATGGCTGCGCCACGCAAGCTATCAGAATGTTTTTTCTGATGTGCTAAACAACCAAGTGAAGTATTTAGGCATAAATTAACTGATTAGCAGTCAAACTAATACCAACAAGCAAAAAAGTAGTGAATATTAAGTTTCTTTACGCCTAATTACGTGAAATTACAACTAGATTGTCTATCATTAAGCATACTGCTAATTTTGCCTGATAAAATTAATAAAATATGATGTTAGTGATTATTTGTAATCTATATTAATTTTTTTTAAATAAAGTTAATTATTACTGAAAAAATCTCAAAAATGAGCATATCTATGTTTTAGGGGAGAAGATCAAGAAATCTCTTCTCAATAATTGAGATCACCAGATAAGATTAATCTTGTATGAATCAAACATCGAATCTCGACTAATAATAGGGATATTTTTGACCATAGCTTGTGCTATTAATAATCTATCAAAGGGGTCATTATGATGAAAAGGCAAGTTAGAAACTGTTTGTAAATGACTCAGTTGAATATCTAGGATTTTAAAATCAGCCAGTTGGATTTTTTGTTGAATATAATCATCTATAGCTACAGACAAATTCAGCCTACCTTTACTTTGCTTAATTGCCATTTCCCAAACACTGGCAAAACTTATATATTTGAGATTATTGGTATCTTCAATTAATTCTCTAGCAGTTATGCTAATACTTTCATTGCCTGAGAAAAACCACAAAAGTGTATGAGTATCTAATAAAACTTGCATGGTTAATCTTCAAAATCTTCTAATGGAGTATCAAAATTATCAGCAATAGAAATGATATCTTTATCTGTACCAAATAAAGGAGGACGTTGAGATTTAGATTTGAGTGCAGTTAGTTTTAACAATGGTTGCTGGTTTTCAGTAATAATAATTTCTTCTCCATTTAATGCTAAATGGAATAATTCTGATATTTGGTTAATTGCTTGTGTGATTTCTATGGAAGACATAGTGATGGACTTGAATATAATTTTTATTTGATTATAGCATGATATTATAAAAATAATTCTAGGAAATATGATAAAATGTAATAGAAATATCTTCTGCATCAAAATTAGTTAAACAAAAAGCAGCTAGAAACTATGAAAGCCTTAGAAGTTACTGGAAAAATACAAGAAGGACAATTAACCCTAGATTATCCTTTAGAGATTGATAATTTTAATACTGTCAAGGTAATTATTCTTCTACCAGAAACAGATGATATTGATGCTGATGATACTCCAATTCAGGAAATAAAAGAGAGTTTAATTAGAGCTTTTGAAGAAGTTAAATCAGGTAAAACTAGACCTATTTGTGAATTATGGGAGAGAATTGAGAATGAATAATATAAATTCTATCTCAATTCGATTTTCTCCTGAGTTTGAGAAACAACTGTATAAATTATCAAAACGATATCGAAAAATTCGTGATGATATTGAACCTACTATTTTACAGTTGCAACAGGGAGAAATTATAGGTGATCGTCTTATAGGTTTAGGAGAGGAATATCAAGTTTATAAGGTTAGAGTTAAAAATAGTAATATTCAAAAGGGTAAAAGTGGTGGATATAGACTTGTTTATTACCTACAAACTGCCACGAGTATTATTTTATTAACAGTATATTCCAAATCTGATCAAGAGGATATTACTGTTGCAGTTATTCAAGGGATTATAGAACAGGTTATGGAATAATTCTGGTGATAAAGACAAAAGAAATATAATAAGTGTTGGGTTTCGTTTCCTCAACACAGTCGCTACTCAAAAGTGATTAAATATCTAAATCCATTTCTATCTGATTAACTCTCACTTCTTTGTGTTTTTCCGCACTTTTAAGAACTTCAAAAGCTAAAGTCATCGTGAACTTCTGTTTATTTTCAATAATATCTTGAACCGCCACAATCTGAATTTTATCACAACTATGAGTCATGAGTTTATTTTGATAAAATCCAGCAGATTTGGCAGTTTTTAACATATCTTTTGTAGGATTTTCTAAGGTTATAAATATGGCAATACTGGCATTTTCTAGCGTCATTGTTCCTAGTAAATCTCGGATATCTCCTGATTTGACTTTACCAGATTTTACTTGAAAAATTACCTTTTCTGGTTCACCTTTATCACCATAAAATAAAACAGTTCCATCTACACCTTTATCAGAACCTTTTTTAGCGTTAATTATGGCTCGATTATTAGTATAAGTTAATATTGCCCATTTTTCAAACTCTTTACGAGTGCGATCATCGGCTTTATTTGCTAATGCTCTTGCACTTTCTATATCTTTAGGAATACCATGAAGTTTGATAGTATCTACAAATTCTTTACCAAAGCTATCTTCTAATCTTTTTAAAATTAAACTAATGCTTTGATAAGTAATATCAATTCCTATCCATTGTCTATCTAATTTTTGCGAAACTGCAATAGTTGTACCACATCCACAATAAGCATCTAATATTACATCATTTTCATTAGAACTGGCTTTTATGATTCTTTCTAATAATGCTTCTGGTTTCTGTGTTGGATATCCTAAAGATTCTGATTGTTTTTGACCTAATGGTATCACATCTATCCAAAGATTATCTACTTCTGATCCTGTATAATCTTTAATAAAATTCTTTCTTCTAGGCTTTCCATTTTTAGTAAAAAATAACTTTCCTTGTTTATCTAATTCTTCAAGTTTTTCTCGATTCATCATCCAACCATAAGTAGGTAAATAACCTTTATATTCGTAACGTAAATTTTCTCGCGCCATCATTGCAGGTAATTCAATCGGTTCTGACTTATATCTTCTACCTTCCTCATCAATTTTATTATATATTTTTTCGATATCATCTTGATTTGACAATTTAGTTTTAGGTGTTTGGAAAAAATACTTGCTTGATTTGCTATAAAAAAATATAATGTCACAATTATTTGCATAACGAAGCATTTTATACTGTGATCCTTTTTTTGTAAAATTTCTTTTCCATGTTATTTCATTTAAAAAGTCCCCTCCTTGAGAACAAAAAACAGCGTCTAATATTAACTTCAAATAGTGACTAGAAGTAGGATCACAATGTAAATAAAAACTACCCGTAGGTTTCAAAACGCGATGAATTTCTGTTATCCTTAAAGTCATACTCACTAAATAAGCAAGTAAACTTCCTTTTCCTAAAACATTACTTAAACCTGAAATTAAAGCAATACATTGTTGAGTAAATAAACCATGATAATTGGTAAGTATTTCATCTATTCCCCGAATAGCGTGATCATCCCATTCCCAAGTATCAATAAATGCTTGAGCTTGTGCTTTATCTTCTCCACCAATATTATTATAAATTTGATTGTAATTACGCTTGGAATTAAAAGGAGGATCAATATAACATAAGTCAACAGACTCATCTTTAATGTAACGTCTTAAAACCTCTAAATTATCACCATAATAAAGTTGATTAACCATTATTTTCTCACATTATGAGGATGTTTTAAATATGGGCGAATATAATTCGCTACTACACAAACTAAGTCCACCTACGTGGGCTAATAAAAATCAAGATTTTCTAACCCACGCAGGTGGGTTTTGTCTGTGTAGCTGCGATTTATAATCGCTTTACAAACATCTTTTAAACCCTGATTAATCATTTTTATACATAATTACTTTTTTGTCATACCAGAAAATCTGGGATATTCTCTGATGTTTTATTAAGAAATTTTAACGAAATACCTGAAAAACCCTGATAATCTGGAAAGAGATTGAGTTATAATGGCTACAAGCATTGATGTATCTTAGTTTTATGACTGTTACAGAAATTTTACAATTTGTAGATAATTTAGTCTTTACTAAGACTGATAAACATTTAGATGATCTGCAAAAAAAGATTATTGAAGAACTATTTCAGGGTAAAACTTATAAGCAAATTGCCAATATTTATGATTATGATGAGGGTTATATTGGTGATGAAAGTAGGAATTTATTTAAAATTTTATCTGAGGTTTTAGGGGAAGATGTTAATAAATCTAATTTTTGCTGGACTCTGGAAAGAGGTACAAATTGTTCTAAGATTGTTAGTTTTGGAAATAATAATATTAATTGTTATTCTAATTATGAAAAATCAAATTATCAAGAAAATAATAATACAGAAAAAGCTAAATGTTTTTACCATGATTTAACTTTATCACCTAAAATTACTCGTTTTTATGGAAGAAAAACAGAATTAGAATGTTTATCTAATTGGATATTAAATCAAAATACTCATTTAATCTCAGTTTTAGGATTATCTGGAATTGGTAAAACTACCCTTGTCAAAAGATTTGTTGATTTAAATTTACAACAATTTGAAGTTATTATCTGGAGAAGTTTAAAATTTCCTAAATCTCTAAATTTACTGATTGATGATTTATTAAATGTTTGCAAACAAGAAGCTAAAGAAACTATAGATGATAAATTAAACCAATTATTTAATATATTGAGAAATAAAAAATGCTTAATTATTTTAGATGACTTAGAAAATATCTTTATTAATCGTCAATTTGCTGGACAATATAAACCTGAACACCAAGATTATAAAACCTTTCTACAAATGATCACAGAAATTGAACATCAAGGTTGTTTAATTATCATCAGTCAAGAAAAATGCCAAGAAATGATATCATTAGATAGTGAACTTTACCCAATTCATTCCTTAGAACTATCAGGTTTAGATAATCCAGCTACAGAGATATTAAAAAATCAAGGATTAAAAAACGAGGAAACTTGGTTAGAATTAATTAACTTATATGAAAGTCATCCTAAATATTTACAGTATATCAGCATCTTAATTAAAGAAGTCTTTCAAGCTGAAGTTTCAGAATTTATCAAAGAAAATAGTTTAATCTTAACAGAAGACTTTAAATCTCTGTTTGATTCAATATGGATGAGATTATCAGATATTGAAAAAGAGATATTATTAAAAATCAGTCAAAATAATCAACCTATATCCAGAGATGAGATAAAACAGTCTTTATCATTGTCATCAATAGATATAATAAACGGGTTACAATCATTAACGAGAAGATTTTTATTAACAAAATTAGAAACTGATGAAAAATTATTTAATCTCTCTGCCATTTTTAGAGAATATCTAAGAATTTATCATCATTAATCATACTCCTTTCCTCTTTCTTCTCTTTGCGCCTCTGCGCCTTTGCGCGAAACAATCATTTACCCTGCATCTCCTCATAAGCAGCATAAACACCTTTTACATTATACCAATTCAAGAAAATCCGTGCAACTTCCAAAGCCAACTGCGGCTTACCAATATTAATCAACCATTGCAAAAACGGAGACATAGTTCTTTCATTCAAAAACCCATTTACAGAAAGAATCCCCCACAATAAACGATGAAACCAAGTCATTTGAATCATCATTTTCACTTCCCAAGTAGGATGTTTTTGATAAAACAAAACTCCCATTCTTCCCCGTTGAATTTCCTGATCAATTAACTTAGGAATTTGCTGTAAACTAAAAGGTGGATGCCAATGATAACCAACAGCTTCAGGACATTTAATTAATTGCAAACCTAATTTTTTCAACCTCACACCTAACTCTAAATCTTCCCAACCATAAAGTTGAAAACCAGTATCAAATAATCCTGCTTTTTCTAACCAATGTTTAGGAATAGCGACGTTACCCGTAGCAAAAAAAGCCGCCGAAAAATCTGTAATTTTATAAGGTTCAGCCGTGGGATTGGCAAAATTACAAGTATTAATTACAGCACCGTAAGTAAAAAAACTGCCGCTTCCTAATTTCTCTTTTCCCTGTAATAAAGCATTTGTATGAGCTTGCAGGAAATTAGACAAAACCACTAAATCACTATCAATAAAAATAATTGTGTCACCTTGGGCTTTTTCCACCCCTAAATTTCGCGCTGCTGCTGGACCTGCATGATTTTGTTCAAAACAGCGGACATGAGGAAACTCATCTTTATGCGTTGCCAACCAATTCAAAGTACCATCGGTAGAACCATCATCTACCAATACAACTTCATAGCCTTCTATATAAGTTTTATTGCTTAACTCCTGATTCTCCAAAGCGCGGAGACACTTTTCCAAAATTGGTAAGCGATTATAAGTAGGAATGACAATACTAAAAAACACAGTTTCACCCAAAAAACTATTACCCATATTCAGAATAAGACAAATATCGCAAAGTTACCGTTGCACAAGAAAATATACGCTAGGCAAGTCAGATATAATAATGACTCATTCTTTGTTTTCCTAAGTGGAGAAATTCATGGGTCGCGCTAAAAAGGTTGTTCTAGCATATTCTGGTGGAGTAGATACTTCTGTTTGCATTCCCTACTTAAAGCAAGAATGGGGAGTAGAAGAGATAATTACCCTAGCCGCAGATTTAGGCCAGGGAGATGAATTAGAACCAGTTCGAGAAAAAGCCCTGAAATCAGGTGCAAGTGAATCCTTGGTAGCTGATGTTAAGGATATATTTGTTAAAGAGTACGCATTTCCGGCAATTCAGGCTAACGCCCTCTATGAAAATCGCTATCCTTTAGGAACAGCCCTGGCTCGGCCTTTGATTGCTAAGATTTTAGTAGAAGCCGCTGCAAAATATGGTGCAGATGCGATCGCTCACGGTTGCACAGGTAAAGGTAACGACCAAGTACGCTTTGATGTATCCTGTACAGCCCTCAATCCCAACCTGAAAATCCTCGCCCCTGCGAGAGAATGGGGTATGAGTCGGGAGCAAACCATCGCTTATGGTGAGAAATTTGGTATTCCTGCACCCGTCAAAAAATCTTCTCCCTTCAGTATAGATAAAAACTTACTTGGTCGCAGTATTGAAGCTGGGACATTGGAAGATCCAGCAAATGAGCCACCAGAAGAAATCTATGAAATGACCAAAGCCATAGTTGATACTCCCAACGAGCCGGAATATCTAGAAATTGGTTTCCAAAAAGGGCTTCCTACCACCATCAACGGTACATCAAAAGAGCCTGTTGAGTTAATTGAACAACTCAATAAAATCATTGGTAATCATGGAATTGGGCGGATTGACATGATTGAAAACCGCTTAGTAGGCATCAAATCACGGGAAATCTACGAATCACCAGCAATGATAGTTCTAATTAACGCCCACCGTGACTTAGAAAGCCTAACTTTAACAGCGGATGTTAGTCAGTACAAACGAGGCATAGAAGAAACCTATACCAAAATTGTGTATAACGGACTTTGGTACAGCCCCCTCAAAGCTGCTTTAGATGCTTTTATTCAGCAAACACAAGAGAGAGTTTCCGGTGTAGTGCGGTTAAAACTTTTTAAAGGTAACGCCACCATAGTTGGCCGTTGGAGTGATAATTCCCTCTACACCCCCGACTTAGCCACCTACGGCGCAGAAGACCAATTTGATCACAAAGCCGCTGAAGGCTTCATTTACGTTTGGGGTCTACCTACCCGCATTTGGGCGCAACAGAACAAGTAAAAGGCTATAGGGAAAGAAAATTTTAGATTTTAGATTTTAGATTTTAGATTGGAGTTAATTAAACACAATTCAAAATCCAAAATCCGAAATCTAAAATTGAGTCCCCTACTCTTCCGTTTGCTGTTTAACTTCGCGGGACTCTAACCAAATTGGCACAGCAATCACAGCCACTAAGATAAGTAACGCCAAAATTGCAAATTTACTTACCCAAGCCACCAATTGTTCCAGGGAAATAATTCTTCCTGCAAAAAAAGCCAAAGTCACCATGACACTACCCCAAGCAGTCGCCCCAGCCACGTTATAAATCAGGAATTTGCCAAAGGGCATTTCCGCTATACCCGCAAGTGGTGAAGCAAAAATTCGCAATAAGGCAAAAAAGCGCCCAAAAAATACAGCTTTAGCAGCGTTTTCAGTAAATTGCTCTTTGATACTCAATAGTCTTACTTCTGAAATGCGGAAAATCTTCCCAGCTTGCAGCAGAAAAGGCCAACCGCCCACTCTACCAATCCAATAGCCGCAATTGCCACCAATTACAGCACCTCCCACAGCGTTACCAAGCACCAGCCAGTAATTTAATTCATTGCTACCAGCAAGGAAACCACCAACAATAGTCACGGTTTCACCAGGAAGAGGAATGCCCAAATTTTCTAGCAAGATTCCCAAAAAAATTGCTAAATAACCATAATTATGAGCAATTTCTTGGATGTTTTCTAGTGAAATTAGCTCAAAAGACATCCAGCACCACCGAGTTTACAAATTTTTACCTTTACCATATCTTTGCTTGCTTTTGGCTAGGCTGTCAATCAAACCGCTACAATAACTCCCTCTTCTTCCTCTTCTTCCTCTTCTTCCTGACTCCTAACTCCTTCACATTTAGTTATAAAACTCTAAATAAGTTATAGAAATTTCATAAATGATAAGTTTGCTACCGAAATTACCAGCGAACTATGCTTATACTAGAGAAATATATCACAAATTATACGGCATAAATACTGAAACCCCTTTCTCAACGCCACTACTATAAATTCCCATAACTTTACGAAAACAGTAGTTTTGTTGTTGAAGTATAAACAGTATTGATGTCAATTTTCTCTTTCTTTTGTTTTTCAAATACTAAGTTAAATTTATGACTCTTACACAAGAACGCCAAGTGATTTTGTTCAAACCCCAAGGTAGTATAAACCTGGATAGTGGTACAGTCTTGAGCGAACAGATGGCTGAAATAAAACCTCAGCATCACCAACTCTGGGTTATAGATTTAGCAGCAGTGGATTTCATGGATAGTTCTGGATTAGTCCCTCTAGTCAAAGGACTCAAAGCAGCGCGTCAAACTGGATGCAGATTAGTTCTTTGCAATGTTAACCCTCCAGTCAAAGTGATTTTGGAACTTACCCAACTTGATTCAGTATTTGAAATTTTCCCCAAATATGAAGATATTTTTGCCTCTGTTGAAGATCAACCGCTAGTATTAGCAAGCTAATCTGGAGAATTTTCCTGACAAATACCTAAAACCCGCAGCATCTGCAAAAATACAGGTACTGCGGAATTATAGTCTTGATTGAATTCAAATTTTACCAATACAGTCACAAATTTTAGGCGTTCTGAGGAGCAGACATATTATTTGGTGCAACTTCTGAACGAGGAAAAGTAGGTAAATCAATACCGCCATGATTTGTGTAGCGGTTTTTCAGTGCTAAACGATAACTAACACTTTGCAATTCGGCTTGCAATTGGCGATTTTCCCGTTGTAGCATTGTTACTTTATCTCGCACTGGTGTCATGCGTTCCTCAAACTTACGACGGTAAATTTGGGGCAATTCTTGTACTACCTGCTCCAGCATTCTACTCCGATCAGTTAGCTCTTGCACTGACTGTCGTAGTTCGTAAATCTCAGTATCACGATTCGTAATTTGCTCTTGATAGAACGTCACCTGCTGTTCCACAGCTTGGAGTTGATCTCTTAACGCCTGCAATTGGCTCAAATCTATCTCTGGCTCGGATTTTGGGGGTGTAAAATTAGTATTACCCTTGACTAGCCGAAATAGTTCTTGAGACAACTGCTGCACTAATTGATCTCGCAGTTGCAACTCTTGATGCAACTGAGATATTTCGGTAGACAGTTCTTGGATGTTTGGTATATCAGATTCGCTCACAGTCACTTAAAGCTCTTACTTAATATATATACAGTTATACTTGATTCTCGACTTGCGCCGATTTTATCACATACTGAGAAATTTGAGTAAAAGAATTAAAGAATTAAATTATTAAATTTCTGATGGTGCAGCATGGCGAAAACCATACTGCTGAAATCCTAATTTACAACAGTGGTAAACGTTGTTATTAAGCTGCTACAACTTCTTCTTCTGGTTTTTCTTTGGGAACGTCTTGCTTAACTGTCATATAGCGAATCACTTCTTCGCTCAATCGCATAGCGCGTTCCATGATCGCAATCACAGTTCCCGGTCCTGTGTAGTTGAGTTGAACATAAACGCCATCACGATGCTTTTGAATTTCATAAGCGAGACGACGCTTACCACGGTTTTGAATTTCAATATTCTCAGCACCGTGTTCACGAATCAAGTTTTCGTATTTGGCAATTTGTTGTACTACCTGCTCATCACCCAAGTCAGGACGCAGGATATACATGGTTTCGTAAACTGTGGTCATATTCTTTCTTTAATTAACCTTTTGGACAAAATGGCTGCTAATGTTAATTTGTACAAATATTGCTATGAGCGATACTTTTATGGGTCAACATCTCAAGCAGCAAGGAATTTTGACAATTTTTTAGCCATTCCACATTAACACAATTTTCAGCCATATTTGTCTAGCTGCTAAACTTTATTTTTAGACTAAATTTATCAAGTTTTCAGCTAACATTCTTATAATCTTACCAGTTTTTCGTGGTAATCATTAACTACATTCTCCTGAAGAATCATATTTAAGGATATTTGTCAAGATTATGGCGCAGCGATATGTGCGAGTTCAAAGTCAAGAAGGGAAAATTTATTATGGGTTGCTCCAGTTGTCCCAGAATGTAGAAGTGCTAGATGCTCCTCCTTGGTTAGATGGTCAACCTACGGATTTAATTCTCGAACCCAACTGTTACACAATTCTAGCCCCCTGTGCGCCTTCCAAAATTGTGGCAGTAGGCAAGAATTATGCTGATCATGCAGCGGAAATGGGAACACCTGTACCCGCTGAACCGTTAATTTTTTTCAAACCGCCCACATCTGTAATTGCATCAGAAAGCGAAATTAAGTATCCCTATCAGTCTCAAAGGGTAGATTATGAAGGAGAATTAGCCTTAGTGATTGGCGATCGCACAAGTGATTGTACCCCAGCCCAAGCCCAAAGTAAAATTTGGGGTTATACCATCGCCAATGATGTCACAGCCAGGGATTTACAAAAAAAAGATCCCCAATGGACAAGAGCCAAAGGTTTTGATACTTTTTGTCCTCTGGGTCCTTGGATTGTCCGAGAATTAAACCCAGGAGCTAAATTACAGACATTTTTGAATGATCATCCTCATCCAGTCCAATCTGCCTGTATTGATCAAATGGTATTTTCCCCAGATTTTCTAGTGTCTTATATCAGTCAAGTGATGACTCTATTACCTGGGGATATAGTATTAACTGGTACGCCTATGGGGGTAGGGGCTTTGCAAATAGGCGATCGCATCCGCATAGAAATAGAAGGGATTGGTCGCCTAGAAAACACAGTTATTCAACGTTAATTCTTAGCGTACTTGCATATGCACTGCATCGGAAATTGTCGGAATTTCCGCATAACGGCCATTTAAAGACTGGAACACAGAATAGACAACAGATGCCAAAATACCTAAAAAGATCGTATTGGCTATAGTCTCTATCGCAAACCCAGCCCCAGGAATCGGAGTCAAAATTCGCAGTAATATGGAACACAAAAATATAACAATATCTAAAAGAATTGCTTGCATTGTGTTGAAACGAATGAAATGATTGATTTTTTCGTTTCTCACCACCAAGGCAAACAAGGCAAAAAACACAATTATTTGACCAATTTGCCCTAAACTACCGTAAATAATTAGCACTGGTTGCAGTGGCAGAAGCAAGACTTGAAGTAATGGAAACTGTCTAAACAAAAAACTACCAAAGACTAGACTGTCAATTAAAGGCAGTAGATAAGGTAAACACGCGAAAATTCGATCAGGGAAAGTTGTAGACCCGCGCCAAGACATTTTGTGTTCTCCTGTGGCTAAATTTGAATATCTATTGAGCTTAGGATAACGCAGATGCTTGACCGGTAATTTTAGATTTTAGATTAAAAAAACTTGGTACAGCCCCCCGTCCTTCAAGACAGAAAAATACTCGCTGCGCTGCGTACGCTTCGCTAACGTAAATCCCAAATCCAAAATCTTCGAGCTTCTACACTTGTTTGGTGGAGTCAATCCAAAATCCAAAATCCAAAATCGAGTGACCTTGCTGGCAAATCCAATTATTCTATAATAGCAACACGAAAGCCCATCATACACTCGTATTGATCTGGTTGTTGTTCAGTAAATTTATTAATTGCTTGACCACAGCGTAGTTTACCTCCACCCCAGCGAGGTTGTCCACTGTTAGTTGCCAGTAAACAAGACTGACAAACCTTCTCAGGGCTAAGGATTTGATTGTCCATTAAAATGACTAACATCTCAACCCCTCCTTCTTCTCAATAAAGCAATCTCCAAAAATGCTGACAATAAAGAAAAGTTGCTAACTGTACAATCTGGTTTTATTGTATCTTGTATATTTAAGACTTTTGTTAATTTGAGTACAAATTAATACATAAGTTTAGACTGCCACGTTAATTAGAGTCAGCCATTCTTACAGAATGACATTCCCAGTTTTCAAAGGTTTTCAGTCTAAATTCTTATAATAAAAAAGTTGCCTGATTTGTAACTTTGATACTAGGTTTAACCCCAATTTCCGTTTTCATCAACTGCCATAAGGATAATAACCGTGACAAAAACTAACTCAGACCTCTTAAAAAACTCCGATCCTGCCATTAACGAACTAATTAACCAAGAACTACAACGTCAACGTGACCACTTGGAATTAATTGCTAGTGAAAACTTTACCTCCGCTGCCGTATTAGCTGCCCAAGGCTCAGTATTAACCAACAAATATGCCGAAGGACTACCAGGTAAACGCTACTATGGTGGTTGCGAATTTGTTGACAAAATTGAACAAATAGCCATTGACCGGGCTAAACAGTTATTTGGTGCTGCTCATGCCAATGTTCAACCCCATTCCGGCGCACAAGCTAATTTTGCGGTCTTTTTGACCCTGCTGCAACCAGGGGACACAATTATGGGTATGGACTTGTCCCACGGTGGACACCTCACCCACGGTTCACCAGTGAACGTTTCTGGTAAATGGTTTCAAGTCCGTCATTATGGCGTAAGCAAAGAAACCGAACAATTAGACTATGACCAAATTCGTGATTTAGCTATCAAAGAACGGCCTAAACTGTTGATTTGTGGGTATTCAGCTTATCCTCGGATTATTGATTTTGAAAAATTCCGCAGCATTGCTGATGAAGTTGGCGCTTACTTACTTGCAGATATTGCTCACATTGCTGGTTTAGTCGCTACCGGTCATCATCCCAACCCCCTGCCTTATTGTGATGTCGTTACCACCACAACCCATAAAACCTTACGTGGACCTCGTGGTGGCTTAATTTTGACTCGTGATGCAGAATTGGGTAAAAAGCTGGATAAATCAGTTTTCCCCGGTACTCAAGGTGGACCACTAGAACACGTCATTGCTGGTAAAGCTGTAGCTTTTGGGGAAGCTCTCAAACCTGAGTTTACAACTTATTCTGGGCAAGTAATTGAAAATGCTCGCGCTTTAGCTACCCAACTACAAAATAGAGGATTCAAGCTCGTATCCAATGGCACGGATAATCACTTAATGTTAGTAGATTTACGTTCTATTGCTATGACTGGGAAAAAAGGTGATCAGCTAGTCAGCACCGTTAATATTACTGCGAATAAGAATACAGTTCCTTTTGATCCTGAATCACCTTTTGTTACCAGTGGTTTAAGATTAGGTTCACCTGCTATGACTACAAGAGGTTTAGGTGTGGCAGAATTTACGGAAATTGGGAATATTATTGCAGATCGTTTACTTTCTCCAGATTCAGAGATAGTAACGGCTGATTGTCTGAAAAGAGTGGCTGCATTGTGCGATCGCTTCCCACTATATCCCCATCTAGAAATTCCTGTACCAGCCCTAGCGTAGAGAATTTTAGATTTTAGATTTTGGATTTTGGATTATTATCTAAAATCCAAAACCTGTTTCCTATTCCCTGTTCCCTATTCCCTATTCCCAATCCCTATGAGTGCAGAAATTATTTGTGTTGGTACAGAAATGCTGCTGGGAGATATCCTCAACAGCAACGCTCAATATCTTGCCAAAGAATTAGCCCAGTTAGGCATTCCCCACTATTATCAAACCGTAGTCGGGGATAATCCAGAAAGACTCAAAGAAGTGATCGAAATTGCTGCTTCCAGAGTAGAAATTCTCATTTTTACAGGTGGTTTAGGCCCCACACCCGATGATCTCACCTGTGAAACCATAGCTGATTTTTTTGGTGTTCCTTTAGTAGAACGAGCCGATATTGTCGAAGATATCGCCGAAAAATTTGCCCAACGGGGACGAGTCATGTCTCCCAATAATCGCAAACAAGCTTTAATTCCCCAAGGTGCAGAAATTCTACCCAACCCCACAGGAACAGCACCAGGGATTATTTGGCAACCCCGGACTGGATTAACTATATTTACCTTTCCTGGTGTTCCCAGCGAAATGTATCGAATGTGGTCAGAAACCGCTGTACCTTTTCTTAAAAGTCAAGGTTGGGGAAAAGAAATTATTTATAGCCGCAGTTTAAGATTTTGGGGCATTGGTGAATCAGCTTTAGCAGAAAAAGTAGCTACTTATTTTGACTTAACCAATCCCACTGTAGCCCCCTATGCAGGTAAGGGAGAAGTCAGGCTGAGAGTTTCGGCTAAAGCTGCGGACGCAACAGCCGCAGAGGCTTTAATTGCACCCATTGAAAAACAACTGATAGAAATTGCCGGTTTAGATTATTACGGTGCTGATGATGATACCTTAGCTGCTGTAATTGGTGATTTATTACGGTCTTCAGGGGAAACCCTCTCAGTGGCAGAATCTTGCACTGGTGGAGGACTGGGGCAAATGTTAACGGAAATTTCCGGTAGTTCTGATTACTTTTGGGGTGGGGTAATTTCCTACGACAATTCTGTGAAAGTGGGATTGTTAGGAGTTAACCCAGAGGATTTAGAGAAATTTGGCGCAGTGAGTGCAACTGTAGCCGAACAAATGGCTATCGGTGTGAAAAGTCGTCTTTCCACTACTTGGGGATTAAGTATTACGGGCATTGCTGGACCGAGTGGAGGAACCGAAACCAAGCCAGTAGGTTTAGTCTATATTGGTTTAGCCGGACCTGGAGATGAAGTAGCTAGTTTTGAACATCGCTTAGGAACGATTCGCGGACGGTCTTTAATTCGTTATGTAAGTGCAAATGCAGCGTTGGATAATTTGCGACGGCGGTTGTTGAAAAGGTAGGTTAGGTAGCTTAAAAGCGGATAAATTGATAAAGGTTTTATCTCACTTGAATAGAAGAGTTACTATTTATCCGTTCGTTATAATCACTATAGTAGTAATCATAACCTGGCAACTTAGCTTTATCCCCATTAATAACTAGACCAAGTAAATTAATAGGGGCAAGTTTCAAATTATCCTGAACTTGCTTTAGTGCTGATTTATCTGTTTTACCGATTCTTACCACTAGCATGAGACCATCAGTGTAAGGTGCTAGGAGTCTGACATCTACTAATCCCAACATTGGGGGAACATCATAAATCACTAAATCAAAATTTTGATGGAAATAGTCCATCAGTTGCTTCATTTTATCTGATGATAACAACCTAGCCGGATCGGGTGGTACAGGACCTGACGTAATCACAGATAAATTCTTCATTGCTGACATTTCTTGAATCACTTGGTTAACATCTATATTTGAAGAGATTAAATTACTTAATCCCCACAAATTATTTAATCCTGATAATTTGTGAATCTTTGAGCAACGCAAATCAGCATCTACCAGTAATACTCGTTTCCCCATTGATGTTGCTGTCTGAGCAAGATGAAATGCTACCGTACTTTTACCATCTCCAGGCATCGCTGAAGAAATAATTAAAGAACGAATTGGTCGGTCTGAATTGAGCAGTTGAATATTTCCATATAAAACTTGTAAAGATTCCCAAAATGCTCCTTGTCCGTAGTATCTACTCTGTGAAGATTGACTACTAAACATATTAGAAAATCTACCAATACCTCCCGGCATATCTTCAGATATTATTTCCCGATGACTGATACTATTTCTAAGATGCTGAGATGGATGATGAGATATGCTTTTATCAAAGGGAAGAGTTCCTAATAAGGGTAGTTTGAGCTTCTCCTTAATACTCTCCATAGTTGGATAAGTATTATCAATTTTTTCTAGAATCAAGGCAGCACCAATACCTATTAGAGAACTAGCCACAAGTCCTAACAGTAAACTATGTGGTGTATTTGGTGATATGGGAGATTCTGGTTGAGTAGGTGCTTGAATTAATTCCCAAGGTAGTTCTGTTTGCGCTACTTCTATTTGTAGTTGTTCACGGGTAGCCAAAAACCGATTTAAACTTTCATTTGCTAATTGTAAATTGCGCTGAATCTCCGTATATTGTCGAGATAAAACTGGTAATTGCTCTAATCTTCTTTGCAGTTGTTGTTCTGTTTCTGCTAGTTGTTGACTATCTACCTCTATTCTCTGAAGTAGAATTATAGCCTCAGCCACCTTGATAGTTAAAGCCCGTTTTGCCTCGTTTTCAATAATAGGTAAGAGGTTGTCTCTTTTTTCTTTTAATGTTTGAATCACTGGGTTATCGGGTTGGAATCTAGTTAATTCTCCAGATATCTGGGTATCTAACTGGCGTTGCTGGACGATTAACTGTTGATAAAGAGGTGCATTATTAAGAACTGCTAATTGTTCGTCTTTTCCCTGTAAACTCAGATAATTAGCCCTCGCAGCGGTTAACTGTTGATTTACAGCTTGTCGTTGCTGTGTCAGAGATTGGATTTGCTGCGAAATGGTTTGAGATTGGTTTTCTGGATCAATAAAATTATATCTTTGGCGAAATATTTGCATTTCTTTTTGCAACTGCGTCACCCGATTTTGAATCTCAGGTAGCTGTTTATCAGTAAACTGAACTCCCTGACGCAGCTTGGTTTGCCGCTTGTCTAGGCTATAGTTTAAATAGAACTTAGAAATTGTATTTAATACAAATTTAATTTTTTTGGTGTCATTGCTTTTATAGCTGACTTCGATTACCTTTGTTGCACCGAGGCGACGAATAGCTAAGTCTTGTATAAGAGAATTGTATGTGATTTCAGGATGCGATTTTTGCAACTGTTTAATAACACCTTGCAGCAGTTCTGGACTCTTAAGAATCTGAATTTGGCTCTCGTAATCTAAACTAGGTTTAGCGATGTTAGAGTCTAACAGGCTGACCTTTCCTAAGCTGTTATCATTATTGACAGATTCAACCAATATTTGAAAGTTACCTTGATAGATTCGTTCTTGTTTGAGCGTTGAATAAGCAACTGCACTGTTGACAACAACAGATATTCCGGCTATGAGGATTGATCTCCGCTTCAGTATTTCCAGTATTTGTCGCAAATCCCCACTATCAGATGTTTCTTCAAAGGCTGAAAAAACTGGTAAATTTGAGAGTTGAGGTTGAGGATTTCCATTCCTATGGGAATTTGATGTGATGGCAGTAAAGTTATTCATGATCGAGTTATTTATTGAGAATTAAGTGAAAATAGACTTAAAATGTAGCAATTGCATCTAAACTTTTATGTAAGCGTTCAGCCAAAAGCTAAGGATAATTTTTAACGCCAACCCACTTATTTGATTGATTCTGATAACTGAATTTTTCCGGAAAAAGAAAAATTCACCTACTATTCATACAGAGTTATACCTGGGAATTTCGTATAAACGCTAAATAGATCAGTAGAGATCAGAGACAATGCGTCTAAAGTAAATCTACAATTAGATAGAGTATAAAACCACATCTGATTTATTTTCACTGCTGAGTTCTGTCTCAATAACATAAATTCATGGCGTTGATTAAGGAAAATGGTAGAATTTTTGATCTTGTTACTCCCTAAAAATCCGTAATAAGTGGATTGCGGATGCTATGGATGGGGTTTTGATAATTATAGCTTTGCTAAGGACAGTATTATTTCGATCTTATAATGTTTTTTCCGGAATTAGTATTTACGCTGTTGTCATTTTAAGAGATAGTAGTTGATAACAGGTATGGAAGATGTTCAAAAAATTATTGAGCCGATACCAAATTTTTACTCAAGGAGTCATTCTTGACCTATACATCTGCAAATCTTTTTAATGGAACTATATGAGTCATGGCACTAAGTGAATGGCAGCACAATTCAAATTCTTATCCTCCTATCAAAAAAAATCAGTATTTAACAAAACTTGATGCAGAATTAAATGTTAATAAGCAATCTAGAATTGAAACTCAGCCAAGGTACAAGGGTAAGAGTCCTATAACATCTCCAATACATTTAGCAAATCTAGATCAGTCTGCTGAAATCAGTGATACTTGGTACAATCAAGTAATTAACGTGTCTATTATCACGGAGTTTTTTCCTCCAGACTATGCCGCTACAGGACAGTTGATTGAAGAACTAGTCCAACAGTTAGAGAAACAAGGAATGAGGATTAGAGTATTCACCGGACAACCAGGGTATGCGTTTACTACGGCTCAAGCACCAGCATTAGAGCAGCTTGGTGATATTAGTGTCCAAAGATCCCGATCTACTCAGGTTTGGTCTCACAGGATTCGCGGGAAAGCTATTAATGGCATTTTATTTACATTACGGGCTTTTCTCCATATTATCAGAAATGCTGGCAGAAATGATGTATTTTTATTAACTTCAGCACCTCCTTTTTTATCAGTAGCAGGATATTTAGCTCATTTATTCTTAAGATTTCCTTATGTATGTCTAATTTATGACCTGTATCCTGATATTGCGATCGCATTGGGAGTAGTTTCCAAAAAGCACTGGTTAGCAAAGTTTTGGTGGGCAATTAACCGCAAAATTTGGCAAAAATCGCAAGGGATTATTGTTCTCAGTCCCGCTATGAAAAAGCGGGTGATAGCAATCTGTCCAGAAGTAGCTGATCGGGTTTCTGTGATTCACAGTTGGGGAGATCCTGAGTTGATTTTACCTATGGATAAAGAAAAAAACTGGTTTGCAAAAAAACATGATTTAGTCAGCAAATTTACGGTTCTTTATTCTGGGAATATGGGTAGGTGTCATGATATGGACACGATTTTGGCAACTGCTCAACAATTGCAAGACGAAGCAATTCAGTTTGTTTGTATTGGTGGTGGTCAAAAGCGGGAGAAACTTATTCAAGATGTGGCTCGTTTACAACTTAAAAACTTTCTCTTTCTTCCCTATCAAGACAAGAGTGTGTTACCCTATTCCTTGACAGCTTGTGATTTGTCATTAGTTAGTGTAGAAGCAGGTCTGGAAAGTTTAGTTGCTCCTAGCAAACTCTACCCAGCTTTAGCTGCTGGACGACCTATAGCAGCTATTTGCTCAGAAGATTCCTACTTACGGCAGCTAATAGCAGATGGCAAATTCGGGACTACGATTGACAATGGAGACAGTAATGCTTTAGCTGCATTTATTCGCAAGTTAAAGAGCGATCGCCAACTTGCAGAAAAGATGGGTAACGCGTCCCGCCAATATTTGCAGTCTAATTTTACGCCGGAAATCATAGCCAAACAATATCTTAATGTGCTAAGGCAGTCTATAGATGTGAAGTGAGACCCTACAGGCAATCAGCATTAATGTGTTAATATATCTGGTTATTTCAGATTACTAAGTTGGAAAAATTTAATCATTCGGATGATGTTGAATAAGGAGTTGGGCTTTGATGGTCTTTTTGATCTCAGTCCCTCCCACGCAACCTTCTTGCGATCTGTTGTTTAGTTACTGATCAGGAGGCCGAAGTGCAGAGAAGGTGTGATCGAAATCGGAAACGTTCTCAGCGGAGAGCTATCCACTGTCCAATACATGGCTGCTATATGGATAGTGTGAGCCAAAAACACGGACTATTTGCCGAACAAGCCGGACAACTACAAAAACGCGGTATAGCCCGACGAGAAGCAATGATGTTAGTAGCAGCAAAAACCACAGTTTCCTTACATGGTGAGTGGTTAGAGGCTTTTTGGTGTGAAGAATGTCAAGCAACAAAATGGTATCATGTGCATAAGCATGAATCGAGATATGATTTATCTGTTGCCCCCGCAGAACTTTGGCAGCAAGCAACAGGTGTGATTCATCCCCATCGGAATCCTTCTGTTGGAGAGTTTACCTATAGGCAATCTCGGATGCTTGGAGGTAACAGTGTTAAAGACTTCTGGGTAATGAATTAATAATCATGAAAGAAACCACTTCCCAGCCAGAATTAATTATAGAAGCTGGACACACAGAAAAGCAATATTGGCAAGATTTATGGCGATATCGAGAACTATTTTACTTCCTAGCTTGGCGAGATATATTAGTTAGATATAAACAAACAGCCATTGGTATAGCTTGGGCGCTAATTCGTCCTTTTCTGACAATGGTAGTTTTTACAGTAATATTTGGACAATTGGCAAAATTACCCTCTGAAGGTGCGCCTTATCCAATATTAGTATTCTCGGCCATGTTACCTTGGCAATTCTTTTCTAATTCCCTTTCAGGATGTAGTGATAGTTTAATTAGTAATGCCAATTTACTATCTAAAGTTTATTTTCCTAGATTGATTGTACCTACCAGTGCCATAGTCATCAGCTTTGTAGATTTTATGATTTCTGGAATCATTTTATTGGCTTTAATGGCATGGTATAACTTTGTTCCCAGTTGGCGAATTTTAACCTTACCCTTATTTATTAGTGTTGCTTTTGCAGCTTCTATGGGTGCTGGTTTGTGGTTAGCTTCCTTGAATGTGCAATATCGAGATTTTCGGTTTATTGTGCCATTTATAGTGCAGTTTGGTTTATATATTTCACCAGTAGGATTTAGTAGTAGTATAGTTCCTGAAAAGTGGCGATTTATATATTCATTAAATCCCATGGTAGGTGTAATTGATGGTTTTCGCTGGGCAATTTTGGGTGGTAATTCTCAATTATATTTACCAGGTTTTATGCTCTCTATGGGATTAGTGATTTTACTATTAGTGAGTGGAATTTGGTATTTTCGGAAGATGGAAAGGACGTTTGCTGATGTGATTTAGGAGTTACAAATATTAAATCCTGAGTTCTTGTATAATACTAGAAATGATTTTGAGAGAGCGATAGTAGGGAGCTAATCAATCATGTATCAGACAAATCCACCATTATCTCCTCAAGAAACACTGCCAACCATGTATGATTTACCTAGTGAAGATCCAGAGGAGCCAGGGTTGCCAGACGAATTTCACCTTTTACAACCAGAATTATTGCGTGTTACTTTCCGTCCACCTACTTATGCAGAAGATAATGTATTCACGGCTAGTGACTTAAATTTATACTATGATACTAAGCATACACAATGGTATAAACGCCCGGATTGGTTTGCAGTATTAGGAGTATCCCGTTTTTATGAACAAACAGAACTGAGATTAAGTTATGTTACTTGGTGTGAAGGAACATATCCCTTTGTCGTGGTAGAACTAATATCACCAGGAACATAAAACGAAGACTTAGGCAAAAATTTACGGGAAGTTAATCAACCTCCGAATAAATGGACGGTATATGAGCAAATTCTGAGAATCCCCTATTATTTTGTCTATAACCGTTATACTAATGAGTTTCACTGTTTTGGTTTAGTAATGAACCGTTATCAACCGCTATCTATTAATGGACTAGGGGTATGGTTGGAAGAAGCAGAATTAGGTTTAGGGTTATGGGAAGGAGAATATCAAGGATTAACCAGACAGTGGTTACGTTGGTATGATAAAGATAATAACTGGTTGCCTACTCCCGAAGAAAGAGAAAAGCAACGTGCAGATTTAGCCGAAGCGGAATTAGCTAAATTAAGACAGTTACTAGCAGAACAAGGAGTTAATTTATCTGAGTGATAAACTAGTTAATACGTAACTAACTACTAATAGTGGTATAATACTAAGTCATAAAATACCACCCTTGGGGAGATCGCCGCTATAGCATCAATCGCTTTAAACTTCGACAAGCTCAGTAACCTACTTCAATTTAGCAAAGTCCAAAAAAAGCATAATTAATTAACGCCTTATTTAGATTAAAAAATTAATTGAAAATGTCAGATACAGTTATTCGAGTTGAAAACCTGGGCAAAAAATATATTATTGGACATCAACATCAGGAACAAAATAGAACTTTGCGTGATGTAATTAGTAATCAGTTTAAATCTATTAGTAATTTAATGCAGCCTAAAATTGAACATCCTGAATTTGAGGAATTTTGGGCTTTAAAGGATGTATCTTTTGAGATTAAACAAGGTGATAGAGTTGGAATTATTGGGCGTAATGGTGCAGGTAAATCAACACTGTTGAAGATTTTAAGTCGAATTACAGAACCCACCCAAGGAAGCATTAAGATTAAAGGCAGGGTTGCCAGTTTATTGGAGGTAGGAACAGGGTTTCATGGGGAGTTGACGGGGAGAGAGAATATATTTCTCAATGGTGCGATTTTGGGGATGGGTAAGGCGGAAATTAAACGCAAGTTTGATGAAATTGTCGCGTTTGCAGAGGTGGAGAAGTTTTTGGATACGCCAGTAAAGCGGTATTCTTCGGGGATGTATGTGCGGTTGGCGTTTGCGGTGGCGGCGCATTTAGAACCGGAGATTTTGATTGTGGATGAAGTTTTGGCTGTGGGGGATGCTGCTTTTCAGAAGAAGTGTTTGGGGAAGATGGAGGATGTGGGGAAGGAAGGGAAGACAGTTTTATTTGTTAGTCATAATATGGCAGCAATTAGCCTTCTTTGTCAAAAAGGTCTATTTCTTCAGAAAGGAATGTTAATGACAAATAGTACAATTTCTAATTGTATTGAGTTATATGCTCAAAGCCAAGCGGAACGTTCAGGCTTATTATTAGAACATCAAGTTATTAAAGGCTCTGGATTAACAATTACTGAGATTAAAGTAAATGGTTTAGATGAAGACAAAATTTATATTGATTCAACAGTTAAGCCGTTAGAAGTTGCACTTGTTTTGGATGTAAATTTGCCTTGTCGGGTTGCATTATATGGAAGTTTAAAAGATAGTCAAGGTCAGTCTATTGCGATTTATTCACCTGGGCAAGTTAGCAACGAGGTTTACGGTATTGTACCAGGATGTTATAAACTTTCTGGTGTAATTAATTTACCTAAATTGACTAAAGGTAGATATTTTCTAGAGTTAGGGATTGTCGAACCTGGAGTTCAGTTTTACATTTATTTTCCATTTGGAATTGAGTTGGATGTCGCTGGCTCACCTACCAAATCTGGTATTGTTTATGAACAAGGTATTAATGATGCTGGCTATCAAATTCTTGACGGTAATACTTCATTAGATAAAGAGTTATATCTAAAATCACAATATACTATTCAATAAAATATATCTTGAGTAATATATTGTAATTTATTTGGAATGAGTTCACTGTAATTTTGAAAAAATCCGCATTGGGAGAAAGCTATGGGTTTAGATTCTAATGGTGTAAAGTTCTTTTTATACGCTAAGTCTTTGGGAGTTGACTTTTCAGAAACTGCTACTATTGGTCGTCAGTATCTTTATATTGAGCCTTCTGGACTTAAAGAGATTTTATCAAGTTTCAATTATCAAGTTGATGATAAAAATCTAGAACTAATATTTAAAGAAAATGATGGTTATGCTGAAACTTTTTTTCGTTATTTTGGTGCAAATATTACTGATTCCTTTGATTACTCAAATTACGAGGGATCTACTCATATTCACGACATGAACCTTCCCATACCTGATATCTATAAGGATCAATATAATGTTGTCATTGATGGAGGAGCATTAGAACATATATTTAACTTTCCTGTTGCAATTAAAAATTGCATGGAAATGATTAAGACTAATGGTTATTATATTGGCATGACCATTGGGAACAACTTTATGGGACATGGTTTTTATCAGTTTAGTCCTGAGCTTTTCTTTAGTATTTTTACTAAAGAAAATGGATACGAACTTGTTAAAATCATTGCTGTTGATACGTCGTCCAACCAACAATGGTTCTCTATAAAAGACCCAAATGAACTAAAAGAACGAGTTACACTAGTTAATTCATCCCCATTGTACCTTTTTGTGATTGCCAAAAAAATTGACAGTTCCGTAGAAATTTTTAAACCGGCTCCTCAGCAAAGTGATTATGAGTTGATGTGGCAAGATGGGTCAAGTGAAGAAAAAATGAAATTTTTCTCTGTCAATGATCAAGTCCAAAAAATAACTTTAGGTAATTTAATTAAAACTTTAGGTAATTTAATTAAAAAAAGTATTCCTAAATATATTAAACGAGAACTAAAAAGACTTTTCTTAAAGGATAAATTAACACTTTTTGATCCAAAATTTTTCACTCCTTTTAATCCGATAGATTAACTTTTATTTTCTACATTTTGTCTTCTTGTACAAGATTCAAAAACCATTTTACTGAATAACTAAAGTTCATTATGTCAATTGCAACAAGAATAGATACCTTTCTTAAGAAACGCCGACTTGCTAAAGTTACTAAAGAATGGCAAACTCTATCTCCAGACTTTGCTCAAGAACTGTCATTAAGGGAATCATTGGCAAAATATGAAAATCCCAATGAGGCATATAGATATTTTCATCAATATTTTCATCATAGATGTCCTCAAATAATACGCGATCACAGAAAATATTTTTCTATAGAAAATAGAGGATTTGGAGAAGAAGCAATGCACGCTATGTGGTGGCTTCTATTCTTAGAACATAAACCTATTTTTTGTTTGGAAATTGGTGTTTATAGAGGGCAAGTAGTATCTCTTTGGAGATTAATTTCTAATCACATAAATTATTCGTGTGATGTTTATGGAATTTCCCCTTTTTCCAATGCAGCAGATGAAGTTAGTCATTATGCTTCTGGAATAAATTATTATGATGACGTACTGAAAAATTTTAACTACTTTCAGTTACCTTTACCCAACTTAGTTAAAAATTTTTCTACAGATTCTTTAGCATTAGAAACTATTGCAAGTCGACAATGGGACTTAATTTATATTGATGGATCACATGATTACGAAGTGGTTTTAAATGATTATTATAATTGTAAAAAATATCTCAAAAAGGGTGGTCTTCTCATTTTTGATGACTCCGCTTTATATCTTGATTATGAACCTCCTCTTTTTGCCTTTAAGGGGCATATCGGTCCTTCTAAAGTTGTAAAAGAATTTGTAATGAACGAAATGAAATTTTTAGGTAGTGTCGGACACAATTTAATTTTTGAAACCTACTAAAAAACTAATGTTATACTGGCGAACACGAAATGCTTTGTCTCGTATTAGATTAGCATTTTCTTATTTAATTCCTACATTTATTCAGGAATTACATACGCATACCATCGCGTTTATCTCGAATATTTTACATTCTACAAATACTCATAAAGCTATTAAATCTATAGCCGTTAAATTGGGTATTGTGAGAAATAATAATCAAAAGAAGAATTTTTCTGATTATTTAAGAGTCAATCCATCCCAAACTCCCGAAGAAAAACCTATCATTTTTGCATCTTATTGTCGTGATGCTGAATTTGGTGGTAATGCAAAATTCTGTGGTGGAACAAAAGAACTTAATTACTTAGTTAAACTATTACGAGAGCGTGGTTATGAAGCTTATGTAGTTACCTATGATGGAACTTATGAGCCTTGGCTGTTAGACCATCAGTCACATATTTCATTAGACAAGTTTCAGGAAATTGTTAAGCAAAACAATAATATTCGTTGTGTCACATCATGGGCAACAGCAACAGCCTTTATTCAGGCTAGTCCATCATTATATTTTTGGGACATGGAACTTGCCTACACCGATAATTATCACTTTCCTCTACTTGCAAAACTTTACAGGCACAAAATTAAAAACACTGCTGCCATTTCTCGTACTATTCAAGCCTGGCACATGGCAAATTTTAAACGCTCCTGTGTAATTATCCCTAACTTAATAGATACATCTCTATGGGTTTCAAATCCACTCAGCCGTAAAAAACACCGAATTGGTTATATGAATGAAGGAATACATACCCAAGAATACATAAATACCATTCTGGATTTTACTCAGGAAAAAAATTTAGAATTAGAGTTTCACCAAATCAGTGGAGTTGAATCTGAGATTTTAGGAGAAATGCAAACCTGCGAAGTCTTTATAAGTATGAATATCGGCAAAGATTCTCTTTGGGGTGAAGGTTGTCCCAGAACCGTCATTGAATCCCTTGCTTCTGGATGTGTGGTCATTGCCTTTGATATTATTGGTAATCGAGAAACTATACACGATAATTTCAATGGTGTTTTAGTATCTCGTTATCGTCCTGATTTGATGGCGGAGGCTTTAGTTCGCATATATACTTCCACTGGTGAAATAAAACGTCTTCAAGAAAATGCAAAGGGTCTAATTGAGCGTTGTCATACTTTTGAGGTTCGTTGGTCAGCAGTGAAAGAATTTTTACATCTCTAAGATTTATAAGTTAAAATTGTTGGGTAATCACAGTTAATAAGTATAGCCTAGAACTACAGGCTAAACGGTATATTGAACTATATCAACAAGTGCTGCAATTACAATTCTTGTCATGTTGAATGAATTACTATCAAAACTACCTACACCACTACAGGAAAAAACTGGATTTCCCTGGAATGAGGAAACAGGAAATTTATCTATTTTAAATTTGGGTACTGATAAAAATATATATCCAAAAATTAGTATTATTACACCTTCTTACAACCAAGGACAATTTTTAGAAGAGACTATTCGCTCTGTTCTGCTACAAAATTACCCCAACTTAGAATATATCATTATTGATGGTGGTAGCACAGATAATACTGTAGACATTATCAAGCAATATGAACCTTGGATATCATATTGGGTAAGTGAACCAGATAATGGACAAGCTCATGCTATTAATAAAGGACTTACAAAAGCAACAGGTGAAATCATAGCTTATCTGAATAGTGATGACTATTATCTACCAGGAACACTATTCAAGGTTGCTGAACATTTTCGCCAATTTCCTGATACTGAATTGCTACACGGAATCTGTCGTTATGTAAATCAGGAAGGTGAAAAAATTGGTGAGCAATTTGGCAATATTCATAAGTTAGAAGAGATTTTAGATTTATGGGATGTTTGGTGGAAACAACGCCAATTTGTTCAACCAGAAGTTTTTTGGACAAGACGTATTACTAATAAAGTTGGTTTATTTAAAGAGCAACTAAATTATGTAATGGATTATGAGTATTGGTTAAGAATATTAAATACAGGAGGTAGAGTTGGGAGCATACATAGTGAATTTTCTTGTTTTAGATTTACACCTATTCAAAAATCAAATCACAGTGAAAAGGTAGCAGAAGAATTACTTCAGGTTGTACATCCAATTCTTTGGAGTAATTCAACAAAAATATCACCTCAAAAGCGATTAGTTTTACAGGGAAAGTGGTCATATCAAGCTGTTTTTCTCAAACAAATCGAAATATCTCTTCAAACCAAAGATAGTAAATTAATAAGATATCTAAAATTATTTCTAATTATTTTGAATAATCCTTGTATTTTATTAACATCTGACTTTAGTAATCGCATAAAATCTGTTTTAAATTGAATACCTGATTAAATATAATTTCTGTTTATACTTTTGTATGGAATAATTAGTTTAGGAAATTAAAAACAATGTATCATGGATTACTTTCCCAACTTCCTCTACCACCTGATGAAAAAACAGGATTTCCTTGGACTGAAGAAACAGGAAATTTATCTATTTTAAATGCTGATAAAACTATCTATCCAAAAATTAGTATTGTTACAGCTTCTTACAACCAAGGTCAATTCTTAGAAGAAACTATTCGTTCTGTACTTCTACAGAACTATCCTAATTTAGAATATATTATCATTGATGGTGGTAGTACAGACAATAGTAAAGAAATTATTGAAAAATATGCTAATTATCTAACTTACTGGGTAAGTGAAAAAGATAATGGTCAAAGTGATGCTATCAACAAAGGCTTAAAAAAAATCTCAGGAAATATATGGGCATATATAAATAGCGATGACATATATGAGAAAGGAACATTTCATAAAGTTGCTGCTGAATTTCAGCAAGATCCAAACACTTATTGGGTTACTGGTTATGGAGAATATATTGATGAAAAAGGTGATTTTTTGGAAAAACTAATTCCTATTCCATTTCCGGGAATGAAAGAAACTTTAATTCGATGGGAAGGACCAAGAGCAGTAGCTATTCAAGTTTCCAATTTTATGTCATCCAAAGTTCTCCATGAATATGGTTTTTTTGATGAGTCTTTACATTATTCTATGGATGCGGAATTTGGTATGCGGTTATTAGTAGATGAGATTACACCTAAAATACTACCAGAACTGTTAGCAAAAGCGCGATTACATAATCAAAGCAAAACTGTTTCTCAAGGTAATATGGGATCTTTTAGAGAAGAAGACTTGAAAATTATCCCTCGATTTATTCCCAAATTACCTCCACAGGATCAGATTTATGTACAAAAAAAGATGACTGAGTGTCAGTATTTTATGGATTTAAGTAAGGTTACTAATCTTTATGAAACTGGAGGGATAGGTAACTTTATTTCTGCAACATTGAATATGTTGATTGAACATCCATCATATTTATTATATAGAGCAACATGGGGAATGTTTCGCAAAGCTCTAGGTTTGAGTAAAACGAAGGATTAGTTATTTATGTCGCTTGGTTCTGTTGTACTCAAAATTAAACAAAAATATCAACATGGTTTCGGTACTGCTTATTACCGAGATAGTGTCAGATATCGTATTCTCAAGACTAAACCTATTCTCAACGCAAATGATCTAACTTGTGAAATTCATGTTCTTACTTATGCAAATGATTGGCTAAATCTGATTTGGACTTTAAAGTCTTTTTATCATTTTTCCCAACGTCAATATGCTTTATGTATTCATGATGATGGAACTCTAACTCAAGAAAATATTGCCACTTTACAATATCACTTTCCCAAGGCGCGGATTATTGAGAGAAAACAGGCTGATGAAAAAGTTTTACCATTATTATCATCATATCCTAGCTGTTTAGAGTTTCGCAAAACCAATCATCTTTCACCTAAAGTATTTGATTTTGCTGTATATTTACAAAGCGATCGCTTATTACTCCTAGATAGCGATATCCTCTTCTTTGCACAACCTACGGAACTACTCAACCGGATTGAAAACCCAGAATATCAAATTAATACACTTAACGGTGATGTCGAAAGTGCTTATACAGTTGAACCGGAAGTTGTAAAAACTCATCTTGGTTTTGATATAGCTGCAAGAATAAATTCAGGATTAGGACTAATTCATAAAGATTCACTGAATTTCGAGTGGATAGAAGAATTCTTAGCTTTACCAAATATTATTGGCCATTTCTGGCGTATTGAACAAACTATTCATGCTTTATGCAGTTCTCGATTTGGAGTAGAACTTTTACCTCCTACTTATGATGTGCATTTAGAAGGAAATATCAATGGTTCTCCATCTCGTCACTATGTTGGTGCAATTCGACATTTAATGTATAGCGAAGGGATTCGTCATTTAGTACAAAACAATTTTCTCAAAGATTTATAGCGATGAGTTATAACAATCACTCCAAAAAACCATTAAGAGTTTTGATGATGCCAGATTACCGCATTGATAACCCTTATCAAAAACTACTGGCTGATGCTATTCAAAAATATGATGTTCAAGTATGTTTCCCTATTGGTTATCATCGTGTTTTCCCAATTACAAGAGCAGTTTTAGATGAGCAAGAACCTATTGATATTTTTCATTTACATTGGTTAGAAACTTATGTGAAGGGAGAAAATATATTTGTTCATCTTGTATATGCAGTTAAATTTTTAATTGATATTTTATTAGTGCGTTTATTAGGAATAAAAGTTGTATGGACAATACATAACTATCTAGAACATGATACTCATTTCTCTGGTTTAGAACTATGGGTTAGACAAATATTGGTTAAATTGACTAATAAAGTAATTGTCCATAATCAGTCATTTATAGCACCTATTTCTCAAAAATATAAATTTGCAGCCAGCAAAGCAATTACTATTCCTCATGGTCATTATAGAAGTGTATATGGTGATTTAATCGCCAAATCTGAAGCGAGAAATAAACTCAATTTACCTTTAAATAAATTGATCTATCTCAATTTAGGAATGATTAGGCCATATAAAGGTGTTGAAAATTTACTCCGAGTCTGGCAAACTCATGAACAAACTTGGGAAGATAGCTTACTTTTAATTGCTGGTAATCCTCTAAATCAAGAATATGGGCAAAAGATTCAAGAACAGATAACCCAAGTAAAAAATGTAGTTTTGCATGACTATTTTATACCAAATCAGGATATCAATGTATTTTTTAGTGCGGCGGATATAGTAATTTTACCTTTTCAAAATGTCCTAACTTCTGGTAGTGTAATTTTAGCCATGTCTTTTGGTAAACCTATAATTGCACCCAAGATTGGCAGCTTACCAGAGTTATTAAGCCAAGCTAACGCCTTACTATATGACCCAAAAGATGAACAAGGCTTAGAATCAGCAATTTCCCATAGTCGTAACTGCAATTTACAAGAATTAAGCCACCTTGTGGTTACAGCTTGTGATAATTTAGATTGGCAGAAAATAGGTTATGAAACTGTTGAGGTTTATAAGCAATGTTTAATGAATTCTTAAACTATTGGTGATTCCATGTGTGGTATTTCAGGTGTTTTGTCTAAAAATCCAGGTTATGAAGATAAATTAGAAATATCTTTAAAAGCTTTATTTCATCGTGGACCTGATTATCAAGGAACATGGAAAGATGATCACATTCAATTGGGACATACTCGCCTTTCAATTTTAGATTTAAGTCCTTTAGGAAATCAACCCATGAGTTATGAAAATGGGCGATTTCAAATAATATTTAATGGGGAAATTTATAACTATATTGAAATTCGAGAGGAACTTTTTGCTAAGGGATATACCTTTATTAGCCAAAGTGATACAGAAGTTTTAATAGCGGCTTACGTTCATTGGGGTAGTCAGTGTTTGGAAAAGTTGAGAGGGATGTTTGCTTTTGCTATTTGGGATAGAACTACTAAAAAGTTATTTCTTGCCCGCGATCGCACTGGAGAAAAACCGCTTTATTATTGGTGTGATCACAATAGTTTCTACTTTACCTCAGAACTAAAAGCCCTACTCACACTCTTACCTCACACTCCGGCTCTTGATCCTATCGCTATTGATTTATATTTACATTATCAATATGTTCCAGAGCCGCGCACACCTTTAGTCGGTGTTCATAAACTTCCTGCTGCTCATTATCTATTAATTAACTGCGAAGATTGGCAAATAAATCCACAGCGTTATTGGAGTTTAGGAAAAATTCAGCCAGTAGAAGGTGATCCAATCCCACTTATTCGTCAGGAACTTGATCGAGTTATTGATTTAACCTTACGTTCTGATGTACCGATTGGTATAGCCCTCAGTAGTGGACTTGATTCTGGAGGAATAGCGGCTCTAGCAGCCCCTAAATATAAAAATACACTTCAAGCATTGAGTATAGGTTATGAAGGTAGACCACCTTGTGATGAACGCGCAGATGCGGCAGAATTAGCCCAATACTTAGGTTTGCCTTTTCAAGAAATTGAGCTTCGCACCTCAGAACTAGTAGATTTTTTCCCAGAATTAGTCCGTTCGATTGATGATCCAATTGCTGATATCGCTGCTTATGGGCATTTTGCAGTGATGAAATCAGCCGCAAATTCAGGAATTAAAGTCATGTTGAGTGGTTTAGGGGGCGATGAACTATTTTGGGGTTATGATTGGGTATTGAATGCACTTAGACTAGCTGAAAACAAACTTAATCTAGTCACCAAATTAGGAAACTTTTCTGACTCTTGGGCAGAATTAGACAAAATTACTGCATTTCCGTTATATAATAGAATCGCTAATAGTGTAAAACTACCTAGCATCATGGCTTCTAGCTTCAGGCAAGGATTAGAAATCAGTGGTATAGCTCCTTGGTATCCGCAGCAAATGCCCTTCTATAATACTAGATTGGATTTTAGACAGGCCTGGCATCACAGTGAAAATTTGTACACTCAAGCATTTATAGAACAATTACCTGATCGCAATCCCTTTCAACCGTTTATTGTTCCTGGGGAATGGACAGATATTCCTAACCAAATGTGTCAGTTAGTATTTGATACATGGCAAGTTTCCAATTGTTTATCCTTGGGCGATCGCACTAGTATGGCTTCTAGTGTAGAAGTTCGTATTCCTTTACTAGATTACAAACTAATTGAATTAGTTATGGGACTGCGGAAATCACAACCTGATCATCAGTATAGTTCAAAGTATTGGTTAAGAAATGCCTTGAAAAATGCTTTACCAAATCATGTACTTCAGCGAGAAAAACGTGGATTTGAACCTCCCTATAAAGAATGGATTAAGGCATTGTTAGAAAAATATCGTCAACTGGTTTTAGAAGGAAATTTAGTTCAGCTTGGTTTTTTGAATAGGGAATATATTGAAAAGCTATTCAGAGATTATACAAACAATTACGCAATGGTTTATAAATTAATTTATTTGGAATGTTGGTATAGATATGTAATATTAAAATGATTTGTTAAACTCAATTACTTGATGAGTTGATGAGGTATCTTATACATAAGTTAGCAGAAACAAGCCCTAATATGCAATAAAATATTAAGAATATGTTAGTTTTAGGAGTTACTGTGTCTGCCTTACCTTTCTTCACATAATTTTATTTATTACTAATAAACCACTTAATTAAATTTTAATATATGAATTTAATCGCTTTATTGATGCCAGATAGATATGTTGATAAACACAATGAATTTAAACAGTATTTAACAAATACTGGAGAACATTGTTGGGGTGAAACAGAATTTATTATCAATCCCCAAAAAGGCAAATTTGATGGAATTGTAGTTGACCAAAGTTATAGAGAATTAGATCAAACTTATGAATTAACCTGTCCAAAAACACGCACGCTTCTAGTTTTAAAAGAACCACCAGATATCCTCCATCTTCCTGAAGGATATACAAGGCAATTTTATTGTACTTTAGGTCAAGATAATCGTGTGAAATCTAAGATTCAGATATTTGCTTATTCTGGACATCGTTGGTTTGTAGAAATAAATATTCGTGATGCAGTTGAAATATCCAACTTACCAAAGAAAAAACTAATATCGGCAGTAATTTCTAATAAAACTGATACTATTGGTCATCGTCAAAGACTACATTTTATGTATGAACTTAAAAATTATTTTGGTGATCAATTAGATTGGTTTGGTAGAGGTATTCAAGAATTAGGTAATCATAAGGCAGATGCTTTGTTTGACTACAAATATCATATCGTTCTTGAAAATGGTCAATGGCCTCATTATTGGACTGAAAAGTTAGCTGATGCTTTTGTTTCTAACTGCTTTCCATTTTACTGGGGAGCGCCAAATATATTAGACTATTTTGAGTCAGAAGCATTAAAAATCATTGACATATATGATATTCAAAGCTCAATTAAGACTATTGAAACTGCTATTGATCAGGATTTATATACACAATCTCAAGCTGCCTTATCACAAGCTAGGAATAAGATTCTTGATGACTATCATCCATATCAAACTTACATAGAATTACTCAATAGTCTACCAGAGAGTGAATATGGTGATGTTGTAATTAAACCACATAATACTTTTAAATATGACTTAATAACTCGTTGCCAAATGCGAGCTAATAAATATCTCAATATCTCAAATAAATAGCAATTTAAAGTATTCGTTATTCAGATTTATCAACCTAGTATGAATCCAAAAGTTAGTATTCTTATTCCCTGCTACAATGCAGAAAAATGGATTGCACAAGCTATCAAAAGTGCCTTAAATCAGACATATCCTCACAAAGAAGTAATTGTTGTTGATGATGGTTCTACAGATGGAAGTTTAGCAGTAATTAAAAGTTTTGGTGATTCTATTCATTGGGAAACAGGAGAAAATCGTGGAGGTAACATTGCACGTAATCGTTTATTAGAATTAAGTACAGGAGAATGGTTACAATATTTAGATGCAGATGATTATTTACTTCCTAACAAAATTGAACAACAAGTTAATTTCTCTCTACAAGTTCCCAACACGGATATAATTTATAGTCCAAGTATTCTTGAATATTGGAAAACAGAAATGGTGAAACAAGAAATTTTGCCTATTTCTGAACATCATGATCCCTGGATTTTATTAGCTCTTTGGTACTTACCACAAACAGGTAGTCCTCTGTGGAAAAAACAGGCTATTTTAGATGTAGGAGGTTGGAAAGCAAATCAACCTTGTTGTCAAGAGCATGAGTTATATTTACGACTTCTCAAAGCAGGAAAAAGGTTTGAATATTTTCATGACTCTGGTTCAGTTTATAGACAGTGGAGTGAGTCAACAGTTTGTAAAAAAGATAAAACATTAACCTATCAATATCGTTTAGAAATTACAGATAATTTGGCAACACATCTCAAGTTAATTAATGAACTCAACAATGATCGTCTTTATTCTATCAATAAATCAAGGTTTGATTGTGCTAGGATAATTTGGTTATTCAATGCAACATGGGCTAAAAGTATCATTAAAAAAATTCATGAGTCAGAACATGATTTTCAGTTACCCAAAGATACAGCACCTAAACTATATCAGATAATTTATCATTATTTTGGATTTGAAGCTGCTGAAATCACTGCGAAATTAAATAGACAATTTCTAAAATTAAATACATGGAAATTCAACTTCCTATTAGTGCTTTAGTTCCCACACGGAATCGCTCAGAACCATTTAGAAGGATGCTAGAAAGTTTAGCTCAACAGTCAGCACAACCACTAGAAATGATTGTGGTAGATGGTTCAAATAATGATAGCACCAAAGAAATTTGTGCAAGTTATATTCCAGGATTAATCACCAAAATTCACTACTATCGAGCTATAAAACTGGGTGCTGCCATTCAACGGAACCAAGCGATAAATTATGCAACTCAAAACAGTATTTTACTACTAGATGATGATATTTTATTTGAATCAGAATGTGTAGCTAGATTGTGGAATTACTTACAAAGTGATCCGCACATCGGTGGGGTTAATGCTATGATTACTAATCAAAAATATTTACCTCCTGGACGTACTAGCCAATTGCTTTTTCAATTCTTACACGGTCGTCATGAAACCAGTTATGCAGGTAAATGTATTGGACCGGGAATGAATCTATTACCAGAAGATAGAGAAGATTTACCAGAAGTTGTTCCTGTAGAATGGCTAAATACAACTTGTGTTTTATATCGTCGGAAAGCACTACCAAATCCTTTATTTTCAGATATTTTTCAAGGCTATTCTTTGATGGAAGATGTCACATTATCATTGACAGTTGGGAAAACTTGGAAATTAGCTAATGCTCGTACTGCGCGTATTTTTCATGATAGTCAACCTGGAGATCATAAAAATGATCCAAGTGTTTTAGCAGAAATGGATTTAGTTAATCGTCATTATGTAATGACTCAAATTCTTGGTCGTCATGAATGGCATTTTTATTTAAAATTAGCTGTATTGCAGTTATTTGGAATTGTCGCTTCATTAACAAAATTACAGGGTTGGTTTGATTTACCAAAAATATTGATGGGGAAAATGCGCGCGATCTTCCAAATTATATCAACTCAATATTAAAGGAATGGACATTATCCAATTTACTTTAATTAAAGGCAAATGGCTAATTGATGGTCTAACTAGTCATTGGCGTAATTTCTATTATCGCAGTTTAGGTGTTAAGCTTCATGGTTATATCTGGATGAGAGAAATAGAAATTCCTCGGAACTATAGTGATATTGAAATTTTATCAGGATGTGCTATTGACAGAGGTGTAACTATTTTGTGTAGTGGTGAAAATTTAACCCATCCTAAAATTATCATTGGTGCAAATACTTATATTAACCGCAATACATTCCTAGATGCAATTGAATCAATAACTATTGGTAAAGATTGCGCTATTGGGCCTAGTTGTTACATTACTGATCATGATCATGGATGCGACCCTAGTTTACCACCTCTAGGACAACCTATGATTTCCCAACCTACTATAATTGGTAACTATGTGTGGGTTGGAGCTAATGTAACAATTTTAAAAGGAGTACAAATAGGCGATCGCGCTATCATTGGTGCAGGAAGTGTAGTTACGAAAGATATTCCAGCAGGTGCGATCGCTGTGGGAGTCCCTGCTAAAGTAATTAAAGAGCGAATTTATTCGTAAATAAGTAAATAAGATTGGTTTATAAATACAACAAGTTTATTTAATTTTCAATATTATGAATATTTGCAATGTTACAGCAGTCATTCCCACTTATAAAAGATTAGATCAACTCCTTAAAACATTAGAAAAAATCCTATTATGTAATCCTCAACCTAATGAAATTATCATCCACATTGATGCTAATGATACTCAAACAGAGGAAGGTTTAAAGAATCATATAAATAATAGTAATTTTAATTTTCAAAATATTAAAATCATTAAAAATCCTCTTCATGTTGGACCAGGTGGTGGTAGAAATATAGCTATTAATCAATCAAGCAACCCAATTATTGCAAGTTTTGATGATGATTCCTATCCTTTAGATACAGATTACTTTCAACAATTAATAAATATCTTTGATTCTTTTCCAAAAGCAGCGGTTATCACAGCCAAGATATTTCACATTAATGAAACAATTACACCTACAGAATTAAATGCTAAATGGGTATCTGATTTTATAGGCTGTGGCTGCGCTTATCGAAAAGAAGTATTTCAACAAACTAGTGGATATGTTAATCTGCCCATTGCCTATGGTATGGAAGAAGTTGATTTATCTTTGCGCCTTCATGATATGGGTTGGAGTGTCCTAGAAAGCTATTTGCTAAGAGTATTTCATAACACCCAGTTAGAACACCATCAGAATCCCCATATCACGGCTGCCAGTATTGCTAATCAAATTTTATTAACTTATTTAAGATATCCTATCATTTTTTGGTGGTTAGGAATTGGACAATGTATAAGCCGTATTTTTTGGTTGGTTAAACATGGAAGAACATCTGGAATTTTAACAGGTCTAATTCTTATCCCTAAACTAGTGCAAAAATATCATCAAGAGCGTCAGCCAATATCCTCAAAATCATTATTAAATTATCTTTACTTACGCAAAAACACTTACAGTATTTTTGAGTAATTCTTTTGCAACAAAATTAGTAAATTTTAATGCTTACCATTTATTTTCTTCACTGATAAGATTGCTCATATAATTTTATTTGCAATCAGGACGAAAGTCTAATCTTAATAAACTTCAAACCTGATCTAGTGGATCAAAACTTTTATTAATTGCCTTGGATCGTAGTATTTATCAAACTCAGCTTAGTTTCTCATCAGAAAATTTTAGCTGAATAATTTTTAGTTTTCGTAAAGATGCTATTTGATCCTAGACAAAAGAGATAAGTTGAGTTAATTTAATATTTGTATTGGTGCATAGACAACTTTAAAAGAACTCATAGGAGATTAGAAATATGGCAATTGTAAATGGTACCATTGGTAATGACACTTTAAACGGTACAGATTCTCAGGATGTTATTAGAGGATTTGCAGGTAATGACGTTCTTTATGGATTAGGTGGAGACGACGTATTGGATGGTGGCACTGGCGCAGATACAATGGATGGCGGTAGCGGGAATGATTGGTATTACGTTGATAATCTTAATGATGTGGTAATTGATAGTGATGCTACTAATACCACTAATACCACTATTAACACAAGTATCAGTACTACCGTAAATTTTGATTTGAGTACAGTGGGAACAAACAAACTGAACCTATTTCTGTATGCAGACGGTATTACAGGAACAGGTTCATCAGGAAACGACTTGATTTTGAGTTACGCCAATAACACTACTCTCATCGGTGGTGCTGGTTATGATATTTTGAAAGGTGGATATGGTTCAGTTCTCCGAGGGGGAGCAGATGATGATGTATTAGAAATTACTAATGGTAATACAGGGACTTTGATAGGAGGTTCTGGAAATGATACCTATAATGTTTATTCTACCAGTGGAAACTTAGTTATAGATGAATTAGCTGATGGTGGCAGCGGAATAGATACGGTTTTTTCGCTAGTTGATTTTAATTTAGGAAATCAACCAGGAGTAACCTTTCGTGGTTCAATTGAAAACCTGACTCTCGCTGTTCTCGATGTGACACCTGGAGATAAATTAGGCGGTCCTATTACAGGAACAGGTAATAACCTTGACAATCTAATCATCGGTAACCGTCAGGACAATTTCTTGTATGGACTCAATGGTAATGATACCATTTACGCTTCCGATGGTAACGATTACGTTGACGGTGGCTATGGTAATGATAGTTTGTACGGCGAAGTTGGAAATGACACCTTAGTTGGTGGTCCTGGTGTAGATACAATGGTTGGTGGTGTGGGCAATGATACTTACTATGTTGACAACATCAGTGATGTAGTAATCGAAAATAAGGGAGAAGGAACTGATACTGTTTATACAACTAGTTCATGGAGTACCTCAGCCGAGGTTGAAGCAATTCATGTCACTGGAACAAATGCTGTTAATATCACGCTGAATAATACAGTTGGGACTCGTATTGATATAGTTTCCACTAGCATGGCTAATGATGTATTTGCAGGTGGGTCTGGAAATGACACTTTAAATGGGGGATTGGGTATTGACCAACTAACCGGTGGAGCAGGCTCTGACACTTTTGAATTTGGTGGTGCAGGTTTAAGTGTTGGAGGATTTTCAAATGTTTCCATCAGACAGGATATAATTACAGACTTTACTGGATCCAGCGGCATCGGACAAGGAGATAAGATCCGGCTTGACAAAACTAATACTTTTACTGCATTAATAGGTAATGGTTTAGGTGGTTTAGGTGCAGGTGAGTTCGTCTCAGGTAACTTTGGTGTAAACAATACTGACATGGATAAACCAACCGCAAAGATTGTTTATAATACATATAATGGTGCGTTATTGTATAACGCTGACGGCAGTGCTTTTGGTTATGGTACTGACGGTGGTTTCTTCGCCACCTTGAGTCTTGTTGCCAGTGTTGCTCCCACTTTAACAGTAGCAGACTTTACTATCGTTTAACTGTCACAGTTGACTAACAGGTAATCATCTTTCAAAACTAAACTTTGATATTCATTTTTGGTTGAGTCGAGGGAGGATAGTCGGGTAAGGTTCGAGCGTCACCGCTCTCCCCTCCCCTAAGAACCGTGCATAAGACTTTCGCACTTACACGGCTCAAGCCTTACTTCAAGCGAGTTGACTTGGTTTTAGAATGTTCCTGTTTGTGACAAGCATGATGCAAGTGCTGTAGGTTTTCAATGCCGTCTTGTCCACCTTGAGCAACGGGAACTATGTGATGGGTATTTAATTCCTCTCCATTGAATAAAGGTTCACCACAGATAGGACATTTCCAATTTTGGTTTTGAGCGATTTTATACTTCCAAGAGTTTTTCTCCCAGTAGCTCTTTCCATATTTCTGGTGGCGTTTTTCCCAGTATTCTTTGAGTGAAGGGTCATCTGGCGACGCTTCCCCCTTGACCTTTACATGGCGTTCGATGGGCGTGTACGCTATCGGAAATAGGATTATATCCTTTTCTTTCCCTCTACGGTCGCTAGTTATCGTAGCGAATGTCCATTTATTACCATTTATTGTCTTGAAGTAACGCTTCCGAATCCATTTTGTATTTTTGTTGGGATGTCTACGTTTAGCCCAACTCCAAAGGTATCGCCATGTTCTACTTTTGATATATTCAAAAGTTTTTTTACTAACAACCCCTTTGTAATAATTGGAAAATCCACGAAGAATCGGATTAAGTCTTTTTATAACTGATTCTTGTTCGCACCCATTCATTGCTCTGATTTCTCGCCCAATTCGTTTGCAGAAGTCCAGGACTTTCTTCTTCGAGGGCTTGATAAGCAATTTGCCATTGTAATGGCGGTGGTTGAATCCAAGAAAGTCAAAACCATCCTCCATCGACGTGATTAACGTCTTTTCTGCACTGAGATTCAGTCCTCTTTCTGATAACCATTGCTGAATCTGGATTTGGGCTTTTTCGAGACTTCCTTTGTCTCTAGCTGTGACAATAAAATCATCAGCATATCTAATCACGCCAAGTTTGGAATTAGTGGATTTTATATAGTTTTCTAATCCATGCAAACCGATGTTGGCTAGAAGGGGTGATATTACTCCTCCCTGTGGTGTGCCTGTCTCTGTTGGGTGATATTTCCCTTCAAAGATAAATCCAGCTTTTAACCATCCTTTTATTAGGTTTCTTTTAGGGAAGTTTCCTAATCGTTTGAGGATAGATTCATGGATAATGTTATCAAAGAAACTTTGAATATCAGCTTCTAGAACCCAAGTATTTCTAGCATTTGGACTTGCATTTAATCTTATCCAGTTTTGTGCTATAGCGTCTTGACAACTTCTACTAGGTCTGAATCCATAGGAATTTGGTTCAAATATGGCTTCCCATTCGGGTTCTAGTGAATTAACTATTATTGCCTGTTCGATTCTGTCACGCACGGTTGGGATTCCGAGCGGTCGTTTTTTACCGTTGGATTTTGGAATCATTACCCGTTTTGTGGGGTCTTGATTGCCGCCTTTCCAGTTGTTTACCAGCTTCACTCGCTGCTCTGGGGTATTGATTATTTCTTTGTCAATTCCTGCCGTTGCTCTACCTTTGTTGGTCTGAGTGATTTTCCGAACAGATAATATTAGGTTTGCGTAGCTTCTTTGCATTAACTTTTGGAGACTTCGCAGTTTCTTCCAGTTACCAAGTTTTCTCGCGAGAAAGATTCGTTGACGCAGATTCTTAACCGCTTTATTAATCTGTTTCCAGTTGACCTGATTCCAGTTTTCTAACGGTTTTCTTAGTCCGTTTGTTGTACTTGCATACACCATCTAACTTGTCATCGAATTAAGTTTCTTTTGTTTAGTCTCTTTCTCATAAGACCCAAGAAAAGTCTGCTATTCCTTTCGGTCAGGGACAAAGTTTGAATCCCTATCCCATCTATTACAGACGGGCGTTCGCTTTTTCTCTCATCCTCTACCCTCCAGAGATTTCTATCTTCCTCACGGTTGACTTACTATGGGATTTCTACCTTCCATAGACTCTGTAGGGCTTACCTTGTCGTTTCATTTGGTGTATGTTCTCTGTTAGATGTTGATTTTCCTGCGGTGGGAGTTTTATTCACACGATTCATAGAAAATAAAACTATAAATCTACCCACTTACCTTTTGGTTAGAGCCTATCAGCCTTATTTGGCTCTCTGGGCGATGACGCAGTTTAGACATCAATTCACTTTCGTTCATCTTAGGAGAACTCCCTCTTGCTCCTTACCACGTTTTAGGCTAGTAGTTAAGGCTACGTTTGTAGTCTGCACTCCGCCTGTTTCGTTACCTACTTGGGCGTGACCAGACTCTGAAAAGAGTCTTTTTACATGAGGGTAGAGAGTGTGAATTCTCTGGGAGAGTCGGCTCTCCGTCCTAAACGACCTTTCAAGTCGCGCTTATTCCTCGCCCCTCTCAGTTAGATCCGTGCGTACCCGTTTCCGTGTACACGGCTCCCGATGTTCTTAGCTTTCGCTTTTGCTCATGTGAATATAATCGTGGCAACTTTCGTGAATAGCTAGAAGGTTTTTAGGTTTCCAATTGTTATGGTTGGCATCGACATGATGTAAATGTACCTTCTCATCACTGAGCATTTTTAACCCACAATGACCACATTTATGGTTTTGCCGTTTGAGGGCTTTAGAGGTATCGTTGTTATAGAGCTTACTATTGCGTTCGCTCCAGTAAGTTAAATCTCCGTCGTAAGGTGATTTCTTACCTTTGACATTGATGTGTTTGCTCTCGGAGTAAGGAACTGCTGGGAACGCCTTATCTAGTAATTGCTTGCTAGTGTAGCAGTTCTGTTTAGTTTCCTTGTTGAATACCTTGAATGCTCTGTATTGAATGTGGTATAGCGAGTTACGCGACCCGTCCATCTTGCAGAAGCGGTGGTAATTCCTCCAGCCTCTAACTACCGGGGCTAATTTCTCAGCCTTTGTGGTAGCACCATAATTCGAGTTGTTGACGATGATTTTTACTTTCTTGCGAAAAGCTTTATAATTGTCCACTGATGGGACGCATCTGAACTTCCCGTTTTTCTGGACTTTGAAGTTCCAGCCGAGAAAATCAAAACCATCTGTCGCGGCGGTTAGCTTTGTCTTTTTCTCACTAACTTTCATTCCCCGCTCTGCTAGAAACTGACTGATTTTGTCAAGTATAACGGTAGCATCGTCTTCAGGTCTGAGTATTATCACCATATCATCCGCATAGCGGACTGATGGTTCTGCGATATCACTCTCTGCGGTTTTGTTGGTAATTCTATTGCCATCACCGTGATTTTTGTGATATCTGTGAATACTTTCAATTCCATTTAAGGCGATGTTAGCTAACAGTGGACTTACCACTCCACCTTGGGGTGTTCCTTGTTCGGGAAACTCTGGATTGACTCCGGCTTTGAGACATCGGAAAATTCCTTGTCTTATGCTATAAGGAGCGATGAGTCTATCCATAATGGCGGTGTGGTTTATCCTGTCAAAGCATTTTTCGATATCGAGTTCTATAACTCTTTTCTCTATTCCTTTAGCTTGTGAGCATAAGTTGTGGAACAAGACTTTTTGAGCATCATGTGCCGAACGTCCCGTCCTAAACCCGTAGCTCCTAGCATGGAAGTTTGCTTCGTGTGCTGGTTCTAGTGCGTATTTAATAAGGCATTGATAAGCCCTATCTGCAATAATGGGGACTTTGAGAATTCGGGTTTTACCGTCCTTTTTAGGGATGGGTATTTCGCGTAATCCCTGGTGTTTCCAGTTATTCGCTTCGGTTCTAAGTTTTTCACTTAGTTCAAACCTTTGCTCGAACGTGAGCGCGGTTTTACAGTCAATTCCCGCTGTCTTTTTCCCAGCATTTAGCTGCGTTACTTGACGAATAGCCATTAATCTCGCTGCGGTTGATTTCAGAATCAGCTTTTGTAGGGACTTAGCTTTGCGCTTATCTCCAACTTGAACCGCTTTATACACGCGCTTTTGTAGGCGGAATAGGTTACGGCGGAATTGCTTCCACGGTAACGTCTTCCAGGATTCACTAGTGTTTTCACTGTGTCTAATCATGCTCTGCTCCAGGCAAGTGTATTCTGAACACCTCAGACCAATTACGGTCTGTCCTACCCGAATTGAAGGGATTCCGCTTCTCGTCCAGCCTACTTAGGGAACGAATCCGCCCTCAGACCCTCAATCCGTTTTTATTCGTTCCCTCGGTTGATTATTAGTTCCGTTAGGTGCAGCCAATTCAACTATTAGAATCCCTAGACTCTTGCCGATACTGATTTAAGGGTTCGGCGGGATTTTAACTCTAATGAAGTCAGTCGTTTTTGTTGTGGACTGCTTGCAGATAAGTTGCTTTTCTAGGCTATATTTCACCGTGGGAACTCCCCATTAACACCAGTGTCATCCCACAACGGATGTCTGATTGCGCCTTCCAGCTTCGACCTCCCGAAACCGAGTCGGGTCATCGTGGGCAGGTAGGGAGTCATACCTGAGTCTGGTAGATGGGACTTTCACCCATATCAGACCGAGAGTTCAACCTTTTTCCATGATTGGATTGGGTTGGTTAGTTTATGTACGGACTGATTACCGTGATTCAACTAACAACGAATCGCACTAAATCCTCTGCTTTTTCAACTAGTAGGCGATTTAATTTTGAGAAATATATTTTCATCAATGCTGACACAACCTGAACATTGGATATCCTGCCAAATTGGAGCGCGTGAAAATTACTCTATTCCCAGAGCTTTATATCATCAAAACCAACTTGCTCATTTTATTACAGATGCTTGGGTATTACCTCAATCTCCACTGAATCTTTTCCCTAAATCTTTCTTAGCTAATTTAAGGGAAAGATACCATCCAGATTTAGAAAACGCATCAGTTCATTCATTCAATACTACTCTGATTCAGTTTGAATTAACTCAAAAACTACAAAAAAAGACAGGATGGGATAAAGTTATTGCTCGGAATCAATGGTTTCAAAAACAGACAATTAAAACTTTAACCTCAATAGCTGACAATTTTATAAATCCTCCCATTTTATTCTCCTACAGCTATGCTGCGTTAGAATTATTTCGATTCGCCAAACAACAAGGATGGTATACTGTTTTAGGACAAATTGATCCAGGGTTATGGGAAGAAAAAATAGTTATTCAAGAGTATGAAAAATATCCCCAATATAGAGGAGATTGGCAACCTGCACCTGCTGAATATTGGCAAAATTGGCAAGAAGAATGTAATATAGCTGATGCAATTGTGGTAAATTCTCATTGGTCACGTCAACTTTTGGAAAACACAGGTGTTGAATCTAAAAAGATTCATATCATTCCACTAGTTTATACTCCACCAAAGACAGCTAGTAAATTCGTCCGTACTTATCCAGAATCATTTTCTCAAGAACGTCCTTTAAGAGTATTATTTTTAGGACAGGTGATTTTGAGAAAAGGAATTGCGGCTGTATTAGATGCAGTTCAATTACTGGAAGGATATCCTGTTGAGTTTTGGATAGTTGGATCTCAACAAATTGAGATTCCACCTCATTTAAAAACTCATCCGCAAACGCGTTGGATAGGTCATATTAATAGAAGCGAAACAGACCAATACTACCAAATGACAGATGTATTTTTATTTCCAACACTTTCTGATGGGTTTGGGTTAACTCAATTAGAAGCGCAAGCATGGAAATTGCCTATTATTGCTTCTCGTTACTGTGGTGAAGTGGTTATAGATGGTGTGAATGGTTGGATTTTGGAGGAAGTGACTGGTGATAAAATTTCTATTTTAATTAATTCAATTTTGATAAATACTGGACAATTATCATTTATGTCTGATAGTTTAAATTCAAGATATAATTTGAGAAATTTCAATCTTTTCAATCTATCTAATTTATTACAAAGCTTACTAGGTTAAAAAAATCTTTCAAAAATTTTTGGTAAATATAGATGAAAATTTCTGTAATTATTCCTTCTTATCGGCGGTTTTTACCTCTCATAAATACAATTCAAGATTTACAACAACAAAAGTATAATAACTTTGAAATTATTGTAGTTGATCAAAACCAAGATTGGCCACAAGAATATGAAAAGAGTTTATCAATAATTTGTCAAGATAAACGAATTATTTGGTTATCTTTAGATAAGCCAGACGTTGTAGTTGCTAGAAATATGGCTGTTCAGAAGTCTCAAGGAGAAATTTTACTGTTTATTGATGATGATGTGAAAATTGCTGATCATCAATTTATTAGCAATCATGCTGAAAATTTTTCAGATCCGCATATTCATATAGTTGCTGGTCGGGAATGCAATCCAGAATATATTTATGAAGAAATAGTAGATAGAAATTTTGAAGATTCTGCTTATTTACAAAAAGTAAAAACATTTTCTCCTTTACAACAAGCTTTATGGTTTAATCGTAATAGTCAAGAAAGTACAGAAGTTTGCACTTTTTCAACTTGCAATGGTGCAATTCGTAAAAGCGTATTTCTCGCAGTAGGTGGATTTGATGAAAACTTTTCTGGTAACTCTTACGGTGATGATTATGATCTAATTTTAAGGCTGCATCAACTAGGTTATAAAAGTATTTATGATCCTCGCCCTTGGTTAATTCACCTGAGAGTTCCTATGGGTGGATTAAGAATGAGTGACTTCAAAAATAAAGTTAATTATATAAACACAGCAACAGGTTTTTGGCTATTTCTGCTCCGTCATGGTACATTCGGTATGTACTGGCATCTGTTATATAATCATGTTTTGAGAAAAACAATATTTCTGAAAGTAAATTTACAAAGACCTTGGAGGCAATTATATGTAATTCCAGGGGTAATTGGAGCATTCTTTCGAGCTTGGTTTTTATTGAGTAAAAGGACTAAGTCCAAACTATTAATTTGTTCCTAAAATTCATAAAAAATTAGATTTTATTTTACTTAAAGTGAATTTAAGCATGAAGCAAGTTTTCAAAAAAATCCTATCTCAACTTGGTTATGATATTCGCACCCGTAATTTTTTACAATTGCATGAAATTCGTCGTATCAAGTTTTTAAATGACCATAATATCTCTTTGGTTTTAGATGTTGGTAGTAATGAAGGGCAATATGCTCAGTCAATACGTAGAGAGGGCTATAAAAATAGAATAATATCTTTTGAACCAGTTAAACAAATATTTGAAATTTTGCATAAAAAAAAGATAAATGACAGTAAATGGCAAGCTATGAATATAGCTATTGGTGACTTTGATGGTTCTACTAGTATAAATATTTCAGAATTTTCTCAGGTGAGTTCAATTCTATCAGCAACAGGGTTAGCTCATACCGAATATTGGAAAGGATATCGCCAGGAAGAAATCAAAGTAAGAAAACTAGATTCTCTTATTAATGAACTTGATATCAAGGAACAGAGAATTTTGTTGAAAGTAGATACTCAGGGTTTTGAAGAAAAAGTTTTACAAGGTTCACAAAATCTTATTGACCAGAATATTGATTTATTAGAAGTAGAATTATCAATACAACCATTCTACTTGGACGAAAAACTCTTTCCTGAAATGTTTACATATATTCGAGATTTTAATTTTGAGTTAATTTCTATGTCTCCTGTTCATATAGATTCGGTTAGAGGATATGTGTTACAGTATGATTGTATTTTTATTAAGAAAAGTATTTTGGATTCTGAGTAAAAAAATCAAAGATCTACATCTTGATCTGAGATTGAAATACTTAATAACTACTATAGTAATTTAGGCTCAGAAATTACATATATAAATTATATTAAAATACAGGCGAAAAACATGAATTTAGATAGATAATCATTACAAAATGTTAAAAATTCAAGTATGAAATATGCTCATGTTCAAAAAATTAGTGTTACTTTCTATTCTATTCTCCCATCTCCTTATCAAAGAGACTTATTCTTTGAAATCTCTCGCTGTCCAGAAATAAATTTAACAGTTTATTATCTAGAACCTGCTTGTGCTGATTCTCCTTGGCCAGAAAAACCCTTACAATCTTATGAACATATATTACCAGGATTTCATCTTAGTTGGGGTTTATCTCGCTTTCATTTTAACTACCATTTTCCAACTACTCAAGCTGATGTGGTTGTACTAAATGGTTACATGAATGTTACTACTCAATTGTTACTGAGATGGCAAGCTAAACAAGTTCCTTGTATTTTTTGGGGTGAAAAAATGGTGGCTAATTCCCAAGGAATAAAAGGAAAATTACAAAAATACTTAGCTAGTGCTTTAAATAATTGTTATGGAATTGCTGCTATTGGTACTCAAGCACAACAAGACTATCAACAAAGGTTTCCTGATAAACCTATCTTTAATATTCCCTACTATTGCGATTTAACTCCTTTTAGTCAAAATTTACCCCAAAGACCCAGAAATCCTGTTACTATTTTATTTTGTGGTCAAATGATAGCACGGAAAGGAGTTGATATTTTATTACAAGCATTTAATCATTTAATTCAATCTGGTTACAATGCTCATTTACTATTAGTAGGAAGAGAAGCAGAACTTCCTCAACTTCTAGAAACAATACCAGAACAAACCCGTCAAAAAATTCAATATGCAGGATTCCAACCTCCTGAAAATTTACCTGAATTTTTCCATCAAGCCGACTTATTTGTCTTACCTAGCCGTTATGATGGTTGGGGTGTAGTAGTAAATCAAGCAATTGGAGCAGGTTTACCTGTAATATGTTCTGATGGTGTAGGTTCTGCTTATGATTTAATTAATCCAGGAGAAAATGGAGATTTATTTCCTAATGGTAACGTTGAGATTTTAGCAGAAGTTTTAATGAGTTATTTACAACAACCTGATAAAATTCAAGTTGCTAGTACAGCCTCACTTCAAAAATCATTAGAAATATCACCAGCTATGGGCGCACAAAAGTGGATTGATGTATTTAATAAAATAAAATCATAAAATAATTTCTATGCGAATCCTTTTTATTAGTAGCAGTTCAGGTTCAAGAGGAGGAGGAGAACTATACTTAATTTATTTGGGGAAAGAATTATCTAAAAAAGGACATTCTGTGGGTTTATGGTGTTCACAAAATCCAATTATGGATGAACTTGCTAACTCATTTGCAGAATTTGGAGAAGTATTGCGATCACCTTATACTAATACATACAATCATAAATTCCGATCCTTTACCTACATATTACCGCAAATAAATCAAGATATTATATCTCAATGGCAAGGATTTAAACCAGACATTCTTCATTTTAACAAGCAAAATTTAGAAGATGGATTAGATTTATTAACATTGAGTAATTATCTAAAAATTCCATCTTTAACAACTATTCATATTACTCAAACCCAAGCGAGTTTAGGAGCATTTTTAGGAAAATGGCGAGATATTATCGCTAAAACGGCATTAAAAAATTTTAAAGGTTCACTAGTAGCAATTTCAGAAAATAGAGGACAAGAATTAACTTATTTTCTTTCTTCAATTAATCCATCTTCAACGAAAATAGTAGTTATTAATAATGGAGTTTATCTACCTACAGAAAACGAACGTTTAACTAAACGCCAAAAATCTCGGTTACAACTAAAACTTAATCCAGAGGAATTATTAATAGTAGCAGTAGGAAGAATGGAAGCACAAAAACAACCACTGCTATTTTTACAATGGGCTAATTACCTTAAATATAAGATACCATCTGCTCGTTTTTTATGGCTGGGAGATGGTGGTTTAACTGCTGTATGGGATCAATGGGTTATAGAAAATCATGCCCAAGATTATATCCAACGTTTAGGTTGGCAAAATGACGTAACACCATTTTTAGCATCAGCAGATGGTTTCTTTCATCCAGCAGCTTTTGAAGGGTTGCCATTTGCATTATTAGAGGCAATGGCTTGGTCTTTACCTTGTGTCATTACCTCAACTCTAGCAGATGAGTTAAAGTTTCCCCAAGGATCTTGTTGTGTAGTGTCTGAAAAAGATAAATTTCAAGGTTTAAAAACTTTTATTAATTCTCAAGACCGTGCCATAATAGCAAATGCTGGTTATCAAATCATCAAAGAAAAATTTTCTTTGGAAAAAATGGTATATAATTACATTTTCTTGTATAAGAACTTAACTAATTCCTGATTAACTTTTTAGACCTAATAATTTACTTATTTGACCTTTAAATAATGAACATTTCCTCCCAATATCCACAACCAAATCCACCCAACTTTAAACCCCGTATTGCTAAAGCAACAGAGATAGGAACATTTGCCATCATCTGTGGCTTAATTGTCGCATTTACAACCATTAACATAAACATGAATCCTGCTTTTATGGCGAATCAAGTCGCCATTATCGTGGCAATAGCAATAGCTATCAGTATTTTCTGTGATAGTAGAAAAGGCTGGAGAAACTTATTTAGAGCCGATATTGTTTGTATATTATCTCTATATTTTTTAACACTCATAGAATTTTTATATCCCCAACCAAAATTTGACCAACTTTTAACTTCTCAACAAACTTTGGATGCGCTAGAAGTTTTATTAATAGGATTTGCAGGTTTAGCTATTGGTCGTCATATCAACTTTTTTAAACCAGCACCATCTGGATGGTTAGATTTTAATAATATTCCTGATAAAACACTATTCAGAATATTTTTATTATCTACTTTCCTCGCTTATTTTAATATATTTATGTCAGTAGATTTCAATCCAGTCAAAGTAGTAGAAGCTTTACTAGGTCCTCGTTTTGCTGTACCTTGGGGAAGAGGAAGTTTAGGCGATTGGCGAGTATTTTTATCTGAATGGAAAATATTAACTTATGTAATACCACCCTTAGCAGGTATTATCTGGAATCGTCGTCGTTCTTTTAACAGTTGGCAAATATTTCTGGTTATTTTTATCTTTATTTTTACACTATTTGAAGGATTTTCTGGTGGGACAAGAAACATTTTTGGTTCTTATTTAGCTACCTTCTTAGGTGGTTATTTATTAACATTACAACGTCCTAATCTATTCAATGTTAGCATTCCTATTGGTGTCATGGGTTATGCAATGGTATTTGCTACCCGTCATATGTTGGGGTTTAGACAAATGGGAATAATGAATTATTTAGCCACAGCAGCTTATGCAAGTAAGCAAGTACAAGAAACTCTATCCGTTGACTATAATCTTTATAGTATGGGTTTATTAATAGATGCCTTTCCTAGTAAACATGATTTTATCGGACTAGAACTATTATTTGTGTTTTTAAGTAAGCCTATTCCTAGAGTGTTATGGCCTGATAAACCAGTAGGTTTAAGTGTATCTATTGAAGAAGTTGTAGGTGCTAATGGTTGGACAGTTTCTGCAACTTATCTGGGTGAATGCTATATGATGGGAGGGATATTGGCAGTGATAATAATCTCCTTATGTTTAGGAATTTTAGCTAATTGGTGGTCTCGGACAGCCGCTTTTCACAATACAGGTTATGGTATAGTTGTTAACGCTTTAGGCTTTTTTACAGCCGCAATTTCTATGCGAAGTTTGATTGGGTTTACAACTTCTATGTTACCAATTTTTGGTTTGATATTCTTTGCTAAAAGATTTCCTGGTTTCTTAGGTATAAAGAAGGGAATATCCTACAATTATCCACCCAACTAAATTTTTAATATATGAAAGTTTTACACATAATTCCTTCTATTAGCCCTAAATTGGGAGGTCCAACTCAGGTAGTATTAAATTTAGCTACGGCTTTAAGAAAAGAAGGAATTGATGTAGAAATTGCTACTACTAATGATGATGATGGCAAGTTATTAGATGTCCCATTATGCCAATGTTTAGAATATCAAGAAGTTCCAGTTTGGTTTTTTCCTCGTAATGCCCAAATTAAAGCATTTTTACCTTCATTTACCTTTACACAATGGCTATGGCAAAATATCAAAAATTATGACATTTTAGATAATCACTATTTATTCTCCTATCTTCCTAGTTGTGCTGCTGTAATTTCCCAATATCAAAAAGTACCATATACAATCAGAACTATGGGACAATTAGCACCTTGGGCTTTAGCACAAAGTCAGTTAAAAAAACAGATTTATACTTATTTAATAGAGAGACGAAATTTAGATAAATCAGCCGCTATTCATTGTACTTCTATTGGAGAAATGGAAGATGTAGTAAACTTTAGCGTAAAGCGGCCTAAAATAGTTTTACCATTGGGAGTTAATCCTCCGGAAATTATTCCTAATGCTAAACAACAGCTACGGAATAAATATGGTATATCCTCTGACATTCCTATCATTCTTTTTCTCTCTCGTCTTCACTACAAAAAACGTCCTGAACTTTTAATTGAAGCATTAGGTAATTTAGTCAAAAATAACTGCAATTTTCATCTAATTATTGCTGGTTCTGGTGAAGATATATATGTTAATTCTTTACAAGAACAGGTAAAATCTCTCAATCTAGCAAATAAAACTTCATTTGTTGGTTTTGTTAGTGGATATGAAAAAGACTTGCTTTTACAAGGTGCAGATTTATTTGTATTACCTACTTATTCCGAAAACTTTGGTATTGCTTTAGCTGAAGCAATGGTTTCTGGTTTACCAATTATCACAACGCCCGGTGTACAAATTGCGCCAGAAATTTCACAATCTGGAGCTGGTATGATTATAGATGGTGAATTACAATCTTTGCAAGATGCGATCGCTCATCTTTTAAATCATCCTCAATTGCGGCAAAAAATGGGAGAAAATGGTCGTCAATTTGCATTACAACAATATTCATGGCAAACCATAGCCAAAAAACTAATTATAGCTTACCAAACAATAACTAACCAATAACTAACCAATAACATCTATTAAATTGTATGATGCTAATTTGATCAAGGTGGGAGAATTAATATTTCTTGTGTACACTTTTTGGAAAACAGTCCAAACAAACCAATTGAAAACACATTCATTTTATTCATGAAGTGGTTATATCACCAATTCAAAAAATATTGGGTTTTAAATTTAGTGGGCTTTATCCTGATCTTGCTCAGTATTATACCCATACGCATAGCGATCGCTTCTTATCAAGCACCTCATCCCCAAGCTATTTTTACCCTTGGTGGAGGACCAGAACGAGAAAAATTTACTGCCGAATTTACCCAAAATCATCCCAATTTAGACATTTGGGTTTCCAGTGGTATCCTCCCAGCCCAAGCTTTTGCTATTTTCCAGGTTGTAGACATTCCTACTAACCGCATTCACCTCGACTACCGTGCTGTAGACACAGTGACTAATTTCACTACACTAGTTAATGATTTTCAACACCGCCATATTCAACACATTTACTTAATTACCTCAGATTTTCACTTACCGAGGGCTAAAATCATTGCTACACTTGTTCTAGGCAGTCAAGGTATTACTTTTACCCCCATCTCTATTCCCACTCAGCGCCCTAGAGAATCCATCCTTCGCATTATCCGTGATAGTGGCCGTTGCCTATTGTGGATTATATCAGGTCGTACTGGAGCCAGCTTGAACCAACGTTCCCCTATTATATGCGTTTAGATAATTATACTCTTAGCAATTATACGCCCGGTGCGCCCTATCACCAACAACTTTTATGGTACTTCATTGGCTCACCTTTAATAGAAAGTTATTGGCTACCTGTATCATCTATCAAAATTTGGATACTTAGACTTTTTGGATCTACTATTGGTAATGGTGTACGGATAAAACCTGGAGTCAAAATCAAGTTTCCCTGGCGCTTGATTATTGGTGATTATGTTTGGATTGGGGAAGATACTTGGATTGATAATCTAGCTACCGTAGTCATCGAAAATCATGTTTGTTTATCCCAAGGTGTTTATCTCTGTACGGGTAATCATGACTGGAATCACCCCAACTTTCAACTAATTCCTGCCCCTATTCATATTCAAGAAAGCAGTTGGATAGCAGCTAAATCAATTATAGGACCGGGTGTTACCATTGGTAAAGGAGCAGTTTTAACGCTAGGTAGTGTCACGGGAAAATCATTAAAACCCAGTATAATTTACTCAGGTAATCCTGCTCAACCAATCAAAAAAAGGATAATATCTGAAGATATGATTTCTCGCAATGCCAAAAATGAATAGTTACAAAAATTATTAGATGGTAATATAAATTAGATTAGATTAGTAATATGTACAGACAATTAATAGATCAGGATGTAAAATATAAATGTGTTGTTCCTTGGCAGTCACAGATCCAATAGCGACACAAGCTATTATTGACAGTTCAAGATAATACATACAAAACATTCCTGTACTGGCAAACCACAGACCCTGGAATCTTTACATGGTGACAGAATAAATTCAAATAGTTCTCTCCACATTGTTATAGCGGTATCTTACTTTTGAATTGTTTTCTAATCCATTTTAATTGTCTAACTAACAAACGTTTATATATTTTGTCCTTGCTATTTACCCCATAGAAATCAATGATTGATCAGCAAATTACAAACCACACAAATCCTGACGATAATATCGTTTCTACATCTAGATTATTTCCGCATTCCACAATTTCTTCGTTTTCCGAAGAGGCTAATGATTGGAATTTAAGGCAATTTCTTGGACTTTTACAGCGTCGAGCAATTATCATTACAGGGGTAATCACAGTTGCCATGGCTGGTGTTACTTATTCAGCACTGAAACAGGAAGCTATCTATCAAGGCAACTTTCAAATATTAGTTGAACCTGTTAATGATGATAATAATATAGGGAAAGTAAACCTGGGAGACTCTAATATCTCTAGAAATGGACTAGATTATGAAAGTCAAATTCAAGTTCTCAAAAGTCCAGAATTGTTGCAACCAGTTCTGAAAAAGTTGCAAAAATCCTATTCTGACATTACTTATACTTCCTTGTTGGAAGGTTTAACCATTCGTCGCTTTGGAGCAGCAAAAGTAATTGAAGTTAGCTATAAAAGTAATGATACTCAAAAAATTAAAGTTGTACTAGATGCAATTTCTAAGTTCTATTTAACCTACAGCTTAGACAAGCGACAAACTAAGCTGCGTCAAGGAATTCAATTTGTGAACAAACAATTACCTGAGATCCAAAATCGGGTATTGTACTTCCAAAAAGAAATGCAGATATTCCGCCAAAAGTACAATTTTATTGACCCAGAAAACCAATCTCAAACAATTTCTGCACAAATCCAATCTCTAACGCAACAGCGACTAACTATAAATCAACAGTTAGTCGCTGCGAGGGCTAATTATCAGAGTTTACAGGGAGAAGCAGGACAATTAACTGCAATTAATAATGCCCCTCTATATCAACAGTTAATCACTCAACAGCGCCAATTAGACACGCAAATATCTGGAGAATTAACTCGATTTCAGCCAGATAACCCAATTATTCAAACCTTACAAGAAAAAAGAGACAACCTCTTACCTATTATCGAAAAAGAAGCAAAGCGGTCTTTGAATATCAAACTAGCTGAAGCTGCGACTCTAATTAGAAAAATAGAAGTAGATAGTCAACAACTGACACAAGTAGAACAACAATTGCAAAAAAAATTAGAGCAATTACCAGTTTTATCTAGACAATATACTGACATCCAGCGGAATTTACAACTAGCAAATGAAAGTTTAAATCGGTTTTTAGCCAACCGGGAAAAATTGCAAATAGAAGTAGCACAAACAGAACTGCCTTGGGAATTAATCCAAGCACCTACTCAGCCACAATCCCCAATTTCACCAGATATTACCCGCAGTTTACTAATGGGACTTGTCGCTAGTTCTTTGTTAGCTATAGGCACTGCCTTACTCATAGAAGAGATGGATAATACCTATCATACCATTGAGGGTCTTAAAGATAAGATCAGACTGCCTATATTAGGAACTCTTCCCTTTGATAAAACCGTATCTCCTAATTCATACTTAAATCAGAAAAACAGAATAAGTAATGCAGAAATAGTTACAGCAGATATTCCCCAAGGCAGGGATCAACTGTCTCGTATCTTTCGTTCTCAGTCTTCCCAAAATAACTATTATGGGCAAGGAGCATTTTTGGAATCTTTACAAGTTTTATATAGTAATCTTCAACTACTCAATTCTGATCAACCTATTCGTTCTTTAATTATTTCCTCATCTATTCCAGGAGATGGTAAAAGTACAGTAGCATTTCATCTGGCAAAAATAGCCACAGCCATGGGAAAAAAGGTATTACTTGTAGATGCTGATCTGCGCCGTCCTCAGATTCACAGATTATCAGAATTAAATAATCTGTGGGGATTAAGTAATTTAATTTCTTCAAATATGGAGGTAGAGCAGGTAATTAAAGAAATGCCCAATATGAAGAATTTATCTGTAATTACTTCTGGTCCAATACCACCTGACCCCGCAAGATTGCTATCATCAGATAGAATGAGGCAGATTATGGACTATTGCCATCAAAGTTTTGATTTAGTAATTTATGATGCGCCTCCCATGCTGGGATTAGTAGATGCTAGATTAATAGCACCTCATACTGATGGTGTAATGCTAGTTGTGAGAATGAATAAAACAGATAAATCAGCCTTAGCACAAGTTCAAGACAGCCTGAGAACATATCCAATCAATCTATTGGGTATAGTTGTTAACGGTGATAAAACCCAAACTAACAGCTATAATTCATACTACCGATATTCCCATCAAGAACGAGTTCATAATTCTTCGGTTATGTAATCGTCATTGAATGCTATCCATCTAAAATTTAGATATAGACGGATAGCACTAACGCACGCTATTTAGAAAAAAGCTGTAACTTGCGTTTATTTTTTTTAAATGGGCAGGAGGAGAATCGAACTCCTATGACCTCACGGCCGCCGCATTTTGAGTGCGGTGCGTCTACCAATTCCGCCACCCGCCCTTGGGTGTCACTTTTACAAGTATAACCTATTTTTTTATTTTGGCAATAGGGAATCAGATTTAATTTAGAAATTTTTTTGGTAACTGGCTAACCAAGCTAGAATCAATATCTGCTAAGGTAGCACAGCCGCTAAGTGCCATTGCCAGTTTTAACTCGTCTTGTAATAAGGAGATGATGTGAGATACTCCAGTTTGTCCACCTACCGCTAATCCCCATAACACAGGTCGTCCAATGAGTACGGCTTTAGCACCGAAAGCTAAGGCTTTGAGTATGTCTGTACCTCGACGAATGCCCCCATCTAATAGGACTTCGGCTTTACCGTCCACTGCGGCTATAATTTCGGGTAGGGCATCTAAAGAAGCAATCGCTCCATCTAATTGTCTACCACCGTGATTAGAAACTACAATTGCTTGAGCGCCACATTCTACAGCCCGGATAGCATCATCAGCCCGTAAAATGCCTTTCACCACCAAAGGTAGGGGACTAAGAGATTGTAGCCATTGCAAATCTTTCCAAGTGACTGCGGGGTTAATCTGTTGAGCAAAATAAGTCAACAAGCCAGATTCCCCTTGTACTTGGGGAATGTCCAAACCGGAGATATTAGTTAAATTAGCGGGATGTAAGCCAGGGGGTAAGGTAAACTCATTGCGCTGATCTCGTTCTCGCTTTCCCAACATAGGCGCATCCACCGTCAGACAAATTGCTTTGTAGCCTGCTTTGTATGCTCGTTCTACTAAAGCCTGAGTTAAACCCTGATCTTTGTGGATGTAAAGCTGAAACCATTGCAAAGCATTGGCAACTTTCGCAACTTCTTCTAAACTTTTAGTAGCAAGTGTACTCAGCACCATACCTGCACCTGCGGTTTCTGCTGCTAAGGCTGTAGCAATTTCCCCTTCTGGATGAGCAAGACATTGAAAAGCCATTGGTGCAATTAATAGGGGTAGTTGCAAAGATTCCCCTAATACCTGGGTAGTGAGGTTAATTTCACTAACATCAACTAACATTTTCGGACGAAGTTTAACTCTTGTAAAAGCAGCGAGATTATCTCGCAACGTGACTTCATCCCATGCACCACTACTGTAATAATCAAAAGCCATCTGAGAAAGATGCTCTTTTGCTAGTTGTTCATATCCAAATAAATTAATCGGCGATAAAAAATTCATATTCTAATTGACTCTAGCAAAATCTACCAATTACGCCATCCGCCTTGAGATGCAGTTTCACTTTTATGATTAATGCCGTGATTTTGCACCAATTTTTGGTACTCTTGACTACCTGCCCAACGATCAATTTCTCGCGCCCGTAATACGGGGACAGGATGGCTTAATTGGGCTGTTCTGGCAGATTTCACCATTTCCCCCAATTCCGTTTTGCTAATGTCATCATAGGCACGAGCTTGGTCAATAAAGGCATCTAGATTCAGTTGCGGTGCTAAAGTGGGAGAACCGCCGGCTAACTTCATCAATACTGACATGACCACTTTAGGGTTTTGGGTAGCTAACAAAGCGGCGCGATCACAGGTAAACTCAGCACAGCGTACCCATTCTAATAATTGTGATTGGATAGCTTGAGCCAAAACAGCACCAACATTTGGCACAATGGCAGCGGCTAAAATCAATAAATTCACAGGTGTTAAATACACGCTATGATCACACTTGAGATGACCCAATTCATGAGCAATTACAGCCTGTATTTCTTCTGGTGTGAGAATATCAATTAAGGATGTATGGATGACAACAAAGGGCTGCTTACCTCGCATGGCAAAGGTATAAGCGTTAGGGGCTGGATGTTGACGCACATATAACTGAGGCGGATCTATATCGAGAATTTGACAAGCTTCTAATAATAACTTGTGTAAATGGGGGAGTTGTTTTTCTCCTACTAAAATACTAGAAGCGATATTTTCTACATAAAAAACTTGTTCGGCCATTGGACCGAGCAAATTTCGCACCATCATATCTAAACCGGGAATTTGCTTCAGAGTTTTGGTGGCTTCCAAGTCCAGAGGATGACGGAATGAGTCTGCTTTTAAACCAATGAGCGAGCTTTTGAGTAAAGACATAATATTTAAATTAATAGAAAATGTGAATCCTCATATTTCTAACATAACAAGGTTGGGTTCAAGATAGGAAACCCAACCTAGATCAATTTTGATTTCTACGTTTCTAACTTACCTGGGCTTCAGTAAGACCTATTGGACAAGCTACGTTAGTACCACCTAAACCACAATAACCACCGGGGTTTTTGGCTAAATATTGCTGATGATATTCTTCAGCATAATAAAATTCAGGTGCATCTAAAATTTCTGTGGTAATTTTACCATAACCTGCACCGCTGAGGGCTGATTGATAAGCGTTACGTGATGTTTCTGCTAGTTGTTTTTGTTCTTCAGAATAAACGTAAATTCCTGAACGGTATTGAGTACCAGCATCATTACCTTGACGCATTCCTTGGGTGGGGTTGTGGCTTTCCCAGAAGACTTTCAGCAGTTGGGAATAAGTAATTACTTTGGGGTTGAACACAACTAACACTACTTCATTATGACCGGTCATGCCGCTACATACTTCTTGATAACTGGGATTGGGTGTGTAACCAGCCGCATAACCTACCGCAGTGGTGTAAACTCCTTCTTGTTGCCAAAATTTGCGTTCTGCTCCCCAAAAACAGCCTAAACCAAACATAGCGGTTTCTAAGCCTTCGGGAAAAGGTGCTTTGAGAGGGTTTTTGTTAACGTAATGTTGTGCGGGGACTCGCATTACTTCGTTACGTCCTGGTAAAGCTTGCTCAGATGTAGGCATTGCCGACTTTTTACCAAATCCGAATATTCCCATTGTTTTTAATTTGTATGATGTATGATTGCGATTCTTCTTTATTATAAATAAAAAATGTCTGAATCTTTCAAAGATTACATGATACTGACTGAATCTACTTTTATATTTTCTTGCTGTTGAGAAAAAGACTTTGTTTGTCTAAATTCATCAAATAATTTAAAAAATTCCTCAAAAGCAGTATTTTCATCTTTGGAGAAAAATAGAATAATTTGATCCCAAGTTTGATTATAAGCAACATTATATTTTTGTTGTATCCAAGTTTGAAAACCTGAAAATTCTTGTTCTTGTGCAGTTTGAGGTATTTGCATTTGACGACGGGCAAAACTGTAACCAGCTATAAAAGTGCGAAGGTTAGCGATGGTTACTTTTCCTAAATACATAGCTGGACGTTTTTGGATATTGCGGATTAAATCGTATAAATCAAACATAATATTTCTCTGGTTAAAATTCTGTTTCAGTAATTTGAAATTCTCCACCTAAATCTTGTATAACGCAATATAAGTTATTTATCCAGTTTACCCTAGAAATTCCTTCGGGGTGAATGTTGTCAAAAATTAGTTCTTGTCCATCAATTTCTACTGCAATAGCATAATGTCTACCGTTAATGGAGATGTTTTGTTGTAAAACTTCATGGTAGATATTACAGAATGGGTCTTCTGTACTCCCTGTAAACAAGTTAATTTCTCTACCAGGTATTTTCTGATTAATCAGGAATTGACGCAAAGCTATAGCACAAGGAACACATTCAAAAATATGAAATTGTTCAGCTATATCATGTAGTTGACGGACAACATCATTATTAGTCATGATTCAGGATATTTTTAGCCAGATTACAAAAAATACGGAAAACTATAATCAGGGTAAAAATACCATAAATTGAGGAAGCTAGGGAATAAATTTCATTATTTGTCAGAATCAGGATGTCCAGGATTTAAGGATTAACAGGATGTTTTTTAGAAAATATAGGTTTTTGTGAATGATAGAAAATATATTTTTCTCTAAATCATAATTTATAATGATTAAATATTCACAGAAAATCTACAAACTACAATCCTGTACATCCTAACATCCTGGTTATCCTGATTCTGACGATCACAATAAAAATCTAAAAATTACTCACTTAATAACTGAATTAATTCATCTTTACTTTTCTTACTAAAACCTGCAATACCACGCTTTTTAGCCATATTCTTCAATTCCGTTACAGTTAATGTTTTCAGAAGTACCGGATCTTTAATAACCTCCGGTAGTGGTTCAGGTGTGACGTAAAAAACTTGCTTTAAATCCTTTAATTTGGCTTTGGTAATACGACATTTCAAAGTTGTAATTGGATCTAAATTCTTCCAATATTTACGCGGTGCTTCATCAATTCTATTAGTTGCAACTGCTAATTTTACACCTTTTAAACTGCTTCCGGGTTTTTCAATTAAATATTCTAATGCTGCTTTGATTTCATCTCTGGTAGCATAGGTTAAATTGATTTTTGGTAAAATTTCACCTGTAAGAATTTTACTGATTTTTGCAGTATCTTCACTATCATCAGCAATAATACACCAAATTCTTTCTAAACCAGCTTCTTCTGCAACTGCATAAATAAAGGAATTACCAATTACTTGATATTCATCTTCTCCTGTTTCTTTAACTATCACAGGTATCCAGTTACGTCCTCCTAATTCATTTAATACTTTTGCTGTGGACTTGATTAAAAAATCAGGTGTATCTATACTTTCGCTAGGAGTGATTTCTTTCATATACAGATACATTAAATTGCCGATATTGTCTAAGTTCATTGTAAAAAATACTCCTTTGCTAAATCTAAATAATAATCATAAGCAATTTTATACTTATAAACAGCAGGTATGTGAGAGAAAACAGCAGTAGCTATATAAGCATTACTAGGTACTTCAAAAATATGACGATTCTTGGTAGTATTAGTATAACGTGGATAAAAATAGGGTAATAAACTTTTATCTTTGTTGATAATATTATCAATAGCTTTTTGTGCTGTGGTTTTTGCTACTTCTCCTATTTTTTCTCCATTCCAAAAAATAGGTAATGCTATAGGAGAACCATCTTTTTTTACTTTTTGTATTAATGGAATAAATTCTCTGATAGCTTTAGCTGCATTTTCTAAAGAAGAAAGATCATTATGTTTAGTAGGAATCAAAACAACATCTGATGCGAGTAAAGCACTTTGACTAAAAAAACGCCAGTTTGGAGAAGCATCAATTAATATATAATCATAATGATATTTTACCTTGCTTAAAACCTGGCGTAATCTATCTAGTTTGAATAAAGTTCTAATTTCATCTTCCCCTTTTTGTCCCCATATTTCATCACAAGGAATAATATCGAAACTCAAACTTTTCTTTGGGTTTCTAAATTCTACTTTATATGATTGTATAACATCTTTGATTGAAACTACATTATTTTTATCTTCACATAAAGAAAAAAAGGTAGATTTTTGAGTTTGACAATTTAAAGAATTAGTTAAATCTTTTTGATTTGGATCAAAATCTACTGCTAATACTTTTTTACCTAAAAGTGTTAAAATAGCTGCTAAGTTAACTGTAGTTGTAGTTTTACCAACGCCACCTTTATTATTATAAATAGCTACGGTTAAGGCTTTTGGAGTATGTTCTATTTTTTGTCTAATCTGCTGTACAATTGTGTTAATATTATTTGCATCAATTTCTAAAGAAGTAGACGCTGGATGCACGACTTTACCATGTTTTCTAAATAATTGAATATGTTGTGAATTAGTAATTATTCCCCATTGAACACTTTTACATTTTGGAGAGAGTAAATAACGTTTGATCTGATTAACAGTTTGCTTATATTGTGCAGTTCCTTCAGTGAGGTTAATGTCTCTACCTTTAATCTCAATTAATATTCGTGGATTAGATCCAGTATTTATAAATATATCTGAATTATCACGATTATGACGTAAAGAGTAATCTACAGCATCCTTACTATTTCCAGTCTTATAGTTAGGAAAAACCTCCAACTTATCAAAACCAAGTTCCTTACAAAACTCAGGCATGAAGATGTTGCCAACTACAGGTTCTTTTGCATTATCAGGAAGATTAATTAATGCTTGTTTCAGTGCTTGCTGATTCATAAAGTTTACTCCAAAATAAAAATCTGATTTTGCATAATGCTTTTATATAAACCAAATATGAACTGGTTATTTTTGACTACCATTGATAAAACTAACTAGATATAATTAAAAACTAATAGCTATCTTTATCTAAATATTTTTCCCACCTGTGCGAGTATACTACTAAACAAACCACTAAATCAATAAAATACACTCGTAGCTATAAAAATATACCATTGATTTAACACAGTAACATCAATATCACTTATGATTATTGTGTCATGGGTTGAAACAAAGTGCGTTAACCTAACTCCTAGTAATTTTTTATCCTGTGATATTGTCCTGACATTGAACCAGAGGTATCAAGCAAGAGAATTACCGGACAACTATTTTCCGGGTTTTCCACGAATTCAGGCAAACCTACTGGCATTTTTGATACTCCTGATTAATCAAATTGAGATGCAAAATATATAAACTAGATTTTACTTGTTACTACATAGCTTAACATTAGTGTGATTACGGAATCAATACCCATAGCTATCAACAGTAAGGGTTTAGCAATGCTAAACCCCTACGAATGGTCAGAATTTATTCTTTGCCCAAAATCCCCCCATCCGGTAAACTCAGAGATGCTGCGTTAATCCTAATCATGTCCGACTCCCAAGTAAGTGCTGCTGTTGCCAAACTCTACGATACCTACCCATTCCCCCCCGAACCCATCCTGGACGAACCACCTCCAGGATATAATTGGCGTTGGAATTGGTTAGCTGCTTACAACTTCTGCACAGGTAGAAAACCCCAAAAGCAAGATATACGCATCCTTGATGCTGGTTGTGGTTCAGGAGTCGGAACAGAATATTTAGTACATCTCAACCCCCATGCACAGGTAGTGGGAATAGATTTAAGTGCTGGTACATTAGAAGTAGCCAAAAAACGCTGTCAAAGTTCCGGCGCAGACCGTGTAGAATTTCATCACCTGAGTATCTATGATGTGAATCAGATACCAGGCGAATTTGACTTAATTAATTGCGTCGGTGTGCTTCATCATTTACCAGATCCCATTCGGGGTATTGAAGCATTAGCGAAAAAACTCGCCCCCGGTGGATTAATGCACATTTTTGTGTATGGAGAACTGGGAAGATGGGAAATACAACTCATGCAAAAAGCGATCGCTCTCCTCCAAGATAACAAACGCGGTGACTATCGTGATGGTGTCCAAGTCGGACGACAAATATTTGCTTCTCTACCAGAAAATAACCGCATTGTCAAGCGCGAAAAAGAAAGATGGGCAATGGAAAACCAGCGGGATGAATGTTTTGCTGATATGTACGTACATCCCCAGGAAACTGATTACAATATTGATACACTATTTGAATTAATAGACGCTTCGGGTTTAGACTTTGTGGGTTTTTCCAATCCTGGATTTTGGCAACTAGAAAAGCTGCTAGAAAAAGCACCGGAGTTAATCGAACGAGCAAAAGAATTAAGTGAAAGAGAACGTTACCGACTGATAGAATTACTGAATCCAGAAGTTACCCATTACGAATTTTTCCTCAGTCGTCCTCCCCTACCCAAAATTGACTGGTTAGCAGATAACACTTTATTAGCTGCAATTCCCGAACTCAACCCTTGCATAGATGGGTTTCCCAGTCAATGCTTATTTAACTATGATTATCAAATTATTAACTTAACAACAGCAGAATTTGAGTTTATGCAAAAATGTCATGGTTCTGCCACCGTGGCTGAAATTTTAGCCCAAGTTGAGCTAGACTTAAACGGAGTAAGATACCTCCTCAAACAACAACTACTCTTACTAACCCCCGCTGCATAAAAAAATCAGTAACCAGGCAATTTTCTTACCACTGACAACTGACAACTGACAACTGACAACTGACAAAAATAAGTTAATTGTTTTTTTCTAAAGTGTTGTTACCGGATCGTGATATGATTCAACTGACTGAATGTGCAGTCATCTTAAGTTAACTGTACTGGTTTCAAGTCTCGTGAGCTTGTCAGAAGAATCAATTGCACCGACTCAGACAACACAACAAGATGCGAAATCTGGTTTTGAAAAAACAGAACCAGTAGACCCTTCCATGGAAGAGTTCTATCAACTCTACCAGAAGTTGTTAGTAATCACACTTGTGTTGACGGGGATTATTTTTATCTCTGTGTGGATTTTTTATTCCTTAAACATGGCCCTAAATTATTTCATTGGGGCGTGTACAGGTGTGGTTTACTTAAAAATGCTGGCTAACGATGTTGAGAGGCTGGGTGGGGAAAAACAAAGTTTGAGTAAAAATCGTTTTGCTCTGATAATTGTCCCGATTGTATTGGCAAGTCAATGGCATCAGCTACATATTCTGCCGATATTTCTGGGATTTCTCACCTACAAAGCTACCCTTCTCATCTATATGGTGCAAACTGCATTCATTCCTGAAGCTTAAAGGGTTTAGCCGTGCTAAACCCCTACAGACAATCCTCCAATCCTCGATTTTTGGGGAAAAACCTTGAAGAACGCCCATGCTTAGTGTATTAAACGCTTTTAATGCTTTTCCCCTCGCCGAATTAGAAGTAGGTCATCACTTCTTGTGGCAACTGGGCAGTCTCAAAATACATGGGCAAGTATTTCTCACCTCATGGTTTGTGATTGCTATCTTAGTAATAGCATCACTAGCTGCCACCAGGAACGTCCAAAAAATTCCTCGTGGCATCCAAAATTTGATGGAATATGCCCTAGAATTTATTCGGGATCTAGCAAAAAACCAACTCGGAGAGAAAGAGTATCGCCCCTGGGTACCATTTATTGGTACGCTATTCTTGTTTATCTTCGTATCAAATTGGTCAGGAGCATTAATTCCCTGGAAGCTAATCCACTTGCCTTCTGGTGAACTAGCCGCCCCTACCAACGACATAAATACAACAGTCGCATTGGCATTGCTAACCTCCTTGGCGTATTTTTACGCTGGATTTAGCAAACGAGGTTTAGGCTACTTTAAGAAATATATCGAGCCAACACCGATTCTATTGCCAATTGCCATTCTCGAAGATTTTACCAAACCCCTCTCCCTAAGCTTCCGGTTATTTGGAAATATATTAGCGGATGAATTAGTAGTGGCGGTATTGGTATTGCTCGTGCCTCTCTTTGTGCCTTTGCCAGTAATGGCCTTGGGTTTATTTACTAGTGCCATTCAAGCCTTAGTATTTGCTACCCTAGCCGGGGCGTATATTCATGAAGCCTTAGAGGGACACGGCGAAGAAGGACATGAGGAGCATTAACTCCCTCAGTTGATCGCCCAGTTTAGACGAGCAAACTTGCTCAGAACATCGCTACAGCGATTTGAAAAGCTAATGCAGTGTAAAACACACATCTAGCTGTTACGTACATTTGTAATTTTTGTAGTTAAAGCAAGGAAAATCGTCATGGATCCATTAGTACAAGCTGCTTCAGTTCTAGCTGCTGCTCTCGCTATCGGTTTAGCTGCAATTGGACCTGGTATTGGTCAAGGTAATGCAGCAGGTCAAGCAGTAGAAGGTATTGCCCGTCAGCCCGAAGCAGAAGGCAAAATTCGCGGCACACTACTCTTAACCCTAGCCTTCATGGAATCCTTGACAATTTACGGTTTGGTAATTGCCTTGGTATTGCTATTCGCTAACCCTTTTGCCTAAGACCGAAAAAGTTTTGTTAGTGTAGAGACGTGAAAGATGTCACTCGATTTTGGATTTTGGATTGACGATTTTGGATTGACTCCACCAAACAAGTGTAGAGCGTAAAGATTTGGGATTTACGTTAGCGAAGCGTACGCAGCGCAGCGAGTATTTTTCCGTCTTGAAGGACGGTGCTGATGCCAAATTTTTTGAATCTAAAATCTAAAATCTAAAATCTAAAATTCCCTGTTACAGACAGCGAAAAGCTGGACATCTACACGCCTCTACAAACTGGCAACTTATTGATCATTAGTGAGAACGGGATTCGTAAAATTATCAAAGGCTGGATCATCTTACTAGCCAAGAAAATTAGTATTCCAGCCAAAGAGGAGAGAAATGTTTGATTTCGATGCTACCTTGCCATTGATGGCATTGCAATTCCTGTTGTTGGCAGCTTTGTTGAATGCAATTTTCTACAAGCCTATGACTAAGGTATTGGATGATCGGGATAATTATGTCCGTACCAATAACCTTGATGCGCGTGAACGCTTGGCTAAAGCTGAAACCTTAGCCAAAGAGTATGAGCAGCAACTGTCATCTGCACGTAAGCAGTCTCAATTGACTATAGAAACTGCCCAGAATGAAGCTAAGAAAATTACGGCACAAAAAATAGCCCAAGCCCAACAGGAAGCCCAGGCTCAACGCGAACAAGCTGCTAAAGAAATAGAGCAGCAAAAGCAAGCAGCTATGGCTACCCTAGAAGGACAAGTTGATGCCCTCAGCAACCAGATTCTAGAAAAACTATTAGGATCAGCTTTGGTGAAATAGTATAGCAGGAGTCAGGAGGTAGGGGCGCAGGGCCTGCGCCCAGTCAGGAGTAAAAGCCTGTTATGGAATAAAGTTCCATGATTAATTGATTTCCTCAATGCCTTGGCGGTTGTTATATCACCAAAGTTGGTTCTACGAAAGCATAAACACTTAAGGGCATTTGCCTAGAAAGTGGCGAAATTTAAGTGTCCAAAACATTGGCACTTTTTTCCCTGTCGGGAAAAATTAACGAATTACCAAGCGAGCAGCGCACTTGTAGATGGGTAACATGGGCAATATTTTATTACTTGCCGCAGAAGCTGTTCACTCTGAAATGGCAGAAGGCGGTTTCGGTCTAAACCTAGACATCCTGGAAACCAATCTAATTAACTTAGTAATTCTGATTGGCATACTATTCTACTTTGGACGCAAAGTTTTAACCAATATCTTGACTGAAAGACGCTCCAGTATTGAAAGCGTTATTCAAGATGCAGAAGGACGCTTGCGGGAAGCACAAACTTCCTTGGCTAAAGCCCAAGGACAGTTGACCCAAGCACAGCAAGAAGCACAGAGAATCACCCAGGTTGCGGTCGAAAATGCTGAAGCAGCTAAAGAGGCTATTTTAGCTAAAGCAAATTTAGATGTGGCTCGGTTGAAAGAAACCGCAGCATCTGATTTGAATGCAGAACTAGAAAAAGCCATCTCCCAACTTCGACAAAAAGTAGTTGCACAAGCACTGCAAAAAGTGGAAGGACAACTCAAGGGTGGTATTAGCGCAGATGCTCAACAAATTTTAATTGATCGTAGCATCGCACAACTGGGAGGCGAGATATGAAAAGTGATGCAGCTACCGCTGAAATATCTCAGCCTTATGCACAGGCATTGTTATCCATTGCTCAATCTCAAAACTTAACAGAAGAAGTTGGGGGAGACGCACGGACATTTATCGGCTTTTTAACAGGGAGTCAAGAACTCACAAGCTTTTTGAGCAATCCCTTTGTCAAGCCAGAGAACAAGAAAAATGTCCTTAGACAATTACTTGGGGAAGGTGTAAACCCCTGCCTCCGTAACTTTTTACTGCTGTTAGTTGACAGAAGACGCATTGCTTTCTTAGAACCAATTTTAGAGCAGTATTTGGCGCTATTACGCCAGCTAAATCAAACTGTATTGGCTGAAATTACTTCTGCGGTTCCCCTCACAGAAACCCAACAGCAAGCAATTACAGAAAAGGTAATTACTCTGACCAAAGCTCGTCAAGTGGAATTAGCCACCAAAATAGACAGCGATTTAATTGGTGGTGTAATTATCAAAGTTGGTTCTCAAGTAATTGACGCTAGTTTGCGCGGTCAACTACGTCGTCTTTCTTTGCGTTTAAGCAGTAACTAAAAAGTTCTGAATAAATGTCAGTAGTCAATAGTTAATGGTCAATAGTTAATAGCTAATAAAAAACAACTGACAACTGACAACTGACAACTGACAACTAACAACTAACAACTGACAACTGACAAATGAGTATTTCCATTAGACCTGACGAAATCAGCAGCATCATCCAACAACAAATCGAGCAATACGACCAAGAGGTTAAAGTTGCTAACGTTGGTACAGTGTTACAAGTAGGCGACGGTATTGCCCGGATTTATGGCTTGGAAAAAGCTATGGCTGGGGAACTCCTAGAATTTGAAGATGGCACAATTGGTATCGCCCAAAACTTAGAAGAAGATAACGTTGGTGCGGTATTGATGGGTGAAGGTCGGAGTATTCAAGAAGGTAGCTCTGTAACCGCTACTGGTAGAATTGCTCAAGTAGGCGTAGGTGACGCTCTCATTGGTCGCGTTGTTGATGCTTTGGGTCGTCCTATTGATGGTAAAGGTGATCCAAAAACAACCGAAACTCGGTTAATTGAATCTCCTGCACCTGGGATTATTGCTCGTCGGTCTGTACATGAACCGATGCAAACAGGGATTACCGCTATTGACTCTATGATTCCCGTCGGACGTGGTCAACGGGAATTAATCATTGGTGACCGTCAAACCGGTAAAACTGCGATCGCTATTGACACCATCATCAACCAAAAGGGTGAAGATGTCGTTTGCGTTTACGTAGCTATCGGTCAAAAAGCTTCCACCGTTGCTAACGTAGTTCAAACCTTACAAGAAAAAGGCGCGATGGACTACACAGTAGTTGTTGCTGCTAACGCCAGTGACCCAGCTACCCTCCAATTCCTCGCACCCTACACAGGCGCTAGTATTGCTGAGTATTTCATGTACAAAGGCAAAGCGACCTTAATCATCTATGATGACCTTTCTAAGCAAGCTCAGGCTTATCGCCAAATGTCCTTGCTCCTCCGTCGTCCACCCGGTCGGGAAGCGTATCCTGGAGACGTATTCTACATTCACTCTCGCTTGTTGGAACGTGCTGCTAAACTCAGCGATGAATTAGGTAAAGGTAGCATGACTGCTCTACCTATCATTGAAACCCAAGCTGGTGACGTATCCGCATACATTCCTACCAACGTAATTTCCATTACCGACGGTCAGATTTTCTTGTCTTCTGACTTGTTTAACTCTGGTATCCGTCCCGCTGTAAACCCCGGTATCTCAGTATCCCGTGTAGGTTCTGCGGCACAAACCAAGGCAATGAAAAAAGTTGCTGGTAAAATTAAACTAGAATTGGCACAGTTTGACGACTTACAAGCTTTCGCACAATTCGCTTCTGATTTAGATAAAGCCACCCAAGATCAGTTGGCGCGTGGTGTGCGTTTACGGGAACTCTTAAAACAGCCCCAAAACGATCCTCTCTCCGTAGCTGAACAAGTAGCGGTTCTTTACGCTGGTATTAACGGTTACTTAGATGACATTGCAGTTAATAAAATAACTAGCTTTGCTCTAGGTCTACGTGGCTACTTGAAGAATGTTAACACTGCATACTTCCAAGGCGTACAAAGTACAAAAGCCCTCGGTGATGCAGAAGAAGCAGCTTTGAAAGCCGCTCTCACCGAGTTCAAAAAGACCTTCCAAGCAGCAGCGTAACAATTTTAGATTTTGGATTTTGGATTTTGGATTAAATAGACTTGCCCAAAAATTTAGATATCAACCCATCAGATACAGGGATTTGATGTTTATTTGCAGGTGAGTCTCATCTAAAATCCGAAATTCCGAATCTAAAATCTAAAATCTAAAATCTAAAATCGGATTATGGCTAATCTCAAATCAATACGCGATCGCATTCAGTCGGTCAAAAACACCAAGAAAATCACAGAAGCCATGCGGCTTGTAGCAGCGGCGAGAGTCCGTCGCGCTCAAGAACAGGTAATTGCTACCCGTCCCTTTGCTGACCGTTTGGCGCAAGTATTATTTGGCTTGCAAACCAGACTGCGGTTTGAAGACGTGGATTTACCTCTACTGAAAAAACGCGAAGTTAAAACAGTAGGATTATTGGTAATTTCCGGCGACCGGGGTTTGTGTGGTGGTTACAACGGTAACGTGATCCGCCGTGCAGAAAATCGCGCCAAGGAACTCAAAGCTGAAGGTGTAAACTATAAATTTGTGTTGGTTGGCCGCAAAGCTACTCAATACTTCCAACGCCGCAATCAGCCTATTGATGCTACCTACAGCGGTTTAGAACAAATTCCTACCGCGGCAGAAGCTACAAATATTGCTGACGAACTACTTTCTCTATTCCTATCCGAAAAAGTAGACCGGATTGAGCTAGTTTATACAAAATTTGTCTCCTTGGTTAGTTCTCGTCCCGTTGTGCAAACGCTATTACCTTTGGATACCCAAGGTTTAGAAGCTGCGGATGATGAAGTTTTCCGCTTGACTACTCGTGGTGGTCAATTCCAAGTAGAACGGGAAAAGGTAGCTAGTACAGTGACAGCTTTACCTAGTGACATGATTTTTGAACAAGATCCAGTGCAAATTCTGGATTCTTTGTTGCCATTATATCTGAGCAATCAGCTATTACGGGCTTTACAAGAATCAGCAGCTAGTGAACTAGCAGCACGGATGACAGCAATGAGTAACGCCAGCGAAAACGCCGGTGAGTTGATTAAAAGTCTCTCTTTGTCTTACAACAAAGCCCGTCAAGCCGCAATTACCCAGGAACTTCTGGAAGTTGTCGGTGGTGCGGAAGCGTTGACTTAATGTGGTGATTGGTGATTGGAGGTAGTTGTAAAATAAACTATGGCCAATCATCAATTATTAATAATTATTGAATTTCAATTTATGCTCTATTTTTATTAAAATTAATGATTATGTGATAATTCATGATATTTTTCTTCTGACAAAATTTGTGTTTATGGTAATTAATTTGTAGTGATAGCCATTATCACAATTTATTAGGCTCTTCGGTACTTGTTATGCCAAACTATTAGCTACGCCCACCAAACAATATTACAAAATGTATCAACAAATATCTAAAAGTGCTGTAAGGGTTGACATATAAAGAATATTTGTTATTAACTATAAATAGAATGCAGATT